>SEEL01000006.1 GCA_004144345.1 Hyphomicrobiales bacterium
TCATGACGAGTGATCTGGGAGGGGGAGGCCGGGTGGGGCGGGGTCGCTCGCCACTACAAAACCCGGGATCGAGGCTGTGTCCGCCATTGGCGGCACGGTGGACGGCAGGGACAGTTACCAGCCCTGTCGAGCAGGTGCGTTATGAGCCGCTAGGGCGGCGCATCTGAACCACCGCCGGACGTGGAGAGAGATTCCGGCAGATCATCGGTTCCGAGGAAACCCTGGTTGCAGCGGCGAGGCGCGAGCCTCACCCACTGCGGACGACCCGCGTCGAGGCAAAGCCCTCGCCGCTGCTCGCTCCATCCCCTCGGATGGAGCACCCGCGTAACCGGGAGCCGCAAGGCCGCCCGGAGCCCCTTCATGCCTTGCATTGCCCGCTCGTTCATTGGACACTTTTTCGGCCATGGGAGTTTTCGTTTGATGAAGCAATTTGTCCTCGCTGCCGCCCTGCTCCTCATCGGCGCCGTCGCCCACGCGCAGGACTATCCCCCTGCCCCCGCCATGGCTGGCGACGTCAAGATCCACGACCCCTCAATCATCGTCGTCGACGGGCATTGGGTGTCGTTCCAGACCGGCGATCAAGGCGGGCTCTATCGCGGCGCGATCAAGCTCAAGATTTCTCCCGACGGGATCAACTGGACCAATGCCGAAGCCATCGGCAAGGGCGTGCCGCGCTGGACGCGGGACGTGCTCAAATACACCAGCCAGAACATCTGGGCACCCTCGGTCAGCAAGCATGGCGACCGCCTCAACCTCTATTATTCGGTGTCGATGTTCGGGCTCAATGTCAGCACCATCGGCCTCATGACCAATGATGCGTTCGACCCGGCCAAACCCGGCGAGGGCTGGGTGGACCAGGGCGAAGTGTTGAGCAGCAATGCGCGCTCCGACTGGAACGCCATCGACCCCTATCGCATCGACACGTCGGACGGCCGCGCCTGGCTGACCTATGGCTCGTACTGGTCGGGCATCAAGCTGCGCGAACTCGACCCGGCGACCGGCAAGCTGCTGACCCCGGATACGCCCGTGCACGATCTCGCCTGGTATGGCGGCGGCGTCATCGAGGCCCCTGCCATCATCGAACGGGAGGGCAGCTTCTACCTCTTCGTCTCCTATGATCGCTGCTGCGCCGGCGTCGACAGCACCTATCGCATGATGGTCGGCCGCGCCGAGGCGATCACCGGGCCCTATCTCGGCCGTGATGGCACGCCGCTGCTTCAGGCCGGCGCCAGCCCGCTGCAGGCCGCCATGGGCCGCTATCTGGGGCCCGGCGGACAGGAGCCGGTGGCCGGCGTGGCGGACCGCTTCGTCTACCATTATTACGATGGCGACGACCTCGGCGTGGCCAAGCTCCAGATCGTGCCGCTCAATTGGACCGCCGATGGCTGGCCGGAGCTGTCGCCGCCGCCGTGAGCATTGATTTTTCAGGCGCTTTCTTGGAAGCCCTCACGAAAGCTGATATGTATCATGCTTTCCGAGAACCCATTTCATGAGCCGCAACTTCCTCTTGGTCGATCCTGAAGAGCGGCCCGACGTGCTGCGTGGCCTCGCCTCGCCCGTCCGCGTCCAGATCCTCAAGGCGCTGCACCAGCGCGGCGGCCTCAACGTCAACGACATCGCCGAACTGCTCGAGCTGCCGCAATCGACCGTCTCGTCGAACCTCCAGATTCTCGAAGAGGCCGGCCTGATCAAGACCGAGACGCAGAAGGCGCGAAAGGGCAACCAGAAGATCTGCCGCGCCGTCTATGACGAGGTGCTGGTGATGTTCAAGGAAGACGTCGCGACGACGCGCCCCGACATCATCGAAGTGGCCATGCCCGTCGGCCTCTACACCAGCTGCGAAGTCAGCGCACCCTGCGGCCTCTGCTCGACCGAAGGCATCATTGGCCTGCTCGACGTGCCCGACACCTTCCTCGATCCGAGCCGCATGCGCGCCGGCCTCATGTGGTTCACGCGCGGCTTCGTCGAATACCAGTTCCCCAACAATGCGCGCCTTTCCAAGACCGGCGTCGAGGCGCTGGAATTTTCCGTCGAGCTGTCGTCGGAAGTGCCCGGCACCGCCACCGACTGGCCGAGCGACATCACCGTCTGGGTCAACCAGCAGGATGTCGGCACCTGGACCAGCCCCGGCGATTTCGGCGACCAGCGCGGCGTCTATACGCCGGCATGGTGGACGCTGCGCGGCAGCCAGTACGGCATGCTCAAGACCTGGCGCATTGCGCGCGACGGCACCTATGTCGATGGCGTCAAGATTTCGCCGGTGTCGCTCAAGGATCTCGACGTCGCCAACCACCACTCCATCCGCTTCCGCATCGGCATGAAGGACAATGCCAAGAACCCCGGCGGCGTGAACATCTTCGGCCGCGGTTTTGGCAATTACGACCAGGACATCGTGCTGCGCATCCACACCACCGCGTGGCCGAGCAATGCCGGCACGAGCAACGACATCGACCGCAAGATCGCGGGCCTGTTCGGTAATGGCGGCTAGCGCTAGATGACCTTGCCGTCGGCGCCGAACAGATGCGAGCGCGACGGATCGAGGGTCAGGCCCACGCTGTCGCCGACCGCCACCTTGAGGTTGCCCTCGGCTTCGACGATCAGCGTACCGGCCGGTGTATCGACATAGAGCAGCGTCGAATTGCCGAGCTGCTCGACAATGCCCACCTTGCCGTCGAACGAGGTCCCCGCCGCCCCGGCCGCGCCGAGCCGCAGATGCTCGGGCCGCACGCCGACGTCGACGCTGTTGCCGCTGGCCGTGCCGCCGCGCGTCGCAATGCTCGCACTGTGGCCGCCGGGCAGCGTCACAGTATAGGCGTTGCCATTCTTGCTGCCGAGTTCGGCGGCAATGAAGTTCATCGCAGGTGAGCCGATGAAGGACGCGACGAATTTGTTGGCCGGCTGATTGTAAAGCTCGAGCGGCGAGCCCTGCTGGCTGATGACGCCCTTGTCGAGCACCACGATCTTGTCGGCGAGCGTCATCGCCTCCACCTGATCGTGCGTCACATAGATCATCGTGGTCTTGACGTCCTGGTGGAGCTTGGCCAGCTCCACGCGCATCTGCGAGCGCAGTGCCGCGTCGAGGTTCGACAGCGGCTCGTCGAACAGGAACACTTTCGGGTCGCGCACCAGCGCCCGGCCGATGGCGACGCGCTGACGCTGGCCGCCCGAAAGCTGCGCCGGGCGGCGGTCGAGCAACTGGTCGAGCTGCAGCATCTTGGAGACGCGCTCCACCTGCTGCGCCTGCACCTGCCGCGAGGCATGGGCCAGCGACAGCGAGAAGGCGATGTTCTGGCGCACCGTCATGTGCGGATAGAGCGCATAGGACTGGAATACCATCGCCGTGCCGCGCTTGGACGGTGGCGTCTCGGTCTGATCGACACCGTCGATGAAACACGAGCCGATGGTGATCTCTTCCAGCCCCGCAATCATGCGCAGAAGCGTGGACTTGCCGCAGCCCGACGGACCGAGCAGCGCGGTGAACGAGCCCTCCTCGATCTTGAGCGAGAGATCGGTGATCACCTCCACATTGCCGTAGCGCTTGGTGACGTGCTGCAGATCGACGGTGCCCATGCCGGTAGTGATCCTTGTTGTTCTTGTGCGTTAGCCCTTGATGCCGGCCGTCAACATGATTGCCTGCGTCACACGGCGCTGGAAGATGAGGTACATGATGGCGACCGGCAGGCCGGCCAGCATGGCCGCGCCGAGGTCACGCGCATATTTGACGCCGAACGCGTCGGTCACCTGCGTGATGCCGACAGTCACGTTCATCGCCTGCTCCTTGGTCACCGCGAGGAACGGCCAGAGGAAATTGTTCCAGGCGCCGATGAAGGCGATGATGGCCAGCGCGGTGGTGATGCCCCAGTTCATCGGCAGATAGAGCCGGAAGAACAGCTGCAATTCATTGGCGCCGTCGATCTTGGCGGCCTCGCGGAATTCCTTGGGCACGCTGTCGAAGAACTGCTTGTAGATGATCACCGTCACCGGCGCGATCAGCTGCGGCAGGATCACGCCCATCCACGTATTGATGAGCTTGAAATTCGCCATCAGCACGTAGTGGTTCACGATCAGCGCCGGGATCGGGATCATGAAGCTCGCAAGGATCAGCCACCACAGAATCCGGCGGCCGGGGAAGTTCAGCTGGCTGATCGCATAGCCCGACAGGGCGCCGATGAAGACGACGAGGAACGTCGTTCCAAGCGCGGTGGCCAGCGAGTTGATGTACCACGTGCCGATCTTGGTGTTGAACAGGACGTGGGTATAGGCCTCGAGCGAGAAGCGGCGGGGCCAGAGGTCAATGCCCGGCTGCACGATGTCGTTTTCGACCTTGAGGGTGGTGATCAGGCCCCAATAGAGCGGGAACGCCCAGATGATGGCGCCCAAAAGGGTAACCAGCGTCGCGATGAGCCCGACGATATCGAGGGTCTTGATGACGCGCCGGCGGCGCGGCGACAACGTCACGAGAGCGTCGTCTGTGGCAATGGCGGTCATTTCTCGCCTCCCCGGGCCCGCAGCAGTTGGTATTGCAGCACCGAGAAAATCACGATGATGGCAAACAGGACGACGGCGACCGTCGCGCCATAGCCGCCCATGTTCTTCTGAAAGGCGTTGCGGAAGATCATCTGCACCAGCGTCATGGTGGCGTCGACGCGCCCGCCATTGCCGAACAGATACACCTGGTCGAAAATCTTGAACTGCAGGATGAGCTGGATGGTGAGCACCAGCACGGTGACCGGCCAGATCAGCGGCCAGGTGATGCGGCTGAATTGCTGCCAGCGCGTCGCGCCGTCGAGCTCGGAAGCCTCGTAGATCTCGGGCGAGATGTTGCGGAGGCCCGCAATGAACAGCAGGATATTGAAGCCCACGCCCCACCAGATGGTGATCCACGCCACGGTCGGCATGAACAGGGGCAGCGTGCGGAAGACCGGAAGATGGTCGCCCGTTATAGCCTCGATGGGATATTGCAGGATGCCGAACTGGCTGTCGAACATCCAGCCCCAGATGCGGAACACGACCGACACCGGCAGGATGTGCGGAATGAAGAAGCAGGCGAGGATCGCCGACTGCGCCCAGCCCTTGAGGCGATTGATGCCCAGGGCGATCAGGAGGCCGAGGATCGTCGATGGCACGACGGTCAGCAGCACGAAGTAAGCGGTGTTCCAGAACGCGACCGAGAACAGCCTGTCCTTGAAGAGCTTCACGTAATTGTCGAAGCCGACCCATTTGCCGGGCCCGATCAGCGGCGCATTGTGCAGGCTGAGCCAGACCATCTGGATCGTCGGCCAGACGAAGATGACGCCGTACACGACAATGAAGGGGAGGACGAACAACGCCGCGACGATCACTTCGGACCAGTTGTAGCGACTGGATTTGCGAGCAACGCCAGTTGTGGCGCCTGAGGCGTCTGAAACGGCCACGTCGTGCCTCCTCCCGATGGCAGGTGGTAGGCCGGCACCAGAGGCGCCGGCCATATAGTCAGGCCAGAAGCTTAGCGCTGGCCGTTGAGGTCGTCACGCATCTGTTCGGTGGCCGACTGCGCGTCGAGTTCACCGTTGACGGCGGGGACCAGGTAGTTGCCCATCGCGTCGTAGAGCGGCGAGGCCACGCCCGCGAGCGTCGACACGGGGTCGAACACGGCGGTTTCGGCCAGCTTCGAATAGACGGCGTTCGGCTGCATGTTGCGGAACTCGTCATTGTCGCGAGCCGGCTTGTACGACGGGATGTGACCCGCCGTGGCCCAGAACGTCGAGTTCTCGTTCATCCAGTGGATGACCCGCAGCACGGCCGCACGCTTTTCGGGCGTGAGTTCGTTGCCGACGCGATTGGGAATCACGAAGGCATGCGAGTCAGCCCAGGTCGCGGGATGGTCGAAGAAGGTCGGGAGCTGGATGGCGCCCCATTCGAAGCCGAGTTCGCCCTTGGCGGCGAGGTCGGTAAACGTCGGGACTTCCCACACGCCGTTGATGTGCATCGCGGCATTGCCGCCGGTGAACAGGGCGATCGACGCGGGATATTCGGTCTGCGACGGCGCAAGGCCGCTCGCAACCCAGTCGGCAACAACGGCAGTGGCCTTGACGGCCTTGTCGAGGTTGTCGCCCGGCAGGAAGCCCTCATCGGTGAGGAACTGACCGTCCTGCTGACCGAACAGCGAGTACATGATGCGCCACTGGCTGTCGCCCGCGGCAGAGTGGATGGAGACGCCGTATTCCGAGCCGCCGTCCTTGAGCTTCTGCAGCGCCGCCTTGAAGTTGTCGACGCCGTCGAGGCCCGTGGGCAGACCATCGGGACCGAGCAGGCCGGCCGCGGCCAGCTTGTCCTTGTTGTAGTAGAGCACGACCGAGTGGATATCGAACGGGACGCCATACTGGGCGCCGTCCGACTGGCCGGCCTTGAAGTTGGCATCTTCGAAGTCCGTGGCGTTGATGCCGGCGGCGGCCAGTTCTTCAGCCGTGATCGGGCTCAGCGTGCCGGTCGAGGCACCGAGCGGAATGCGCGACAGATGGTAGGTCGAAATATCGGGACCTTCGCCGATCGCGGCAGAGGTCTGCAGCTTGGTGTAGAACGGGGTACCCCATTCCAGCGTCGTCGCCTCGATCTTGATGTCCGGATTCTCGGCAGCGAATTTTTCGAGCAGCGTCTTCATGCGGACGCCGTCACCACCGCCCAGGAAGTCCCACCAGACGACAGTCTCCTGCGCCAGCGCGCCGCCAACGGCGGTGCCAACCAGTGCCGTGCTGAGCAGCGCGGCCCTTACGAAATTGCGGATCACGATATATCCTCCCAAGGTTGCACGATCGGGCGCCATTTCGTGCCGGCGTCCCGACAACGCGGGTGGGCAATCTCCTCCTGCCCCACCGCGCGCTGATGTGAACCATATGCACATCAAAAAAATCGATCAATACCCGATCTGTGGATCAAGTTGCCGGATGCAGTTTGGCTATTCTCCGGAACCTTCGATATGGATGGTACCCGCCGCGACCGCCTCGGCGCGCTGGCGGCACCGCGCCGGCGGTATCTCCATGATTTCACATGTCATATAAGTGCGGCCTGTGGAAAACTCGTGACGACGCCACTCCGAGCCGACATGGGTCAGCAACGTTGTCCGACTGCGGTTCACTGTTGAAATCCGCTCTTGACGAGCGCCGGGGAGTTCGGCTCCAATAAGCCCAATTACCCGATATAAATCAAAACTTCGGGTTCGCGGGAGGAGAGGACTATGCGTGCGAGCGTTGTGGCGCATCGCGACTTTGCGGTTTCCGATATCGACGACCGGCTCTACAGCGCCTTCCTCGAACATCTCGGCCGCGCGATCTACACGGGCATCTACGAGCCCGATCACCCGACCGCCGACAAGAACGGCATGCGCGGCGACGTCGCGCAACTGGTCCGTGATCTGAAGATCCCCTATGTGCGCTATCCGGGCGGCAATTTCGTCTCGGCCTACAATTGGGAAGATGGCGTCGGGCCGCGCGAGCAGCGCCCGACCCGCCTCGACCTCGCCTGGCACACCTCCGACTCCAACGCCGTCGGCGTCCACGAATTCCACGATTGGTGCCAGACCGTCGGCACCGAGATGATGCTGGCCATCAACCTCGGCTCGCGCGGCCTCGATGAGGCGCGCAATTTCGTCGAGTATGTCAACGGCCCGACCGGCTCCTATTGGGGCGATCTGCGTAAGAAGAACGGCCGCGCCGATCCCTTCGACGTCAAGCTCTGGTGCCTCGGCAACGAGATGGACGGCCCCTGGCAGGTCGGCCACAAGACCGCCGACGAATATGGCCGGCTTGCCGCCGAGACCGCCAAGACGCTGCGGGCCTTCGACAAGTCGCTGGAACTGGTCGTCTGCGGCTCGTCCAATGCCGACATGCCCACCTATCCCGAATGGGAGCGCGTGGTGCTCGAGCACACCTATGACTCGGTCGACCACATCTCGCTGCACATGTACTTCGCCAACCGCACCAACAACACGGCGAACTATCTGGCGCTCAACCACAAGCTCGACAATTACATCGCCACCGTCGGCTCGACGATCGACTATGTGCAGGCCAAGAAGCGCTCCAAGAAGAAGGTCACTATCTCCTTCGACGAATGGAACGTCTGGTATCACTCCAACGCCGCCGACCGCGCCGTGCTCGATGGCAAGGGCGGCTGGCCGCATGCGCCGCGACTGCTCGAGGATGCCTACAATTTCGAGGACATCCTGCAGGTCGGCTGCATCCTCAACACCTTCATCCGCCGCTCGGATGTGGTGCGCATCGCCTGCATCGCGCAGCTGGTCAACGTCATCGCGCCGATCATGACCGAGCCCGGTGGCGCGGCCTGGAAGCAGACCATCTACTACCCCTATTATTTCGCCTCGATCTTCGGCCGCGGCACCGCGCTCAACCTCAGCGTCGATTGCCCGGGCTATGATGCGGACGTGGCCGACAATGTGCCCTATCTCGATATCTCGGGCGTGCACGACAAGATTGCCAAGACGCTGACCTTCTTTGCCGTCAACCGCCACGCCACCGACGCGCTTGAACTGTCGCTTGATCTCAAGGGATTTGGCGGCAGTGCGCGGGTGATCGACCATCAGGTCATCACCCATGCCGACCTCAAGATCGCCAATACGCTCGGCAACCAGAACGCCGTTGCACCCAAGGCGGGCAGCGGCATTGCGGTTGATGGCAGCACGCTCAGCGGCAAGCTGCCGGCCTATTCGTACCAGATGGTGCGGGTGCAGCTGGGCTGATTTTCCGCCGCGTCCCGGCGCGGCGGTGACCGGCCCTCGGGCCGGCTAGGCGGGATCGGTAGATGTTCCTCCCGGCGCCACCGATCCCACCCCTGTTTTGTGAGGCGCAGCGGGAGCCCAGCGCGCGCCGGCGGAGAAGACAATGAGCGACCACACCCACCCCCTCCACCCCCGGCCCCGCGTGCAGCGTGAGGCCTGGGTCGACCTCAACGGCCAGTGGCAGTTCGCCTATGACGACGCGAACGCCGGCATCGACGAGCGCTGGCAGGACGATGCCGCCCGCTTCGACCGCACCATCACTGTCCCCTTCCCGCCCGAATCCGAGATGTCGGGCATCGGCGACACCAGCTTCCATCCGGTGCTGTGGTACCGCCGCAGCTTTACCGTCAGCGCCCACCCCGGCCAGCGCCTGCTGCTGCATTTCGGCGCCGTCGATTATCGCGCCAGCGTCTGGGTCAATGGCGACCTCGTCGCCACCCATGAGGGCGGCCACACGCCCTTCTCCGCCGACATCACCGCGAGCCTCGCTGCCGGCAGCGAGCAGATCGTCGTGGTCCGCGCCGAAGACCAGCCGCGCGACATCACCCAGCCGCGCGGCAAGCAGGACTGGGAACCGAAACCCCACGCCATATGGTATGACCGCACCTCGGGCATCTGGCAGGCCGTGTGGCTCGAGCCGGTCGCCGCGACCTACATCGCCGATTTCCAGCTGACCCCCGATCTCGTCCAGGGCAGCGTCAAGGTCGAGGCAACGCTCAACCAGGCGCATCGCGGCTTCCTCGAAGTGCAGCTGCGAAAGGGCGGCGAAGTGCTGGCCCAGCAGCGCGTCATGGTGAGCGGCAATTATGTGGAGACAATCATCGTCATCCCGGCCGCGCAGAATGGCGTGCATCGCGGCGACCTCTACTGGATGCCGGACAATCCGAACCTCATCGACGTCACAGCGACCGTGCTCGACGGCGACTCGAAGGCCGGCGATACGCTGCAGAGCTACTTTGGCCTCCGCAGCGTCGGCTTTGCGCATGGAAGGTTTCTGCTCAACGACAAGCCGATGTTCGTGCGCTCCGTGCTCGAACAGGGGTTCTGGCCGAAATCGCATCTCGCGGCGCCCAGTGCCGATGCGCTCAAGGCCGAAGTCGAGCTCATCAAGTCGCTCGGCTTCAACGCCGTGCGCATCCACCAGAAGATCGAGGATCCCCGCTTCCTCTATTGGGCCGACAAGCTCGGCCTGATGGTGTGGGGCGAGATCGCCAATGCCTACGAGTACAATGCGCTGGCGGTCGACCGGCTGACACGCGAATGGCTCAGCGCCGTCAAGCGCGACCGCAGCCACCCCTGCATCGTCACCTGGGTGCCGATCAATGAGAGCTGGGGCGTCACCGACATTGGCCTGCGCAAGGACCAGCAGGATTTCGCGACCTCGCTCTACCATCTCACCAAGGCCATCGATCCGATGCGCCCGGTGATCTCCAATGATGGCTGGGAGCACACCAAGTCCGACATCATCGGCCTCCACGACTACACGCAGTATCGCGAGCAGCTCGATGATCGCTATGGTTCGGCCGAAGCGATCGCCAAGACGCTCACCGAGATGCGCCCCACGCGCAAGCGCCTGCTGCTCAACCCCGAGGACAAGCGCGGCCAGCCGGTGATGCTCACCGAGTTTGGCGGCCTGTCGATCCATCCGGCGAAGGGCAAGGCGTGGTTCGGCTATGCCACGGCGCAGAGCGACGACGAATATCTGGCGATGATGAAATCGCTGTTCGACGCCATCTATGAAAGCCCCGACCTCGCCGGCTTCTGCTACACGCAGATCACCGACACGCAGCAGGAAACCAACGGCCTCTACGACGAGAACCGCAAGCCCAAGCTGCCGGTCGAAAAGCTGCGCGACATCATCTGGCAGCCGAGCAGAGCGGTGCCCACCGAGGCGCTCGACATCGCCCGCCAGAAGGCGCTGCGCGTCGCGTTCGGCCAGGTCATTTGACCACCGATACCGCCTCCATCGAGGTCGGCCGGCCCGGCCGGGCCGCCGACCTCGATCTGTTCAAGACGCTGCTCGTCTGGGGCATGATCGCGGCCCATTGCATCCAGCTCCTGGCCTTCCGGCCGAAGCTGCCGGCAGTTGTGGTCAGTGAGGTCGTCAACCTCATCACCTTTTCGGGCTTCATGTTCGCCTTCGGGCTCGGCATAGGCCTGTCGCGCGGCCAGCCCAAATCGTGGTGGGCACGGCTGAAGCCGGCGCTCCTGCTGCTCGTCGCCACCTGGGTGTCCGAACTGGCCTTCATGCTGCTGGTCGAGCGGGCCAATCTCACGCCCGACCTGCTGTGGAACATTCTTTCACTCAGCCGCCTCTATGGCTGGAGCGAGTTCCTCGCGAGCTTCTTCACGCTCTATCTGATTATCGCACTGGCGCGGCCGCTGCTCGTCGCCATCGGCAGCGCCTGGTACTTCCTCGTGCCGACGGCCCTGCTCTGCCTCGCCTCGACCCAACTCGTCGTCAGTGCGGATTTGCCGCTGCTGGCGACGCTGCTCGGCACCACGAACTTCGCCAGCTTCCCGCTCCTGCCCTATCTGCCCTGGTTCCTGATCGGCATCTATTGCGGCCGCCATCCAGAGCGGCCGCTCGCCG
Organism: Hyphomicrobiales bacterium; assembly: GCA_004144345.1. GTDB lineage: Bacteria > Pseudomonadota > Alphaproteobacteria > Rhizobiales > Devosiaceae > Devosia_A. The sequence goes on from SEEL01000006.1 coordinate 11,364, forward strand.
TCGACTGGGTCCTCGCCGTCGCGGCCACCGGCCTCTGCACGCTGTATCTCGTCTATTACGACTTCACTTGGCCGGGCCGTTTCCCGCCGACGGCGCTGTGGATCATCGGCCCCGCCCTGCTCCTCCTCGTCTATCTCAGCCTGTCGCGCCTCACCGCCAGACACATCGCCATCCCGCCGATCCTGCTCGGCGCCGGCCGGCATGTGCTCGCCGCCCTGCTCGTGTCCAACCTCGTGATCTTCGGCCTGCGCTATTGGTTCGGCTTCCGGCTCGGCCAATGGTGGTGGACGCCGGTCCTGGCCATCGGGCTCATCGTCCTCGTCACGGTCTGGGCGGCCCTCCTCGACGCCCTCGCCGCGCGCCGCCGCGCCCGCGTCAGCTAGAAGCCGAACAGGCTTGCCAACTGCGCCAAACCGTGCAAAAAGCCGCTCAGAAAAGCTTTTCCGACTTCGTCACACTGGCTGCTCATGCCGAGCCGCCAAACGATGGCTCAGGCTCGGAAAAGCTTTTCTGGATGCCGGGAGGAGTCCGTTTGCGGACCGGCAGAATGAGCTGGCAATAGGGAGGAACCGATGAAATTGCCGAAGCTGATGATAAGCGCCGCCGTGGCGGTCGCCGCCTTGCTGGCGGCCACGCCGATGGGCGCTTTCGCCCAGGACTTGCAGATGTGGGAGCGCACCGGTGGCAACGCCACCATGGTGGATAAGCTCGTCGAGATGTGGAACGAGAAGAACCCCAACCGGAAGATCGTTCTCACCTATATCGAGCACTCCGAAATGGTGCCCAAGCTCGCCCAGGCGATCGCTTCGGGCGAAGTGCCGGATCTGATGGGGCTCGACCTGATCTATGGCCCGCAATTCGAAGCAGCCGGCCAGCTCGAGGACATCACCGACTATTTCAAGGACGACGCCACGCTCAAGACCGCGAGCCCCGGCCACATCCTCGTCTCGACCTACAATGACCGCCTCTATGGCGTGCCGCTCTATGCCGACGTGTCGGTGCTGTACTGGAACAAGCTCCTGTTCAAGGAAGCCGGCCTCGATCCGGAAGTCGGCCCGGCGAGCCTGCAGGACATCCACGACATGGCGGCCAAGATCACCGCCCTCGGCGATGGCAAATATGGCTACTACCTCCCCGGCAATTGCGCGGGCTGCAACATCTTCACCTTCGGCCCGCTGATCTGGGCGTCGGGCGGCAAGATCGAGCCGCTCGATGCCAATGACGAGCCGCTGGTGGGCGACAACATCGCCAAGGTGCTCGAATGGGCGCGCCAGATGCACAAGGACGGCCTGATCAATCCGGCCAACCAGTCCGAGAACGGCTCGACCTTCGCCGAGCAGCTCGGGTCGGGCAAGGTGGGCATCATGGGCACGGGCAATTTCAACCTGTCCCTGCTGCAGGCGCAGAACCCGGATCTGTTCAACAATGTCGGCGTGACGTTCCTGCCCGGCCTTGAGCCCGGCTCGGCGGCGTCCTTCGCCGGCGGCGATATCGTCACGGTGCCCAAGGGCTCGAAGCGTGTTTCCGATGCGGTGGACTTCATGAAATTCATCCTCTCGGACGAAGTCCAGGTCGAAGGCTATGCCAAGCTGCTCAACCTCACCACGCGCGGCGACATGGCCAACAACCAGTACTTCACCGACCCGCGCGTCGTGAAAATGGCCTCGGCGCTCGATGTCGCCCGGACCCCCTACACGCTCAAATTCTTCGAGCTGATCAACTCCCCGCAGGGTCCGTGGCTGCAGATGCTGCAGCGCGTCTACTACACCGATGATCCGATCGATCAGATCATCACCGATGCGAAGGCCCAGATGAAGGCCATCGCCGCGGAGTAACCGCCTCCCGGGCGGTCATCGGTCGCGGCATCTCGCAAGAGGGCCGCGACCATCCCCGGGGCTGGCTGAACAGTTCCCTCAGCATCTAGTGTTGGCGCGCCGGCCCAGGCCGGCCGGAAGTCGCAAGGCGGGTTCGATGTATTCCTCTCCCAGAAGCAAATGGCTGGGCCTGCTCTATCTGACGCCGGCGCTGCTGTTCGTCGCGCTCTTCACCGTCTATCCGCTGACCCAGATGATCTGGGTGTCGTTCAACAACTGGACGCTCATCTCGCCGCCGAAATTCGTCGGCCTCAACAATTTCACCAAGGCGTTCAGCGATCGCCAGTTCTGGGTCTCGCTCACCTTCACCCTCAAATACACAGCCATCATCACGCCCATCCTGATGATCGGCGGCTATGCCGTGGCCCTGCTGGTCGCCGGCAATTCGCCGCTGCAGCGTTTCACCCGCACGATCGTCTTCCTGCCGGTGGTCATCGGCCTCGGCGCTTCGAGCCTCCTCTGGTACTGGCTGTTCGCCGCCGATGCGGGCTTCATCAACACCATCCTCAGGGATCTCGGCCTCATCCGGACGCCGATCCTTTGGCTCGGCGTCAATGCCGATGTCTCCAATTTCGCGATCATCATCTCGGTGGTGTGGAAGGTGCTCGGCTTCGGCATGATCCTGTTCGTCGGCGCCATCCAGGCGGTCTCGACCGAGGTCAATGAAGCGGCGCTGGTCGATGGCGCGTCGGGCTGGCAGCGCGTGCGCTCCATTACCCTGCCCCTGACGCTGCGGACCATCCTCCTCGTCACGCTGATCTCGGTGATCGGCTCGCTGCTTGCCTTCGACCAGTTCTACATCATGACCGCCGGCCAGCCGCAGAACCTCACCGCGACCTCGGTGTTCTTCATCTATCTCAACTCCTTCCCCTATCTGAAGCTCGGCTATGGCGCGGCGCTGTCGCTGATCCTCGCGGTCTTCGTGCTGCTGTTCACGCTGGTGCAGATGCTGGCCACGCGCAGGAGCCACGCATGAGCACCGTCACCGCCGACACCGCCATCGAGCGCGCCGCCATGCGGCCGGGCCTGTTCGCCGCCTTCTGGCAGGGGCGCACGAAGTATCTCCTCGGCGCCATCATGATCGCGCTGGCGCTGATCATGCTGCTGCCGATCTACGCCACCATCACCGCCTCGGTGAAGCTGCCGGCCGAAGCGGCCGCCATCCCGCCGACCTATTTCCCGCAGAGCTTTTCGCTCGAAAGCTACGCCAAGCTCTGGGACTATCAGCACGGCCTGCCGCGCTATCTGTTCAACTCCTTCGCCACGGCGTTCCTCGCGATCCTCTTCACCGTGCTGCTCACCGTCCCCGCCGGCTATGCGCTCGCCCGCTTCCCGATCCCGGGCAAGGAACTGCTGTTCGTGTTCCTGCTGACGGCGCTCATCATCCCCTACCAGGCGCTGCTGACGCCGATCTTCCTGATGTTCGCGCAGCTCAAGCTCACCAATTCGCTGGTCGGGCTCGCCATCATCCACACCGCCATCCAGCTGCCCTTCAGCCTCTACATCATGCGCAACTCTTTTGAGGCCATCCCGCGCGAGCTCGAGGAGGCCGCCGTGATCGATGGCTGCAACAGTTTCCAGCTGCTGACCCGCATCTGCATCCCGTCCGTCATCCCCTCGATCGTCACGATCGCGCTCTTCGCCTTCATCACCTCGTGGAACGAGTTCCTCGGCGCGCTGGTGATGCTCAACAAGGGCGAGATGTTCACCCTGCCGCTGGTGCTCGCCGCCTCGCGCACCGTCAACATGCTGGGCGGCACCGACTGGGGCATGCTGCAGGCGGGCGTGACCGTGTCGATCATTCCATGTGTTGCAGTGTACCTTCTGCTCCAGAAATATTACGTCTCGGGTCTACTCAGCGGGGCGGTGAAATAATGAGCGACGGACGGCCGGTGCGGACGGGGCGGCGGGGCCTCACCATCAATGATGTGGCGCGCGCCGCGGCGGTCTCGATCGGCACCGCCAGCAAGGCCCTCAACGGCACCGGGCACCTCCGCACCGAAACGCGCGAGAAGGTGCTGGCGGCGGCGCGTGAGCTCGGCTACCGGCCCAACGATCTGGCGCAGAGCCTCCATCGCGCCCGCTCGATGACCGTCGGGCTCATCACCAACGACTCGTTCGGCCGGTTCAGCTTCCCCATCGTCGAGGCGCTGGAGCAAAAGCTCGCCGACCAGGGCATCGCTGTCTTCATGTGCAACGCCACCGACGATCCGGCCCGCGAGCGCCAGCATCTCGAACAGCTGATGCGCAAGCGCATCGACGGCCTCATCGTCACCGCCCGCCGCGCCGACAAGCGCCCCGCCCTCGGCCCGCTCGTTCCGGGCCTCCCCATCGTCTACGTCTATTCGCAGGCCGATGACGACAGCGCCCTCTGTCTCGTGCCCGATGACGAGGGCGGCGCCCGCCTCGCTGTCGAGCACCTCATCGGCCTCGGCCGGAAGCGCATCGCCCACATCGCCGGCCCCGAGCGCTTCGACGCCGTGCGGCTGCGCGCCGCCGGCTATCGCGCCGCCCTCGCCGCCGCGAACCTGCCGCACGACCCTGCCCTCAGCCTCAACGGCCCGTGGTCCGAGGCCTGGGGCCGCGAGGCCGTCACCACCCTCTTCGACGGCACCCGCCCGCGCCCCGATGCGATCTTCTGCGACAATGACCAGCTCGGCCGCGGTGCCATCGAGCAATTGCGCGAGCGCGGCATTTCCATCCCCGGCGAGGTGGCGCTGGTCGGCTTCGACAATTGGGACGTGATGGCCCTCGCCGCGCGCCCGCCGCTCTCCAGCGTCGACATGAACCTCAGTGCCCTCGGCCACGCCGCCGGCGAAGCGCTGCTCGCCCTGATGGCGGGCGAGGAGCGGCGCGGCATCCGCCGCCTGCCCTGCAGCCTCGTCATCCGCCAATCGTCTCAAGACCCAGAAGGCGGCGCCCTGCCGCCCGGAACGGAGCCCAAATGAGCCAGTACCATCCCGTGCGTTTCGTCGATGTGCGCCTCGAAGGCGCGTTCTGGCGCGAGCGGCTCGAGACCGTGCTTACCCGCACCATCCCGAGCCAGCACAAAAAGCTCGGCGAATACGGCATCCTCGATTCGCTGAAGCTGCCGCAGCCGCCGCCGCCGCTGCGCTTCCCGCGCCATGCCAACGGCTTTTCCGTGCAGGTGTTCTGGGATTCCGACGTCGGCAAATGGATCGAGGCGGCGAGCTATGCCCTGTCGCATCGCCGCGACGAGGCGATCGAGGCGCGCATCGAGGCCGTCATCGACGATTTCGAGCGCGCCCAGGCGCCCGACGGCTATCTCAATTGCTGGTATCTCGGCCGCGAGCCGGAACGGCGTTTCACCAACCTCCGCGACAATCACGAATTCTACAATGCCGGCCATCTGCTCGAAGGCGCCATCGCCTATTTCGAAACCACCGGCCGCCGCCGCTGGCTCGACATCATGGAGCGCTATCTCGCCCTCATCTGCCGCACTTTCGGGCCCGCCACGGGCCAGAAGCACGGCTATGACGGGCACCAGGAAATCGAGATCGCGCTGATCAAGCTCTACCGCCTCACCGGCGAGCGCCAGCATCTCGATTTCGCCACCTACCTCATCAATGAGCGCGGCACCCAGCCGCCGCACTTCTTCGACACCGAGCGGCAGGAGCGCGAGGCCAAGGGCTGGGAGGTGCAGCGCTACACCCAGGGCAATTACGAATATTCGCAGTCGCATCGCCCGGTGCGCGAGCAGACCAAGGTGGTCGGCCACGCGGTGCGCGCCATGTACATGTATTCGGCCATGGCCGATCTCGCCGCCGAGCTCGGCGACGCCGCCCTCAAGCAGGCGTGCGAGACGCTGTGGAACGACGTCATGGTCACCAAGATGTATGTGACCGCCGGTCTCGGCCCCTCGGCGCACAATGAAGGTTTTACCTTCGACTACGATTTGCCCAACCAGACCGCCTATGCCGAAACCTGCGCCTCGGTGGCGCTGATCTTCTGGGCGCAGCGCATGCTGCATCTCGATCTCGACGGCAAATATGCCGATGTGCTCGAACTCGCCCTCTACAATGGCGCGCTCAGCGGCCTCAGCCGCGACGGCGAGCATTATTTCTACGCCAATCCGCTCGAAAGCAACGGCGCCGCCGAGCGCTGGGACTGGCACACCTGCCCCTGTTGCACCATGAATGTCAGCCGCCTCGTCGCCTCGGTCGGCGGCTATTTCATCTCGACCGCCGCCGATGGAATCGCCTTCCACATCTATGGCGGCATTTCCGCCAGCCGCGACATCGCCGGCACCAGCGTCACGGTCCGCGAAACCTCCAACTATCCCTGGTCGGGCGATATCCGCATCGCCATCGACCCGGCGGCGCCGGCGAGCTTCGACGTCAAGCTGCGCATCCCCGGATGGGCCCGCTCGCACCAGCTCAAAATCAACGGCCAGCCGGTCACCGCAGCGCCCATCAATGGCTATGTCACCATCCACCGGCTGTGGACCGCAGGCGACGTGGTCACGCTCGACCTGCCCATGCCGGCCGAACGGCTCTACGCCCATCCCGGCGTCAACATGGACATCGGCCGCGTCGCCCTCAAGCGCGGCCCCCTCGTCTATTGCGTCGAGGAAGCCGACAATCCCGGCGGCGCCGTGCAGCGCCTGAAACTTCCCCGCACCGCCCAACTCGACGCGACCCAGCGCCCCGACCTCTTCAACGGCGCCATCACCCTCACCGCCCCCGCCCGCGCCATCGACCCCACGGACTGGCAGGACCTCTACCGCACCTCAGCCCCGCGCGAAGTGGCGTCGAGCCTCACCGCCATCCCCTATTACCTCTGGGCCAACAGGGGCAAAGGCTCGATGGTGGTGTGGATCCCGGAGGGGTGAGGGGGGACGGAGCCACATCGGTAGCGGTGACGCGGCCGCTTCGCGCAAGGGGTGGGTGATGGAATGGTGCCGGGAACCGCCGTACGGCAGCGGCGCATTCCGCCAGACCGGCCGCAGTGAAATGTCCGGCGAGCGCCAGAAGCGGACTCATCGAGCTTCGGTTTCGTCCAAGGGGTCTAGCGAAGTGCCTGCACGGATGCGGCCAACACCGTCTACCAGCGCCTTAAGAAGCGACCGTTCATCCTCAATCAGGTCTTTCGACTTTTCCAGATGGCGCTTTGCAGCTTCGTATGTGGCGTCGATATCGTAAAGGTCCTCGTCAGGGTCCTTCCGATAGGTGTACCGGATGCCATCGCCAGAGAAGCTCTGCGTCACCATTCCCTTGACGACTTTGGCTGTGAACTTGCCATCCCTGTCCATGCCCAGGCGCAGCCACGACTTCACGTTGGCGGGATCGCCTAGCTGTTTCCATGTGCGCGCAACGTCCCAATAGAACGGGGCACTGACGAGCGAACCGTCGTCGACTGCTGCTTGGATCTTGGGCATCAGAATGGCGCCAAGCCTCTCGAAATCCTCTTTGCTGATGACACTTCTGCCGCCGCCGTCACTTGGAAAGACGCCGAGTTCCCTGCCGCGATCGACATAAATGTCAGCGAGCATGAAGGCTGAGTTCGAGTGCTCGAATGCGGCGATCAGGTGCATGCCAGCCTCCTCGAGCCCCCAACTCTCAAGCAGGTCGTTTAGGAGGAAGCGGAGAGTGCCACTCGGCTCGACCGCGAACATCTCGCCGCGCCACGGCAGCGCAAATACCTCTTCGCCGATCGCTATCAGGGCGTTGAGCAGCGCCTGGGTCGGCTGTGGTTGCGGACTAACCCCGAACCTAAACCGCAGGTCGCTCAGGAAGAGCCCAATCATCGCCCGGCCGCGGCTGTTGTTCTTGCCAATGTATGTGCGGAAGGCACTCGTAAGTTTCTTCTCGTCGTCCAGATTATCAAAAACAGCGTCGACGGTGCTCTTTGGGATCGCGTCCACGCTGGGACGCAGGGCAAAGTAGGAGTCATAGCCGGCCTCGGTTGCGATGCCACGCCGGGCCTGGGCGGCGGCATGGTTTTCGCGGATCATGTACCGGTCACCCTCGAACCACTTGCCCTGCGATGGGAAAAGCACCGTAAGTAGCTCGATCATTGGCTCCACCGTCGCCGCGGGAAGGGACGCCTTCAGCGCCTCGACATTTGCCTTCCGCTCATCCTCAGCGCCGATGAAGTACCGGCCTTCATCGAACAGGAAGTCGCGGTTCCGACGGATCCAGTCGAACGCTATGGGGTCGAAGAGTCGAATACCCTCGACGGCGACGAGGTCCTGGGCATCGAACTCGCCTTTCAACGCCGGCCAAGCGAATTTCAGGGCGTTTGAATACCGGAGGACGTCGCGCGGGAAGTTGATCCAACGGTGAACGCCGTCCCGGACGATGTACTGCCATCTGGTAGAAACGTCGCCGTTCGAGGTGATGAACTTGATCTCCTCATCAAGCAAGGTCAGAAGGGCGTTCTTGCTCGGCAGCGGGAGCTCAACTTCTTGCTGCACGATCTTCTCCGCGAACCGCGGCCCTACCCTATCTACCTTCTCGTCGAGGGCCTGGTAGACGATCTCACGGTCGTAGACGAGCAGGTAGACGACATTGGGCAGTCGGCCGATGGTTTTCACCATCTGCATGATCGACTTGATCTCCTCGTCCCCGAGGCGGTCGATGTCGTCGATGGTGACGAGGAAGCGGCGGCCGCTGCTGGTGAGCTGGTTCCTCAGGTCCTCATATGCCTTCTGCAAACTCGGCGTGTCTAGGTACTTCCCCAGTACCGACTTAAGCGCTTTCTTGCCGATATTGCTGGCGAAACCAGAGATCACGCCGCCGCTTGGGTCGACCGTCAGGGCCATAGTCGCTGCGGCATCGACCAAGTTGTCCGACCCCTCTGCGGCAGTTCGCATGCCGATGTTCCAAGCCCCTTTGACCTTGCCCTCTTTTGGCTTCAGCTGCTCGGACAAAAGCTTGAAGAACGCGGCCATAAGGTCTTGATGGCCAGAAACGATCCATGGCCTAAAGTCAATGTGCTCAACCTTGTGCGTTTGGTCGCGGGCCCCCTCGTTATGCTTTTTGAGGTGCTCCAGGATGAAGTTGACGACGGTGGTCTTTCCCGAACCCCACTTGCCGTGGAGCCCTATGACGTAGCCGTTGGGCACACTCATGTTGACGATTACGTTGGCCAGCCGTCCCGAAAAGGGCGCATAGCTAAGTCGATCATCCTTGAGGTCTTTCTTCGGCTGATCGTCACCGAAAGCGTATTCGTCGCGCTTCATTCCGCTGTTGTCCCCCGCCACAAAGTGCCTGCATTTTAGTCGAGGGGGCCGGGCCAAGGCCAGTAGAATGGTGCACTCTAGGACGGCGTAGCGAGGGCTGTAACAGTCCTATCTTCCGCTCACGGCTAGCGGCGGTCGTTCGGTGTACCCCGCTCAACCGCAGACTCTGGCCCTTTGTTAGCCATGCGAGACCAACCGGTCGAACTTTGAGCACCGCAACATGGGATCGCTACCCCTTAACTCCACTAGCACCTTTCGCCCCCTATCCCCCTGCCCCGCCTAGAACTTCCCGCAAACACACCCCGTTTTTTGGCGAACTTATCCACGTCGATTCCAGCGGGTGTATTGTCCACCCATCCCCCCGCACTGAGCGGAGTCGAGACGAACGGGTCGTGGGGGGAGGCCGGGTGGTGTGGGGGTCGCTCCGCATCAGGCCGGGACTGCCCGAGGCCGTGGGAGAGAAATCCTGCTCCCGGGGTCCGGCACTGCCGGGTGGCGTGACCACCGCCCGGGATGGAAGGCGAGCGCCGGTCACGGCGCAACCCGACCAGACAGTGCTGCGCGCCGCTGTCAAGTTGGCCGGCAGAGGCAGGTTCCGGACTAGAACCCGGTTGCAGCGGCGAGGCGCGAGCCTCACACACTGCCGACTACCGCGACGGGGCCAGCCTCGCCGCTGCTCGCTCTCCCCTGCAACGGGAAGGGCCACGCTCCTTGACATCGCCGGCGCGGGCCGGTGGCGGCTTCCGCTCGCCCGCACAACAGCAATTGCCCGGGCGAGCGCGCGGATCAGCTGGCGGGCCACTCCAGCGGCACCGCCAGCGTCTGGATCTCGCCGCCGCCGATGAATTCGAGGAACAGCGTGTAGCGGCCGGCTCCCGGCGGCGTCAGATGGAGCGTCATTTCAGGCGCCACGCTTGCCGGCGCCGCGTGCCCCGCATGCGCGTTTTCGGCCGGTGCGGGCGCATGGGCATGACCGCTCGCATGCGCGTCGTGGCCAGTGTCCGCGCCGCCTTCGGTCGGATGGGCATGGACATAGGAAAGGTCCGCGGCCCGGATCAGGATGGCGTGCGCGGCAACGCCCAGATAGGGCGAGAGGTCGGTGGCGGGCTGGCCCGCCTTGCTGATGGCGATGTGCCAGGCGCCCTCGACATAAGGCTGTGCCTCCCGCGCGTCGATCGTCACCTCATAGTCGCCGATGGGCACAGCGATGAGCGCATCGAGCGCGAAGGGCTGCGGCGCCGGAGCGATATCGGCGGCCGCCTCACCAACCTGCACGTCGAACCGCACGACCTGCTGCCCCCTGCCCTCGGGCACCGCGTCGGCATAGATGTGGTAGAGCCCGGGCCGGGGTACCTGCATCCCGGTCGCGAAGCGCCCATCGGCCGTGGCCGCCTTCACATGCTCATGGACGAGATGCGTCAGGCTGCTGTCGACCGCCAGCAGATGCAGCTGCTGCGTCAGCTCCTCGGTGAAGGCGGTGACCGGCTCACCGATCCCGGCATCGGTGTAGGTCAGCTCCAGCTCGAGGCTCAGCGGCGCCGTCTCCGTCACCGCAAGATGCCCCTCGACCGTCGCCTCACCCCCCGCCAGCGCGAAGCTGCCGGACAACATTTCATCCGCGGCCATTGCCGGAGCCACTGTCGCGACAAGGCCGGCGACAGCGAGCACTAATGATCGTCTGGGCATTCAGGTTTTCCTCTCCTCAAATGTGGATGTGCCAGGAACTGGCGACGATGCCGCCTTCCGCCCGGCACGGGGGCGCAGCAGCATGGCGCCGTACTCGATGGTGTAGAGCGAGAACGCGATCATCCAAGCGATGCCGCTCAGGCCAAGCACGAGCAGATAGTGGTCGGGCGCAATTTCTGCGAAGGGTCGCACCGCCGCCGCAAGGAACAACGCAGCAAAGGCCACCAGCGTGACCGGCGAGGCGTTGATCGGGCGGCCCGTATGACCGAGCGTGGCCCGCGTCATCACCGCAAGCGTCATGTTGCTGATCGCCCCGACGGTCAGAATGTGCAGCGCCGACGTCCCGTTGATGAGATCAAGCGCCGCAAGGCCGATGGCGACGAGCCCCGCCGGCACGAAGCCATAGCCAAGGTGGAGCACGGCCAGCATCGGCTCGCGGGCGGCAGCCAGCCCCCGCCAGCGCAGCAGCCGATAGGCATGGGCAAGCGCCGCAACGGCGGCAAGCGCGGCCGTTAGCAGCCCGTGCGGCAACACCGTCCAGCATGAGAGGGCCGCGATCAGCACCACCATGGCGGCCACGTCGTAGCGGCCGAAGGGGATGGGCAAGCGCACCGCGCCCTGTTTCACCAACCAGTTGCGCGTGAAGCTCGGCACGATCCGCCCGCCGACGATGCCGATCAGTACCACGAACACGGCGATCCCCGCGCGGAACAGCAGTGACGCGTCGCCGCCGGTCGCAACGGCGAGGTGGAAGCCCAGATTGATCAAGGCCAGCACGCTGAGGACAGCCGCCACCTTGAGATTCTTCCAGTTCTTCCCGGCAATGATTTCGCGGGCGCAGATCACCGCAAACACCGGCAGGAATGCCCCGTCGAGTGTCGCGGTCAGCCAGATCCCGAGCCCATCGGGAAAGGCCATCGCGAAGCGGCCCGCCGCCCAGAGCGCCACCAGCCCGAGCAGCGGGATGCCCGATACCGGCAGCCGGCCGGTCCAGTTGGGAATGGTCGTCAGCAGGAACCCGGCGAGCGGCGCGACCGCATAGCCGAACAACATTTCGTGGCCGTGCCACCATACCGGGCCGTAGAGGGCGCCGCCGATCGGCCAGCCCAGCACCAGCGCCGCAATCCACAGGGGCATGGCGATGAGGGCAAAGATTCCGGCCACGAGGAAGAACGGGCGGAAGCCATAAGAGAGGACCGCCGGCCCATCTGTGGCAATGCCCCGGGGAATGCCGCCGCTTCGCTTATCCGCCGAGTGTTCCGTCATCGAAGATCCCGCGCTTTGCTCCACCCTACGCGGTTGGTTGCCGTGGGAACTTTGACCTGGCGCAAAGAGCGGAGGAGATCGCGGTGCCAGTGTGCCCCATGGAGGCGGCAATGGCTGACACGGAATTGGTCGACCTCAGCGTGGCGGAAATCATGCGGCGTTGGCCAGCCACGCTGGGTGTCTTTATCGACCTTGGCATGCACTGCGTGGGATGCCCGATCGGCGTCTTTCAGACACCAGTCGAGGCGGCGGCGGAACATCATCTGCCGCTGGACGTGCTGCTCTCCGAGCTGCAGGCCGCGATTGCCGGCATCAGGGTCAGAGGAGCCCGGGCTGGTTCCCTTCCGCGATCAGGAACAAGCGATGCGGCTCACGGACGAGGAGCTTCTGTCGTCCCCCTTCGACCACTCCCGCCTTCTCCCAGGCGGTGAGGATGCGCGAGACGGTGTGCAGCGTGGTCCCCGTCATCTCGGCGATGTCCTGCTTCGAGATCGGAAAATCGATGCGGATGCCATCCGCTTCTTTCCTGCCGCCCTGATTGGCCAGGCGCAGCACCGCATGAGCCACCCGGCGTTCCACCTCCTCGGTGGAAAACTCCTGTAGCCGGGTATGCGCCTCCTGCAGCCGCTGGCCCATCGCCAGCATCGTGTTGGCAAGAAACCTGGGATGGCCCTCCACAAGGCTATCCCAGTCCGTCATCGGCCATTGCAGGGCCACACTATCGATGACCGCAAGTGCCGTGCCGGGATAGTCGGTGCGCCGCAACGCCCGGGCAATACCGAAAAGGTCTCCGGGATTGACCATGCGGACAATCGTCTGCTGCCCCTCGGCGGTTGTCTGCGTCACCCGCAGCCGCCCGCTCAACAGGACATAGAAGTTCTCGGCCAGCATGCCCTGTTCGAACACCACCGTACCGCCGGCATAGTGACGACTGCTGGCCCGGGCCAGAATGTCGTCCTGCTCGGCCTCGCTCATCCCAGCAAACATGGGAACGGCCGCGACGAGGCTGCGGTGAACGGTCATAGCCACGAAACTGAATCTCCTCCGGCGGGCCGCTGGCACGGCCAGGGGGCAGGCGCGACTTGCCGAGCCACTATAGGGACTGCGCGGTGCCCATCCAAGGCGGAAGTCTTCGCAGCGCGTTTTGTTTGCGCCGGATCAAAGAACGGGACCGGGTGCTCGTCTAGACAGCATTCGAAGCCCAGCTTCACAACATCGGAGAAACAAAATGAGAGCGCTCGCAGCACTCGGTCTCGCAGCACTATTGACGATCCCGACGGCCACCTTTGCGGCCGATCATCAGGTCCTCATGCTCAACAAGGATACCGACGGGCGGCCGATGCAGTTCGAACCGGCATTCCTCAAGGTGGAGCCCGGCGACACCGTGACCTTCATTGCACAGGACAAGGGACACAATACCGAGGCGATTGCCGGCAAGTTGCCCGATGGCGCGGTCACCTGGAAGGGCAAAATCAACGAAGAGATCACGGTGACCTTCGATGTGGCTGGCTTCTACGCCTACAAATGTCTGCCTCACTATTCGCTCGGCATGGTCGGCCTGATCCAGGTTGGCACACCCGGCGCTCCGGATGCGACCCTGGCAGATGGCGCACCCGGGAAGGGCAAGACCCGTCTGCTTGAACTCATCGCCGAAGCGCAGGAGCAGTAAGATGACGGACAACAATCAGAACACCAAACCCGAAGCCGAGGATGGCGTCCTCAGCCGCCGGAGCCTCATCGTTGGCTCGGTAGGCGCCATCGGCGGAATGCTCGCGGCCGACGCGGCACTTGCTCAGCATGCGGACCACGCTGCCGGGCAGCCTGCCGCCAAGCTGATGCCTGCCGCTCATTCGACGCCGAGCGGCAGCCTCAGCAACCGCATTTACTCGGTCAATCCGGCCCATCCTGACATGGCGGACGTCGCCGAAAACCCGACGAACATCCCGCCGCCGATCACCCGGCGTACGCCGGAAACGGTGCGTGTCGATCTCGAGACGGTGGAAGTCGAGGCGCCTCTCGACAACAACAGCACGTTCCGGTTCTGGACCTTCAACGGCAAGGTCCCTGGCCCGTTCGTGCGGGTGCGGGTAGGCGACACCGTCGAGGTGCATCTCAAAAATCCGGAGGATAGCTGGATGTTCCACAACGTGGACTTCCATGCGGCCACCGGACCGGGTGGCGGCGCCGGCGCAACGACTGCCGCACCGGGCGAAGCTCGCTCGTTCACGTTCAAGGCCCTCAACCCTGGGATCTACGTCTATCACTGTGCCGTGCCGCCGGTAGCGATGCACATCGCAGCGGGCATGTACGGCCTGATCCTGGTCGAGCCTGAGGAAGGCTTGCCGCCGGTCGACCGCGAATTCTACGTAATGCAGGGCGAGATCTACACCGAGGAGGCCTTCGGCAGCAGCGGCCTGCTGACCGAGAGCTACGAAAAGCTCATCAATGAGCGGCCAGAATACTTCGTCTTCAACGGCCACGTCGGCGCTCTCACCGACCACTACCCGCTTAAGGCCAAGGTGGGCGAGACAGTCCGTATCTTCTTCGGCGTCGGCGGACCGAACTTCACCTCGGGCTTCCACGTCATCGGGGAGATATTCGACAGGGCGTACCAGCTAGGGTCGGTGACGTCGGAGCCTATCACCAACGTGCAGAGCATCTCGGTGCCCCCTGGCTCGGCCAATATCGTCGAGTTCAAATGCGAGGTCCCCGGCCGCTTCGTGCTGGTCGACCACGCGCTGTCGCGCGCCGAGCGGGGTCTGGCAGGCTATCTGATGGTCGAGGGACCGGAGAACCCCGAGATCTTCAATGCCCCGCCGAACGACAACGACAGCGGCCACTAGGAGAGATCGAATGCTCAACCGGATACTGATATCTGCGGCAATGCTGGTGGGGCTCACCGGTCCCACCCTGGCTCATATCGGCGTCACACCCCGGGGGGCCGCGATCGGCACGACCTATCGTGGCAGTCTCGTGGTGGGACACGGTTGCGCCGGAGCAGCCACGACCCAGGTGCGGGTGCAGATCCCCGAGGGTTTCTACAATGTCCGCCCCATGCCCAAGGCTGGCTGGCAGCTCGAAACGGTCACCGGCAAATATGCGACACCGTTCGACAGCCACGGAACGACGTTGACCGAAGGCGTCAAGGAGATCGTCTGGTCCGGCGGTGAACTGCCGGACGGCCAGTTCGACGAGTTCACCTTCCGGGGAACCTTCGGCGCGCAGCTCGAGGTGGGGACGCAGTTCTACTTCCCTGTGCTGCAGCAGTGTGGAGATGTCGAGGACGCCTGGATTGATACGACCGGCGACGCGGAGGCCGAATTTCCGGCGCCGTCGGTCGAGCTTCAGCCCGCAGCGGGACACCATCAGTAGGCGGACTGCACTTGCATAAGCGAGCAACCAGCGGCAGCGAACTCGGAGCTATCCGTGCCCTGCTGCTGGTTGTCCTGTTTCTGCTCGGGGCGGCGCCGGCGCTTGGGCATGCCTCACTGATTGCCAGCGAGCCTGCGACCGGCACCATCCTGACGACCGCGCCGGACGAAATCGTCCTCACCTTCAGCGAGGCGGCCAGTGCCTTGGCGGTGCATCTGATCGATGTCGATGGGACTCGAACGGCACTGACAAACGATGCCGCGTTGGCTGACGGCAACCGCATCGTTGTGACGCTACCGTCGGGGCTCGCAAACGGCACACATATGCTGTCGTGGCGCGCTGCGTCGAGCGACGGACACCCCATTTCGGGCACGGTGATCTTTTCAATTGGCGCCCCTAGCGAGGCGCCTCCCGCGGCAGAACCAGAATCCGACGCGGCGGTTCGCAGTCTGCTCTGGCTATCACGCTGCATAATGCTTGCGACTTTGCTCCTCGGGGCGGGCAGCAGCGGTTTTCGCATGGTCGCCGCCGCGCTCCCGCTGCTGGCCGGCCGGGTAGCGATCGCCGCATTGAGCGTGGGCGCTGTGGCCACGATCGCAACTTTCCCCTTGCATGGCCTTGATGCTCTCGGCCGGCCGCTTGCCGATTTTGGTGTGCCCGAAGTATGGGAAACGACAGCGTCCAGCGCCTACGGAGCAAGCGCTCTGGCGGCACTCGTGGCAATGGCGCTTGCGAGCGTGGCCATACTGGCGCGTCGCCCCAATCTGGCGGGATGGATCTCGCTGTCATCGCTGGTCGCCATTGGCCTGACCGCGTCGCTCAGCGGCCATGCCAGCTCTGCCGATCCTCGCTGGTTGACGCGCAGCATGGTCTTTCTTCACGTGGCCAGCATCGCGTGGTGGGCGGGCGAACTACTGCCGCTGGCGTTGCTTCTCCGCCAGGCAAGCGCGACAGCCAAGCCCCCGCTCTTGCGTTTTTCGCGCTTCATCCCCTACGTCGTCGCGCCACTGGTAGTCTCGGGCGTCACGTTGACCGTCATCCAGCTCGGGCCTCCAGGTCCATCCTGGTGGACGCCTTACACCTATCTGCTGGTCGCCAAGCTGCTCTTGCTCGTTGTCCTGTTTGCGGCTGCTGCGTGGAACCGCTGGTTCCTCACTGTGCGGGTCGTGGCCGGCGAGCATATGGCCATCCGGCATCTCCGCGCATCGATCCTGCTTGAGGTCGTACTGATCTTAACCATTGTGGGGGTCGCAGCCGGCTGGCGCTTCACCGCGCCGCCACGAGCTGTGGCGGCGGCTGTGGCCAGCAGCGAAATACACGCCGATCTCGATTTCGATAGCGGTCAGTTCACGGGAGGGCTGTCCATCAACCCCGCCCGAACAGGGCCGAATGTTCTCGACGTTGCCCTCTCGGGCAAGGACGGCGAGGCGGCACCCGCGCTGTCCATCCGGGTCTTCTTCAGCAAGCCCGAACTAACTATGGAAAAGTTCGAAATCGTCGGCGTGATGGGCGCTACTGGCTGGCACGCGGAAGATGCCATCCTGCCTGGCGCGGGGATATGGATCGTCAGCGTCGAGGTCCGGATTTCAGACTTCGAGAAGGCGCACGCCAAAACGAACGTGGTGATCGCGGAGTAGCGGCCATCTCACCGCGATCGCACAGGGGTCTGCCGAGCTCTCGAGTCTTCCAGAGGGCGCTCGCATCTGCACCACCATCCACCTCTCGCCGCGCGGTCTGGCCTTACAGCGCGGCGGCTGTTCCCAGGATAGCCGTGACCTGCGCAGAAAGGGTAAGGCCATTGCCATGCGTTAGGGCAATCGCGGCCTCCGGGACCTGCCTGGCACCGGCGTGGCCGCGCAGCTGGGTAACGGCCTCGATCAGCATGAAGATGCCGTACATGCCCGGATGAATGCAGGAGAGGCCGCCGCCATTGGTGTTGACGGCGAGCCGCCCGCCCGGCGCGATGGCCCCATTCTGCACAAAGCGGCCGCCCTCCCCCTTGGGACAAAAACCGAGGTCCTCAACGAACAAGATCGGATTGATCGTGAAGGCGTCATAGAGCATCGCCACATCGATATCGGCCGGGCCGAGCCCGGCCATGCCAAACGCGGCAGGGCCACTTTGCGACGCGGCGGTCACCGTGAGGTCGGGCATGGCGCTGATGGCTCGATGCCAATGGGCGGCACCCACGCCAAGCATATAGATCGGCGGCTGTGACAGTCCACGGGCCCGGTCGGCACCGACCACGACAAGAGCACCGCCACCGTCGGTGACGAGGCAGCAATCGGCGATAGTCAACGGATCGGAGAGCATGCGGCTCGCGAGAACGTCGTCGATGCTGAGTGGACCTTGCGCAAAGGCATCCGGGTTGAGGTTGGCCCAGGCGCGCGCCGCTACGGCTATTTCGGCGAGCATTTCGCGCGTCGTGCCGTACTCATGCATGTGGCGGCTCGCGGCGAGACCATAGGCGGTGATCGGGTGGCGGGGCTTGTAGGGCGCTTCATGCCATTGCGGCTCGGCCAGCGAGACAAGACGGCCACCGGCCGTGCGCTGGTTGGAACCATAGGCGATCAGCGCCACGTTGCAGAGGCCGGCCTCAATGGCGAGGGCAGCCTGCAGCAGATGCATTTGCGGCGATGCCCCACCCACATTGGTGCCGTCGAAATAAGTAGGATGCAGCCCAAGGTGCTCTGCCACTGACATCGAGGGAAAAGCATGCGTCGACGTTGCGGCGAAGACGCCGTCGACATCGCCAAGTTTGAGCCCGGCATCGGCGATGGCCTTGAGCGACGCCTCGGCCAGCAGTTCGATGGCGGAGAAACCGGGGGCCTCGCCGAGCCCAGCGGTGCCAATGCCGGCAATGGCGGCGCTGCCGCGAAGTGAACGGGTCATACCGGGTCACCGATCACATCGAAGACCACGGCGGGCTCCCCGTCGATTTCGGCGATACGAGCGCCGACGCGGGTGCCGATCGCGACCTCAAGGATGCCGTCAACACGGCTCATCAGGCGCGGTCCCTCATCGAGTTCGACAATGACGACGTTGAAATCGCCGCTCCGCGCGCGTGTGACTGTGGCGGCGTAGACGGTGCCCGTCCCTCTCGCTTCCACCCATTCCAGATCCGTCTCGCCGGTGCCTGGCACCGCGACGCGGGGGAACAGAACGTAGCGATTGGCACTGGGGCTGTATTGCAGCATGAAGCGCCCTTCCCCAAGGAAGCGCTGGTAGGCAGCTTGAGGTCCGAGCGGGCTAGTCATGATGCAGCGGGCGCCGCCGCGCACGCCGTCCTGATCAAGGCATCAAACAAGGCGGCCGCAACCGGATCGGCGCCGGGCGCCTCGTTCATCAGCCGGAACGTCGAGGCGACGAGGCTGCCTGCGCCAATATGCTTTTCGATAACAATGGCCGCTGGCTTGTGGGCCCAGCCGACGACGATGCCGGCGTGCATGCGGTTGACCGTATTGTTCACTTCCCACGGCCGGAAACCGTCGAGAAGATAGTGCGGCACGACCGAGGTGAAAGAGAGATCGAAAAGCGGTCCACCGGGGATATCGGCAAAGGCCCCTGAGCGATCGACCCAGCTGAAGCCGGCAATCCAGTCGCCACGCCACATGGTCCCGTCGCGCTCGATCAGGCGGAGATTGGGGAGCGCGTGGTCCGACGATATCCGCATCTGCCGGCCATCCAGTTCAATCGCATCGAGATGCGCCGGGCCAGCCGAGGTAAGATCGCTGCGCAACCCTGGCGCCGGTTGCCTGCCGTCCGCCAGAACCAGATAGCGCGCACCTGCTTCGATTGCCGCTATGGCGCGGGCATCGAGCGTCCGCACGACGATGAGGTCGGCCGCCCCCTCTGGCGCGCTGCGATAACCTAGGCCAGCAAGATACGCCGCGATGCCGGCATCTTCGGCAAAGATCGTCACATTGGGTACGCGGCGCGCGGCGTAAAGCGCGATGTCGCAACTGTTGGAGGCGAGCAGTTGGTCGCCAGATTTCAGCGTGAAGTCGATGCGTGCCATGCGACTGATATCGCTGGGCGGGAGCTGCATAGTGAGCGAACCGAAAGGCGCCGTCGCCAGCGGTCCGGTTGCGGGCACTTCAATGCTGCCCGAGGCGTCGCCGCTCCAGCTGAGCGTCGTGCCCGCGGGAAGCGATGCGCCGCCCGTGGCAATGGTCAGATCGATGGCGAGGGTGCTGCCCGCATAGGCGGCATAGCGCGCCGGGCGCGGCACGATGACGATGTCGGCATTGATGGTGCCGAAGACATCGTGGAACACGCGCGGATTACGCCGCATATCGAGCAGGCCGTTGGCTTCCCAATGCAGATCGGTCAGCTCGGTGATGACATAGCCGACAATCTGCGGGTGGAGGCGTATCTGCTCGATCTGATAGCGGAGGTTCATGAACTGGTACCACTGCACCGCTTCAATGAACCGCGTGAAACCGCCGAAGACGCGCCCAAGGCCGAGAGCGGCAAAACGCTCTTCCATGCCGTGCGGCACGGCGGCGCCATCGCCCCAGCGGTCGCCGCTCTCAAACCAGGCTGGCTCGGTGCCATCAGCGCTGCGCAAGAGGGCCGGGTCCGGAAGACCCCAGACGCCGAACTCGGAGACGATCAGCGGTTCGTCGCCGCGCCGCTCGGCATCGCCGAAGGGCGAATAGGTCCAGTCGGCGCCCGTCGCGAACTGTGCCGTCAGATCGTTCCACTCCTGCCGGCGCTCGGGAACCGAGCGGTAGTAGTGGAAGTCGTTGATGTCGCTCCTCACGTGGAAATTGGGGAAGCAGGGCGAGTTGTCGACAACAAGGCGCGTCGGATCGAGCGCCTTCAGCCAGTCGTAGCTCTCCTTGAGCCAGGCGCGATGGGCGGCATTCTCGACCAGCCGCGTGCCCCAATCCTCATTGATGATGGTCCAGGCGATGATCGAGGGATGGTTGCGATCACGCGCCACGAGCCCGGCCAGGGTGTCGCGCATGCGACGCGCCGACTGAGCCGTGAAGGAGGCGACGTTCGGCACTTCGGTCCAGACGAGAAGGCCGAAGCGATCTGCCACGTCATAGTAGCGCGGATCGGGCACCTTGATGTGGCAGCGCAGCGTGTTGAGCCCGAGTGCAATGGCCTTGCGGGCCTGATCCTCGAGGAACGCGGTAGCAGGCGTGGTGTAAAGGCTATCGGCGTAGTAGTCTTGATCGAGCGCGGCGCGCATGAGGATCGCCCGCCCGTTGAGCAGGATGCGGCCCTCGGAGGTCGTGACACTGCGGAAGCCGAAGCGCTCTTCGACGATGTCGACACCATCGGCGAGATTGACCACCAGCCGATAGAGATGTGGCGCGCCGATATCCCATAGCTGCGCGCCGGGGACGTAGAGGGTGAGGGCAACATCATCGGCTGCGGTGAGCGTCGTGCTGGCGTGGATCGCGCCATCGGCATCGACGATCTGCACCACGGCCGGAAGTTGCCGCGCCGCGGGGCTGAAGCGCAAGTGTGCGCGCAGGGTGCGATCGGCACCGGCGTCGATCACTGCCGAAACGAGGCGGCGGGGGTCGCGGATCTCGAGCGCGACGGACTGCCAGATGCCGCCGACCGCGCCGTACCAGGACTGCTTGCCGTGTGGGATCTCGTCGAAGGGATAATCCGGGAAAGCCGCGCGATCAGCCGATGGCAGGGTGACGTGAACCTCGATCTCGTTCTGATCGCGCAGCAGATCGGGCGGCAGAAGCAGTTCGAAGGGCAGATAAGCGCCCTCGTGACTGCCGAGGGTGGCGCCGTTGAGCACCACCGTGCAGAAATAGCTGACGGCGCCGAAGCAGAGGGCCAGCTCCTGCCCGTCATGCAGAGCCGGCCGGGTAAAGCGCCGCCGGTAGATGGCGTGGCCGGTGCTGTCGGTAAGGTCGCGGAACTGCGCCTGCCAGGCCGACGGCACCGCCGTTTCGCGCCAGGGACCGCGCTCGTGCTGGAACTGCCAGATGCCATCGAGCGACAGGCGGCGGCGCGCCGAGCGCGACCCGGAGCCATAGATCGTCATCAAATCGCGTTCAGACATCTGCCACCGCCATCCCTATCCGTCGCCGCGCGCGGCTACATGCCTGCATAGTTCGGACCGGAGCCGCCCTGTGGTGGTACCCAGTCTATATTGGCCGCGGGATCCTTGATGTCACAGGCCTTGCAGTGAACACAGTTCGCGGCGTTGATCCGGAGCGTCGGCTGTCCGTCGGCGCCGGTTTCGATTTCATAGACACCGGCCGGGCAGTAGCGCTGCGCCGGTTCGGCATAGAGCGGTAGGTTCGAGCGCACCGGGACGGCAGGATCGCGGAGGCGCAGATGCACCGGCTGGCCCTCGTCATGCTGCAGATTGGCGAGGAACACCGAGGACAGCCGATCGAAGGTGAGCTTGCCATCGGGCGCCGGATAATCGATCCGCGCCGATTGCTGCGCCAGGCGCAGCTTGGTGTGATCGGGCGCCGGGTGGCGCAGGGTGCCGAAGGGCGAGCGGCCGATGAGCGCGTTAGCCCATAGATCGATGCCCGACAGCAGTGTGCCTAACCGTGTGCCGAATTTCGACAGCATGGGTTTGGCGTTGCGCGCCGGGCGCAGATCGGCGCCGATAGGACCAGCGAGCAGCGTGCTGCGCAGATCCTCGATAGCATCGTGGCTGCGGCCGGCGGTTAGGGCCGCGAACACCGCCTCGGCCGTGCCGATGCCCGACCACATGGCGTTGTGGCTGCCCTTGATGCGCGGCACGTTCATGAAGCCAGCCGAACAGCCGATCAACGCGCCGCCCGGAAAGGCCAGTTGCGGAATCGACTGAAGACCGCCCGAGGTCATGGCGCGCGCGCCATAGGCGATGCGGCGTCCGCCTGCCAGCAGCGTGCGCAGGCGTGGATGTGTCTTCCAGCGTTGCATCTCATCGAAGGGCGAGAGCCAGGGATTGCTGTAGTTGAGATGGACCACATAGCCGAGGACCACCTGCGTGCCTTCAGCATGATAGACGAAGCCACCGCCGCCGGTGTCGTCGCGGAGCGGCCAGCCCAGATGATGTTCGACATGGCCGGCGCGATGCTGCGCCGCCGGGATTTCCCAGACTTCCTTGATGCCGAGGCCGTAGTGCTGTGGCTCACTGTTCTGGTCGAGGCCGAAGCGGGCGATCAGCCCCTTGGCCAGCGACCCGCGCGCGCCTTCGGCGATGAGCGTGTAGCGGGCGTGGAGCTCGATGCCGGGACTGTCGCCCACATCGCCGGTGGCGACGCCGGTGACGCGACCCGTCTCGTCGTGGAGCATCTCGGTGGCGGCAAAGCCGGGGAAGACATCGATGCCCATGGCGACGGCCTGCTCGCCAAGCCAGCGGCAGAGATTGCCGAGGCTGGCAATGTAGCAGCCATGATTGGCGAGCTGCGGCGGCAGCAGCAGCGAGGGGATTGCAACTGACCGCTGCGCGCCGAGAATGCGGAACTCGTCGGAGGCGACCGCGAGACCGAGTGGCGCGCCGCGCGCCTGCCAGTCCGGCAGGAGCGCGTTGAGCGCCGCCGGATCGATGATGGCGCCCGAAAGGATATGCCCACCAATCTCGGCGGACTTTTCCAGCACGGCGATTGCCAGAGAGACGCCGCTCGCATCGGCCAGCTGCTTGAGCTTGATGGCAGCAGCGAGCCCGGCCGGGCCGGCGCCGACGATCACCACATCGAAGGGGATGGCTTCGCGTTCGGTCATTTGGCGCTCCCCGTCGCGGCTGCGATGAGACCGGCGGCAGGCGCGAAGCGCGCATCGCCTAGCGTTTGCTGCCAGCGGTTCAGACCGGCAATGGCCTGTCCCCAACCCTGCTGCTCTGCCCAATGCATCGGGCCGCCCAGCCAGCGCGGGAAGCCGTAGCCATTTGCCCAGACCACATCGATATCGGCAGCGCGCGACACGACGTTCTCATCGAGTATGCGCCAGCCCTCATTGACCATCGGCAGATGCGTGCGCTCGAGGATTTCGTCGTGCGAGATGGACCGGCGCGTCACGCCCGCCGCGCGTGACTGCTGCTCGATGAGGCGCGTCACCTCGCCGTCGGCCAGCGGCTCGCGGGACCCGGGCTCGTAGCGATAATAGCCGCTGCCGGTCTTCTGGCCGAAGCGGCCCTGTTCGCACAGGCTATCGGCGATGGCTTCGTGCTGGCCGAGGAATTTGCGGTTGCGCCAGGCAATATCAAGGCCCGCCATGTCCCACATCTGCAGCGGCCCCATGGGCCAGCCGAAGCGCCGGTGCGCCTCGTCAATATCGTGCGGCAGCGCGCCTTCGAGCAACAGACGAGGGATTTGTGCATTGCGCGCGCCCAGCATGCGGTTGCCGACGAAGCCATGGCAGACGCCGACGACCACGGGCACCTTGGCCATGGCGCGGCCGAGCGAATAGAGCGTGGCGAGCACATCGGGCGCGGTCTCGGCGCCGCGCACCACTTCGACCAGCTTCATCACATGGGCGGGCGAGAAGAAATGCATGCCCGCGACATCCTGCGGACGCGACGTGGCGGCGGCGAGCACATCGATGTCGAGATAGGACGTGTTGGTTGCTAGGATGGCGCCGGGCCGCAGGATGCGGTCCAGCTCGGCAAAGATCGCCTGCTTGATGGCGAGATCCTCGAAGGCGGCTTCGACGACGAGATCGCACGACGCCAGATCGGCGAGCGTCGTCGTGCCGGCTACCCGCGCCAGGCGCGCTTCCGCCTCGATGCGCGACAGCGTGCCCTTGCGCAGGGCGCTGTCATAGACCGCGCCGATGCGCGACAGGCCGGCGGCCAACGCCGTCTCGGAGACTTCGCGCACCGTGACGTCGAAACCGGCATTGACGAAGGCGAGCGCAATGCCGCTGCCGAGCGTGCCGGCGCCGACGATACCGACGCGCCGCACCGGACGCCGGGCGATCTTGCGGAGATCGAGATCGCCGACGCTCGCCGTCTGGCGCTCTGCAAAGAACAGATGGCGCTGGGCGCGCGATGAGGGGCCGGCGCGCAAGTCCTCAAAGATCGCGCGCTCGGTGAGCAGGGCCGCGTCGAACGCGAGAGTTGCGGCGTTGCGCACCGCCTCGCAGGCGCGGGCTACGGCCGGATTACCCGCCTTGCGGGTGAGGGCAACAACGCGCGCCTCGAAAGCCGCATCAAGCACCGGCGGCGGCAAGTCCCGCGCGCGGGTCGGAAGTGAGCGCAAATGGCTGCGCAGATAGTCGATGGTTTCGCCCTCGATTGCTTCGAAGGCCAGGGCATGGACGATGCCCTGCTGCTGGGCGTCGCTGGCCGGTACAGGCTCGCCCGAGGCGATCATGACGAGCGCCGGGGCGGCGCCGATGAGACGCGGCAGGCGCACGGTGCCCCCGCCGCCCGGAATGAGGCCGAGCTTGATTTCGGGAAGGCCGACCACCGCGTCGGCGGCGAGCACGCGGATGTGGCAGGCCAGCGCCAGCTCAAGGCCGCCGCCGAGAACTGTTCCGTGCATGGCGGCCGCCACCGGCTTTTGCATGGTCTCGATCCGCGCGATCAGTTCGGTGAGCGTCGGCGCGACCGGCGCCCGATCGAATTCCCTGATGTCCGCGCCGGCAAAGAAGGTGCGGCCGCGGCAGGCGATGACCACGCCCCGAACGCCGGCATCAGCGTCGGCAGCGTCGAGGGCATCATGAAGGGCGTGGCGCACGGCATGGCCGAGCGCATTGACGGGCGGGTTATCGATGGCGAGGACGACAATCCCGTCGGCACGCGTAATGTCGAGGACGGAATCCATCAGCACGTCCTCTCGCCGCGTCAGAAGAAAGCCTGGTGGCCCGTCTGGGCGCGCCCCAGGATGAGGGCGTGAATGTCGTGCGTGCCCTCATAGGTGTTGACCGTCTCGAGGTTCTGGGCGTGACGCATCACGTGGTACTCGATCTGGATGCCGTTGCCGCCAAGCATGTCGCGCGCCGCCCGGGCGATATCGAGCGCCTTGCCTGCATTGTTGCGCTTGATCAGCGACACCATCTCGGGGGCGAATTTGCCCTCGTCGAGCAGGCGACCGACGCGCAGGCTGGCCTGGAGGCCGAGCGCGATTTCGGTCTGCATGTCGGCGAGTTTTTTCTGGAACAGCTGCGTGGCGGCGAGCGGCCGGCCGAACTGCTTGCGCTGCAGCCCATAGTTGAGGGCGCGCTGCCAGCAATCCTCGGCGGCGCCCATGACGCCCCATGCGATGCCGTAGCGCGCGCGGTTGAGACATTCGAACGGGCCGCGCATGCCGGAGACGCCGGGCAGCAGCGCGTCGTCGGAGACTTCGACGCCATCGAGCACCACCTCGCCGGTTACCGAGACGCGCAGCGACAGCTTGCCGCCGATGGTGTTGACGCTGAGGCCCTTGGTCCCGCGCTCGATGAGGAAGCCGCGCACCTTGCCCTGATGGGCGTCGGACTTGGCCCACACGATAAAGAGATCGGCTATAGGGGCGTTGGAAATCCAGAGCTTGGCGCCCGAGATCTTGTAGCCGCCATCGGTCTTGATTGCGCGTGTCGTCATGCCGCCCGGATCGGAGCCGGCATTGGCCTCGGTCAGCCCGAAGCAGCCGACTATGTCCCCGCTTGCGAGGCGCGGCAGGTAAAGTCGCTTCTGCTCTTCGCTGCCGAAGGCGTAGATGGGATACATGACCAGCGAGGACTGGACGCTGAACATCGAACGATAACCCGAATCGACGCGCTCGATCTCGCGCGCCACAAGGCCATAGGTCACATAGCTGCCGCCGAGCCCGCCATATGCCTCCGGAAGAGGGATGCCGAGCAGGCCGAGGGAGCCGAATTCGTGGAATATGTCGCGGTCCATAGTCTCGTCGAGATAGGCCCGATTGACGCGCGGCAGCAGCCGGTCCTGCGCAAAGGCGCGCACCGCATCCCGCATCATGATCTCTTCGTGGCCCAACTGGTGGTCCAGTAACAGCGGGTCATTCCACTCGAACGACATTGGGAGCCCTACCCTTCGTATGCTTGCGCAACTCTTCCCATATTAATTACCGGTCAGCCGGTCAATAACTAAATGGAGGCTGCCGGATGTGATCGCCTCAGTCCCAGAGCCGGGCGCGAATGTCGTCATCGTGCTCGCCGAGCAGGGGCGGTCGCGCGGCCCGCGGCCGTGCGCCATCGAGGCGCCACGGCGGCAGGAATCCCGGCGCCGGGACCTTGTTCGCTATGTCGTGTAGCACCGTCATTTCCGCGGCCCGTTCGCTATCGAGCGCCTCGAACAGGCCGGCAACCCGCCCCGAGGGTAGGCCGAGCTCCGCGAGGCGGCCAAGCAGCCAGTCGCGGGAGCGTTGTGCGAACTCGGCCGCCAGGGCCGTTTCCAGCGCGACGCGATTGCGCACCCGGTCCAGATTGCTGGCAAAGCGTGGATCGTCGGCGAGATCCGACCGCTCGAGGATGGAGATGCAGAGCTTACGGTATTGCGCGGTCGTGCCAGCGGCGAGGACGAACGGACCGTCCTCCGCCTCGAAGACGCCATAGGGCACGATGGACGAGTGCATGTTGCCGTAGCGCGGCATCTCGGCTTTGGCCAGCATGGCCTCTAGCCCGTAGTAGGAAGTGAGCGACAGCCCGCAATCAGCCAGTGCCACGTCAATGCGGCTGCCCACTCCCGATTGACGCGCGCTGAACAGAGCCGCGAGCATCCCCTGTGCCGCATACATGCCGGTGAACAGATCGACCACCGGCAGGCCAAACTTCAACGGCGGGCGGCCAGGCTCGCCGTTCGTCGCCATCACGCCGCTCTCGCCCTGGAGAACGAGGTCATAGCCAGCGCGCGCCGCTTCGGGGCCGGCCGAATCGTACCCAGAAATGGCGCAATAGACGAGCGCGGGATTGAGCGCGCGCAGATCGTCATAGCCCAAGCCGAAGCGTTCGAGCGTGCCGGGCAAGAAATTCTCGACCACGATGTCGGCCCCGCGGGCCAGCTCGCGGACGAGGGCCTGCCCTTCCCTGCTGCCTAGATCGGCCGTAACCGAGCGCTTGCTGCGGTTGAACGCGTGAAAATAGGTGCTTTCATGCGGGCCGAAGCCGACGCCCCAGTCCCGCGTGCCATCGCCAGTTTCGGGCCGCTCGACCTTGATCACGTTCGCGCCGAGATCCGCAAGCACCATCGCGCTGAGCGGGCCGGCCAGCACCCGCGAAAGATCAAGGACCTTCACCCCTTCGAGGGGACGCATCGTCATATCTGAAACCCTGTTATACGTACGTGGGCACAATCGGTATGCCCGCTTCTCGACCGCACGCCATTTGGTGTAACAGCGGTGGAATGGCGACCTCGGAGAACAAAGTGCCCGCAGCTAAACCCAGGCGAGTGGGCCGACCGGCCTCGATGGCCGCGCCACGCGAAACCATCATGCGCGCGGCGTCCGACCTGTTCGCGCAGGGTGGCTTCGCCCAGACCTCGCTGATGGACATCGCCGCGGCGGTGGGCCTGTCGAAGGCTGCCGTCTACCACTACTTCCCCACCAAGCAGGTGCTCTACGACGCGATCGTGGTCGATCTGCTGCAACGGCTGCACGACCATGTCGCAGGTGCCCTGCCGGTCGAGACCGAGCCGGTGGGCATCAGGCTGCGCGCTGCGATGCGCGGCCATGCCGAGTTCTTCGAGAAGAACTTTGCCGAATATGTCACGCTGCTGCACGGCTTCGGCGGCCTCAACCGCGTGGTCAGCGACGATGAGCGGGCCATCCGCAAGCGTTATGAAACAATGTTCCGCGCAATTATCTCGAAAGGCATCGCCGATGGCGCGATCCGCACCAGCGACGCAGCGGTGATCGCGCGGGGTGCGCTTTCGATGCTCAACTGGATGACGCGGTGGTTCGACCCCAAGGGCAAACGCCGCGCGGTCGATTTCGCCGACGACTATTTCGACCTCCTGGCGCATGGCATCCTCAAGCCGTAACGAACGGTCCGGTCAGTTCCAGGCCGATACGGATTTGACGGTCAGATACTCCTCGAGCCCCCATTTTCCGCCTTCGCGGCCGCCCCCTGAGAAGCCGACGCCGCCGAATGGTGCCCCTGCCCCGCGCGGCTGACCGTTCATTTCGATCATGCCGGCATGGAGACGACTGGCGAGACGCCGGCGGCGCTCAACGTCGGCGGTCTGCACGTAGTTGGTGAGGCCATAGGGCGTATCGTTGGCGATCTCGAGCGCGTGGCTCTCGTCCTCGAAGGGAATGATCGACAGCACGGGCCCGAAGATTTCTTCCCGCGCGATTGTCATCTGCGGCGTTACATCGGCGAAAATGGTGGGCTGGACGAAGTAGCCATTGTTGAAGCCGCTCGGCCGGCCGGGACCGCCCGCAACGAGCCGCGCTCCCTCGCGAATGCCCGACTCAATCAGCGCCTGTACCCGCTCATACTGGCGCGCAGACACGACGGGTCCGATGTGGGTGCCAGGCGCATCCGAGCGGCCGACCGCAGTGGCCTCGGCCTGCTCGCGGGCTCGCTCCACTGCATCCGCATAGATCGACCGCTGCACCAGCATACGGGTGGGCGCATTACAGCTCTGGCCGCTGTTGGAAAAGCACTGACGCACACCCCGCGCGACGGCATCGGCATCAGCATCGTCGAAAATTAGATTGGCGCCCTTGCCCCCGAGCTCCAGCGCCACGCGCTTGAACGTGTCGGCGGCGCTCTTCATCACCAGGCGACCGGCCGTGGTCGAGCCGGTAAAGCTCATCATGGCGACATCGGGATGGGCCGAGAGGCGAGCGCCGGCACCGGGGCCATCGCCATGCACGAGATTGAACACGCCGGCTGGCACGCCGACGTCATGGAAAATCTCGGCCAGCAGATTGGACGACAGAGCCGCATATTCGGAGGGCTTCAGCACCATGGTGCAGCCGGCAAGTATGGCCGGAATGACCTTGAGGCCCACCTGGCTCATCGGCCAGTTCCACGGGCTGATCATCCCGACGACGCCAATAGGCTGCAGGAGGATTCGATCGTTCGGCGCGTGCTCAGCGAAGGGCTGCGAGAAGGAAAAGGTTTCCATGACCCGCAGGAAATTGGTCGCGTGATTGGCTACGGCCGGCGCCTGGCGCTCAATGGCCATGTCGATGGGTGCACCCATTTCGGTCGAGATCGCGGCGCCCATCTCGGGCAGGCGACGGCGGTACTCGTCGCGAATTTTCTCGACGAGGCGTATGCGGTCGGCGACCGGGCTTTCCGACCAAGCTGGGAATGCGGCGCGCGCGGCAGCCACCGCGGTATCGACGTCCTGCTGGTCGCCCAGCACCACGGTGCCGATAACCTCCTCTGTCGATGGATTGACCATCGCATGCGCGTCCGTCCCATGGGCGGGAACCCAGCGGCCGCCGATATAATGCTTGTCCAGTTTGTACATCGTCTGATCCTGATGCTAAACGGTCGCGCGGCGTTTTGAGGGCGTGGCCGCGCCCTGAGACTCGCGGGCTGCCTGCTCAGCGGCCTGCTCGAGTTCGATCATCTTCGCGATAATGAATTTGCCAGTGTTTACTTCGTGCTGGCGCGCCAGCATGGCAGCACCAGCAATGTCACGCTTGCGCAGCCGATCTCTGATACCGCGATGTTCTTCAAGCGCCGCATCGAAGCGCTCGCGATATGATGGAATGCCATGTCTGCTCTGCGACAGGAGGCCCAGCATGTTCTCGAGAATCCTCGCGCAATACGCGCTGGCCGGACCGTCGCACAGCATCTTGTGGAACAGATGGTTCAGCCCGCTGAATGTCGCGTAGTCATTGCGCCCCAGCGCCTTCTCGGACTTGCTGATGTTGTCGTCGAGCCTAAGGATAAAGGCCTCGTCGAAACGCGCTGCATTGAGCTCGATAGCAAGTCCGCAAATGAGGCCCCGCAGGGCACTGATCTCCCTGAGCTGCTCCTTGTCCAGTCCCTGGACCACCGCGCCAATGTGGCTCTGCACATCCAGCCAGCCCTCGGCCGCAAGGCCGTTAATGGCCTCGCGGCACGGGGTTTCGCTGATGCCGAGCGCCTCGGAGACTTCGCGGGTCGTGAGCCGGTCGCCGGGGCGCACCTGCCCCGACATGATCAGCTTCTTGATGTAACGCCGCGCCAACTGCGACTTGGTCAGAACGACACTGTCGGGCTGATAGAGATCGAACCAGCCCAGATCGTCGGCGCTTCTGTTACTTCCGGTCACTTTGTGGTCCCGTCTGCAAGGCCCTGGATCAGCCATTTCTGGATGAACAGGGCGAAGATTACCACGGGTATCACGGTTGCTGTACCCACGGCGGTCAGAGCGCCCCAGTTTGCCCCGGTATCGGTGTCGCCCGCGATACCGGCAATCGCCACCGGGATGGTGGTGGCCTCGCGATTGGTGAGCACGAGAGCGAACAGCAGTTCTTCCCACGACAGGATCATCGAGAAGATGAAGGTCGAGATCAGCCCAGGCATCGAGAGCGGCACGATGATGCGAATGAACGCCCCGAAGCGCGAACAGCCGTCGATCAGCGCAGCCTCTTCGAGTTCCCGCGGCAGCGAGAGGAAGAAGCCGCGCATTAGCCACATGACATAGGGGATGAGGAAGGTCGCGTAGGCGATGATCAGCGTGATGTGCTTGTCTGTAAGGCCATACTTACGAGCGACAAGGAAGATCGGCACGGCGAGTGCGATCGGTGGTACGCCGCGCGACAGCAGGATGATGACGCCGAAGGCATTGGCGCCTTTGAGCTTGATGCGTGCAAGCGCGTAGCCAGCCATCGATCCGACGACGATCGACAACAGCGCCGAACACGATGCGATGATGACCGTGTTGGCCAGTTTGCCGACGATGTCGGAACGCTGGAAGTACCTGATGTAGGAATCGAAGGTCGGCTCGAAGAACAGCTTGGGGGGCACCGTGAAGATGTCCACCTGCTGCTTGAACGACGTCAGCACCATCCAGAAGATGGGAAACAGGAACAGCAGCGAGACAATTACGCTGGAGACGACGCGAACGTAGTGGCCGATCGGGAAATTTCTGCGAACAGCGACGGTGCTCAATTGATATCCTCCAGTTTGCGGCTGACGGCGAGCAGGACGGCGGTGACGATCATGGTGAGCACCAGGACTATCATCGCCATCGCCGACGACTCGGCGAAGTGGAGTCCGCGGAAGGCTTCCTCATAAATGTAGAGGTTGACCACGACGGTGGACGTGCCCGGCCCACCCACGGTGGAGGCAAGAACGATGTCGAACATCTTCACAGCGCCAAGCCAGCGAACGATGAACGTCGCCGCGAGCACCGGCACGAGCAGCGGGATCGCAACCATGAACAGGGTTTGCCACCAGTTCGCGCCATCGACCTTTGCGGCCTCGAACACGTCCTTTGGCAGCGACAACAGCGACGCGGTCGCGATGAGCACGACGAAGGGTGTCCAGCGCCAGATGTCGATGATGACAATGGATGCCATGGCGAGGTTGGGGTCGGCGAACCAGTTGAAGGGTCCAAGACCGAAAAAGCCCAAGAAATAGTTGGCGATCCCCCAGAGCGGGTCGAGGATCATCTTCCACACACCGCCCGCAACGACGGGCGCCACCACCATCGGGATGATGAAGGTGGCGCGTACCATCGAGCGTCCCCACCAGGGCGCATTGATCAGATAGGCAATCCCGAAGCCGAGGACGATCTGAATGGGCAGCGAATAGGCGAGATAGACCAGGGTAACGCGCATCGACTCCCAGAAGCGGTAGTCACGCATCACCTTCCAGTAATTGTCGAAGGCGACCCACTTGCCGGGGCCGAACGTCATCAAATCGAACTTCGAGAAGCTGATCTGGGCCGCATAGAGGAGCGGATAGGCCAGCACAATCGTCATCAGGACGATCGCCGGAACCATGAAGGACCAGCGTGATACAAGGTCGGCAAGCCTTCCCTGCGTCCTGCTGCGCGTGTTCGCGGCCCGTCGGGCCATGGTAGTTGTCGCCACTAGTTCCCCCCTAGTTCACTTCTCGATAAATCTTGCCGCGCTGGCGGACCGGGTCGAGCAGACTGAGGTCGCTCGGCACCACGTCGAAACCCAGCGGAAACGGTGGCCGCGGCTCCATGCCGATGGCGCGCATCACGCGGTCGTCGCGGTAGTAGCAGCGGGCGGCGATGACCTCGCAGCTCCGCGCCAATGTAGGGTGGCTTTGCCGGAAGCGGCCAAGCAGTTCGGCCTGCTGCGGCCGCGACAAGGCAAGGAAACCACCGTCGGCTGCCCCGTCGACAACATCTATGGCTTCACGCAGTGCGGCCTCATCGCGGCGCACCGACGTCAGAATGTCGGCGAAGATCGTTTCGTCATCCGCACCAGGCACACCAAGACTACCGCTAGCGGGAATGACGTGCCCGACGATGGTTCGCAGAATTTGCTTTTCGTGGTCGGTAAGGGGCTGATTTGCGCTCATCATCAATGGCCTCAGTCGAACAGATCGTAGATGCGGTTCTTGACCTGATCGGCGATGTAGAGAGCGACCGCCTGGATGGTCGAGGTCGGATTGACCCCCCCACCGGTGACGAACACGCTGCCGTCGATCACGAACAGATTGCGCACATCGTGACTACGGCCCCATTCATTGACCACCGAGCGCCTTGGATCAGTGCCCATTCGCGCGGTCCCCATGAGGTGCCAGCCGGCATGGGGCAGCGGCGAGCGCGATGTGATGTGCCTTGCGCCTGCGGCCGTGAGAATGTCCCGGCCGCGAGCGATAGAATGCGCGAGCATGCGCTCGGAGTTCTCGCTCAGCCGGTAGGTGATCTTGGGCGCTGGAATGCCGTTGCTGTCACGCAGGTCGGAATCGAGCGTGACCGTGTTGATCTCTTCAGGCAGATCCTCGCAGATCGAGGCCATGCCGGCGCTGTGATCGAAGACGCCTCGGAAGGCGCTGTGATGGTCCTCGCCCCAGGGAATGAGGCCGTCAGCCATGCCATTGACGGCTGCCGTCACCGGACCCTGACCGCGGGAGAACTGATAGCAATAGCCGCGCACGAAATCACGCGAGGGATCGGTCTCGTAGAACTCCATGCTCCAGGTGCAGATATGCGGTCCGCGATAGCCGTCCATCGGCTCATCGAAATAGCCGCGGATCTGCGCATAGGGATGCAGCATCAGGTTTTTGCCCAGTAAGCCGCTGGAGTTGGCGAGGCCATTGGGAAAGCGCTCCGAGGCCGAGTTGAGCAGCAGGCGCGGCGTGCCGACGCCGTTGCTCGCCATGACGACGATCTCCGCCGGCTGGAAGCGCTCGATATTGTCGCCGTCGAAATAGTAGACGCCAGTGGCGCGGTTGTTTGCATCGGTCTCGATGCGGCTGACCCGGCAGCGCGTGCGCACTTCAACGCGCTCGCGCATGGCCTCGGGCCAGTACGTGATGTCGGTAGTGGCCTTTGCACCCTGCGCGCAGCCGGCGCCGCACATGCCGAGGTTAATGCAGGGCGCGCGGCCGTTGAATGTTTCAGTCGCGATGGCAGCATCAGCTGGCCACCAGTGCCAGCCAAGCTTGTTCATCGCCTTGCCGATGGTGATGCCGGTACGCCCCATCGGGATCGGCGGCATCACCTGTGGCTTGCTCGGATAGGCCGGGTCGCCGGCAAGCGATGAGATGCCCATCTTCCGATCGTTGAGCGCGTAGAAGGGCTCGAGTGTCGCATAGTCGATGGGCCAGTCATCGGCCACTCCGTCGAGCGTCTTCACCCGGAAGTCGGAGGGATGGAGCCGGGGGAAATGCGCTGCATAGAGCATCGTTCCTCCCCCGACCCCGTTGAAGTTGGCCACCGCGATCGGCGAGTCCTTGTCGTTGACCGGATAGTCACCCGGGTTGCGACGTATATTGGGGCTGATCGCGAAGTCCGTTGCCGCCCGCTCTTCGGCGTCCCGTCCGGTGCTCGGGAAGTCACCGGGCTGCACCCAGTCTCCCTGTTCAAGGCAGACGATGTGCATGCCGGTCTCGGCGAGGCTCCAGGCGAAAGCCGCGGCGGATGCCCCGGCTCCCACGATGACCACATCAACTGCTTCGTTTCGTTCAACCATCGGACGGACCATTCGTATTCCGGCGTATTGCGCCGCTAGATCGTGAGGAAACCGGGCGCGCTGCGCTTGGTCGGTCCCAGCTTGGGGTTGGCCGGGTACTTCGCGAACGCCGCCTCGTTGGGCTCGGTGCCCCAACCCGGCCGATCCGGGACGATGAGATAGCCGTCCTTGTATTCAGGCACATGCGTGAACAGCTCGTGATCCCAGGCGATGCGGTCGATGTCGGTTTCCATGATGCGGAAGTTCGGCACCGCAGCACTGAAATGCGCATTCATCATCGTGGCAAGGTGGCCGTAGAAATTGTGCGGCGCGACGTTGACCTCGTAGGCGGCGGCGGCGGCGGCGATCTTCATCGACTGCCACACGCCATTCCACGGCGTATCGATGATGGCGACGTCGACGGCCTGCTGCTGGAAGAACGGCAGGAACTGGTTGAGGCCGATGAGGGTTTCGCAGGACGAGATGGGGTGCTTGCTCTGCGAGCGGATATAGGCGAGCGCTTGGGGGTCGAGCGTATCGATCTCGATCCAGAACAGGTCCAGATCGGCGAGTTCGCGCACCGTCCTGAGGTAACCCTCTGTCCGCATATTGAAGTTGAGATCGATCAGGATGTCCATGTCGGGACCGGCGGTCTCGCGGATGACTTCCAGGTGCTCGCGCATGCCACGCAGGATCGGCTTCTCGATGTTGCGGCCGGGCTCATAGCTGCCGCCCATGCCCGGGCCCCAATTGTAGATCTTGTCGTTTTCGTCGTAGTGGAAAATGTTGGTCTTGAGCGCAGTGAAACCCTGTTCCACCACCTCGCGGGAAATCTTACGCACGCCGTTCTTGTCGGTGATGCGCTTGTCCTCCGGGTAGTGCGAGCCGCGGCCGTGCCGGTAGGACACGCAGTGCGACCAGTAGACGCGCAGCTTGTCGCGCATCTTGCCGCCGAGCAGCATGTAGACGGGAACGTCGAGGCTCTTGGCCTTAAGGTCGAGCAGCGCGTTCTCGATGGCACCCAAGGCTTCGCTGACGACGCCGCCCCAGCCGGGGCGCACCATGTTGCGCAGGTCCTCATAGATGAACTCGTGATACATCGCGCTCTGCCCGATCAGGCGGTGGGCGAATTCGTCGATGATATGCGCGACGCCGGGCGAGCCGAAATTGACGTCGAATTCCGCCCAGCCGACCGTGCCGTCCTCGGCCGTGATCTTCAGGAACTGATAATTTCGGAACGAGATGTTGGCCGACAGTGTCTTCACTTCGGCGATGATTGCTTTGTTGCGCATGACTTCCTCGGCGGTCTCGACGTCAGCTCAGTGCGCGATGACCGGATGACCAGAACGTAGCGGCGGCGCTATGCAGCCGCTGGTGTTGGGTGAGGGCCACGGGCGAGACGCCCGTGGCCCCTTGGCAGTGGTGCTACTCGAGCACTTCGGCGATCTGCGCCGCGGCGCTGTTCAGGGCATCCTCAGCCGAAGCTGCGCCGGAGAAAAAGCGCGACACTTCGTCGGCCTGGATCGCCTGGGTCGCGTCGGACTTCGGACTACGGATACGCCACATCTTGCCACCGGCAGCCGTGTCGTAGGCCAGACGGAGAGCCGGGAAGACGGCTTCCTGCCACGGGTCGCGAGCACCTTCCTCAAGGGTCGAGTTACGTGCCGGGAACGAGCCCACGAGCTGTGAGTTCGTGCGCTCGCCTTCCTTGGAGGTCAGCCACTGCAGGAACGTCCAGGCTGCTTCCTTGTTGGGCGACTTGGAGGCAATACCAGCGCTCCAGATGCCACGATGTGCGCCGCCGCTGACGGTACCGACCGGCAGAATCTGCATGCCGACTTCGCCGTTGGTCAGGTTGCTGACGTTGGCGTCCGTCGCCGTAGCACGGTAGACGCTGCCCCAGGTGAAGAGCACGGCCACCTGACCCTGACGGAACGCCTGCAGCGATTCCGCAAACCCATGCGCCAGAGCGCCGGGCGGTGCGTAGTCGAGCAGACGCTTCTGCATTTCCAGCGCCTTGACGCCGACTTCGTTGTTGAAGGTAGGTTTGCCGGCGTCGTC
Organism: Hyphomicrobiales bacterium; assembly: GCA_004144345.1. GTDB lineage: Bacteria > Pseudomonadota > Alphaproteobacteria > Rhizobiales > Devosiaceae > Devosia_A. The sequence goes on from SEEL01000006.1 coordinate 47,792, forward strand.
GAGCAGATTGCCACCATAAGAGTTCATGATGGTCTGCCAGACGGTAGGCGTGAGACCGTCACGGTTGAACAGGGTGTCGATTGCCCAGGCATCGACCTGGCCGTCACCATTGGTGTCCTGCACGAGCTTGGGGGCCTGCTCGAAGAACTCGTCCCAGGTCAGTTCGGGCGTGGGTGCAGGCAGGCCGGCCTTTTCGTACAGCGCGCGGTTGTAGAACATCATCAGCATGTTCGAGCGAACCGGGATGGCGTACTGCTTGCCCTGCCACTCGCCGGCGGCGAGCGGGGTCGCGTTGAAGTCAGCCCAATCATAGTCGGGATCGGTCATCGCGGCGATCTCCGGCCCCTTGAGGTCGACGAGCGCGCCGATCTCGGCGAGCTGCGGCACCCACGGATCGTCCGGGAAGATAATGTCGTAAACCGGCACGGGCGCGATGGCGTCAAGCATCTGCTTGGCCAGCATTTCCGGGCCGAAGGTGGCGTCGATGGTCACCTTGATGTCGGGATGGGCCTTCTCGAATTCCGGTACCAGCGTCGTCTGCCAGGCATTCGCATAGGCGTCGACCGCCATGATGCGAATCTCGGTCTGCTGGGCCATGGCCGAACTGGTGAGCGCAGTCGTAAGGGTGAAGCTGGCGATTGCCAGCTTACGGCCCCACATCGTCGCTTTCGTCTTCATACACTCCTCCACATTTTCCTCCTGTGTGTGGTTGGAATCTTGTCGTCCGTTCCCGTCCACATTCCATACTATATAGAATATGGAATGCCGTAGAAGTGGGACGTGCGGTGTGGGTTGAAGCATCAATCCCTACTCCGCGCGGAACGTTTTGGTGGGTCTAAAGCAGCAGGCGCCGAAGCCAGGCAGGTTACCGCTCACGGGGCTGACGCCGCTCATTTCAGCTTGGCCATCAGTTCGGGCACGGCCTCAAACAGGTCCTGGGCCAAGCCGTAATCGGAAACTGAGAAGATCGCGGCATCCGGGTCCTGGTTGATCGCGACGATCACTTTGCTGTCCTGCATGCCAGCCAGATGCTGGATGGCGCCAGAAATACCGAGGGCCAGATAGAGTTCCGGCGCCACGACCTTACCGGTCTGGCCGACCTGGCTGTCGCTCGCGACGTAACCAGCATCGACGGCAGCGCGCGATGCGCCGACAGCGGCCTGCAATCGCTCGGCTAGCGGGAGGACAAGGCGTTCGAAACTCTCGCGCGAGCCAAGCCCACGGCCGCCGGAGACCACACGGCGGGCGGTGCCGAGCTCAATGCGCCCGGCCGATGACTCGGAGCGCGAGACGAATTGCGACAGTTGGGGGCCGTCGAGCGGGTCGATCGCCACGCGCTCAAGCGGAGCCGCATTGGCAGTACCGATGGGGCCGAAAGCGGTCGTGCGAACGGTGATCACCCGGCACCGATCCGTGGACTGCACGGTCTCGATGGCGTTGCCGGCATAGGTTGGGCGGCGGAAAGTATCGGGCGCAACGACGGCGACGATCTCGGAAATCTGCATCACGTCCAGCAGCGCGGCGACCCGCGGCAGGCAACGCTTCGCGACGGAACTCGCCGACCCCATGACGACATCGTGGCCAGCCGCGAGCCGCAACAGCAGAGCCGCCAGCGGTTCGGGCAATTGGTGCCGCAACGACTCATCGTCGGCCAGGAGGACGCGCTTAACACCATCGAGCTGGCGTGCCGCTTCGGCTGCTGCGGCACAATCCGAGCCCGCAACGAGCACGACAATATCGCCACCGATCTGCCGGGCGGCATCGACCACCCGTGCCGTGGCCGGCAGGAGGGCACCCCGAGCATGATCGGCTAGCACAAGACAGCTCATCGCTCGGTCGTCCCAGATACGCTGCACAGCTTCATCACAGCACCTTGGCCTCGGTCCGGAGCTTGTCGATCAACTCGTCCACACTGCTCACCATCACGCCGCTGCGGCGCTTGGCCGGCTCTTCGGTGCGCAGCACCTTCAGTCTCTGGCGCAGGTCGACACCCAGAGCCGCAGGGGTGATTTCTTCGAGCGGCTTGTTCTTGGCCTTCATGATATTTGGCAGCGAGATGTGGCGCGGCGTGTTGAGCCGGAGGTCGGCGGTGATTACGGCCGGCAGGCTGACACGCAACGTCTCGAGGCCATCGTCGCTTTCGCAGACGACAGTCGCGACATCCCCGTCCAGCCGCAACTCCGCGGCGGAGGCCGCCTGCGGCCAGCCGAGCAGTGCGGCAAGCATCTGGCCGGTCTGGTTGCTGTCGTCATCGATGGCCTGCTTGCCTAGCAGAACCATGCCCGCCCCCTCACGCGCCACGATCGCCGCGAGAGCCTTGGCTACGCCGAGCGGCTCAACCGCAGCATCGGAACGCACGAGGACGGCGCGGTCCGCGCCCATGGCGAGCGCGCGTCGTAGAATTTCGGTGGCGGGTTGCGGCCCGATCGAGACGACGACGATCTCGCTGGCGACGCCGGCCTCCCTGAGCTTGATCGCTTCTTCGAGGGCGATCTCATCGAAGGGGTTGATGCTCATGCGCGCGCAGGCAAGGTCGGCGCCAGAGCCATCGCTCTTAAGCCGCACCTTGATGCTGAAATCCAGCACGCGCTTGACGCCCACCAGGATCTTCACCGCCGCTCAACCCTCCTGCCCCGGCGCTGTGCCTGAAGCCTCAACGCATGCCCGAACTGACGTCGGTTTCTCGGCAAGATAAATACTTACCGGCCGGCTGGTTATACGAAGACCCGAAATCTGAGTCAATTGCCCGATACGGGTTGGCGAGGGAGATGGAGACGGGCCGACTTGATGCGCGGGAACGCGCACATACGCACATGAGCAGCGTCTCCTACAACGCCTGACCTGAGCATCGTTCCGAATGTTGAGTAGCTTAGGGGACGTAGTGGAGGCCGAATCAGGTCCTGTGGCTTCGGCACGGACGCCCAGTTCCGCTTCGCGCCAGTGCGTCGGCCAATGTACCCGATGCAATGCTGCTAGACGTGGACCTTAATGCGCGAGGCGGGCCAGACCGAGGTACTGATCTCTACGGGGACGCCTTTCGCATCGACGTTCCGCCCCTCCAGCACCAGCACGGGACTCGCCTGGGGAATTTCGAGCAGGGCGGCCTCGTGCTTGGCGGGCATGCGGGCGGAAATCGATGAGTTGCTGCGGCGAACATCCTGCATGCCGATCCGCCGCAGCAGATCGCTGATACCGGTGGCGACCTCAAGATGCTCGGACAGCGTCGGAAACCGATCTTCCGACAGATAGTGGCGGGCGAGGCAGAGCGGCTCGCCATTGGACCGGCGCAGCACGTAGAGGTCAAAGATGCGCGCGCTCCGGTTGATTCCCAGGCCGCGGGCAATCTCGGGCGTCGCTTGGCGCGTCCGCAGTTCCAGGAACTCGATGGTCGGCGACGCATCGAGCCGCCTGACGTTGTGGTTGTAGCTCGTCCGCGATGAGATCTGGTAGTCGACAAGCTGGCCGAGGACGTAGGTTCCGCTGCCCTGTCGCGCACCCAGTACCCCGCGCTTTTCGAGCAGGTCGAGCGCTTTGCGGATGGAATGGCGGGGCGCGCCGTAGCTTTCGCCGAGCTCTTTTTGGGTCGGCAAGCGGGTGCCTGTCCGGACCCCGTTCGTGATCAGGCTCTCGGCGATAGCGTCGGCGATTTGCACGTGGTCGAGCATCTTTCAGATCTGCCCTTTGGCTACTCCGACGCTACGTAACTCACCAACCCGACGATTTGGTGTGAAGTTTTCTTGACGAGACGAACTTTTTGCCGCGCACCGGCATCAGCGTCACCGAGCCGTCATGAGCCAAGCCTTTCCCTCGCGCCTGCCATTCACACCACCTCCCGCGGGGGAGGCGGCAATCGCGAAGGAAATTCCGTGAACTCGATGACGAAACGTCAATTCATTCAGATGCTTGGTATGGGCGCTGCGGCCCTAGGCATCAACAGCGCGCTGGGCACTGCAGCTCTTGCAGCAACCGCCGATGCGCCGGATTGGGCCGCTCTGCCGGAGGGCGCCACTCCCAAGACAGGTGGCAAGCTGATCTATGGCCAGACCTATCCCAACTGGGACATCGGAACGTCGGACAAGGGGCAGAATCCCTACTACTGGATCGACCTCCTGACCCGCTCGATCTGGAACCCGCTGGTCTGGATCGACGACGAGTTCAACATGCGCGGCGAGCTGGCCAGCTCCTGGGCGCCTACCGACGAAACCCTGACCAAGTGGGACTTCCAACTTCGCGAAGGCGTGCAGTTCCACAATGGCCAGGAAATGACCTCGGCCGACGTCGTGTCCTCCTTCGTTGCACACATCGAGCGCAAGGGCAGCGGCTTCGTCAACAAGTGGGTGGCCAGTATCGAAGCCTTGGGGCGGTATGCCGTCCGCTTCAACCTGACCGCTCCCTACGCCGAATTCCCGTTCGTGCTGGCCGAGTACCGCCTGGTGGTCTTCCCGGCAGCGGCACCAGACGTCGTCGGCTACGACGGTATCGGCACCGGCCCGTACAAGCTCGTCGAAGTCGACAACAAGCGCGGCTTCAAGGCCGTCCGCAATGAGAACTACTGGATGGCGGGCCGGCCCTTCGCCGATGAAGTCGAAGGCTACATCGTCACCTCCCAGACCGCGATCAATGGCCTCCGGGCGGGCCAATTCAACGCCGTGTTCAACATCGACCCGACCACGGCCGGCCAGTTCGAGGACGCCGGGGCGCTCGTCCATCGTGCCCGCGGCGGCGACCAGTTCCTCCTCAGCTTGCCCAAGAACCTCGACATGATCTGGAACGACGTCCGCGTGCGCAAGGCGCTCACCCTGGCGATCGACCGCGATGCGATCAACACCATCGTCTACCAGGATCCGGGCAGCTGGGTGGGCAACGACACGCACATGTCGGGCCTGAATGCCGAGTTCCTGCCGCGAGAAGTTGCCTACAACATCGACGAGGCCAAGCGTCTGCTCGCCGAGGCCGGCTATCCCAACGGCATCGACCTGCCGAGCATCGTCTACTGCCCGTCTTTCCCCGAAGAGCCGCGCATCATGGCGATCGTTGCGGAGTCCCTGAAGAAGGCCGGCATCAACCTCGAGCTTAAGGAAATCGCCTGCGACGGCTTTTCGGCCTATGGCACCGCCGTCAACGCCCCCGTCGGTCGCCCGCGGCGCAGCCTTATCGGCCCGCGCAGCCCGGCGATCAACATGGGCCGTATGGAGCCCGAGGTCGGCGTCGGCGAGAACGGCGGCTGGGCCGGTACGAAAGCGGATGAGTACAAGGCGCTCTACAACGCCGCGGTCGCCGAACCCGACGCCGGAAAGCGCCTCACCATGTACCAGGAGCTACAGCGCGTGGCGCAGGACGACGTCCCGGCGATCATGCTGGGCGGCCGCCGTAACATGCTGGCCCACATGCCCAATGTGAAGAACCTTCGCGCCCACTCGCAGAACTGGTCGACGCGCTTCGACGAGTTCTGGATCGAAAGCTGATCTCTCGATCGTCTCCCTTAGGGCGGGCGGCGCTTCGACGCTGCCCGCCGGAACCGCGAGCCCCCATGCCCCATATCCTGATACTTGTCGGCCAGCGCATCGCCTTTGCTGTCCTGATCCTGTCCCTCGTCGTCGCCATCGTCTACGCCGGCACCGAGATCCTGCCGGGCGATGCCATCACGGCCATGATCCCGCAGGACGAGCTCGTCTTCTTTAGCGAGGCCGACCTTACGGCCCTGCGCGCCGAGTACGGTATGGACCGGCCGGCTATCGTGCGCTTCGCCGAGATGTGGTGGAACCAGTTCACCTTCAACTTCGGTACCACGCTGGCGCAGCGCGAACCGGTGATCGACCGTATCTTTTACCCGATCCGCAACTCCGCCATCATGTCCGGCGTGGCGTTGTCGGTCATGCTTATATTGGTCCTCGGCATGGGCATCCTTGCCAGCCTCAAGCCCGGCGGCAAGCTCGACACAGCGCTGAGTACCGGGACGCTGGTCTCCTACTCGCTGCCCGATTTCGTCGTCGGCAATTTGTTCGTGATGGTCTTTGCCGTGTGGCTCGGCATCGCGCCTGCCGTGATCATGATCAACACCAATGCCGATGCTCTGGCGGTGCTGGTCTCCTCCTTCCTGCCGGTCGCGGCGCTGTGCGTGGCTGGCGCCGCCTACCAGTTCCGACTCCTCCGTGGCGGCATGATCGAGGTCATGTCGACCGACTTCGTCGAACGCGCCCGCCTTGCAGGCCTGCCGACCTGGCGCATCGCGCTCATCCATGTCCTGCCTGCAGCAGTGATCCCGATGCTCAACGGCATGACCCAGTTCGTCGCCGGGCTGATCTCGGGCACTGTGGTGATCGAGGCGGTCTTCAAGTTCCCGGGTGCCGGTGTCGAACTACTCCGCGCCCTGTCGCAGCGAGAACTGCCCACCATCCAGGCCATCGCCTTTCTCGCCGCGCTCGCCGTCGTGGCCGCCAACCTCATCTCCGACCTGGCCGTCATTGCACTTGATCCACGCGTCCGCAGGAGGGCCGCATGACTGACATTCACTTTTCTTCCACCCCCTCCCAACCCTGGTGGTCCCAGTTGCGCGCCGGCCGGGTCGGCAGGGCGCTGTCCGAACCGGTCACGCTGCTCGGCGTGATCCTGGTCACCATTCATCTCCTGATGGCAATCTTCGCGCAGGCGATTAGCCCTCACTCGGTCAGCGCCCTTGTCGGCACGCCGATGCAGACACCGAATGTCGAGTTCTGGCTGGGCACCGACCAGATCGGGCGGGACTATCTCAGCCGCCTCCTCGCCGGCGGACAGGTGGCCCTGCTCGTGGCCAGCTGTGGCATCGTGATTGCCGTGGCGGTGGGCACTGCCCTCGGCATTGTCGCAGGCTATCTGGGTGGCCACACCGACGAGATCATCATGCGGGGCGTCGACACCATGATGTCGGTCCCCGAACTAATCCTCATCGCCATCCTCACCCTGGCCATCGGCAGCGACCTGAGTTCGCTCATCCTTGTAGTCGCCGTCACCTATTTCGCCGGTGTCGTTCGCGTGGTTCGCGCCCGCACCGTGATGCTCTCGACACAGGACTTCGTGCGCGCGGCGGAGCTGCGTGGTGAGAAGCGGTTGGCCATCATGTTCCGGGAGCTGCTGCCTAACCTGGTCGGTCTGCTTGGCATCGAACTGGCCGTGCGGATGTCCTCCGCCATCCTCAAGATCAGTGCCCTGTCCTTTCTCGGGCTCGGGGTCAGTCAGCCCACGCCCGATTGGGGCCTGATGGTCCAGGAGGCGATGGGCGTCGTCTACACCGATCCATGGTTCCTCATGCTGCCCGCAGCGGCGCTCGCGAGCCTTATCCTGGGCATCAATTTCGCGGTCGACGGCTTTACCCGTGCCTTCGGCATCTCGACCTCGGAACTCTAGAACATGAGCAAGTTTCCTCACGTGCAGATCGAGCATCTCCTCGTGCGCTACCGCACAGGGCCGGACACCGCACACACAGCCGTCGACGGCGTCTCGGTCAACATCCGCCGTGGCGAGACCATCGGCATCGTCGGTGAGAGCGGTTGCGGAAAGTCGACCCTCGCCCGCACACTGCTTGGTTACACGCGGCCGGGTGCCTGGGTGGCTGGCGGTCACGTCAAGATCGACGGCGCCAACATCTTCGACTTCGCCCCCTCCTCGCTACGCAACTTCCGCGGCCGTTCCGCTGCCATGGTGCCGCAGAACCCGCTCTCATCGTTGACGCCGCATGTGACCCTGGGCCAGCACCTAACCGAGTTGATCGCCTTCTACGGCAAGGCGAGGGGTCGCGAGGTGAGAGAGCGGGCACTCGACCTCATGGCGGCCATGGGTCTGCCCGAGCCCAAAGCGCTGTTCGATCGCTATCCGCATGAAATCTCCGGCGGGCAGCGACAGCGCGTGGTGATCGCCGCCGCCCTGGTTGCAGAGCCACCCCTCGTGGTGCTCGATGAGCCGACCACGGCGCTGGACAAGACGGTCGAAACGCAGGTGCTGGACCTGGTGGCCGGCCTGCAGCGCCAGCACGGCACCACGCTCGTATATGTGAGCCACGACCTCAACGTAGTCCGACGTATGTGCAGGCGTGTGCTCGTAATGCATGCAGGCAAGGTGCTGGAAGACGGAGCCATCGACGATGTCTTCAGCAGCCCGCGGACCGAGTACGCTCGCAACCTTGTCGCGGCGATTCCGCGACTAGAGGCAACACGCCCGCTGGTGTCCGCGGCTCGCGGCCGGCAGCCCAGGCTCGTTGTTGAGGATCTCGACTTCAGCTACGGCCGAAAGCGCGGTGGGCTGGCCAAGATGCTCTTCGGCGCCGGCAAGCGGCCGCCGCTGACCTTGACCGGCATCGACCTTTCCCTCGCCCCCGGACAGACGGTCGGCATCGTCGGCGAGTCGGGCAGTGGCAAGTCCACGCTCGCGGCACTTGTCGCTGGCCTTTACGCGGGCAACTCGGGCCGGATCACGCTGGACGGCACTCTGCTCTCCGGTCGGGCAGCCGGACGTGACCCGGATTTGCGACGCCGCGTCCAACTGATCTTCCAAGACCCGCTGTCATCGCTCAATCCACGCCACACCGTGGAGTCGCTGATCTCGCGACCGTTGCATATCTACCGCAACATGACCCGGGCGCAGGCTCGCGACCGGTGCGTCGAGCTGCTGGCCGAACTCGACCTGCCCACAGACATTCTGTCCCGAATGCCACGCCAGTTGTCGGGCGGCCAGCAGCAGCGAATAGCTATAGCGCGCGCCTTCGCCGCGGAGCCTGACCTGGTGTTGTGCGACGAGATTACCTCAGCGTTGGACGTCACGGTCCAGGCCCAGGTCCTCAAGCTGATGAAGCGTCTGCAGCAGGAGCGGGGCACGTCCTACCTGTTCATTTCGCACGACCTGCCGGTCGTCGCGCAGATGTCTGATCGCATCATGGTGCTCGAGCGCGGCCAGATCCGCGACTACGCCACCACCACCACCATTCTGACAGGACAGACGTCCGACTACACGCGGCGTCTCCTTGGCGCCTTCGACGCCAACAGAACTCACTCAACCCAAAGGACTATAGAACATGTCGCTTGACGCCTTTGCCGCCCCCGGCAGTTTCTACAAGGGCAACCTGCACACCCATTCCACGCGCTCGGACGGCAAGCTCGATCCCGCCGACGTCTGCCGACGCTACGCCGAGCACGGCTACGACTTCCTTTGCCTCTCCGACCACTTCCTCGGCGCCTACAACTTCCCCATCACGGACACGCGCCCCTACCGCACGGACAGCTTCACGACTGTCCTTGGTGCCGAACTTCACGCCATGACCACTGATTTCGGTGACCTCTGGCACATCCTCGCGGTCGGCCTGCCCGAAGACTTCGCCGACACCGGCGTCAATGAAACGGCCCAACAACTGGCCGACCGGGCTGTGGCCGCTGGTGCTTTCGTGGCCATTGCCCATCCCGAATGGTACGGGCTCAGCCTGCCCGACGCCCTGACTATGTCATCCGCGCACGCCGTCGAGGTGTACAATCATACCAGCCACGTCCACAGCGGCCGTGGCGGCGGCGCCTACTGCCTCGACATGCTGCTGAACGGCGGTCGTCGGATCAATGCCCTCGCGTGCGACGACACGCACTGGAACGTCCCGGGCGACGAGAACCGCGACGCATTCGGCGGCTGGGTGATGGTGAAGGCAGAAACCAACGAACCCGACGCCCTCGTGGACGCGCTCAGGGCCGGCCACTACTACTCTAGCCAAGGCCCGGCTATCGAAGCCATGCACCGCGACGGCAACGAACTTGTGGTCGAGGCCTCCGCCTGCCAGCAGATCATTCTCGCCGGGCCGCATTCGCTTTCTGTCTACGCCGCCGGTGAAGGCATGCAGTCGGCCCGGCTGCCGCTCGAACGCTTTGCCGGAAAGTGGGGCCGGCTGATGGTAATCGACAAGGCCGGCCTCATCGCCTGGTCGAACCCGATGTGGTTTTGAACAGAGGACGCGATAGACATGACAATGACTGAGAAGCTGGGCGCCGACTTTCGCGGGCCGGTGGCCGTCGCCATTTTCGATTGGGCTGGGACCGTGCTGGATTACGGCTGCATGGCGCCGGTGGTGGCATTTCGAGAAGCATTCGCCGAGAACGGCGTCGAGATTAGCGAGGCTGAAGCGCGGGCGCCCATGGGCGCGGCCAAGCGGGTGCATATCGAGATGATCCTCGACCAGCCGGCGGTGGCCGAGAGGTGGCAGGCAACCAAGGGCGGCAGAGCCGGCCAGGACGACGTCGATCGCCTCTATGCTGCGTTTCTTCGGATCGATGAGGTCAACTGCGCCAGGTTCAGTGACCTCATCCCCGGCGCGCTCGATGCCATCCAGCGCCTTCGACGCGCGGGCATCGCGATCGGCAGCACGACCGGCTATCCGCGCAGTGTGATGGACGGTCTGATGCCGCTGGCCAGGGCGCAGGGCTACGAACCTGATCACTGCGTCACGGTCAGCGAAGTCAGGCGCGGCCGGCCCTATCCCGATATGGTGCTGGAGAATGCCGTGGTGCTCGGCGCACGGGACGTGATCGCCTGCGTCGTCGTGGACGATAGCCCGACGGGCCTCGTCGCGGCCCGCGCGGCCGGCATGTGGGCCATCGGCATCGTTGCGAGCGGCAATGAAGTCGGCCTGTCCCCCAAAGACTGGCAGGGCCTCACTGCTGGGCAGCAGCAGGACCACAGGCAGCGGGCCGAGGCCACGCTTCTTGCAGCGGGCGCCCATTTTACCATCGATACTGTCGCCGACCTGCTTCCGGTGATCGAGCAAATCAACACGATGCTTTCTGAGGGGCGGCGCCCGTGACCATCTGGACCTACCGCAACCCTGTGGACCTGCATTTTGGAAACGGGGTGATCGAACAAATCGGGCGCGTGGTGGCCGGGCGCCGCTACCTGCTGGTCACCCATCCGGATGCACCAATAGCCCGGTGGCGAGACCGCGTCGTAGCGCTTGCCGGCGATCCCGTCGCTATTGCCGATGAGGTGGAACCCAATCCGTCGCTGGAGATGCTCGCCCGCATGTGCAGCCGACTGTCCACGATAGCCGATCGGGTCGAGGTTGTCGTTGCGCTCGGCGGTGGCTCGGTGATCGATTCCGCCAAGTTCCTCGCCGCCGGCCATCTGGTCTTCAAGCCGGTGCGGGATTACCTCGAACATGCCCAGCCACTCCCAGGCAAGGCATTGTCACTGATTGCCATACCGACGACTGCGGGCACCGGTAGCGACCTCACCAAGTGGGCGACCATCTGGGACCCGCAGACCGACCGGAAGCTGTCGCTCAATTCCGATGACCTCTATGCGAAATCGGCGCTGGTCGATCCCGACATCACGACAAGCCTGCCCTGGGGCCTGACACTCGCAAGCGGCCTCGACGCATTATCCCACGCACTCGAGAGCATCTGGAACGTCAACGCCAATCCAGTGACCCGCAACTTTGCCGTCGCCGCGGCCCGGGACGTCCTGTCGGCGCTGCCCGCGCTTCAGGTCGACCTGACCGATCCGGGGGCCCGAACTACCTTGGCTCGAGGCGCAACCTTTGCCGGTCTGGCGTTCTCCAACACCCAGACTGCCCTCGCGCACAATATCTCCTACCCCATCACACTTCGGCACGGCGTGATCCATGGCATCGCCTGCTCATTTTGTCTCCCGGAGGTTATGACCGCGGCAATCGGCGCCGCCGAGGAATGCGACGCTGCGCTCGCCGACATCTTCGGTGCAGTCGAAGCCGCCCCCCACAGACTGCGCGCATTTCTTTCCAGCCTCGGTGTTCCGCAGGATCACGCTGCATTGGGTATCGAAGAGGCGGAGTGGCAGTCGATCGTCACGAGTGCTTTCTCTGGGCCACGCGGCAGGAACTTCATTGGCCGCGCGGATCGCTTCAGTTTCCGCGACCGCCACCCGGCCGCCAACTCAGAGAAAAAATGATGCAACCTCAGCGCCATTGCTACCATAGGCACTTGAACAACATCTCGCACCCGACGAACCAATGGGAGATCGTGCTTCCACAATGACGGCTGGAACGGCGCCCTATAGCGGGATTTCGTCGAGCGGGAAGATGGGGCGGCGCAGCTTGCTGTAAGGCAGGAGCCGCGGATCGTTGGTGCACGGACCGCGGGTCGCCACGGTGTAGCTGCCGGCGGCGATCGGATCGTAGGCACGCCGATGGGCGACCGCTGCCTTGACCACGATGAGCTTCATCTTCTCGGGAATGATGCCCTGGCTGCGCAGCTGCCCGAGATCGAAGGGCGGCGTCTTGCGCGTCGTCAGCAGGATGGTGATGCCGCCATGCCGGACGACCACTGACGGCCCCATATCGATGTGGCGTCCGACCGATGCTGCGAGATGGCTGTTGATGTCTTCGAGGTCGAATTTGCCGTCGCTGCGCGAGACCAGTTGCACATCGAGCTGGACGGGACCGTCGTCGAACGGATTGTCCCTGCCCCCGATGGCCACGGCGGTGACCGAGCCTATGGGCGCAGCCGCGAGGGCGGATACCGCCTCGGCATCGTCGATGACGATGGCCGCGTCTTCGACGGGATGACGCAGCAGGGCGCGCAATAGGCCGGTGCCGTTGCCGGGGGCACCGCCGCCGATATTGTCGGATGGCTCGACCAGCACCACCGGTCCCTTGGCGATGGGCAGGATGCGGGCCAGCAGCGCATCGGGATCATGCTCGGCGACGAGGGCGCGGCCCCGCAGTGCGACGGCCCTGTCCTCGAGCAGATCGAGCGCGGCATCGGCCTTGGCGAGGTCGGTGGTGACCAGCGAAAAGCTCACGCCGGCATCGGCGACGTCGGCATAGGAGAAGCCGGCCACGACATTGACCGCCCAGATGGCCGGCTCCTCGGCTTCGATCCGGCGGGCCATCGCCTCAAGGTCGCGCATGGGGCTATCGGCCGTTCCGGTACCGGTCGGGGCCCAGAGCAGCGGCAGCTTGCGCGACACCATGCGAGGCACGCGGTTCTGCCGGAAGCAGCGCGCGAGAAGTTTCGCCGCCCGCACGCCGCTCTCTCGCGCATCGATATGCGGATTTTCGCGATAGCAGACGAGCCCGCTGGCGCCGCTGGCCATGGCAGGCGTGAAGTTGGCGTGGAGATCGAAGACGCCGAAGAGCGGCACGTCGGCGAGGCCGGGCATGGCGCGCAGCCGCGCGATCATTTCGCCTTCGGGATCATCGAGGCTCTGGGTGACCATGGCGCCATGGAGCGACAGGTAGATGGCGTCGACGCCCTCGCGCCCGGCGCGTTCGGCGATGGCATCTAGATCGGCCCAGAAGCTCGCCCATACCACGTCGTCGACACGGCCCGAGGGCATTGCGGTGTAGGAGCAGGCGGGCACGATCTCCCAGCCCTCACGATCGGCGACTTCGATAAATCCGTCTATCTGCGAGCCGTCGCCGCGCCGGTCGAGCACGGCATCGCCGCGCTCGATCCTGAAGTCGGCCAGCCCGGTAATGTCGGGCGTGAAGCAATGCGTCTCATGAAAGAGACCGGCGAACAGGACACGCTTGCTCGTCATCGACCGATCTCTCTCAGGCGGCACTGCCCTGCAGCGCGGTTTTGGCGGCGGCCAGCGTGGCCTCGACCTCGGCGGCGCCATGCGCGGCGGAGACGAACCAGGTGCCGCGACCGGTGGGACGGATGCCGGCCAGCGCCAGACGCTGGATGAAATTCTTCTGCAGCGTCAGGTCGGTGCGGCGGTAGCTGCGATAATCCACCAGATCATGGGCAGCGTCGGCAAAGTAGGTATTGAACGCAGCGCCCACACCCGAAACGCGCAGCGGCACGCCCGCATCATGGGCGAGCCGGCGGAGGCCCTCGATCAGCCGATCGCCGGTCGCTTCCACGCGCTTCAACGCAGCGCCATCGTCCGCCGAGAGCACTTCGAGCGTTGCCACCGCGGCAACTACGCTGGGCACGTTTGTGTTGTAAGTGCCCGAATGATTGACCGCGCCGGTGCCGAACATTTCCATGAGGTCGCGACGGCCGGTCAGTGCGGCAATGGGGAAGCCGCCGGCCATTGCCTTGGCGAAGGTCGCGAGGTCGGGTGTCACGCCGAAGCGCGACTGCGCTCCACCAAGCGCCACACGGAAACCGGTGATGACCTCGTCAAAGATCAGGATGACGCCATGCTTGGCGGTGAGCTCGCGCAGGCCTTCGAGGAAGCCGGGCTTGGGTGGGATCACCCCGGTGTTGCACATCATCGGCTCGGTTAGCAGCGCGGCGACATCGCTACCCGGCGCTTCCAGCACAGCCTTGACCGCGGTGAGATCGTTCCACGGCAGAACGATCACGTCCTCGGCGGCGGACTTCACCTGACCACGCGTCTCGAGGTGCGGCTGGCGCACATGCTCGTTGGGCGAATCCACATCGGGAACGGGCGGCGCATTGCTGATCAGGACGTTGTCGAACCAGCCGTGATACTGCCCCTCGAACTTGATGAACTTGCTGCGTCCGGTGGCGGCGCGCGACAGGCGCAACGCGGCCTGCACCATCTCGGAACCGGACATGCCGACGCGGAGCATTTCGGCATTGGGAACGGCGGCCTGGATGAGGCGTGCCAGTGCCAGTTCGGCGCGATGCTGGCCGCCATACATCTGGCCCTGGCCAAGCGCCGCCGTCACCGCATCGATAACGGGCTTGGGTGCATGGCCGAGAATGGCCGGCCCCATACCCAGCGCGTAGTCCAGCATGCGGTTGCCGTCGATATCGAAGAGATAGGCGCCTTCGGCCCGCTCGAAGCACAGCGGCACGGTCGCGCCGCTCAGCCGGACGTTGGAATTGACCGCGCCGGCAATCAGCGACTCCGCCTCGGCGTTGTACTGCCGCGATGCTTCAAAGCTCATGCTGTTGTCGGTCATTACCTACGCCTTGTCGTTTCAGAATATGGATCGTGTGTTCCATATCGTGGCACGAAGGTCAAGCGCCGCGGTCAGTAGATGAGCAAGCCGCCATCCGCCACGACAACGGCGCCGATCATGAAGCTCGCGGCCGGCGAAGCGAGGAAGGCGATGACTTCAGCGACCTCTTCCGGCGTCCCGGCGCGACCGAGCGGCGTCGTGCGGACATAAGGATGCGCCGGAGGGACGGCCGGAATGGTTGTCTCGGGCAAACCGCTCGTGGCCGGACGGATGTCGCCCGGCGCAATCGAGTTGACGCGGATGCCGAGCGGCGCCCATTCGAGCGCCATGTTGCGCGTCAGGGCGTCGAGACCGGCCTTCGAGGCACAGTAAGCGGATGCATTCATCTGCGCCGCAGCGGCGCCGACAGACGAGACGTTGACGATGGCGCCGCCGCCATTGGTCTTCATCAGACGCGCGGCCAGTTGCGACAGGGCGAAGGCGCCGGTGAGGTTCACGGCGATTACCCGCTCGAAATGCTCGAGCGTCTCGTCGAGCGCCGGACCCATGGCACCGGGGCCGGTGATCGCGGCATTGTTGACGAGAATGTCGAGGCGACCATGCGCGGCTTCGATCGCTGCAAACAGCGCGGCGCGTTGCGCTGCATTGGCGACATCGAGAACATGGGCGGTGGCGTGCCCGCCCGCCGCCTTGATCTCGGCGACAAGGCTTTCGATGGGGGCGGCGTCGAGGCCGGCGATCGCCACGTGATGTCCGTCAGCCGCGAGGCGGCGACTCGTGGCTGCTCCGATGCCGGTGCCACCGCCAGTGACCAGCGCGATGCCTGGCGTTGTCTTCCTCATTTTCAGTCCCCGAAACTGGCCTCGATGTCGGCGCGGGTGATGGCCCGCACGCCGGGCACGCTGCCCATGTTGCGCACCGAGACCGGGTCCTTGAAGCCGTGCCCGGTGAGGATGCAAACGGTGCGCGAACCTGGCTGCAACTCGCCCCGGCGCAGCGCTTCCAGCGCGCCGAGCACACTTACCGCCCCAGCCGGCTCGACGAGGATCCCCTCCTCCTGAGCCAGCCGTCGTTGCAGCGAGAGGACTTCGGTCTCATCGACGATGTAGCCAGAACCGCCCGTCTCGCGCGCTGTGGCGATGACATCATCGCCATCGAGGACGAAGCCCACGCCGAGGCCGCTGATGGTGGTCGACGTGCTGACCGGTCGTGCCGCGGCAGCACCGGCGCGCAAGGGCGTCACAACCGTGTCGTTACCCTCCGGTTGGACAGCATGCAGGCGCGGCATCTGCGCCAGCGCCGCTTCGCCGTGCAGATCGGCAAAGCCCTTGGCGATTGCCACATAGAGGCCGCCGCCGCCAACCGGCACGAAGACATCGTCAATGCCGTCGAGGTCATTGGCGAGCTCGTAGGCGATGGTCTTGATGCCCGCCATCGGCACGGGACTGCGCGCGTAGGCCGTGATGAATATCTGGATGCCGCGACTGGCGGCACCGGCACTGAGTGCTTCGGTGATGCGGGCGCTCTCGGCCGCATCGATGGTGAAGTCCTTCACCCGATAGACATTGGCGCCATACGCCAGCATCTGCTCGAGCTTTCCGGCCGGAGCATTCTCCGACACATAGAGGGAGCATTCCATATCGGCGGCGGCGCAGAACGCCGCGAGCGCCGCGCCCGTGTTACCCGACGATGTCGCGATGCAGCGATCCACGCCGGCCGCCCGGGCCATGCCGATGGCGATACCGGCGAAACGGTCCTTGTAGGAACCGGTGGGGTTGAGATTTTCGAGCTTGAAATAGAGTTCTGGCAACCCGGCCTTGGGGCCGATGGAGACGCTGCGCACCAGCGGCGTGGCGCCCTGCCCCAGATCGATGGGGCCGCTGCCGCCGACGACAGGCAGGAAGCGCTCGTGCCGTTCATAGAGGCCTTTATTGCGCATCTCGGCTTTTCTCCGGCACCACGGCGACGCACTCGATCTCGAACCGCAGCGTCGGCGGCAGGCAGTTGACGATAGTGGTTCGAGCAGGAAACGGCGCGGCGAAACATTCCGCATAGAGGCGATTGAACAGCGGCAGGTCGGCCGCGTCGCGCACATAGTTGCGGGTCTGCGCGACCAGCGCCAGGCTCGAGCCGCAGCCTTCGAGAATCGCCTTCAGATTGTCGAGCGAGCGGCGAAACTCGCCCTCAAATGTGTCGGAGACAATCGCCCCTTCCCCGTCGACCGAAGCCTGGCCGGAAACGAACAGCAGATTGCCCACCTGCGTAGCTGGGCTGAACGGTAAATGCGAGCGGGGCGTGTCATGTCGGCTGGGGTATTGGATCATTGAACTCTCCAGGTCCCCGAGAGTTATCGTGCCGTCCTGTGAAATACAAGTTCTACAATGCAGCACGAATTCAACGATCGGCGCGGTCCGTCGCGCCCCGGCTCGTCGTGAAATGGCGGTCGAGCTTATTCAGATGCTCCTGCACCTCGATGCCCAGCGCAGCGGTGTAGCGCGTGGCGGGAATCGAGATGCTGAGGGCGCCGACAACGCGGCTATTGAGGAACAGCGGCGCGCCGACGCAAACGACGCCATCATCATTCTCTTCGAGGTCGAACGCTATTCCAGTGCGCTTGGCCTCATCCAGCGCCTTGATCAGATCGGGCTTGCTGATCACGGTCTGGCTGGTTCGGGATTTCAGGTTGGTGCGCGCAATCAGCGCATCGCGATGCTCGAGACTGAACTGGGAGACGATCGCGCGGCCGAGGGCGGTGGAATAGAACATGTCGCGCGTGCCGGCGGGTACGCGCCAGGAGAGCGGGCGCTGCGCTTCGAGCACGGCGAGATAGTAGACGAATGTGCCTTCGAGGATGCCCAGATTGACGGTTTCGTTGAACTCGCTACGGAGCGACGTCATCAGCGGCAGGGCCATCAGCTTCAGATCTTCGTGGCGCGCGTTGCGGCCCAGATAGGAAACCTGGCTGGTCAAATAGTAGAAGCTGCTGTCCTCGATCTGCCCGACATAGCCAAGCGAGTTCAGCGTCTGCAGGATACGGAACAGCGTACCCTTGGGCAGGTCGGTTGCTTTCGACAATTGGCGGAGCGGCGCGGGCTCGCCGATCTCGGCCATCACCTCGAGGAGGTGGAAGGCCTTGATGAGCACACCGACAAGCCCCTGCTCGCGTGCGCTCAAATCGGCGCCCTCATCGAGCTGCGCGCCGATCGTTTCGCTATCCGACATTCGATCCTCCGATAGACTGCGGTGCCGGCGTTGATCGGCGGTCACCCCCCTCCTTTGGTATAGGGGTTTGCGACGTTCCACAATGAAGTATGATCGGACCGCATCGTGGCGTAGGCTGCAATCGCCAACCTCCGACACCAACGACATGCCATCATGACGCCCCGACAGATACATGCCGAGCCCCTTGGTCCCTATCGCGCGGCGCTCGGCGAGGGTCCGCTATGGAACGCCCGGACTGGCCGGCTGCTGTGGCTCGACATCCTCAGCCAGCGCCTGCTCGAGACCGATCCGAACGATGGCGCAAGCAAGATCACCGCGTTTGCCGAGCGCGTGTCGGCCATTGCGCACCGCGCGGGCGGCGGCTTGCTGGCGGCTGCAGGATCACGGCTCTGCACGCTGGGCGATGAGGGCAGCCTCCAGACCATCGTGACCCTACCGGCGGAGGCGCATGGCAATCTCAATGATGGAAAGGCCGATGCACGGGGGCGCTTCTGGTGCGGCACGGCGTCGTTCGAAGCCGGTGGGCACTCGTCGCTCTATCGCTTCGATAACGGCGCACCGCCCGTCGCCGTGCTTGGCGGTGTGTCGATGTCGAACGGCATTGGCTGGAGTCCCGACAACAGCCGCCTCTATTATGTCGACAGCCCGACGCGCCGGCTCGACGCCTTTGCGTTCGACCTCGACAGCGGCGAAGTGAGGGCGCGAGCCCCGCTCATCGAGTTGCCAGAGGGCCAGTTGCCCGATGGCCTGTGCGTCGATGCCGAGGGGTGCATCTGGCTGGCCGTGTGGGGCGGATCGCATGTGCTGCGCATAACGCCCGATGGCGCCATCGATGCCGAAATCCGCATACCGACAGCGGCGGTAAGCAGTTGCGCCTTTGGGGGATCGGATGGGCGCACGCTGTTCATCACCACGGCGCAGGAAGGCATGACTGCCGAACAGCTGGCGGCCGACCCATGGGCCGGCGCCCTGTTTGCGGCCGATGTCGGCGTTACCGGATCGGCGGTCGCCACTACCCGCCTATGAGCGGTCGGGCTGCGCGATCGCCATCAGCAGTTCGCCCTGCTCCACCCACCGGTTGCGGCGCGTGAACATGGCGTAGCCCGACGTGGTCGAGTGGACCGTGCCGAGGCTCGTGCCATCCAGGTCGGCGATGGTGAAGCACAAGGTGCCCGGCTCGACCTGCTGGAGCGGCTCGATGTGGCAGGTGCAGATGCCGGTGACCGGGGCGGCCAGTGCGTTGTCGAGATCGCCCGAGCCCTCGACGCGAAGCGGCAGCGCCATTTCGGGCTGCGGCGCATCATACATCTTGAGATGGTGCAGCACCCGCAGCACACCGGCGCGGTAGCCGTCGAGGATGGCGGCGGGCGGATAGGTGCCACCACCGGCCTCGACATAGATCGCCGGAATGCCGAGCGCTTCGGCTGCCGAGAGCGTCCGACCCGGCGGCAGCGGCGGATCGTGCCGCCACACCACGGGGGCGCCGAAGGCCAGGGCCATGTCGCGCGAGCGCTGTCCCAGCATGCCGTCGCTGCTGGTGTAGCCGGCAAAGAACGCGGCATCGAGACCAATGCCGCCGCTATGGAGATCCACCAGATAGTTCGCCCGCGAGATCGCGTGCTCGGTGATGAGCGCGGCGACCTGTTGCGTCGCGCTACCGGCCGTATCGCCGGGGAAGCAGCGGGCGAGGTTCAGCCCGTCGGAGGGCGAGCAGCGCGTATAGGCTGCGACTGCCTCGGCATTGGCCACGGGCACGACGAGCAGCGTGCCCGCCAGCCGGTCGAAGTCGATCTCGGTGAGGATGCCGCTCAGGACGAGCGGCCCCTCCATTTCGTCGCCGTGAATGCCGCCGACAAGGGCGACGGTCGGGCCCGTCTGGCGGCCCGTCACGGTGAAGACCGACAGGACCCTGCCGTTCCCCTGAATGGCGAAGTCCTGTCGGGCGATACTCACTGCGGATTCGCCAACAGGGCCGGAATTGCTTCGGCGGTTTCGAGATTGCGCATGACCTGTTCGTAAGACCATTTCGGCGCGTAGCCAAGCAGCCGCTTCGCCTTGCTGATATCCATGTCCAGCTGCCAGCGCAGCGGCAGGCGGACCTCGATGCTCGGCAGGCCGAGAAGCTCGCTCGCGACACGAGCGCCTTCGCGTAGCGTCGTCGTGTCAGGCCCGGCGATATTGAAGGCCTCGCCCAGAGCGGCGGGATGGTCGAGGGCAAGCAGCACGCCCTGCACGACGTCGCGCACGTCAGCCAGGTGCAGGCTCCACGGCTCGCCATCGGGACCGGCAAGGCTCACGGCAGGGTTGTTCGCGGCGCGGTCGCCGACTTCCTCTTCAAGGCGCTTGGCCATGCCCTTGTGCTCGGCAAAGAGCGGCCAGAGGTGGCTGTTGCGCTCGAGAAATTCCTGCTGCAGCAGCGTGCGCATCCAGTTGAAGCGGAAAATCTTCGGCGCTTCTTCGGGCGACACGACGGTGGCGAAGCGAACGATGCTGTAGGGCACGTCATACTGCTTGGCGTGGTTGAACAGGATATGCTCGCCCAGCAGTTTCGAGGTGCCGTAATAGTCAGCCGGCAGCTGCGGCGCATCCTCGGCCAGCGGCACGCTCGGCGGCGCGCCCGGGCAATAGGTGCCATCGGTGCTGGCCAGCACGAAACGGCCGCCCTTGCCGCCCTGTTTGACGAAGGCTTCGAGCAGACGCAGCGTGCCGAAGGCATTGATGTCGTAGAAGGCATCGACCGGCGTGTTGCCGCGGATCAACTGCGCCGCCAGATGAATGACGTGGGTGGCGCCGGCCATCGCGGTGTTGATGGCCTCCTGGTCGCGCAACGAGCCTTCGAAGACGCGCACGCCTTCAAGCATCTTGAGCTTGGCGGCCTGCGTATCGCCCGGCATCACCAGGCCACGAACCGCCCAGCCGCGCGCCAGCAGCGCCGCGGCGACATTGGCTCCAACTCGGCCGGTAATGCCGGTAATCAGCACGTCCATATATGCCCCTCGTTCTTTTATGTGGTTTATTCGTTTCACTATACAGAATGCACGTGGACCGCAAGCGGTCGTCACGGTTCCGGATGAACGCAGTAAGCGACCTGCTCACCCTGTCGCACTTCGGGCATGGGGCCGCTGCACGCGTCCGTCGCCTTCCAGCAGCGATCGCGGAACGGGCAGCCCGAGGGACGCGCCGAGGGATGTGGCGCCGAGCCCTTGAGCCGGCGGCGCTCCACCGGGGCGCCCTCAACCCGCGGGACCGCAGACAGCAGCGCGGCCGTATAGGGATGCCGGGGGCGCGACACGACCTGCTCGGTCGGTCCGCTCTCCACCACGCGTCCCAGATAGAGCACGACGATGCGGTCCGAAAGAAAGCGCAGCACCCTTATGTCGTGCGTGATGATCAGCATGCCCACTGGATACTGCGCGCGCAGATCGACGATCATGTTGAGGATCTGCGCCTGCACAGACACATCGAGGGCCGATGTCGGCTCGTCGGCGATGAGGAAATTGGGGCCGAGCGCCAGAGCGCGCGCCAGCGCCACGCGCTGCAGCTGCCCACCCGATATCTGGAACGGTTTTCTGGTACCGGTCGAACGCGGCAGGCCCACCGCATCGAGCAGTTCATCGACGCGCTTGGCGCGTCGGCTCGCGTCCCAATGCTGGACGACGAGCGGATCCTCGATCAGTTCGGCAATCGTCAGGCGGCGGTTGAGCGAGCTGCGCGGATCCTGGAAGACAACCCCGATCTGCGAGGCAATCAGGCGGCGGCGTGCTGCTGCGCCAAGGGCATAGACGTCGGTATCGCCAAGCTGCACGCTGCCGGCACGGGGCGTGCGCAGACCCACCAGCGTACGGGCGAGCGTGGTCTTGCCCGAGCCAGATTCGCCGACGAGGCCGACGACCTCACCGGGCCGAACGGTGAGCCCGGCCTCGACCAACAGGTCCACCGTCTTCCGGCGGAACAGCCCGGTGCGCTTTTCGACGCCTACCGTGACATCGACAGCGCGAAGCGACGTTTCAGCCATCTTGGTCATGCTGCAACGCCCTCATGCGGATGGAAGCAAGCCAGCATTGCATCGCCGCTCTGCTCGCGGATGGGCCTGGTAGCGCAAAGATCCGATGCAGCGAAGCAGCGGTTGCGGAAGCGGCAGCCCGAGGGGAAGGCCATAGGCGGCGGCACGTTGCCGGCGATCTGCAGCAGGCGCTCCCGTCGTTCTTCCAGCGAGCGGCTGGCGCCGATGAGGCCCGCCGAATATTGGTGGCGAGGGGCGGTGAGCATGCGCGATGTCAGCCCGCTCTCGACCATCTGGCCGGCATACATCACGCCAACGCGGTCGGTGGTCTCGGCGACCACGCCCAGGTCATGCGACACGAAGATGAGCGAAAAGCCGAGGTCTTTGCGCAACTGTCCAAGCAGGTCGATGATCTGCGCCTGTACGGTCACGTCGAGCGCCGATGTCGGCTCGTCGGCGATGAGCAGCTTCGGTTCACCCGCAAGGCCGAGCGCGATGAGCGCCCGCTGGCGCTGGCCGCCCGAGAGCTGATGGGGGTAGCTGTCGAGGATCGTGCGAGATGCCGGCAGGCCGACCAGTTCTAGCAACTCGGATGGTTGACGGCGGCGAAGGTGGCGGCACGCCTGCCCCAGCTGCGCACCGATGGTCATGCCGGGATTGAGCGACGACAGCGCGTCCTGATAAATCATCGCCACGGTCGTACCGAATAGCGAACGGCGTTCTGCCGGCCGCAACGCCAGCAGATTGCGTCCTTCGAGCATGATCTCGCCTTCGACCTTGGCGGCGGCCGGCAGCAGCCCGATGATCGCGGAGCTCAAGAGCGATTTGCCGCAACCGGATTCGCCGACAAGGCCAAAGGCTTCGCCCTGCCGTACGTCGAAGCTGATCGCATCGAGCACAGGCGTCTGGCCGAATGATCGCGGGAAGCGCACCGAGAGGTCGCGCACCGAAAGCATGGGCGTATCGTCGCGCGCATCGCTCGGCCCAGGTGTCGATATCTGGGTCATTGGCCGGTATCGAATCTCTTGTTGAGCCAGTCCGCCATACGGTTGAGGACCAGCACGCTGAGGAAGATGGCGAGACCGCTGAAAGTGGTGATCCACCAGGACCCGCTCAGCACCAGCCGTCGGCCATCGGCGAGAATATTGCCCCAGGACGGAGTGGGCGGCGGCACGCCGACGCCGATGAAGGACAGCGCGCCCTCGAGCACGATCGCGTCGGCGCAAATGACCGTGGCGAACACCAGGATGGGGATGGCGATGTTGATAGCGATGTGGTGGCGTAGGAGCCGCACGGTGCTGGTGCCGAAGAGCCGCGCCGCCACGACATATTCTTCTTCCAATTCGGTCATCAGCGCGCCGCGCACCATGCGCGCCACGGCGGGCGCGAAGATGATCGAGATGGCGACCACGGTGGTCACCGCGCCGCCGCCAAAAGCGGTGGCAAACACGATGGCCAACAGGATGCCCGGCAGCGACATCACCACGTCGACGAGACGCATGATCGCTTCGCCGACAAGGCGCGGCGTTACCACCGCTAAGATGCCGACGAGGCCGCCGAGCGCGAGCGCCACCAGCGTGGCAGCCGCGCCAATGAATACCGAGGTCCGCGCCCCGGCGATGACCCGCGAGAACAAGTCGCGACCCAGATGATCGGTGCCGAACAGATGCGTCCAGGAGGGCGGCGCATTGAACGGGCCGGCGTTGATTTTCAGCGCATCGAACGGGGTGATCCATGGCCCGAAGACGGCCAGCACCACCAGAACGGCGAAGGCAAGCATCGGCAGCAGGGGCGGCGCGGCCGGGCGCGATGCCGGCGTGGGAGCAGCGAGTTCGGCGCTCATGACTGGGCGGTTCTGAGTTTGGGACTGACCAGGAGGTAGGTCAGATCGACGAGCAGATTGACCACCACGAAAATGATGGCGTTGACGACGGCCACGCCCTGCACCACGGCGATGTCGCCCTGGTTCACGGCGGTGAGCAGCAGCCCGCCGATGCCCGGAATGTTGAACAGCGCTTCGACGATAATGGCGCCGCCGAGAATATAGCCGAGCCGCAACCCGAAGGCGGTGATCGGACTGACCAGCGCGTTGCGCAGTCCGTTATTGCCGATGACCACAGCGGGATGGAGGCCAATGCCGCGCGCTGTGCGGATATAGTCCTTGGACAGCTCTTCGTTCAGTGAGGCGCGAACGACACGCGCCAGGGCCGAGGCGATGGGAAGCGCCAGCACGAGCGCCGGCATGGCGAGCGCATGCAGCCACGGCAGGAAGCCGGCAGATATATCGACGAAGCCGCCCGAGGGGAACCAGCCCAACTGGACGGCAAAGATACTTATCGCCATGAGGCCGACCCAGAAGTCGGGCGCCGCAATGCCGAACACGGTGGCCGCTTCGATGATGCGGTCCGAGGCCCGGTCGCGCCGCGCTGCGGCGATGACGCCGAGCGCGCCGCCGAGCAGCAGGGCAATGCCGGCCGCGAGTAACGCCAATTGAGCCGTGATAGGCAGCGACCGCAGGATGAGGTCGCGCACCGGGACCTGCCGAACCAGCGATGTCCCTAGATCGCCATGGGCGATGGCAACGAGGAACCGCACATAGCGGATGGGCAGAGGATCGTTGAGCCCGTGCTCGATGGCGTAGGCGGCGCGCTGCTCGGGCGTGGCGAACGTGCCAAGCGACGAGATCGCCGGATCGCCCGGAGCGAGATCGATGAGCGCGAAGACGATGAAGATGACGACGAAGATGACAAAGACGCCGAACGCCAGACGCCGCAGGATAAAACTTAGCATCGAATAGCTCACTCCGGCGGCCCTGGTGGCCGGAAGGTACGATCGCGTTGCCGCGATCGTACAGTTTTGCTTGGGGGCTTACGCGCCCTGGATATAGCTCAGGCCGGTACGCGGCAAGGCAACGAAGCCCGGCGTGTCGGTGACCCAGGCGGTCGGCTGCTTGCGATGGTGCAGCGGGAACGCCGGGCACTGCTGGGCGGCATATTCGAGGATCTCGGCATAGGCTGCCTTGAGCTCGGCCTCGTCCGAAAGCTGGAGCGCTGCTTCGAGCATGGCTTCCATCTTGTCGGTCTCGGCAGTGTTCCAGTGCCAGAGGGCGCGGGCGAGCGTGCCGGCAAAGACCCAGCGCAGCAGCAGGTCCGGATCGGGGCTGAAGATCGAGGGATCGGTGAAGGCCAGATAGGCCTCGAACGATGCATCGCTCACAAAGGCGTAGAGCGATTCCGTTTCGCCCGGCTTCAGCGTGACGGTGATACCGGCTTCGGCGAGCGACGCCTGGATCAGTTCGCCCTGCGGCAGGATCCATGCCTGGTCGGAAACCATCAGCTCGAAGCTGAGATTGGACACACCGGCTTCGGCGAGCAGTGCCTTGGCCTTTTCGACGTCGCGCACGAACACCGTCTCCGGACGGGTGTAGTACGGATGGTCTTCGGGGAAGTAGGCGAGCGCCGGCGCACCATTGCCGAGGAACACGGCCTGGGTGATGAGGTCGCGGTCGATGGCGAACAGCACGGCCTGACGGACGCGCGGGTCGTTGAACGGGGCCTTGCCGCAGTTGAATTCAAGCAGCGACATGGTGAAAGTCTGGAGCGACGCGGTTTCGAAGCCGGCATCGTCAAGCGACTGGAGGTCCGGATAGGGAACTTCCTCTATCGCCGAAACCTGGCCGGTGCGAAGCGCCGCGACACGCGCGGACGGCTCGAGAATGAGGCGCAGGTCGATGCTGTCATAGTCGTTCGGGAGGGCGCCGTTGTAGCCCTCGTGACGGGTGAGCAACACGCGTTCGCCGCTCAGGTTTTCGGCCAGCACATAGGGGCCGGAGCCCATCGGCGCGAGCGCGATTTCGTTGGCGCTGCGCGCGGTGGTGTCGGCTTCCGACATGATCTTGATCATGGCGAGGCGCTGCTTCAGCACGCCGAGGCCGGCCGGCAGATGATTGAGCGTCAGTTCGACCGTCTGGGCATCGGTGGCGGTCACCGACTTGAGGAAGTTGAGGAACTGCGCGGCGAACGAGCCGAGTTCGGTGCTCATGACGCGGGCATAGGTGAACGCCACGTCCTGCGCGGTGAGCGGGCTGCCATTGTGGAAGGTCGCGCCGGCGCGGATCTTGGCGCGGTAGACGAGGTCGCTGACCTGCTCGATGTCGCCGTCAACCAGCTCGGCCTTGGCGTCGCCGGTGGCCGGCTCGATCCGGTACAGGCCCTCGAACACATAGCTGATCACGCACATGCCGCCGACCTGATTGGCCAGATGCGGGTCGAGGCCGAGGATCGCATTGCCAAGACCGCCGACGGCGGTTCCGCTCGCACCGTCCTGCGCCATGGCGCCAGACGACCAGAGGGCGGCGGCGGCGACGCTCGTGAGGCCCGCAGCGCCGGCAAATTTCAGCAGGTCGCGCCGGGACAAGGCGTGAGGAATGGTGATTGTCTTCTCGATAACTCTGCTCACAGAGACCCTCCGTTGTTTCGCAGTGTGGATCATCCGAACCACGTTGTGAACTACAACTACGTTTGTCAAGCGATGTCAAACGTGGATTTCGCCGGGCCTCGGGGATGTTTCGGGCGGCGCTTCGGCGGCGGATGGCGCGCCCGCTTGTTCCGTATAACAAAACGTGCATTCTCCATGTCAGAACGTCAAATGAATTCGCATGGAAGCAATCGAGATGCAGATCACCAAGACCGCCGCCGGACGTCTGGCCATCGTCACTGGCGCCGCGGGCGGCCAGGGCAGGGCCCTTGCCATTGCCCTGGGGCGCCGGGGCTATGCACTCGGTCTCATCGATACCCGGGCCGATGCAGTGGCGCAACTTGCCGCCGAACTTGCGGCTGAGGACATCCTGGCGCAGGCCATTGCCGTCGATGTCTCAGATCGCGACGCCGTGCGCGCCGGGCTTGAGCAGTGCGCCGCCCGCTTCGGCGCGCCCTTCATCCTCGCCTCCACCGCCGCCATCCTGCGCGGCGGGCTATTGATGGAGATGGACGACGCCGCTTTCGCGGAAACGTTGCGCGTCAACATAATGGGGACGCTCGTCGTCAACACCGAGGTAGCGCGGCTGATGATCGAGGCGGGGCGCGGTGGCCGCATCGTCAATTGGTCGTCGGTTTCGTCCAAGCATGGCTCGCTCGGCTACGGCGCCTATTGCGCGTCCAAGAGCGCCGTCGAGTCGCTGACCAAATCCGTGGCGGTGGCGCTGGCACCGCATGGCATCAGCGTGAACGCCATCCTGCCCGGCAGCATCGAGACCGAAATGCTGGGCTATTTCGACGAGGCAGCGCGCAGCGACGTCGCGGCCGGCATCCCGCTCGGACGCTGGGGGCAGCCGGACGACATCGTCGCCGCTGCCCTCTTCCTCCTCGGCGACGATGCGGGCTGGACCACCGGTACCGAAGTCGTCGTCGATGGCGGCCTCCTGTCGAGCTATGGCGCGCCGGATCTGACGGGAACAATTGCCCGGCTGGAACGGGAACGCGCCCATCTCACCCAGCGCAAGGTGTCGTGAGATGGCTGTTGCTCTGGTAGCCGGCGGCACGAGCAGTGTCGGCGCTTCGGTCGTCCAGCTCCTGCTGGCGGCGGGCTGGCAGGTCGCCGTTTGCGGCAGTTCAGAGGCAAAGGTGACGGCGTTGGCCGAGGCCCATCGCGACGTCGCTGACCGTTACTGGCCATTCGTCGCCGACCTGACGGACCCTGCCACGCAGGATGGGCTGGTTGAGCGGGTGGTCGAGCGTTTCGGCGGCATCGACCTCTTGGTCAACAGCGCCGGCGGGTCGGAATCGACGCCCGAGCTGGTCTTCGACCGCGTGCGCTGGCGAGCGGAACTCGACCTCAATCTCGAAGCCGCCGCGGCCGTATCGATTCGCGCCATCGACGCGATGCGCGCGGGTGGCGGTGGGCGCATCGTCAATATCGGGTCGGTCTATGGCTCGCTCGCGCTCAACCCCGCCTTTTACCAAACACCGGGCGCCGAGAGCGATGCCGGCCCCTCGCGCGCGCTCGGCTACATGGCGGCCAAGGGCGGGCTGGTCAATCTGACGCGCGAGCTGGCGGCGATCGGCGGTCGCTACGGCGTCACCGTCAATTGCGTCTCGCCCGGCATGCTCAACGTGCCGACGCGGCCGCTCAGCGCCGACCATGTCGCGCGGTTCTCGGCCATGACGCCGCTGGGGCGCGTGGGCTCCGCCGACGACATTGCCCCGCTCGTGGTGTTCCTCGGCTCACCGGGCGCCAGCTTTATCACCGGGCAGGACATCAAGGTCGACGGCGGCTGGTCGATCTGGTGACTGGATCCGGGTTCTACGTCGTCCGAATTCCTGCCAGCGTCCTAAGGGCGCGGCGCTGGCAGGACGACCGGCCCGCCGCAGGCTGAAGGTCGGAATAGAGCGCCCTCCCCCCCGGCAAGGTGGGCACCCGCGACCGAGATTTGCGCCCTCGCCTACGGCGTATCCACTGGCTCAGCTGTCTCGGGAAAAGGTCGCGGGCGCGCTTGTCCGGCATCCTCTGGCTGGGCGCTAGCTCCAAAACGAGCACGCAAGGCCCCGAGGACAACCGGCAGGTTGAGCTTGGCCATCATCCTCCCGGCAGTTTCTAGCAGTGCTTTGCAGCAAACTGCCGGTTTTCCTGGCGTCTTGGGAAGAGCGCAATGCCTTCAAGGGTCAAAGCTGCTGGCTGGGGCGCTAGGATTCGAACCTAGGAATGGCGGTACCAAAAACCGCTGCCTTACCACTTGGCGACGCCCCAACGGCGCGGTTCCTACACGGTTCGGCAGGGGCGCGCAACGAAGCACAACTGACGCAGGATGGGTGCTTGTAACCGCCAAAACTCGCAGCTATAACGCCGCAACTTCAGCGCCCCCGGGCGCCCGGAAGTCCCTATCGGAGTATAGCGCAGCCTGGTAGCGCACCTGCTTCGGGAGCAGGGGGTCGAGTGTTCGAATCACTCTACTCCGACCAATCAACCCCGGCGTCTCACGGCGCCGGGGTTTTTTCATATCTGGCCGCAAGCCGCCGTGCTCTCCGGACTTGTTTAGCGCGCGCAGCCTAGCGACCGCCGCCGGCTAGCTTGCGGGTGCTCGACTTCCGGGGACTTGCCTTCTTTGTTGCCGTCTCCAGGGCCAGATGCGCCCCGACATCTGAGGCAAGCAGCGACTGAAGTTGGCGGACGATCTGGGCCGCGTGTTCCGTGGCAAGGCGATCCGCAAGATTGGCGTCGCGTTTGACGATGGCGGCGATCATGGCAGCGTGCTGTTGGACATATTCGCGCGGCAGGTGATCCTGGAAGGTACGGTAGTAGATGCGAAACAGGCGTCGTCCTTCATCTAGCAGGCGGCCGAACAGGTCGGTGTAGTAGCGGTTGCGACCGGCCTCGGCGATGGCGACGTGCAGGTCGCGGCTAGACGCGATCATGGCTAGCGCATCCGCACTCTCGACGGCGGCATCGAACAGGTCCGCGTGGCCGCGGATCACTTCCACATCTAGGTCGACATGGTGCATCGCGGCGAGACGGTGCGTAACGCGGTACATGAGCGTGAGCGTATCGAAATAGACCGGCAGTTCCGCGAAATTGATCGGCGACACGATGGTGTTGCGGTTGGGCAACGTCGTGACGAACCGCTCATTCGCCAGCCGCATCAGCGCCTCGCGCACAGGGGTACGAGACAGATGGAAGCGTTGCGAGAGCCGCGTTTCATCAAGAGGCTCGCCGGGCTCCAGCACCATCTCGATGATCTCCTGGCGGAGAACCGTGTAGACACGCTGGACGCCCGATCCGCGGGCGGGAAGAGATTTCTTGGCGGGCTTGGCGGGCTTGGCGGGTTTACTGGCTGCCATAGTCTTCCTCGATTGCTGCGCCGGCTGCAACTTACCGGCTGCACACCGGCTCCCATCCGGGAGTCCGTCTGACGCAAATAGTGCGCAAGTCGTAATTCTGGCGATCGCTGCCGATCCCGCGAGCTCGTCGCTCGATCGGCCGGGGCCTGCCCGCGTCGGGCGACGACCATCCCGATGCCTCTATCGCGAATGACCGGCGCAATGAAGACCCTTGCGGGTGCGCGGCTGCTGTATATAGTTTGTCGACATTGTTACGCTTTCCCCGAGGGCTCATGTCGCAAACGCACCACCAGCGTCTCACCGCACTTCGCTCGCACTTCGACAGTTGGGACGTCGATGCCGTGCTGGTGCCGCGCTACGACGAGCACCAAGGCGAGTACTGCGCGCCGCACGACGAGCGACTGGCGTTCCTCACCGGCTTTTCCGGCTCGGCCGGCCTCTGTCTCGTGCTGCGCGAGCGCGCGATCTTATTCGTCGATGGCCGCTACCAAGTGCAAGTGCGGCAGGAGACGGACGCCGGCAGCTTTGAGATCGCGCATCTGATCGACGATCCGGTGGAGCGCTGGCTGGAGCGGGAAGCGCCGGCCGGTGTGCGCCTCGGACTGAACGCCATGCTAATCCCAGCCAGCCTCCACGAGCGGATCGAGCGCAGCGTAAGCCGCCTCGGTGGCGGGGTGACTGCACTGGCCGGCGATCCTGTCGATGCAATCTGGCCGGAGCAGCCGGAGAAGCCAACTGGCCGCATCACACCAATGCCAGTTGAGCGTGCTGGCGAAAGTTCTGCGGACAAACGCGCGCGTGTCGCGAAGCGGCTGCGCGAGATGCGAGCCAACTTGCTGATCGAAGCGCAGCCGGACAACATCGCATGGCTGCTCAATGTGCGGGGATCGGACGTCGCCTTCACCACGGCACCGCAATCCTTCCTGCTGATCGATGATGGCGGCGCGGTCGAGTGGTTCGTCGACACGCGCAAGCTGCCGAATGATCGCAGCGACCTCGAGCTCGACGATGTGGCGCTGGCCGATCCGTCAACGCTGCTGGCTCGCATCGCAGAGCGCGCCCGCGGGCAGACGGTGGTGGTCGATCCTGACCAAGCATCGGTGGCGCTGTCGCTCGCCGCGAAGGACGGTGGCGGCCGGGTCGACGCACGGATGTCACCGATCACCCTGATCAAGGCGCACAAGAACCCAATCGAACTGCAGGGCTTTCGCGACTGCCACATCGAGGATGGTGCGGCGTGGACAAACTTCAACGCGTGGCTGCTACACGAGGCACCGGCGCGCGCTGCGGCCGGGCACCCTGTCCGCGAGATGGAGGTCGAGGAGCAGATGCTGGCCTTTCGCGCCCGCTCGCCGTCATTCATCGGCGCCAGCTTCCATCCGATTTCGGCCGCCGCGTCCAACGCGGCGATGTGCCACTATTCCTCGAGCCCCGCTACCAATGCAGCGCTCACCGAGCACGCGCCGTTCCTCCTCGATTCGGGCGGGCACTATCTGTCGGGCACCACAGACGCGACGCGGACCATTGCACTGGGCCCGCAGAGCGAGACAGTGTGCACGGCCTATACCGCCGTCCTCAAGGGCTTCCTCGCCATGCTGATGCTGCGCTTCCCGGCGGGCACCTATGGGCATCAGATCGACGCTTTTGCGCGCCAGGCGCTGTGGGATCTCGGGCTCGACTTCGACCACGGAACCGGCCACGGCGTGGGTCACGTCGGGGCCATCCACGAGGGCCCGCATCGCATCACGCGGAACCCTAATCCGTTCCGCATCGAGGCCGGCATCGTGCTCACAGTAGAACCCGGTTATTATCGCACAGACGCGTTCGGTATTCGCATCGAGAACCAGGTGGAAGCGGTCGACGATGGCGGTGGTTTCTTGCGGCTCGAGAGCCTGACGCAGATCCCCATCGCCACCGACATGATCGATGTCGCGGCCCTTACCCGAGCGGAAATCGCCTTCCTCGATCGCTACCACGCAGGGGTGAGAGAGCATCTGCTCGGTCGCGTTTTGCCGGAAGCGACGAGCTACCTGCTGGCGGCCACCGCGCCGCTTTCGACCTAACGCGACACCCGAGTCCAAAGTCGAATGTGCTTGGCCATATACGCCCTCAAGACAACGTTGTCTGACTGCTGGACATTCTGTCGACAATGTGTCCACAATCCTCTCGCTGCCCCGGAAGCGCCCGTTACCGTGACAGCCCGAAGTGATTGAAAACCGGTGCCGTCGTTCGGCGAACCGGGATCCGTACAAGCATGGTCAGGGGAGCATCATCATGCAGATATCAGGACATTACACTTTGCTACGCGGCGTCGCCTTCACGGCACTCGCGGCCGCCGGCATCGCGCTTAGCGCACCGGCTCTTGCCCAGGACAGCGAACTCAACTGGGGTATCCGCGACACACCGCGGGCCCTGTTCGCGCCCTACAACTACTCCGGCGACACGATGATCATGTCGCTCATCCAGGACCAGTTGCTCACCTATGACGCCGACGGCGCACTGGTGTCCGACGTGGCCACCTCGTGGGAAGCGCCCGATCCGCTGACCTATGTCTACACCATCCGCAACGATACGAAATTCTCGGATGGCTCGCCCGTTACCGTCGACGACGTCGTCTATTCGCTCAATCTCAACCTCGACGCGGCGGTGGGCTCGCAACTCGCTTCGCTGTACGGCACCGTTGAATCCATCACCGGCGAGGGCGACAAGGTTACCGTCAAGCTCAAGCAGGCCAACTCTACGTGGAAGTTCATTCCAGCGAGCATCGGCGGCTATATCTGGAAGAAGGCGTCGGTCGAAGCTAACCTCGCCAACTACGGCAGCCCGCAGGTCCTGCCCATCGGTTCGGGTCCCTATATGGTGTCCGAATGGGTGGCGGATTCGCACGTCACGCTGACGCGCAACCCGCATTATCATGGCGATGCGCCGCAGTTCGAGACGGTGACGTTCCGCGTCCTGCCCGACGACCAGACGCGCTTCCTTGCCATGCAGCAGGGCGATATCGACGGCACCTTCGTCGTTCCGACCACCGCGCTCGCGCAGTGGAAGGCCGTTGCCGACGTCGTCGACTTTCCGTCCTACATCTGGCGCGGTTTCACGCTCGACTTCGAGACACCGCCCCTGGACGACATCCATGTCCGCCGCGCGTTGAACTATGCCGTGGATAAGGAAGCGCTGGCGGCCGGCCTGTTTGCGGGCCTTGCCGTCCCCTCCTCGACGGTCAACGATCCGGGCATCTTCAGCGGCGCCCTGCCGCAGGATGAAGTCGACGCCGCCTACGCCAAGGTCGTGTCGTTCCCTTATGACGTTGCTAAGGCGAAGGAAGAAATGGCGCAGTCGGCCTATCCCGACGGCTTTGCCATCACCCTCAACGTGCCTGAGGACTCGGCCACCATCGGCCAGCTTTCGCAGGTCGTGAAGGCCAACTGGGCGGAGATCGGTGTCGATATGACGCTGAACCTGATGCCGGGCGGCCCGCGCTTCCAGATCATCCTCGACCACGAGCCCGGGCTCGGCGTGCAGGTGATCGGCAACCGTCCGGACGCGCCCGATCCGGCACAGATGGCCGAGCAGTACTTCTCGATCGCCCAGGCGGCAAAGAACGGCAACAACTCGTCGAACCTCAAGGACCCGGCGATCGACGCCGTGATCGCCAAGGCGCTCGAGGCGACCGATCCAGCCGAGACGGCGCGTCACGTGCTCGAAGCGCAGATCATGGCCTCCGAACAGGTGCCGTTCGTCTCGCTGATCTGGCAGCGCTCGGTCGTCGCCCTGAAGCAGGGTTGGACCATGGACGGGCTTCGTCCGTCCTATGACATGTCGGTCTGGGTCGACCGGCTGAACGTCAAATAAGGCATAAATAACGCCGCCGGCGCGGCACTGGGTATCGGGCTAACTTACGGACTATTGTGGACATGGACACACGTGGGATTGCCTCTTATCTGCTGCGCCGG
Source organism: Hyphomicrobiales bacterium (assembly GCA_004144345.1). Taxonomy (GTDB): domain Bacteria; phylum Pseudomonadota; class Alphaproteobacteria; order Rhizobiales; family Devosiaceae; genus Devosia_A. The sequence goes on from SEEL01000006.1 coordinate 81,665, forward strand.
CTGCTGCTGCTGATTCCGCTCGCCGTCGGCGTTTCTATCGTCGTCTTTCTTCTTGCCTCGATGATCCCCGGCGGCCCGATCGCGGCGCTACTGGCCGGCAAGTCGACCGACACCGCCACCATCGAGGCGATGCGGCAGCGCTACAATCTCGACCTTCCGCTCTATGAGCAGTACCTGCTGTGGATGCGCGGCGTCCTGCAGGGCAACCTCGGTACCTCGATTTTTACCGGACAGCCCGTCAGCGCCGCCATTCTCGAGCGCATCTGGCTAACCCTCGCGCTCAATCTTAGCGGCGTTCTAATGTGCCTCCTGATCGGCGGGATGCTCGGCATCGCTGCGGCGGTCAACCGCGGTTCCTTCTTCGATCGGGCTATCGTTTCCGTGTCGCTCTTCCTGTCGAGCGCGCCGTCCTTCGTACTGGCCATCGCTGGGCTCTATCTGCTGGCATATAAGCTTGGCTGGTTCCCCCTCTTCGGCATCGGCAAGGGCGGCTTCCTCGAAACGCTGCGCCACCTCGCTCTGCCGGCGTTGGTCGTCTCCATCAGCCCGCTGGGCTTCGTCACCAAGATGGTGCGTGCCTCGATGATCGACCAGCTCGACCAGGACTATGTCACCTTCGCGCGGGCCCGCGGTGTGCCCTACTCGCGCGTGCTGTTCGTGCATGCTCTGCGCAATGCGCTGATCCCCATTCTCACCGCCGCCGGCCTGTTGTTCGTCGGACTGCTGACCGGCACCGTGTTCGTCGAGACGGTGTTCGGCCTGCCCGGCATGGGACGCCTGCTGATCACCGCCGTGCAATTCAACGACTTCCCGGTGATGCAGGGCGTGGTGCTGTTCGTTGCGGCGTGGATCGTGCTGCTCAACCTAATCATCGACGCGCTCTATACGATCGTCGACCCGCGCGTCGCGTTTGCGAGGGCCGCGCAATGACCGCCATATCCGCACCCGCACCGCGCCGCCGCCTCCTCGACTGGCGCGCTATCCCGCTTGGTGTCGCGCTGCCGTTGCTCTACGTCCTGCTCGTGCTGGTGCTGACAGTGTTCGGCAACTTCATGATGCCCTACTCGCCGGCCGCGCAAGATCTCTACCGCATCTCCGCCCCGCCCTCCGCCGAGCACTGGTTCGGCACCGACGATCTGGGGCGCGATGTGCTGTCCCGGCTGATCGCCGGCGCCCGCACCGCCATCGTCGGGCCGCTGGTCGTTGCCCTTACTGGCTTCATCGGCTCGAGCCTCATCGGAATCTATGCCGGCTACAGCGGCGGCACCGCCGACAACGCCATCATGCGGGTGGTCGATTTCGTTATCGCCATGCCGAGTCTGCTCATCGCCATCGTTCTGGTCTCGGTGCTCGGGGGCGGTTACTGGCTGGCCATCGCCGTACTCAGCCTGCTGAACCTGCCCGGCGACATCCGCATCGTTCGCGGCGCCGCGCTCAAGGAGCGCAACCTCGCCTACATCGAAGCCGCTCGCGCCATCGGTGTGCCGAAGTGGCGCATCATGTACTACCACATCCTGCCCAACATCATGGCACTGCAGGCATCCAACTTCGCCATCAACGTCGCCGGCTCACTGGTTGCGCTTGCCGGTCTCGCCTTCCTCGGCCTCGGCTCCGAGCTGGGCACGCCGGAATGGGGTTCGATGCTGGCCGACGGCCAGGCCCTGCTGTTCTCTAATCCTGCCGCGGCGCTCGCGCCCGCCGGCGCTATCATCCTGCTCGCGCTATCGGTCAATCTGGTCGGCGACTGGGCCTATGACAGGTACACCGGCCGATGAGCGGAGCGCCTTCCAAGTTGCTGTCGATCCGTGGACTTGTCGTCACCCATGCGGACCATGCCGGGCCGCGCACCATCCTGTCGGGTATCGACCTCGACGTGCATGAGGGCGAGACCGTCGGCATCGTGGGTGAATCCGGTTCTGGCAAATCGATGACCGCCAAGGCTGTCATGGGCCTCCTGCCGCCACGTGTCACCGCCAGCGGCAGCATCCGCTTTCGCGACCGGGAACTGGTCGGCGCGGGCGAAGCCGCCATGGCCGGGCTGCGCGGTCCCTCGGTCTCGCTGCTGATGCAGGACCCGTTCACCATGCTCGATCCGCTGATGGTGTGCGGCGAGCAGATCGTCGAAGGCCTGAAGCTGGCGACGCCGCATGCCAGTCGCGGCGAGCTGCGCGCCGAGGCGGTGCGGCGGCTGGCCGAAGTCGGCATTCGCGACCCCGATATCGCGGCCCGCTATCCGTTCCAATTGTCGGGCGGCATGCGCCAGCGCGTGGCACTCGCTGCGGCGCTGGCGGCAAATCCGGACCTGCTGATCGCCGATGAGCCCTCGACGGCGCTCGACGTCACCACGCAGGCCGAAATTCTCAACTTGCTGCGCTCGCTGCAGCAGTCGCGCGGCATGGCCCTGTTGCTGATCACACACGATCTGCGCGTCGCCTTCTCGACCTGCGACCGTGTGCATGTGTTCTATGCCGGCCGCGTACTGGAAGCCTCGCCCGCCGCCGCGCTCAAGGCCGAACCTCTCCACCCCTATGGCCTCGGCCTGATGCTGTCCGAGCCAGTGCTCGACCATCGGGTCCAGACGCTGTCAGCGATCCCCGGCTCCGTGCCGACGCCCGACTCCGTGGCCAATCGGTGTGCCTTCGCGCCGCGCTGTGAGTGGCGCAGCGACATTTGCGACGCCGCACGGCCCGCGCTGCGCGAGGCGGAGGCTGGGCACGCCACAGCCTGCGTGCGCATAGCCGACATCCGCGACGCGATGCACGATCGCCGCGAAAGCCGCCGAAGCGTCGCGGCCACGGCGATCGCTGAAGCGACAACCGAGCGGCAACTGCTGCTGCGCGTCGACGGTGCCAACAAGCAGTTCGAGGGCCGCCGGGGCGGTGCCCCCGTGATCGCGCTCAACGACGTGTCGATTGCCATCGCGCAAGGCGAGTCCGTTGGCCTCGTGGGCGAGTCCGGTTCGGGCAAGACCACGCTGGGCCGCTGCATCGTCGGCCTCGAAACGCTCACCAGCGGCCGCATCGACATCGCCGGCCTTGATGCTTCCGACTACGGCCGCGCCGACCAGGCCACGCGCCGCCAGCTCCGGCGAACCGCGCAGATCGTGTTCCAGGACCCCTACTCCTCGCTCAATCCGCGCCACACCATCGGCGGCGCGCTGGGCGAGGCGCTGGCAGTGAACGGCTTCGACCGCTCGCGCATCGCTGGTCGCGTCGCCGAATTGCTCGATCTCGTCGGCCTGCCCAAGGCGTATACCAGCCGCTACCCGCGCGCGCTGTCCGGCGGCGAGCGCCAGCGTGTCGCCATCGCCCGCGCCCTTGCGGTCGGCCCGCGCCTCCTCGTCTGCGACGAGCCGGTCTCGGCGCTGGACGTATCGGTGCAGGCGCAGATTCTGACCCTGCTGCGCGAACTGCGCACCGAGCTCGGGCTCTCCTATCTATTCATCACGCACGACCTCGCCGTGGTCCGCCAGATCGTCGACCGCGTCTACGTGCTCTACCGCGCCAATCTCGTTGAATCTGGACCCGTCGATCAGGTCCTCGACGCGCCAAGTCACGACTACACCCGCCGGCTGATCGGCTCGATTCCGGGCAGCACGCGCGACCATCATGGGGAAATGCAATGAGCGATCTAGAGCTTTGGTACGATAAGCCCGCCACCAAATGGCTGGCGGCTTTGCCTGTCGGCAATGGCCGGCTGGGCGGCATGGTATTCGGCCGCGTGCGCAAGGAATGGATCCAGCTCAACGAGGATTCGCTGTGGACGGGCCGGGCGCGCAGCCGCATCAATCCGCTGGCGCGCGAGAACCTCGATGGCGTTCGCCGCATGATCATGGATGGCGATGTGCGCGAGGCGCAGTTCGTCACCGAGAACACCATGTTCGGCATGCCGTGCGATCTCACCACCTACGAGACGCTGAGCAATCTCGTGCTGCTGTTCAGCGGCCAGTATGACGAGGAGGCCGTGGACTATCGCCGTGAGCTCGACCTCGAGACCGGCATCGCCACCGTCAGCTACAAGATCGGCGACGTCGCCTATCGCCGCGAGATCCTGTCCAGCGAGCCTGCTGGCGCCATCGTCATCCGCCTCACTGCCGACAAGCCGGGCGCCCTCACCTTCAGCACCGCCTTCTGGCGCCGCTACCAGAACAATTACACCTTCCGCGCCACCTCCGACGACACGGTCACCCTCAGCGGGCGCTGCGGCGTGCATGGCGTCAAATACGAAGCGCTGGTGAAGTCGATCGCCGAAGGCGGCACGACGAAGGCCAGCGGCGACCATGTGGTGGTCACCGGCGCTGATGCCGCCACCATCATCGTCACTTGCGCCACCGATTTCCGTCACGCCGACTACGCCGCCGAGGCACTGCGGGTCGCCAACGCCGCGGCGGCGCAGTCCTATGAGGAACTGCGCGCCGCGCACATCGCCGACCACCAGCGCCTGTTCAACCGCATGCGCCTCGACATCAAGGCCCCGGCCGATCAGGCGCATTTGCCGTCGCTGCCGACCGACGAGCGTCTGGCGCGCGTCAAGGCGGGTGCCGACGACGAGCAATTGGTGGCGCTGACGTTCGCCTATGGCCGCTACATGCTGCAGGGCGCGAGCCGGCCCGGCACGCTGCCGACTAACCTCCAGGGCATCTGGAACGATACGATCGCGCCGGCGTGGGATTCGAAGTACACCATCAACATCAACGAGCAGATGCACTACTGGTCGGCCGAGACCACCAATCTCGCCGAAACGCACCTGCCGCTGTTCGATCTGATCGAGCGCATGCTCGAGAGTGGCCGCGAAGTGGCGCGCGAGCACTATGGCTGCCGGGGCTGGGTGGCGCACCACAACACCGATATCTGGGCCGATTGTGGCCCACTCGACAATGCTTTCTGCGGGCTCTGGCCGCTGGGCGGCGCGTGGCTGACGCTGCATCTGTGGGAGCACTACACGTTCGCGCCCGACATCGCGTTTCTGCGCGACAAGGCTTACCCGATCATGAAGGAGGCGGCCGAGTTCCTGGTCGACTTCGCCATCGAAGGCCCCGACGGCAAGCTCCTGATCGGCCCCTCGATCTCGCCGGAGAACGCCTGGAAGGGCAAGTCGGGCGAGCGTCTGGCGCTGTGCATGAGCTCGACCATGGACGTGCAGATCACTCGTGCCCTGTTTGACCATTGCATCGAAGCAGCGGAACTGCTCGGCATCGACAGCGACTTCGCGGCGACGCTCGACACGCTGCGCAAGAAACTTCCGCCGACCCGTGTCGACCACAGCGGCCGCATTGCCGAATGGCTCGACGATGTCGAGGAGTACGAGCCCGGCCATCGCCATAACTCGCATCTGTTCGCGCTCTATCCGGACGACCAGATCACGCCGCAGTCGACGCCCGATCTCGCCGCGGCGGCGCGCAAATCGCTGGAGTTCCGTATCGCCAGCGGCGGTGCCGGCTTCTGCTGGAGCTGTGCTTGGATCGTCGGCCTGTGGGCACGCCTCGGCGATGGCGACAAGGCGCGCTGGCACGCCTACGACTTCCTGCGCCGCAGCACCGAGGACAATCTGTTCAGCATGCACCCGCCGCAGGGAAGCAATCTGATCTATGTGTTCCAGGCCGACGGCAATCTCGGCCTCACTGCCGCGCTGGCCGAGGCCGTGCTGCAATCGCATGGCGGTCAGATCCACCTGCTTCCGGCCCTTCCCGAAGCCTGGGACACTGGCTCGTTCAGCGGCATGCGCGCCCGCGGCGGCTTCGAGCTGTCGCTCGCGTGGACAAAGGGCCGCCTCTCCGAGGCCGCCCTCCGCTCCGAGTACGGCCGCCGCTGCACTCTCCTAAGCGCCACGCCGTTCACCGTCACCGACGCGTCAGGCCAGCGCCTTGCGGCGAGCACGTCAACATCTGCCGGCTACTCAACGAGCTTCGACACCACGACTGGCGCTACCTATCAGATCGTGCCGGCATAGCCGGGCCCGCGCCACCTGCAAAGCGGGCTGTCTGCTCTGGGCCAAGCCGCCACACAGCTGCAGACTAGAGCGAGCATCATCCCCGGCGTCTCACGGCGCCGGGGTTTTTCATGAACAGGATTGGCGTAGGCAGGTCCTGCCCAGCGTCAGCAGCCGCCACCGGCGGACGGCGCGCCACAGACACCTTAGGCTGGCATGGGTGAGGTGCTACCAGACTTATGGATAGCGCGCAGGCGCGCTGCCAGGCCCTCGCCCATGATCAGTCGCCGCTCGGCGCCCGAACAATCGGCCAATACCGATTGCTCCAGCGCATGCTCGAAGCCGGCAAACTCGAGCACCGGACTGAAGTCTGATCCCCAGTGCAGCCGATCAGCGGAAAAATGCGCCCGCAGTGCATCAACAAACGGGCGGGCCGCGACGTGTGGTGGCGTCGGGTCGACGGCATAGAGGCCCGACAGCTTGACGCTGACATTTGCGAGTGGCGCCAACGCCAGTAGTGACGCGAGCCTGTCCTCCGCCGCTGGCGCTGAAACTGCGGCCTCAACGCGACCAGGCAGGCCGAGATGCGCGAACATGAACTGACAACCTGGCGTCCGCTCGATCAGCGCTCTCAAGCCGGAAACTGCCGGCGGCGGGGCATTGATCGAGATCAGCGCCCGAGCGTGATCGAGCGTCTCCCACACCTCACGCGGCCAGGCTGCAACGCCGCGAGCCGCTTCGTCGTCCGCCAGATACAACGAGACGCCGACGTGGCCGGCGGCGAGCAAATCGAGCAGCGCCTCAACACTAGGGATGTGGCCGCAGGGAAGGTACGCGACACTCGCGATCCAGGGCCTCGTGATTGCGAGCTCGCGCACATAGGCATTGTTGCCTGGATCGATATCCTCCTCATAGCAGACGACCAGAGCCTGACCGATGCCGTGACGCTGCATCAACTGCTCATAGAAGGCGACGTCCGACTGCCCACCCAGTGGTGAGGTCCCTGCGAAGCCGGTGTAGCCCCGCCGGAACAGGTGGATATGGGCGTCGACGATCACGGGTTGACCATGCGCACGATCCGCTCGGCGATGAGCAAACCGCGCAGCGCATCTTCGGGCGTAACGGGAGCGACGAGCCGTCCCGAGCGAATGCCCGAGAGGAACGCTTCAAGCTCAACCCGCAGGGGATCGTCGTCACTTGCCAGGGGCAGTTGGTGGTGCCCCTCAGCGGTATAGAGGTCTATGCCCCGCCCCGCCTCGAACTCGACGCTGCCCCGCGTCCCGACGAGTTCCACCCTGTCTGGTGGACAGTCGAGACTGGGATGCAGCCAGGCCAGCGACAAGTGCCATTGCGCTCCTCGCAGCGACCCTATCTCCGTTGCGGTCAGCGACCGGAAGTCGTTGGCCGGAAGCCGTCGTGCCGACACATCGACGGCATCGCTGCCATCGAACCACAGCGCCAGATCAATGTCGTGCACCATTGTGGTGAACACCGGATCGACATCGCGATATCGCTCGGCATGGCTGCTGTCACGATAGCGCCGCGACACGATCCGCAGCAGGTCGCCTATCTGCCCCTCCTGGACGATCTCATGCAATTTGCGGTGCGGCGCCGAGAAGCGCAATATGTGCCCTGGCTGGAGGAAGGCGCGGCTGCATGAGGCGGCCTCGCAGAGCTGCTGCATGATAGCGGAGTCCGGCGCTACCGGTTTCTCGACCAGCACCGGAATGTTGCGCTCCAGTGCCATGATCGCCAGTGGCGCATGCGCTACAGCCGGCGTGGCGATGACGATGCCGTCCGGTGCGAAGCGCTGGATCAGCCGGCCTGCGTCCTGGTCCCGGTCCGCGACTGGAAACAGCGCTCCGAGCCGCTCCAGCTCATCGGCGCGCGACTCCGCCACGGCCAGTTCCACGCCCATGTCCAAAAGCGCTCGCAGGTGTTCCTTGCCGAATGCCCCGCCGCCTGCCACGAGGACCTTCACAGTACGGTCCCCTCCGGTCCGGCGCCGCACACCAGTGCACAAATCCGCTGGCTCGTCGCAAGTACCCCATGACCGCTGCGCAACGCGGCTACCGACGCCGAGCCAGCGAGGTCGGCCGCGATTCCATGTTCGAACCACAGCCACTGTGCAGCGGCGAGCATTTCCTCATCCGATACCAGAACGACGTCCTTTACGTGCCTCCGGGCGATCTCGAACAATCGCTCATCGGTGCGCCGGCAACTCATTGTCGCTACCTTGCTGGTAAGCTCGCCCAGCGTCACCACTTCGCCGGCATCGAGGCTCGCCTTCATCGTCGGCGATCCCGCCGGTTCGACGGCCACAATGTTCACCTCTGGCCGTCGCGCCTTGATCGCCGTGGCGAGGCCGGACACCAACCCGCCACCGCCGATTGCGACGACCACTGTGTCGAAATCGGCAATCTGCTCCATGATCTCAAGACCGAGCGTCCCCTGCCCTGCCACCACCAATGGATCGGCGAAGGGGTGGAAATAGGCAGCGCCGCTATCACGTGCGAAGGCAAGCGCCGCTTCGTTCGACACCGCCCACTCCGCGCCGACGATGCGCACGTCGGCGCCCCATTTGCGCATCTTATCCACCTTCACCGGCGACACCGTCTCCGGCACATAGACGAACGCCGGCACGCCAGCGACGAAGGCGCTCCGCGCTACCGCCAGGCCATGATTGCCGCCCGACGCGGTGACGATTCCCGCAGCAATCTCCTCCGGCCGCGCGCCGAGCAGCCGGTTCATGGCACCGCGCGCCTTGAACGACCCCGTCACCTGCAGCAGTTCGAGTTTCAGCACGACGCTTGCCGAGACCGGCAGCGCTTCGCGTTCGCGGCCAGCCTCATAGACCGGCGTCGTCCGCACATAAGGCGCGATACGATCGCGCGCGAGCTCGACGTCCTCGATGCCGATCATCATGGCGCGACCCGGCCATAGGGCGAGGCGACGACAACGCAGCAATTGCCCAGCGACACGCGCCCCGGATGGCGCTGGCCATAGACAATACCGTCGATGCCATAATGCACAGTCACCGGCTCGGCCGTGAGGTCCCAGATGCGCCGCACGCGCCCCGCTGGCTGCCCCGCCGACACGCGCTCGCCCAGTTGGTGGAAGGGCTCGAATACGCCGTCGGTGGGCGCATAGACATAGGCCGCGGCGCCGCTGAGTTCGAGGATCTGCCGATCTGCACCCGCGTCGCGCGGCGGCGTTCCCTCCATCACGCCCAGGTGCGCCAGGACATTGCGGACGCCACGCCGGCAGATCTCGAGCGCATCCAGCGAGACAGTGCCGCGTCCGCGCATCTCCGTTCCCACCGTGATGAGCCCGGCAGCGCAGGCCGTCGCGGTCGCCGTACGCTGGTCGCCCATATTGGCGATCACCACGGTGTAGGGTGCATCGAATGCCTCCACCGCCGCGACATTCCTGCGATGCAACTCAACATCGTTGGTCGGCTCGATGATGGCGCTCGGCAGAATATCCAGCGAGGATCCGCCGGAATGCAGATCGAGGAAGGCGTCCGCCATGGGGAAGATCCGGTGCGTCACATAGGCCGCGATCTGTTCGGTAATCGAGCCCATGGCATTGCCTGGCCAGATACGGTTGAAGTTCAGGCCGTCCACCGGCGAGGTGCGGGTCGCGGCCATCACCGCATGAACATTGTTCGCCGGCATCAGGATCAGCCGTCCCTGGATCGTCGCCGGGTCGAGATCGCGCGCCAGCTCGCCGATCGTGATGGGCCCCTCATACTCGTCACCATGGTTGCCGCCCTCGATCACCACAGTCGGGCCCTCGCCATTGGCGATCACCGCAATCGGCACCTGCGTCACGCCCCATGCGTCCCCATTGGGCGAGTGCGGGATGCTGACGAAGCCGAGTTGCCTCCCCTGCTTGTCGAAATCGACATTGGTGAAGCCGTTGCCGGTGTAGCTGTGAGGAATGTTCAGCATGGAATACTTCGCGTTTTGGATCGTTGGAGTCAGGCGTGCCGCAGCGCGGCGATCGTCGTCACGAGTTCATCGGCCGACGGCCGGTCGAGCGCGCCGAAACTGTATCTGGTGTGGAACGAGGCTCCCGGCGCGATCTGGACCAGTTGCCCACCCCGCCGCGCAGCGGCCAGACCATCGGCCGGCGCGGTGGCGGGCAGCACCAGTCCAAGCGCATCCTGATTGGGCCCACGTGTCATCCAGCGCACCGCATAGGGCAACTCGGATGGCCTGTAGCTGACGAAGTCACCGCCGCCATCGGGATGCCGCTGCAGCACATGCGTAAAGCCATCGGCGCCGGCCGCCACCTGCATGGTCAGCACCAGCTCAGGCAGCACGGCGACACCCGCCTCCACCACCCGATGCGACGGCGGATCGGCGCTGACGCGCTCGTGGTAGTCTCGTGCCGCCGCAGGTGCGTCGTCCTGCCCTCGCACAGCGATGCTGGCGTCATCGGCCGCGTCATGCAGCGTCGCGCCGTCCACCGGCAGGAAATTGATATGCGCGAGATACATAAAGGGTAGCAGCGTTCCCGCCTGGTTTTCCACCACCAGGTCGACATCGATCGATGTGCCGGCTTCACGCAGGCGGAGGCGCGGCCGCGCCACGAAGTCATGCGAGAAGGCCAGCACATCGCGGCCCTCACCCATGATATCGACGAACGCCCCGTCGGCATCATGGCCGCACTCGAGCCAGGCCTCTGTCAATGGCAGGGCTGGCAACTCACCGTGCAGCGGATGCCGGTCCTCGGGTCCCGGATTGCCCATCGCCGTACCACCACAATGCAGCAGCAACGCGCCATAGCTGCGCAAATAGTCGCGCGTCGCCTGCGGCTCGTCGAACATCGATCGCATGGTCAGGCGCCGGCCGTGGAACTGCGCGTCCCACACCTGCTGCCCCTGGAACGGCAGGACGACAATCTCGCCCACCGCATTGGCGATCCTGAGGCCAGCCACGCCGGAGCGATAGCGAAATGCCGTGGCGGTGAAGGCGCCGAAGCGCGCCACAACAATTGGGACCGGCGTGAACAGTGACGAATCGAGCCTGAAGGCGGCGGCCGCTTTCGACACCATGCTAACCCCGCCGCCGCATCGAGCGGCCGATGTCGTTCGCTGCCACGACATGTCCCATGCGCGACAGCAGGTCGCGCGAAGCTTCCCGCACCCGTGCGTAGATGGCGTGTTCGTCGAGCTGGGCAAAACGACCCGCATCGAGCACCACGCTGCCATTGATGATGACCGTGTGGACCGATTTTGAACGCGACGCGTAGAACAGGTTTCGGATCAGATTGGTGCTCGGCACCATCTCCGGCCGGTTGAGCGTGTGGATGACGATGTCGGCCCGCTTGCCGGCTTCGAGCGAGCCGATCTCATGTTCAAGCCCTACAGCCCGGGCCCCTGCCCGCGTTGCCATCTGCAGGCCGTCTTCGGCGATGAGGTAGGTCCGGTCCATGTGCACGTCGCGTGCCGCCATGACCGCCAGGTTTGCCTGCCGCCACAAATCGAAATCATTCGACCAATTGGGGGAATCCGACCCAAGGCCGACATTGGCCCCACGCCGCCACAGTTCGGCATGCCGCCCATGCAATGAGCTCCCATGTCCCCACATCATCGACGCCGCCGGCGCCCAGGCTATCGACGCGCCGCGGTCGATCAGCGCCTCGCACTCGGCATCCGTGAGATGATTGGCATGGCCGAAGGTCACATTGCGATCGAGAAAACCCGTCTCATGCAGATGCACCAACGGGTCCTTGCCAAAGCGCTGCCGATCCGCCTCGGTATCGGCCGGGCTGTATGACTGGTGGATGTTCAGCGTCACCTTCGCCGCATCGGCGCAGGCTTTTGCCTCCATCATAAGGTCTTCGCTCGCCGTCCCCAGACCGAGTACAGCCACGTGGCCACGGACCAACACGTCGGGATCGGCATTGCGCTTGGCCTGGCGCCCTAGCGTCGCCATCGCCTCGGCCTTCGTCTTGGGCGCCCGCGCCAGTTCGGTGTGCAGTCGTGCCTGTGTCGCGCAACTTGTGCAGCCGTCATCCTGCTCGAGCTTGCCCTGCGAAAACCCCTGCGGCTGGTCCCAGATGAAGGCGTCACCAAGGATGGCGCGGATGCCAACTTCGTTAGCGGCTTTTGCGCCCATCTCGGGCGTCAGGATGGTGCCGGCCTCCATGAAACAGGTCGAACCGTTCCGTACCATCTCCATCGAGGCCAGCAGTACCGACAGATACTCGTCCTCGTCCGTCACCGTGTTGTAGAAATGTCCTTCGAACGTGTCGAACGAGTCACTCTCGACCAGCTGGTCCGGCAACACGCTGCGAAACAGATGATACGACGCATGCACGTGGCACTCGACAAAACCCGGATGCACGGGCGCGCCCTCGGCGTCGATCTCACGCTTGCCGCGGTAGCGGCTCGCGACGTCCCGATCCTCGCCCACGGCGAGGATCCGCCCGTCATCGCCAACGGCAATGGCGCCATCCGTGATGATCGTCCCGTCATCATCCATGGTGATGATGTAGCCGTGCCTAACCACCAGCTCCGCCAGGATCTTGCTGTCGCTCATCTCAACTCTCCCGCAGCAGATTGGCAGCGCCCGCCGCCCAGCTCAGTGTGACGTCGTTACCGATGCCGAGCCCGTCGGCCTCCTCGTCCCGGCACTCGACCCACACGGAAACGCTGCCTGCCACCACGACCCGCAGCCGGATACTGTTGCCCTGGTAGACGATCTCGGCGATGGCGCCCGCGATCTGGCGATCTGCCGAGGCGCCAGCGCCCCGACCGACACGGATCGCCTCCGGGCGTATCGACAGCGCCACGCGCTGCCCCAGCTGTAGTCCCGGCCCGATCGCAGCGTGCAGCGTGCCCACTTCGGTGTCTAGCGTCACGCCGTCGGCAGACAGCCCCGACACGTGCCCCCGCAGCAGATTGGTGGCGCCAACAAAGTCGGACACGAAGATCGAGCTGGGCCGCCGGTAGATGTCGCGCGGCGTGCCATACTGCTCGATACGACCGGCATTCATGATGGCGATGCGGTCCGACATCACCAGCGCCTCGGTCTGGTCATGCGTCACGAACACGAAAGTTGCGCCCAGCCGCTTCTGGATCGCGCGCAGTTCCAGCTGCATCTGCTGACGCAGCTTCAGGTCCAGCGCCGACAGCGGTTCGTCGAGCAGTAGCACCCGCGGCTCCGCCGCCAGCGCGCGCGCCAGCGCCACACGCTGCGCCTGCCCGCCGCTCAGCTGCGCCGGATCCCGATCGCCAAGCGCTTCGAGCCGCACCAGTGCAAGCATCTCATCGACGCGGGCATTGATCTGGGCGCGCTGCACGCCGCGCAGCCGCAGGCCATAGCCGACATTCTCCCGCACGCTCATGTGCGGGAACAGGGCGCCACGCTGGAACACCATATTGGTCGGGCGTCGCTCCGGCAGGCGGTTGGTCAAATCCTCGCCATAGATCAATACTTGCCCGCGCGACGGTCGATCGAAGCCGGAGATAATCCGCAACAGGGTCGACTTGCCGCAACCGCTCGCGCCGAGCAGCGACACGAACTCACCGTCGGCGATCTTGAAGTCGATCTGCTCAAGCGCGGTCATCGACCCGAAGCGCTTGCTCAGCCCAACCACCTCGACGGCATGACTGGTCACTATGAGTTCCTCTTGTTGAGCAGATTTGAACCGATCACCAGGCAGGTCAGCAGCACCAGCAGGAAGGTCGCGATCGCATTGACCGAGGGATCGATGCCGCGTCGCATCAACCCCCACACCAGAGTCGGCACCGTTTGCTGGCTGCCGATGTTGAACCAGGTGATGACGAATTCATCGAGCGATAGCGCTGCCGCCAGCAGTGCCGCACCAACAACAGATGGGCGGATAAGCGGTAATGTGATGTCGCGGAAGGCCTGGAAGCGAGACGCGCCCAGATCGCGCGCGGCCTCGAGGATCGTGAAGTCGAAACTCTCGAGCCGGGAGTTCATCGTGAGGATGACGAAAGGCAGGCTCACCAGCACATGACCGACAGCGGCGCCAGTCAGTCCTTGCGGCAACCCGATGGTGCGGAAGAACACAGCCAGTGCGATGCCGATCACCAGCAGGGGCACGATCGCCGGCAGCATGCTGGCCGACAACAGCGCGTCGCGCCACCGCCGGTTGCGCAGCGTTACCAGGCCATAGGCAAAGGCCGCCCCCGCAACACCGCCGCCCACAGCCGACAGCAGCGCAAGGATTGCCGAATTCTGCAGCGCCATCGGAATGAGCGGATCGGAAAACGCCCGCGCGTACCACGCCAGCGTGAGCCCCTCGACGGGCAGGCTGAGCCGTGGCGACGTGGTGAAGGAGAAGAACACGATCACGATGATCGGCGCGTAGAGGTAGAACAGCACCAGTGCCACAAACAGGCCGGGCAGCAGCCGCGACTTCACCATCTCGTCACCCATCGGACGACCTGCGTGATGGCGACATAAAGCAACAGCGACACCCCCACGACGATGAACGCCATGGCCGCACCGAGCGGCCAGTTGGTGCCCGTACCCCGAAACTGGTCGGCGATCATGTTGCCGATCATGACGCTCTGGGTGCCTCCCACCAGCGTGGGCGTGACATAGTCACCTGCGGCCAGCAGGAACGCGAAGGCGAACGCGGTGCGAACACCCGGCATCACCATCGGCACCAATATTGTGCGCAGCAGATGGAAGCGGTTGGCGCCCAGATCACGCGCCGCTTCGATATGGTCACGCGGCACATTGAGCATTGCTGAATAGAGCGGCAGCACCGCCATCGGCAGCAACAGCCCGACCAGCGTGACCACCACCGAGAACTGGCTGTAGATCAGGAATTCGAGCGGCTCCTCGATCAGCCCGAGCCATTGCAGCGCCGAATTGAGCAGCCCCTGCTTCCCCAGGATCGTGCGCCACGCATAGATGCGCACAAGGTAGCCACTGAACAGCGACAGCATCACCAGTTGCAGGATCAACTGGCCACGCCGCTCGAACACGAAGCGCATGATGTAGGCAAGTGTGAAGGCCACCGGCACGACTATCGCCGCCGCCCCGAGTCCCACGCCGATCGTACGCAGCAGCACACCGCGATACAGGTCGGACTCGATAACCTTCTGGTAGTTGGCGAAGGTGAAATCGGGGATCAGCACAAAGCCCTGGGCGCGCCACAAGCTGATCACCAGTAGGCTCAGCATCGGCACGCCGAAGAACAGAAAGTAAAACAGGCCGGCCGGCAGCAGGGGCGCGATGCCGCCCCCCGGCGCACGATCTGTCATGGCATTCGAGCTGTTGCTCAAGGTCTTTCCACCGGCTCGATCGCTGCCGGAATCGCCCGTACAGCGTGGTTGGGTCGATTTTCTTGGTTTTGTATATGAAGTCAAGAACTACTTATGAAACCAAAGAGCTTTCTGTGCGCCGACGGATTTCGGGCAGCTCCCGCAGCGCCTCGATCAGGTTTTGCGCGCGCGGATCGGCTTCTTCCATCTGATTGCTGACGAAGGCGAAGCCCAGCCGCAAGCCCGGCTCGGCGAACGTCACCTGCCCACCTGCGCCATCATGGCCGAACCCCGCCGCTGTCAGATAACGCCGCGCCGGGGAATCGAGCTGGAAGCCCATGCCCCACGCCATCCATGGCTCTGGTTCGTGAAACACGGGCGCGCCGCTGCTCTGCACCGCGGTGGCGCGCCGGATCGTCTCGTCATTGAGCAATCGCACGCCGCCGGTCTCCGTTACGGCAGCCGACCACGCCCGCGCCAGCGCCCGCGCATTTGAGATACCGCCCGCTCCGGGGATCTCCGCCGCCTGCAGCTGCGGATCGTTGAACCCGCCATCGGGGCTGGCCAGCGTGCGCGGGAGCGCGCCTCGCAGCGTCAGCCCGCGCTCTATCCATTCACTGGACTCATGCACGAAGTGTTCCGTGCCCTCGGCGAAACTGTGGCCCACACCGATATGCGCGACCCGCTCCTGCTGCGCACTCGGCAGGCCGATCCACATGTCCGCCTGCAGCGGCGCGGCAATCATGTCTGCCAGCAATTGGCCCACCCGCTTACCCGTCACGCGCCGCAGCACGTTGCCGATCAGCCAGCCATGCGTGATGAAATGATAGGAGTGTCCCTCGCCCGGCGCCCAGAGCGGCGCCTGCGCCGCCAGCAGCGCGACCATCGCGTCCCAGTCGACGATGTCGTCGACATCCAGCGCCACGGCCGGCGCCGACAGGCCGGCCCGATGCGACAGAAGATCCCTCACCAGAGTGTCTTGTTTGCCGGCCGCCGCGTATTCCGGCCAGTAGCGCGTGACGGGCGCGTCGTAGTCGAGCCGACCATCCTGCACGAGCCGCGCCGCCAGCAGTGACATGAGGCCTTTGGTGCACGAAAAGATCACGCTGATCGTGCCTTCGTCCCAGGGGCGGCCGCTACGGATATCGGCAACGCCGCCCCACAGATCGACCACCGGCGCGCCGTCCAGATAGACGCAGGCCGAGGCGCCGCCGTCATAGTACTCGACAATATCGGCAAAGACCGCCGCCAGTGGCTCAAAGCCCGGCGCTGCGCTGCCCGCGACCAATTCTGTCATCGCGTGCCCTCCCGGCAAGAAGCTGCGGGCGAAGGGTTTCTCCGCCCGCAGGATCGGCTTACGCGGCCTTGAACGTCTGCCAGGCCTCGATCCAGGCCGAGACGCCAACGATATCGCCATCGGCTTCCTGCGGCGGCAGCAGGCTCGCCTGGGTGCCAAGAATGCCACCACCCGGCTGCCGCACGTCGTCGTAGTTGTAGAGGACCTGCGCATCGGCGGTCAGCAGGTCGTAGGCAGCTTCCACCGTGCAGCCCGAGCCGAGTTCGGTGGCCAGCGCCGCGTTCGATTCCGCTGATGTCACATAGTCGATGAACGCGTAGGCATTATCGATATTGGGCGCGTCGACGGCGATCGCGTAGGCGTCCGACCAGAACAGCGTGTCGTCGATCTTGGGCGAGCCGGCGACCAGCGTTACGCCCTTCTCCTTGGCAATCACCAGCTGGTAGGCCCAGCCGCCGATGCCGATCGACGCATCGCCGCGGATGATCACGTCGGCCATGTCGCCGAAGCCAGTGCCCAGCGTAACGATGTTCGGCTTGATCGAGATCAGCGCTTCCAGCGCCTTGTCGAGTTCGGCTTGCGTCAGGCGGCCGAGGCCCTGGGCACCGGTCGACTTGGCGAACAGACAGATATTGCCGAACGGGTCGTCGAGCAGCACGAGCTCGCCCTTGAACTTCGGATCGGCAAAGTCGGTATAGCGATCCGGAACGCCTTCCCATTTCTCCGGATTCCAGACGCAGGGGCTGTTGCCCCAGATCAGCGGCACGCCGTAGGTCTTGCCGTCACGAACCAGCCACGGGGCGTCCTTGAACGCCGGGAACAGGCCGCCGGCATTGGGGATGCGCGCCATGTCGAGTGGCAGGAACAGTTCCGTCCCCGCATCGAGCACGGTGCTCTGAAAATCCTTGTTGACCGAGAACAGATCGAGCGCGCCACGTCCGCCCGTCATGAAGCGGGTCAGCGGCTCGTCGGCCGAGGAGGTGAAGCTCGCATTCATCTGGATATTGTTGTCGCGCAGGAAGGGCCCCGCAACATTGGCGGCCTGCTCGCCATCATATCCCAGAAAATTCAGCGGCCCGCCGAGTTTGCCATCAGCACCGCTTGCGCTTCCTGCGTTCAGCCCCAGCACGGTCAGCGTCGTCAATCCGGCTGCCCCCTGGATGAAACGGCGCCTGCTCATGTCTGCATTGAGCCGGGCGTCCAGCAACGTCCTCAACCTGTCGTCCACGTTCTTCTCCATATCAAGACTCTCGTCGAGAGCTCGTCTAGGTTTGCATCTCCTGTTGCCAGAGCTTGCCCCGGCATTGCGATTAGGGAGAGGTTTCGTATATGAAGTCAAGAACTACTTATGAACCTCAACCCGAGGAAAGCCCCCTGATGTCCAGCGATGAGCGAGCCACCTATTCGGCGCCGGCACTCGAGAAGGGTCTCGATATCCTCGAATTGCTCGCAGGCGCGGACGAACCGATGACCGCGCGCCAGATCGGCGAGCAGCTCGG
Source organism: Hyphomicrobiales bacterium (assembly GCA_004144345.1). GTDB lineage: Bacteria > Pseudomonadota > Alphaproteobacteria > Rhizobiales > Devosiaceae > Devosia_A. The sequence continues at coordinate 99,645 of SEEL01000006.1, forward strand.
TCGTTCCAAGAGCGAGATTTTTCGCATGGTGTATGTGCTGGTCGATCGCGGCTATCTGCATCGCGACGCCGCCACCGATCAGCTTTCGCTGAGCAACCGCCTGTTCGAACTCGGCATGCGTACGCCGCGTTCGCGTACCCTCGTCGCCGCCGCCCTACCCCGCATGGAGCGGCTGAGCACGCTCATTGGCCATTCGAGCCACCTCGTCGTGGTCAGCCGGGGTGAGACCATCGTCGTCGCGAGCGCTACCGCGCGCGCCGAGTTCAATTTCTCGCTGCAGCTCGGCTACGGGAATCCGGCGGTCGATGCTGTGTCGGGTAAAACCATACTCGCCTTCCAGCCTGCCGAGCGCCGGGACGCGATGATTACCCAGAGCATGACGTTGATGGCGAAGCCGCCCGCTCGCAAAGCCCTGATCAAGGAGCTCGATGGGATCGCGGATGACGGCTCCGTCATTACCAACAGCCGTCATTTGGTGGGTGTGACCGACATCTGCGCGCCAATACTCGACCGCACGGGCCGCGCCCTCGGCAGCATCGTGGTCCCGTGCCTGCAACGGGTGGGATCGCAGTGGGGCATGGAAGACATTCGCGACAAGCTCGTCGCCACCTGCCGCGATATCGCCGGCGAGCTCACCCCATAGCTCCCGTCACTCCGGCGACTTCGTTAGCTGCTCTACCTTCACGGCGTTCGAATCACGCTACTCCGACCAACAAAAAGGCCGGTCTCGCGACCGGCCTTTGCTTTTTCGGGTTGGCGGCGCGGCTCAGCGGCGCGACTTGGCCAGCGTCCAGATGCCGGTGACGGTCAGCGCCGCGAACAGCATCTTGATCACGTCCCAGACGATGAAGGGCTGTACGGCCTTGGCGAACGCCGAGCCGACGATATCGGTCTGGTCGATCCAGGCAGCGCCCGAACCGAGGGCCAGCAGCCACAGGAAGCCCAGCGCAAACAGCAGCGCGTCGCCGATCAGCATGGCGGCAAACAGCGCGCCCGCCTTGCCGGAGGCGCCGAGGTCGGCGGCCTTGCCGATGATGTAAGCCATCGGCACGAAGCCGAGGAGGAAGCCGCCGGTCGGGCCGACGAGATAGGCCATGCCGCCACCGGTGGCGAACACCGGCAGGCCGGCGGCGCCCTCGAGCAGATAGGCGACCACGGTGGCGACGCCAATGCGCCAGCCGAAGGCGGCAGCGAGAGCGGCAATGGCGAAGCCCTGCAGGGTCACCGGCACCGGCCAGGTCGGGACGTTGACCTTGGCGGCCAGCGTGATCAGCACGGTACCGAGGAGCACAGTGGCAAGATTGCTCACGAGGCGGCTGGTCTGCGATTTTGGCTCAAGAGCTCCCAGAATCGTATTGGGAGTGGTCAGCGTCAGGGCCATTGCGTTACCTTCTTTCGGGCGCGGAAATGCTGCCTGTTTCTAGTCTCTCACCCGATTGAGCGCAATGGCCGACGCCCCCCCGCCGCTGGACTTCGATACCGACTTTAGCCCTGAAACCGGCGCGCCAATGGCCGTACTGGAGGGGGTCGTGCGGGTCACCGCCCCCAATGCCGGCCCGTTCACCTTCACCGGCACCAACAGCTTTATCATAGGCGGCGAGCGGGTGGCGGTGCTCGACCCCGGCCCCGACGATGCGGGCCACCGGGCCGCCCTGCTGGCGGCCATCGGCGGGCGGCCGGTCGAGGCCATCATCCTCACCCACACGCACAAGGATCACTCGGCGGGCGTCAAGGCGCTGCAGGCCGCCACGGGCGCGCCGCTCTGGTTCGCCGGTCCCCACCGGCTCAGCCGGCCGCCGCGCCTGTTCGAGATCAACGCCCTCGCCCGCGATTGCGACTGGGGCCTCACGCCCGACCGGACCTTCTTCGATGGCGAGAGTTTTGCGGTCGGCGGCGTCGGCCTCGAGGCCATCGCCACGCCCGGCCATTGTGCCAATCACATGGCCTACGGCCTCACCGGTACCAGCTGGCTGCTGAGCGGCGACCACATCATGGGCTGGAACTCGACCCTCGTGGCCGTTCCCGACGGTTCGATGGCCGACTATCTCGCCTCGCTGCGCAAGGTGATCGCCCTGCCCTATGCGAGCTATCTCCCCGCGCATGGCGGTTCCATTCCCGATGGCCCGGCCTATGCCCGCGCCCTCCTCGCGCATCGCGAATTGCGCAACCGGCAGGTGGTGGATGCCGTTCAGTCCGGCGCGCGCAGCGTCGATGATCTCCTGGCGCGCATCTACCCGACGCTCGCCGCGCGGCTCAAATTCGCCGCCGCCCTGACGCTGCGGGCACATATCGAATATCTCGCGGCCCAGGGCAGCATCCGGTCGCGGCGCGGTCTCTTCGGCCTTCGCCTGTCGCCCGCCTAGTCTTCGGCCACCGGCTGTGTCGGGGCGTTGCGCAGCAGCAGCGTGACCTGATTGTCCAGCTCGAGCAGGAAGCTCTCGACCCGCTCACCGTTCTCGCCAAAATCCGGGAACGACGACAGCGAGGCCGAGCGCATGGCGATCGTCGTGCCATCGGTCCCGCCGGCGATGCGCAGCGCCACCTCCTGCCGGAAGCCGAGCAGCGTCGTCACAACCGCATTGAGCTGTCCCGCATCGAGCGCCGACAGCGGCGAGCGGCTGGCGCGGATTTCCCAGCCGCGCGCATCGAGCAGCGTCTCGACCAGCGTGAACATCTGCGGCGCGGTGATGGGGTAGTTGCGAGAGCGCGCATTGGGATAGGCCGCCTCGATCCGCGCCCTCTCATCGGGCCCCATAAATCGCGACTCGACGAAGCTCACCAGCGGCGGCGGGTTGCCGAAATCGGTGGACACATCGGCCGATGACGGGCGGCTTGCCGCCTGCCAGGCGAAGAACGCGCCGGGCAGCAGGCAAAGGATGCCGAAGAAGAAGGCAACGCCCGCGCGGGCCCAGCCACGGTCACCCGTCACCCACAACCGGGCGAAGGCAACGATGGCGGCGGCGACGGCAATGGCGGCGAGCGCCATGGCCGCCATCTCGACGACGACGAAATTGTCGCTGGTGATGAGGTGCGCCCGATGCAGCAGCACCGGCAGGAAGGCGAGCGGCAGCGCCAACGCCCCGAAGCGGCGCGCCCATACCGCCCATTTCGACGTACGAATGAGAATACGCATCAGCCGGCCGACGCTTCGGGAGTCACGAGATCCGGCAAGGGGGGCGGCGGCGGCACCGGGCACATGTCCCTGATGGCTTCCCACTCGGCGGCGGTGAAGGCGGGCTTGAGGCCCGGCGTGTTGACGTCGAACGCTTCCAGCGCCCGCCGCCGCTCGTCAGTCAGCGGATGGTTCGCAAACAGCGCCAGCGCGCGCGAGAACTCGTCATCGCCCGCGACGCGATCGAGGAGATCGACCAGCCCCGCCGGGCTGAAGTCCAGCCGCTGTGCGGTCTTGCCGGCGAAATTGTCGGCCTGCGCTTCGGCCTGCCGCGAGAACCGGTTGTCGATCAGCGACGAGCCGATGGCACCGGCGACCGACAGTCCCGTCATGTCGCCGAGCACAAAGCCGACGAGCAGGCCGGTGGTCGAGGTGGAGATCAGTGTCTGCATGCCGTGGCGGTAATAGACGTGCCCCAGTTCATGCGCCAGCACGCCGGCGAACTCGTCTGGCGTGCGGCTCGCCTGGATCAGCGAGGAGAGATAATAGGCCTGCCCGCCCGGCAGCGCGAAAGCGTTGGGGATGTCCGAGCGGATCACCGTGACCTCAGGCGTGAAGGGTGAATTGAGTCCGGCGAACGCTGCCTCGGTGAAACGGGCGATGGCGCGGTTGGCGACCGATTCCGGATTGGCATCGCAGATGGCGTAGCCCTGCCCTCCGGTCAGCGACGCCTCGATCTGGCGCGCCGCCGTATCGCCGATCTTGATCTCCCATTCGGGCGGGAACACCGTCACCAGCCGGTCGGCCAGCATCGGGATGCCGTAGAGGTAGGCGATGATCACCGAGAACAGTGCCGCCGTGGCGAGTCCGATGGATTGCACCTGCCGCCAGCCGTCACGGCGCTCATGCTTGCCGAGCGAGGGCAGCACATTGAGCGCGGCCCGCATGTGTTCGATACCGTTCACCGCCAGCCGCGCGCCCGCCGGGCGCTCATGGTTGGCGATGCGCAGCTCCATCATGCGCGTGTGCAGCAGATAGGATTGTTCGGCCGGCCAGCGATCGACGATCTCGCGCGTTCCCGCATCGAGGATCGCCAGCATCACCGGGTCCGAGGCCAGATCGATGATGCAGGTCACGTCGCGCACTTCGGCGACGGCGCCGTCCTGATAGCGGGCAGCGAACTCCATCAATACGTCCCCACATTGAGGGCGTCGGCGAGGCCCTGCCCCACCACCGAGCGGTCCTCCGGCGTGGCGCGCACGCTGCGCACGCTATCGGGGTTGGCGATCGCCGCGCTGCGCGCGAGAAGCTTCCACCAGCCGAGCGCGAGGATCACCTCGGCGAGCAGGCCGAAGGCGCCGAGCACCACGAGGTAGATGCCCACCAGCAGCACGACGTTGAGCGTGCCGGACTGGAACATCGAAAGCAGCGCACCGCCGTCCGGTTCCTGCCCGCCCGCCGCAGCCGCCACATAGATGCTGCCAATGGCGATCGCCGCGGTGATCGCCAGCACCACCAGCAGCACGACGACCGCCACGACGTAGAGGACATACTGCCAGAACAGCGTTCCGGTGCCGATGTTGACGGTCAGCTTGGCCTCGCCCAGCGAGACCGTTGAAAGCATGCGCGAGGCACTGCGGGTGCGATAGAGCGCCAGCGTGAAGGCGAACACCAGTACGCAGGCGCAGCAGAGCGCGATGCCGATCGGTCCGGGCACGGGTACATCGCCCACCATCGTGTAGTCGCCCGAGCCGGCGATCCAGAAGGCAGCAGCGCCGATGGTCAGCACATTGAGGAAATAGGCGCCGTAATAGGGAGCGGCAAAGGCCCGCCAATTACCGGCGATCTCGAATTTGCGGTCGCCGAACCAGCTGTTGCGCCAGCGATAGCGCCAGAGGCTCGAGGCCATCCACGGATAGACCAGCCCCAGTGTCGGCAGCATCAGCAGCGACCAGCCGAAGCGGCGCGCGGCATAGGCGAAGGCATTGCCGCGCATGTCGAAGCGGATGCCCCGCCACAGGGTGCGCGACAGGCGGAAGTCGCGGGCGCGGTAGATGGCGTAGCCCATCATGAACCACACCACGACGCCGATCCCGCCATAGCCGAGCAGCACATAATCCACGTCCTGCATCGAGAGCACGAAGATGGCGACATAGACCGGCAGGAAGAAGGCCAGCGCGAAGAAGAAGCCGGCCAGCAATTGCTGCGCGGTGCCGGTATATTCGAGCGGCTCGCCGTCGATCACCGTGTTCTGCCAGTAGAAGCGGCGTTTCCAGTTGGCCTGCCAGAAACGATAGAGCCCGATGGTGGGGATCATCAGCAGATAGCCGCGCAGGATGATGCCCAGCAATTCGCCGCGCGAGCCGGTGAACTCGACGCGACCTATGCGTGGCTCTTGTGTTGTTTCCGCCATGACTCGTGCCGCCAGCCCGGAACTACGATTTCACGCACAGGCGCAGGCGGCAAGGGTCACGGGTACAAACGCTGGCGCGTCCACAGGGCATCCGGCGCGCTGCGGCTGAAGCGGACGCGGTCGTGCAGGCGGTGCGCGCCGTCCTGCCAGAACTCCACCTCGGACGGCACGATGCGGAAGCCCGACCAGTGGGCGGGCCGCGTTATCGGTCCGTCGAGCGAGGATTTGAGCGTTTCCACCTGCTCGAGCAGCTCAAAGCGGCTTTTGAGCGGGCGCGACTGCTTGCTGGCATGGGCGCCCAACTGCGAGACGCGGGAGCGCGTGGCGAAATAGGCGTCGGCCTCGCCGGGCTGGACGAGTTCCACCGGCCCGCGCGCCCGTACCTGGCGGCGCAGCGATTTCCAGTGGAACACCACCGCCGCCTTGGGCTGCGCCAGCAATTGCTGGCCCTTGCGGCTCTCGAAATTGGTGAAGAACACGATGCCCCGGTGGTCGCGGGCGTTCATGAGCACCATGCGCACGTCCGGCAGCCCGGCCTCGTCCACCGTCGCCAGCGCCATGGCGTGGGGGTCGTTGGTCTCCTTGGCACCAGCCTCGGCAAACCACTCCTCGAACAGCGAATAGGGGTCGATTTCGCCCCGGTCGGAATCATCGAAAAGGCGTTCAGAAAGACTGCTAGCGGTCATGGTAACGATCTGGACAAGCCGAAGGGTCGTGGCCATATAGGTTAGGAAACCACGGATTTTCAATCCGTTCTGCACCATCCAAGGAACCCATGCGCGATCCATACACCGTGCTCGGGGTTTCTCGTTCTGTGAGCGAGAAGGATCTGAAGTCGGCTTACCGCAAGCTGGCCAAGGCCAATCACCCCGACCAGAACCAGTCCGATCCGAAAGCTCAGGCGAAATTCGCCGAGATTTCGGCCGCCTACGATTTCCTGACCGACACCGACAAGAAGGCCGCCTATGACCGCGGCGAGATCGATGCCGAAGGCAATCCGAAATTCGCCGGCTTCAGCGGCGGCCGCCGTGGCCCGGGGGCCCAGCCGGGCGGCTTCTCGGCCGAGGACATCCTCAAGGAGTTCATGAGCGGCTTTGGCGGCGCCCAGCAGGCGCGCGGCGGCCGGGGAACCGGCGCCGGCGGCTGGGATCCGTTCACCGGCTCGATGGGCGGCGGCGCTGCCGGCGCCCGTCCCGGTGGCAGCCTCAAGGGCGACGACGCCAATGTGACGCTCGCCGTCAGCCTCGAGGACGCCCACAAGGGCGGCTCGGTGCCGTTGCGCCTGCCGACCAACAAGGTCGTCAACGTCAAGCTGCCCGAGAAGGTCGAGGACGGCCAGCAGATCCGGCTCAAGGGCCAGGGCATGCCCTCGCATGTGGGCGGCGATCCGGGCGACGCGCTCGTCACCGTCAAGTTCGAGCGTCACCGGCATTTCCGCCGCGACGGCGCGGACCTGCGCGTCGATGTGCCGATCACGCTCTATGAGGCGGTGCTTGGCGGCAAGGTACGCGTGCCGACCCTCGATGGCTCGGCCGAGTTGACGCTGCCGGCCAACATCAACACGGCCAAGGCGCTCCGCCTCAAGGGCAAGGGCCTGCATGGCAATGGCGACCTCTATGCCAGCCTCAGGATCGTGCTGCCCGACAGTGGCGATCCCGATCTCGAAGGGCTGATGCGCTTCTGGCGCGACCAGAAGCCCTACAAGGTCCGCGACTGACCGGGGACGCCGCCGCGTCCGTCCTAAGTCGTGTGCCTAGCGCACTTTTTGGTGCCTTCTTGTGGCGCCGGTAGCCGCTCCCTAGCTCACCGGGGCGGGTCCGGCGCCGCATCATTTTCAGCCACCTAACGCTGCCAGGGCATCCGCCTCCGCCGGGGGCAGCGAGGATCAATTCATATGTCGAAGACGATTGTCGTGGTCGGGTTTGGACCTGGCATTTCAACGGGCGTAGCCGAGAAATTCGGCGCCGAAGGGTTCAACGTGGCGCTGGTCGGGCGCACCAAGGAGCGGCTCGATGCGGGTGCCGCCGCGCTCAAGGCCAAGGGCATCAACGCCGTCGCCTTTGTCGCCGATGCCAGCAATCCGGCCGCTATCGGCAAGCTGATCGACGAGGTTCGCGCCACGTTCGGTACCATCACGGCCATTCACTGGAACGCCTATGGCGACAGCCAGGCCGGCGATCTCACCGCGGCGAGCGAAACCGAGATCCGCGGCGTGTTCGATGTTGCGATCAGCGGCCTCCTGTCGGCGGTACAGACCGCCCTGCCCGACCTCAAGGCCAGCAAGGGCGCGGTGCTCATCACCAATGGCGCCTTTGGCGAACTCAACGACCAGATCAACCACTATGCGGCTGCCAGCAACAATATGGGCCTCGCCATGGCCAATGCGGCCAAGCACAAGCTGGTCGGCTTGCTCGCGGCCAAGCTCAAGGCCGATGACGTCTTCGTCGGTGAAGTGATGATTGCCGGCTCCATCAAGGGAACCTCGTGGGCCGCCGGCAACCCCAACCCGATCGAGCCGTCGCTGGTGGGCGAGACCTTCTACAAGCTGTTCGATCAGCGCGCTGACAATTACGCGCGCCTCAGCTGACCCAAGCAAGGAGGTCGCTTCCGGGCGGCCTCCCCCAGGCACCGCTCAGGGCGCGGGTGGTGTAGCGCCCTGGAGATGGGCAAAGCCGCGATCGATGATGCCCTGCAAATCGTGCTTGGCGTCGTCGGCCCATAGGGCCCAGCAGCGGTCGAACACGGCCAGAGCTGCCGCCGCCATCACCGTCGCCCCCAGCGGATCGTGCCCCTCCTCGACCATCGCATCGGCCAGATGGTCGATCTGCGGTCGCCGCGCGCGATGGAGGCGTGAGCCCAAGGCGGGCTCGGAGCGGATGAAGGCGAGCCGGGCCCGCGTTCGTTCGGGTGAGGCCTCGGCCATTTCGACCAGCGGCGCGAGCGAGGCCTTCAGCCGCTGCCAGACCGGTTCAGTGGGAGCCGTCCCGCGATAGGCGTCGGCGAGCAAATCAACCGGGCCCAGCACCGCCGCCACGACGATCTCGTCCTTCGTACCGAGATGCCGGAAGAAGGTGGCGCGCGAAATGCCCAGCCCATCGGCCAATTCCTCGACCGTCTGCTGGTAGCCGCCGCTCACAACCAGATCGAGCGCCGCATTGGCCAGCTCGATCCGCATGATCTCGCGCTTGCGTTCCTTGATGTCGATTTGCACGGCCGCACCCTTGCGTCGGTTTCCCCGGATTGATACTCAGTCTCACGAATAAAATCCAGTCTCATCGCCGAGGTTCGCTTGCAGGTCGCCGCTGCCACCCCTTCTTTGTCGCCCTATAGTTCCACGCGGCAGAGCCTCGTGGTTGCCGCGCTGGCTTTTGCCGGCATGGGTGGCTCCTTCATGCAGACCATCCTCATTCCCATCCAGGGTGAGTTGCCGCGCCTCCTCGACGCGCCGCCCAACGACACTGCCTGGGTGATCACGGCAACCCTGCTCTCGGCCTCGGTCTGCACGCCGATCGCCGGCAAGCTCGGCGACATGTTCGGCAAGCGCCGGATTGCCATCCTGCTCACCATCCTCCTCATCATTGGCTCGCTCCTCTGCCTGTTCTCCAACGGACTGCCGATGCTGATCGTCGGCCGCCTGTTCCAGGGTGCCGGCGCTGGCGTCATCCCGCTCGGCATCTCGCTGCTGCGTGACGTGCTCGACGGCAGGCGCCTGCCCTCCGCCATCGCGCTGGTCAGCGGCACGCTCGGGATTGGCGGCGCCATCGGCCTGCCGCTCAGCGCCTTCGTCACCGAGAATTTCGACTGGCATGTGCTGTTCATCCTGTCGGCCGGCATCTCCACCTTGTCGCTCCTCTTCCTGATGCTGATCGTGCCCAAGACGAGTGGCCGCGGCAGTGGCGGGCGCGTCGATTTCCTCGGCGCGATCGGGCTCGCCATCGGCCTTGTCGGCGTGCTGCTCGCCATCTCGCAGGGCAATCGTTGGGGCTGGACCTCGACGGCGACGCTCACCAGCATCGCCGTGGGCGTCGTCGCCTTCGCCATCTGGGGCTGGTACGAGCTGCGCGTCGGCAATCCGCTGGTCGATCTGCGCGTCAGCGTTCGTCCCGCCGTGCTGCTTACCAATCTCGCCTCGGTGGCGATGGGCTTTGCGCTGTTTTCGTCCAGCGTCTCGTTCCCGCAGCTGCTCGGCCTCCCCGTCGATCGCGGCGGCCTCGGCATCGATTTGCTGCGCGCCAGCCTCATGCTGATGCCGTCCGGCATTGCCATGCTGATCATGTCGCCGGTCGCCGGGCGCATCGCGCGCCGCGTCGGCTCACGGGCACTGCTCATCGCCGGTGCGTGCGTGCTCGCACTCGCCTATGCGCTGTGCATCGCCTTGCCGCTCAACATGTGGCTCATCGCCACCATCAACTGCATCATCGGTATCGGCATCGGCCTTGGTTACGCGGCAATGCCCTCGCTGATCATGGCCGTCGTACCGCGGCACGAAACAGCGGCCGCCAACGGTCTCAACGCCCTGATGCGGTCGCTCGGCACCACGAGCGCTGCGGCCGTCGTCGGCGCCATCCTCGCCAGCACCGCGGCCGCCGACCAGTCTGGTTCGTTCACGATGGTCTTTGTACTCGGCCTGATCGCCGCTATCCTCTGCGCGTCGATCGCCTTCTTCATCCCGGCGCCGGCCGAAGCCCGCGCCTGATTTCGTCTCAAGCGGGGCGAATAAGCACTTCGCTGCCGATCGGTGTGAAACCGAGGCCGAGGAACATGCGCAGCGATCGCGCATTGCCCGGCGACACGGCAGCGAACACCAGTTCGCCCTCCGGCACGAGGCCGATAGCCTCGGCGATCAACGCCCGGCCCCAACCGCGATTGTGCTCGCTCGCCTCGACACTGAACTCGCGCCGTCCCGCCAGTCCATGGGCGAGCGTGACGAGGCCGCGCTCATCGCCATAGACGCGAACGTCCGACCGGTATTGCCGCGCATATTGGACGCGCGGGTGATCATCCGCGTCGGTGCGCAATGGCAGTGTCGATTTGCCGGTGCCGCGCGCCACCAGCATCACGTCGATGACGCCGACAAACCCCGCGGGGCCCGCGAGCCAGCGCAGGAAGTCCGGGGCCATCGACTCGCCATAGCCGTCCGGCCCCTGCTGCAGCACATCCGCTTCTGCCCGCGCCGTAGCGACGACCGCATGACCCGTGAACGCCACCGAGCATTCCCAGCCGCCGGCCAGCGGCGGCGTCACCGTCACCGCGCCATCGACAGGCGGGAACCGCCCCTCGGCGGCGGCGGCGAGCAGGGGAAGTAGAGGATGGTCACTCATCTCGGCAACGGCAGGTTCCGCGTCGTCATCACGGTCGCGCCGCTTTGCGCGAAGCGGTCATTGTGCTCGGCGATGATGTCGGGCGCCGTCGGTCCGCCGGTGCTGTGGGCATCGCCGATCACCGTCACGCCGAGGCCAAGCGCCTGCGCGCCCTTCACGGTGGCGGCAATGCAGTGATTGGTCGCGGCGCCGATCACGACGACATCGTCCGCGCTCTGCCCCTTCACCCAGTTGAGCAGTGACGGGTTGCTGAAGGCGTTGGTGACGGTCTTGCCGAAGGTCGGCTCGTCATCGGCCTGCTCCAGCGCCGGCCAGATCGGCCATCCCGGCGCGCCGGGTTCGAGCTGGTCACCGGCGGGACCGTTCTGCTGCACGAAGGCGATCCCCCGTCCTTCCTGCCGCGCCCACGCCAGGACCTGGCGCACGCGCTCGGTCAGTCCGTCGGCATCATGCAGCGGCTCGATGCCGTTGAACATGCCGGTCTGCAGATCGACGACGATGATCGGTGCCTTGCTCATCCGTGCAGCCTCCCCCGGCTCTCCCTCAATTACAAGTCGCGCGGTGCGGCGGCGCGTTGCAGACGGTCGTTGATCGCCTCGCCAAGACCACGCTGCGGGATCGGCGCGACCGCGATGCGGCTGGAACGTGAGTCCAGTTCATGCAGCATCGAGAACAGGTTACGGGCAGCTTCGTGCAGATCACCTGAAGGCGACAGATTGAGCGTCGCGTCCATCCTGCCGAAGCCGAGATAGGCTTCGCCCGTTTCGGGCGTGGCCGCATTGAGCCGCAGCGCGGCATTGGGTGCATAATGGCTCGCCAGCATGCCCGGCGCAGCAATCGCTGCCCCGGCCGCCGCAATGGCGACCTTGCGGCCGATCGTGGCTTCGATCTCCTCGCGCGCCAGCGCCCCGGCTCGCAATTGCGTCACCGTCTCGCCGTCGACCGCGAGGATCGTCGATTCAACACCGGCCTCGCTCGGCCCGCCATCGAGCACCGGCACCTTGCCGCCAAAGCCACGCACCACCTGCTCGGCCCGCGTCGGCGACAGTTTGCCGGAGGGATTGGCCGAGGGCGCCGCAATTGGAATGCCGGCCGCACGGATCAGTCCGAGCGCCAGCGGGTGGTTGGGAATGCGGATGCCGACATTGTCGAGCCCCGCCGTCACGATGTCGCTCAACTGCGCATCGGGACGCTTGGGCAGCACCAGCGTCAGCGGTCCGGGCCAGAACGACGCCAGCTTCTCGGCCAGCGGCGAGAACACCACCAGCCGCCGCGCCATCTCGACATCGGCGACGTGGACGATCAGCGGATTGAAGCGCGGCCGCCCCTTGGTCTCGTAGATCTTGAGCACCGCGTCCGAATTGGTCGCGTCGGCGCCGAGGCCGTAGACGGTCTCGGTCGGGAAGGCCACGACCTCCCCGGCGCGCAGCTTTTCGGCAAATCGCTGCAAATCTTCGCTGTGTGGAACCGTAGCGGTCATGCCGGGCTGTTTGACAAGGGCGAGCCGCACCGTCAAGGAATCAGCATGGCCACCCTGCTCGTCAGCCAGCCCAATTTCGCCAGCCACCAGACGCCGCCCGGCCATCCGGAGCGGCCCGATCGCATCCGGGCTATCGAAGAAGCGCTGAAGCCGGAGAACTTCCCCGATCTGCTGCGGCGCGAGGCGCCAAGCGGCGACCTCACCCTGGCCGAACTCGTCCATGCCCCCGGCTACCTGCGGGCCCTGGCCGAGGCCCGTCCGGCCCAGGGGATCTCGCGGATCGACGAGGACACGTTTATTTCCTCGGGCTCGACCGATGCCACGGCCACGGCGCTCGGCGCCGGCCTTGCGGCACTCGAGGCAGTCGCCCTGGGCGAAGTCGCCAACGCCTTCTGCGCCGTGCGGCCGCCTGGCCATCATGCCGAGCGCGAGCGGCCGATGGGGTTCTGCCTCGTCAACACCATCGCCATCGTCGCCCGCGAGGCGCAGCGCAAATTCGGCGCCGAACGCGTCGCCATCGTCGATTTCGACGTCCATCACGGCAATGGCACGCAGGACATCTTCTACGACGATCCCACCGTCATGTACGCCTCGAGTCACCAGGCGCCGTTGTTTCCCGGCACCGGGGCCGCCGAGGAGACCGGGGCCGGCAACATCGTCAACGCGCCGCTCGCTGCCCGCACCGACGGAGCCGCGATGAAGGCCGTCTATTCAGCTCTAATCCTGCCGCGGTTGGCCGCCTTTCGACCGGATTTCATCCTGATCTCGGCCGGCTTCGATGCCGATTATCGCGACCCGCTCGCCCAGTTGAACTGGCACCCCGAGGACTTCGCCTGGCTCACCCGCGAGCTCCGCACCGTCGCCGACGCCACCTGCGCCGGCCGCATTGTGTCGATGCTCGAAGGGGGTTATGACCTGCAAGGCCTCGCCACTGGCGTTGCCGCGCATGTCACTGAACTGATGAGATAATCCGTGGCCGATCTCGCTACCGACGACGTCAAGACCATGACCTTCGAGGCCGCTCTGGCCGAGCTCGAGGGCATCGTTGCGCGGCTCGAGGGCGGCAAGGCGCCGCTCGCCGAATCCATCGCGATTTATGAACGCGGCGAGGCGCTTAAGTCGCATTGCGAGAGCCTGTTGAAGCAGGCAGAAGCCCGCATCGAAAAGATCACCCTCAAGAACGGCAAGCCCGTAGGGACTGAGCCGCTAGACCCCTAAGGTTGGCCCATGGCTTCGTCGGCAATTTCCCGTTTCCGTATCGTACTTTGGGCGCTGGTTGTTGTCGCCGCGATCGGTGCCACCGCGCTCTACGTCTTCCGTCCGCCAGCCCAGCCGCTCGGCGTCACCGGCGCGCCGTTCACCCTCGAATCCACCAAGGGCGGCAGCTTCACGCAGGACAATCTCAAGGGCACGCCGAGCCTCGTGTTTTTCGGCTACACCTTCTGCCCCGACGTCTGCCCCACGACCATGGCCGAGAGCGTCGCTTGGCGCGGCGAACTGGGTCTCAAGCCCGAGCAATTGCGCACGATTTTCGTCACCGTCGATCCGACCCGCGACACCAAACAGGTGCTGACCGAGTACATCGGCGCCTTCGATGACAGCATCATCGGCCTCGTCGGCACGCCCGAGCAGACCAAAGCCGCCGAGAAATCGTTCGGCGCCATGTCCGAGGCCCAGGCGCCCGACGAATTCGGCAACTACCTCGTCAACCACACCGCGAGCGTCTTCCTCATCGGCGCCGACGGGCGCTTTGAAGGCACTATCGCGTATGGCGAGGACAAGGCCGCTGCCCTTGCCAAGATCAAGCGCCTGACGGGCGTCTGAGCCATGGCGGAGCGTATCCGCCTCGATCTCGCCCTGGAACAGAGAGGCCTCGCGCCAAGCCGTGCGCGCGCCCGCGACGCCGTGCTGCGCGGCACCGTCAGCGTCAATGGCGCCGTCGCCTCGAAGGCCAGCCAGCTGGTTGGTGAGGCCGACCGCATCGACATCGACGATCCCGCCGGCGCCTATGTTTCCCGCGCCGCGCTGAAGCTGATCGCCGGCCTCGACGCGGGCGATATCGCGGTCGGCGGAAAGACGTGCCTCGATCTCGGCGCCTCTACGGGCGGCTTCACGCAGGTGCTGGTCGAGCGTGGCGCCGCAAGGGTCTACGCCGTCGATGTCGGCCGTGACCAGTTGCATGAAGCCGTCCGCGCCCTGCCCGCCGTCGTCTCAATGGAAGGCACCAACGTCAAGGATCTCAACCGGGCGGCCATTCCCGAGCCGATCGACCTGATCGTGTGCGACATCAGCTTCGTCTCGGTGACCAAGGTCCTCGCCGCTCCGCTGGCCCTCGCCCGTCCCGGCGCCGACGCGATCATCCTGATCAAGCCGCAGTTCGAAGTGGGCCGCGAGAATATCGGCAAGGGCGGTATCGTCACCGATCAGGCGGCGGTCGAGCGTGCAGTGGGGGCGGTGCTCAAGTTCATGACTGAACAGGGGTTTACCCACCGCCTGTCCGTCGCGTCCCCGATTTCGGGCGGCGATGGAAACAAGGAAGTCGTGGCCCTTTTCCGCCGGCTGGGCTAACATCGGCAATCGACGATTGATGCCGCCATTTTTGCGGCGCTCGCCTCCCCGGCGGGTTCTCTGATCGTCGCCAAAATCAGACACGCAAATCAGCAGGTGATGCGATGGAATACCGCCGCTTGGGCAAATCCGGCCTGAAGGTCTCTGAATTTTCCTTTGGTGCCTGGGTCACCTTCGGCAAGCAGGTCGGCGAGGACGATGCCGTCTCGCTGATGGCGCACGCCTACGACAATGGCGTCAATTTCTTCGACAACGCCGAGGGTTACGAGAAAGGCAACGCCGAGATCGTGATGGGCGAGGCACTGGCCCAGCTCAACTGGTCTCGCGACTCCTATGCGGTGTCCTCGAAAGTCTTCTGGGGTGGCGAGAAGCCGACGCAGAAGGGGCTTTCGGCCAAGCACGTCACCGACGCAGCCCACGCCGCGCTGAAGCGCTTGCGCGTCGACTATCTCGACCTCTATTTCTGCCACCGCCCGGACATCGACACGCCGATCGAGGAAACCGTGCGCGCCATGCACAACCTCATCACGCAGGGCAAGGTGCTGTACTGGGGCACGTCCGAATGGACGGCGCAGCAGATCACCGAGGCGCACCTTGTGGCGCGACGCGAGCATCTGACGCCGCCCACCATGGAGCAGCCTGAATACAATCTCTTCCGCCGCGAAAAGGTCGAGAGCGAGTTCCTGCCGCTCTACGAGCTTGGCCTCGGCACGACCATCTGGTCACCCCTCGCCTCGGGCTTCCTCACCGGCAAGTACAATGACGGCATCCCGGCCGACAGCCGCGTGAACCTGCCCGGCTATGAATGGCTGAAACGCCACCTCGAATCCGCTGAAGGCAAGACGAAGATCGAGACGGTGAAGAAGCTGGCGGCGCTGGCGAACGAGATCGGCCTGCCGATCCATCACCTCGCGCTCCTCTGGTGCAACGCCAACCCGCGCGTTTCGACCGTCATTCTCGGCGCCAGCAAGAAGAGCCAGCTCGCCGACAACCTCAAGGCGCTGGACAGCAAGTCGAAGCTCACGCCCGACGTGCTGGAAAAGGTCGAGGAAATCGTCGGCAACAAACCGCCGGCGCCGCAGCGCTACTAGAAGCCGGTCCCGCCGTCGCGGCCGGTCTGGCCGCGATGGCGGAGGAAATGATCCGCGAGGACGATGGCCATCATCGCCTCGCCGATCGGCACGGCGCGAATGCCCACGCACGGGTCGTGCCGGCCCTTGGTGATGACTTCGGTATTCTCGTTGGCCGTCGTCACCGTCTCGCGCGGCGTCAGGATCGACGAGGTCGGCTTCACCGCGAAGCGGACCACGATCGGGTCGCCATTCGAGATACCGCCGAGAATGCCCCCCGCCTTGTTCGTCTTGAAATACGGGCCATTATTGCCGGCGCGCATTTCGTCGGCATTCTCCCAGCCGGTCAGCGCGGCCGCGGCAAAGCCCTCGCCGATCTCGACGCCCTTCACGGCGTTGATCGACATCATCGCCGAGGCGAGATCGGCGCTGAGCTTGCCATAGATCGGCGCGCCCCAGCCCGGCGGCACGCCTTCGGCCACCACTTCGATGACCGCGCCCACCGAGTTACCCGCCTTGCGCAGTCCGTCGAGATAGGGCTCCCACTCCTTGGCCGCCTCTTTGTCGGCGCAGAAGAACGGGTTGCGGTCGACTTCGTCCCAATCGAAATTGGCGTAGTCGATGGTGTGCGGTCCCATCTGGATCAGCGATGCGCGAATTTTGACGCCGGGAATGACCTGTCGGGCAACAGCACCGGCTGCGACACGGGCGGCCGTCTCGCGCGCCGAAGCGCGGCCAGAGCCCTTGTAGTCGCGAATGCCGTATTTCTGCAGATAGGTGAAGTCGGCGTGGCCCGGCCGGAACTTGTCCTTGATCTCGGCATAGTCCTTGGAGCGCTGGTCGGTGTTCTCGATCAGCAGCGAGATCGGCGTGCCCGTGGTCTTCACCAGCCCGTCGGCTTCGTCTTCGAACGTGCCCGACATGATCTTCACCGCATCGTCCTCGCGGCGCTGCGTAGTGAATTTCGACTGGCCGGGCCTGCGGCGGTCGAGATCGCGCTGGATCATCTGGGGCGTGAGGTGAAGGCCCGGCGGGCAGCCATCGACCACCACGCCAAGCGCCGGCCCGTGGCTTTCGCCCCAGGTGGTGAAGCGGAACATGTGGCCGAACGTGTTGAAACTCATGTGCCCTCTCTGGCCGAAGGAGCTAGTCGTCCCAGCTCTGGCCGGCCGGATAAACCACAGATTTGCCGTCGATGAAATGGATCACCGAATCCTGCGGCGGGAACCAGTTCACCGCGCGCTCCTGCGGGAACCCTTCGATCAGATGCCGGAGCACCCTCAGGATGCCGCCATGCGAGACAATCACCGATGGCCCGGTGAGCGAGGCGCCGAAGTCCATGACGCGGCTCGCGACGTCCTCGTAGCTCTCGCCTTCGGACGGGCGGAAGAACCAGAAGTCGCCATCGCGCTCGCCAGCGATGGGCATTTCCTTTTCGGCCACTTCGGTGTGGAGGCGGCCCTCATAGATGCCGAACGAGATTTCGATCAGCCGCTTGTCGATCGTAAGGTCGGGCAACGGCTCGCCCACGCCGGCGCGCACGCGATCCATTGTCTCGCGCGTGCGGCCCAGCGGCGACACGTACCAGGTGAAGTCGGTCGCCACACGGCCGTCGCGCGCGAGCAGCTGGCTCAGCAGCTTGCCATTGAGGTCGGCCTGCCCGCGCCCACGATTGTTAAGCGGAATGTCCCGGCTGCCCTGGTAACGCCCTTCGGCGTTCCAGTCCGTTTCACCATGCCGGACAAAGTAAAGTTCCGGCCACACCAGTTCAGCCATGTCGATCTCAGGTCGCGGGAGTGGGCTCGGTCGGCTCGTCGATAAACATGCCGATGGTGCTGAAACCGCAGTCGACATAC
The DNA here is from genome assembly GCA_004144345.1 of Hyphomicrobiales bacterium. Classification (GTDB taxonomy): domain Bacteria; phylum Pseudomonadota; class Alphaproteobacteria; order Rhizobiales; family Devosiaceae; genus Devosia_A. The sequence continues at coordinate 117,465 of SEEL01000006.1, forward strand.
TGGATCTGGCCGGTCACGCCGGAGGCCAGATCGCTCAGGAGGAACAGCGCGGCGGTGCCGACTTCGTCCTGAGTCACGTTGCGCTTCAGCGGCGAAGCCTTCTGCTGATAGCTCAGCATGGTCCGCAGGCCCGAAATGCCCGACGCCGCCAGCGTCTTGATGGCGCCGGCCGAGATGGCGTTGACGCGCACATTCTGCGGTCCGAGGTCATGCGCGAGATAGCGCACCGACGCTTCCAGCGCGGCCTTGGCAACGCCCATGACGTTGTAGTTCGGCACATACTTGTCGGCGCCGTAATAGCTCAGCGTCAGCAGCGAACCGCCCGGGTTCATCATGGCTTCGGCGCGCTTGGCAACGGCGGTGAAGCTGAACACCGAAATGTTCATCGTCAGCGCGAAATTCTCGGCCGTCGTCTCGATGTAGCGGCCCTCGAGCTCGTCCTTGTTGGAATAGGCGATCGCGTGGACGACGAAGTCCATGGTCCCCCACTTGTCCTTCAGGATGCGGAAGGTCTCGTCGAGGGCGGCATTATCGGTCACGTCGCAGTCAACCAGCGTGGTCACGCCGATTTCAGCGGCCAGCGGTTCGACGCGCTTTTTGATCGACTCACCCTGATAGGAAAGGGCGATTTCGGCGCCCTGGTCGGCGAGCGCCTGAGCGATACCCCAGGCAATAGAGTTCTTGTTGAGCACGCCCATGATGAGGCCGCGCTTGCCCGCCATCAGATCGTTCGCCATGGGGGTTCCCTTCCGCTTGTTCTAAGTTGGCCGCTTGTGCCACAGGCCCGGAAAACGGGCAAGTTACGGCTTGTTTCGGTCGGCGCCGCCGCTAAGGTCGCCAGCCATGAGCCCTGCTTTACTGTCCGTGACCGCCGAACTGACCGCGCTTCTTGGCGAAACCGCGGTCCTCACCGATCCGGCCCGGATGGCCGCCTACCTGAACGAGCCGCGCAAACGCTTCCACATCCCGGCCGCGGCAGTCGCCCTTCCCGCCGACGTCGCGCAGGTGCAGGCGCTTACCCGCTGGGCCAATGAGAACCGCGTGCCGCTGATCCCGCAGGGCGGCAACACCGGGCTGGTGGGCGCCCAGGTGCCGCTGACCGGCGACGAAGTGATCGTTTCGCTGACGCGCCTCGACCGCGTGCGCGAGGTCAATGCGGCCGCAGGGCACATGACCGTCGAGGCCGGCATGATCCTGCAGAAGGCGCATGAGGTGGCCGAGGCCGCCGGCGCTATGTTCCCGCTGTGGATCGCCAGCCAGGGCTCGGCCCGCATCGGCGGCGTACTCAGCTCGAACGCCGGCGGCGTCCAGGTGCTGGCCTTCGGCAATGCGCGCGAACTCTGCCTCGGCATCGAGGTGGTGCTGCCCGACGGGCGCCTCTATCGCGGCCTCAACGCCCTGAAGAAAGACAATACCGGCTACGACCTCAAAGATCTGCTGATCGGGGCCGAAGGCACGCTCGGCATCATTACCGCGGCAACCCTCAAGCTGTTCCCGCAACCCGCTGGATTTGAAACGGCGCTCTGCTCGGTTGCCGACCCGGCCGCCGCGCTGGAACTGTTCTACCTGATGCGCGAACGGGTCGGCTCGCGGCTCACGGCCTTCGAACTCGTCCCGCGCTTCGGCATCGATCTGCAACTCAAGCATTCCATGTTGAGCCGTGATCCCGCTGCAAGCGTGTCGCCCTGGTACGCGCTGGTCGAGGTCAACCGCATGAAAGGTGGTGGGCCCGGCGCGCTGGAAAGCGCTCTCGAGGCCGCGTTCGGCGCCGGCATCGTCAGCGACGCGAGCCTCGCCCAGTCAGAGGCGGACCGTGTGCTGATGTGGGCGGCCCGCGAGCAGATGAGCGATGTGCAGTCGCGCGAAGGCGCCTCGATCAAGCATGACATCTCGGTGCCCATCGCCGACGTACCGCAACTGATTGCCGAGGGATCGGCGGCCGTGGCGCGCGTGGTTCCGGGCATCCGTCCCTGCCCGTTCGGCCACATGGGCGACGGCAATATCCACTTCAACCTGAGCCAGCCGGTCGGCGAGGATCCGAAGGCGTTCATGGCGCGGGAGAAGGATGTGAACGCCGTGATCTACGAGATCGTGGCGAGGCTCAATGGCTCGATCTCGGCCGAGCACGGTATCGGCCAGATGAAGTCGGGGCTCCTGAAGCAGGTGAAAGACCCGGTGGCGCTGGAGATGATGCGGGCCATCAAGCGGGCGCTCGATCCCAAAGGCATCATGAACCCCGGCAAGATGCTGGGCTAGAGCAGCGCTCCACTCAGAACAGGTCGAGCTGGCCCGAGTCAGCCTTCTTGCGGCGCGGCTTTTCGGGCCCAGCCTCCTCCGCTGGCGCGGGCTCAATCAGTTCCGGCCCTTCCGACGTCGCCTTGCCGATGGCCTTGCCCACCGCATGATACTGCATCGTGCCCTGCGGGGCGGAGACGGCCAGTTCGGCGGCGTAGCGGCCTTCGACGTCGCGGGTATTGAGCCACGCATCGATCGCGTCCTGGCCGCGCAGGATCGCCGGCATGCGGTCATAGACGCCCGAGATTTCGAGATTGGGATCGACCGTGACGATGCAGATCGTATCGATCTCCTCGCCATTCGGCCCGGCCCAGGTGGCGTAGAGCCCGGCAAATGCCATCGTCTCGGTTTCGGTGGACGTGATGTAGTAGGGCCGGCGCGCCCCATCGGCGCCCTTCATCCACTCATAATAGCCGCTTGCCGGGATGACGCAGCGCGAGTTGCGCACGGCATCGCGGAAAGACGGCTTGTCGAGCATCGATTCCGCCCGCGCATTGATCAGCAGCGGGAACTCCTTGGGATCCTTTACCCAGCCCGGCACGAAGCCCCAGCGGAAGAGATCGGCCGTGCGCCGCCCCTCGCGCTCGGAAATGGCGATGATCGGCTGCGTTGGCGTGATGTTGTAGCGCGGCGGATAATCCTCAGCCCGGTTGAGCAGGTTGAACAGCGCCGTCATGGCTTCGGGCGGCAGAAGGAAGGCGTAGCGTCCACACATGGCGCGGAAGTTAGGTGCTTGCGGCGCAAACGGCAAATGAGTCTGATGCCGCGATGAGCACTTTCCTCGCCGCCAGCGTCGCCATCGTGCGGCGGGACGACCTGCTGCTGATCCAGCGCGCCAGGGCCCCGTCGGCCGGCCTCTGGACCCTGCCCGGCGGACGGCTCGAGCCCGGCGAGACCACCGAGCAAGGCGCGCTGCGCGAGGTGAAGGAGGAACTGGGCCTGACGCTCTACGGCCTCCGCCCCCTGCTCGTCCTCCGCCACAAGCAGTTCCGGCTGCAGACCTTCGCGACCCAGGCCTATGATGGCGAGATCGTCCCCGATCCCGCCGAAATCCGCGACTGGCGCTGGGTCCAGCCGCATGACCTAGGCAATCTGGCGACGACGCCGGATCTCGCCGATGTGGTCGAAGCCGCCTTCCGCATCTTCGACCGCTCGTGAGCCGCCTTGCCGCCGACATGATCGTGCGACTACACAAGCTAATGCGCGCCCGCCTCCTTGGCCTTTTGCTGCTCCCCTTGCTCGCCCTGCCCCAGCCGGCCGTGGCGATCGATCCGCCTTACGAGCCGCAGATGGAGCGCCTCGCCGAGATCCTGGGCAGCCTCTATTTCCTCAATCCGCTCTGCGTCGAGTCGACCACCGACTGGCGCGCGCAGATGGCCGATCTGGTCATCCTCGACAATCCCGACGAGGACCGGCAGCAGCGGCTCTATGGCGCGTTCAATGGCGGCTACACCGCCTATTCGCGGCTCTATCGAAGCTGCACGCCGTCGGCCGAAGAGGCGCTGAAGCGGCTGCTGGTCGAGGCTGAGGCAGTGGCGCGCGACATCCACACGCGCTTCGCCGAATGACGCTTACCGGCCGTTAGGTACAATAGCCGATCCGGCATTAACCTTCCGGTCACATGCCTCACCCTCGCCACAGAGCGCATGATAATCGTCGTCAAATGCGTCAGGGCAAACCAAACATTCCAAACGTCGGCGACCACGCTCCGGACAAGCACCGTGAAGAGCGGCAGCTTGCGCTCGAATATCTCGCCGAAGCCTGGAACAGCGCCGAGGATGAGGGAGTGCAGAGCCTTGCCCTCGCCCACGCCTCGCTGTTTGCGGCCATCGCTACGCTGGTCCGCGCCCATGGCGAAGACGCCACGGCGCTGCTCGTCGGTGGCCTGCCGGATCGCATTCGCAACGGCGAATACAATCTCGACCGCCTGACGCACTAGGCCGCTGGCGCCATCGTCTCCAGGAACTCGATCGGCCGGCCGCTTGCCGCCGTCACCAGTTCGCCCTGCCACATCACCTTGTTGCCGCGCAGGATCGTGCCCACCGGCCAGCCCGTGACCGTCACGCCGTCATAGGGCGTCCAGCCAGCCCGGCTAGCGACCCAGTCATTGGTGATGGTTTCGCGCCGCTTCAAATCGACAATGGTGAGGTCGGCGTCATAACCGACCGCAATGCGGCCCTTGCGCGCGATGTTGAAGATGCGCGCCGGGCCGTGGCTGCTCAGATCGACAAAGCGCTCGAGGCTCAGATTGCCCTGGTTCACGTGGTCCAGCATCAGCGGCACCACCGTCTGCACGCCCGTCATGCCCGACGGCGAGTTCGGATAGGGCTTCTGCTTCTCCTCGAGCAAATGCGGGGCATGATCGGAGCCGAGCACATCGGCCACGCCATTGTGGACGCCCGCCCAGATGCCCGAACGATGCGCCTTGTCGCGGATCGGCGGGTTCATCTGCACCAGCGTGCCCAGCCGCTCATAGGCGGTTTCATCGAGCGTCAGATGATGCGGCGTGACCTCGACCGTCGCCACGTCCTTGTGGTTCGCGAGGAACACCATCTCCTCGGCCGTCGAGATGTGCAGCACGTGGATGCGCTTGCCATATTTATGCGCCAGCGCCACGAGCCGCTGCGTCGAGCGCATCGCCGCCTCCGGGTCGCGCCACACGGGATGCGAACTCGGATCGCCGGGAATGCGGAGCGGCTTGCGCTCTTCCAGGCGGAACTCGTCCTCGGAGTGGAACGCCGCGCGCCGCGAGATCACCTTGAGGATTGCCCCGACGCCCTCATCGTCAGCCACCAGCAGTGTGCCGGTGGACGAGCCCATGAACACTTTTACGCCAGCGCAGCCGGGCAGCCGCTCCAGCACCGGCAACTCGTTCACATTCTCATGCGTACCGCCAATGAAGAAGGCGAAGTCGCAATGCATGCGGCCGGTCGCCCGGGCAATCTTGTCCTCAAAGGTCTCGCGCGTGATGGTCAGCGGGTTGGTGTTGGGCATCTCGAACACACCCGTCACCCCGCCCATCACCGCCGAGAGCGAGCCCGAGGCGAGGTCTTCCTTGTGCTCCAGCCCCGGCTCGCGGAAATGCACCTGCGTGTCGATGACACCGGGCAGGATGTGGAGGCCCTTACAATCGGTCACCTGATCGGCGGAATCGCCCGCCAGCGCGCCGAGCGCGGCGATGCGGCCGCCCCTGATGCCGATGTCGGCGCTGTGCACCCCGTCCTGGTTGGCAATGGTGCCGTTCTTGAAGATCGCGTCGTAGTGCGCCATGTCTGCCTCACCCGTTTTCCCGGGCATACTGGATTCCCGCCGCCGCGGGAACATACGGTGACAACATGCCGACAACCCTCCGCCCCAGCCGCGCGCTGTTTCGCTTCTCCGGCGCCGACGCGCAAAAACTGCTGTTCGATGTGGTCACGGGCCGCCTCGTGGCGGAAGCCGGCCCGCCGGTCTGGTGGGCCCTGCTCTCGCCTCAGGGAAAGATTCAAGCCGAGGGGCTAAGCGTTTATGCGGATGGGGCTTTCTGGCTGGACGCCGACAGCGGGGTCGCCGACGCCTTCCTCAAGCGCATGAAGATGTACCGGCTGCGCGCTGCGGTCGTGATCGACGATCTGCGCGACACGCACCGGGTCGGCCACGACCCCGATGCCCCGGACTCGCACATCATCGGCACTGTCGAGGAAGCGGCTGGCTGGGCCGCGCCCGACGACAGCTATGCCCGCTCCCGCATCGTCCGGGGCGTGGCTGAACTCGGGCCGGACTTTTCGGCCGACACCACTTTCCCGCACGATATCGGCATGGATTTGTTGGGCGGCGTCGACTTCAAGAAGGGCTGCTACATCGGCCAGGAAGTCGTCAGCCGCATGCAGCATCGCGGCACCGCCCGCCGCCGGCCAGTGAACGTCTCCGGCATCGACGCACCGGCTGGGAGCGCCGTCACCGTCGGCTCCCGCGACGCCGGCATCATCGGCACACCGGTGGACGGCAAGGCCGTTGCCATCGTGCGGCTCGACCGTTTCGATGGCGGCGAAGTGACCGTGGCCGGCAGGCCCGTGACCATCACCCTCCCCAGTTGGGCGACGTACCGGCTTGGGGAATCAGCGCCGGCTGACTAGCCTCCGCGCTTTCCGGAGGACTCATATGGCGCGCGGCAAGGACAGGGCGTGGCAACGGATGCTATCGGGCCGCCGGCTCGATATCCTCGATCCGTCGCCGGTCGATGTCGAATTGACCGATATCGCCCATGGCCTCGCCCGCGTGGCGCGCTGGAACGGCCAGACGGCGGGCGACTATCCCTTCTCGGTGGCCCAGCATTCGGTGCTGGTGCTTGAGATCTTCACGGGCATGGCGCCGGCCTCGGGGCCGCGCGATCGGCTTTACGCCCTGCTCCACGATGCGCCCGAATATGTGATGGGCGACATCATCTCGCCCTTCAAGGCGGCGATGGGCGGCAATTACAAGGATGTCGAGAACCGGCTGCTCGGCGCGGTGCATCTGCATTTTGCGCTCAATGCCGAGGCCCCGGCCGCATTGCAGCGGCAGATCAAGAAGGCCGACCGGCAGGCGGCCTACCATGAGGCGGTGAACCTCGCCGGCTTTGATGTCGAGGAAGCGCGCAAGTTCTTCGGCGAGCCCGGTCTGGCTGCGTTCGAACTCGAGGGTTTCGAGCAGTTGATGCGGCCCTGGCCGACTCGCGAGGCGCATGACCGCTTCGTCGATGCGGTCGATATGCTGGCCACGGCATTGCACCGGTCTTCGTGAAGTTAAGGTAAACGACTGTTCCGTTTTGACGCAGTTTGCGCCTTATGGTTGATGCGAGGTTAACGAACTCGCACCAGCCGGAGGCATCATGGTCAACCCAGTCAGAGCACTCGCTTGGGGCGGGTTTTTTGGCTCGATGGTGGCATTCAGCCTGATCGCGCCCGCTCAGATGGCGGCGATCGCCGAAGAGCCCGTGAAGGTCGCCTCAGCCGCGATCGAGGATCTGCTCCCGCTCGACAAGATCGACCCGAGGATGTTCCGCAAGTTCGACATCGAGCTGGATGACAGCGTTTCGATGGACGTGCAGCGCACGCAGACCGTGCGCAAGATCGGCTTCGGCCGTCTGAGCACGGTGACGATCGTCACGACGCCCACGGGCACCTACTCCAGCGACGCCCTGCTGTCGCCGAATGTGCGCTATCCGGGTATCGAGGTTACGCCGAAGCAGGGCTGGCAGTACTGGCCCGAAAGCCGCGGCAGCGGTCATTGGACCAGCTACTCGCAGGGCTCGATCATTTTCTATTTCTACGCCGACGCGCCGGCGGCCCACACCTGATCAGCCGGCCGTCCAGCCGCGCTTGAACTGGTAGAAGATGTGCTGGCCGATCTTGGTGTTCTTCTTCAGCTTGGGCGCCCAGTGCGGATAGACATAGGTCGCGTGGTAATGCGTCGAGGCGCCCACTTCCGTCAGGAACAGCGAGCCATTGATCACGCCCGTCGCGATCTCCTCGGCCTGCGCCCAGGCTTTCGGCTCCGTCACCGTCTCGGGAATGCCGTCGCAGGCGAATGAGAACTGGCAGGCATTGCGCATGTGCTGGTTCTGAAACACCACGTTGCAGATGGTCTTGGGATAGATCTTGTGGGCCACGCGGTTCATGACGACCTGCCCCACCGCCACCTGTCCACGATAGCTCTCGCCGCGCGCCTCGAAATAGATCGCCGTGGCCATGCACCACAGTTCCTTCTCCGAAACCTTCTTGCCGCTCTTGTCGACCAGGAGGTCGAACGCCGTGGCCGGCGTGGTCTCGCGAGCATAGGCGACGGCAAGCGGAGCGCTCACCGGCATGATCGAGGGCGGCATCGGCACCACCTGGTCGATCGCGGCAATCGCGGCGCTGGTGGCCGGATCGATGCTGGCGGTCTGGATCGTATCGATCGCCTCGAGTTCGCCCTTGGCGCGTTTCGGCGCGCGAGCCTCGGCGATGGCGACGCGGATCGCCTCGAAACCGCCGGAGACGGTTTCGCCATCCGGCGTCAGGCGGGCGCGGTTGACCTTTTCGGCGCGGTTCGGACCAGCGAAGAAACCGGTGTTGAACAGGCTCTCGACCGAGCCGGTGATGATCACTTCGCCGCCGGCGCGGGTCAGCGTCGCGACCGGGCCACGGGCCAGCAGCAGCGTGTCGCCATCGGCCGGGGCGTGGGCGCCGGCAGTCAACATGGGGTAAGCGGCCAGCGACAGGACCAGCGTGGCGAAAACGCCAGCCAGACTATGCCGGGGACGGGCCCAGGACTCGATCGAACCAAACAGGCCCATCAAACGCAATACTACTCACACGCAACGCCACAACACTCGACGCTTCGGCATCATGTTGCTCAAATGCCGACGATTTCGATGATGCGGGATTAGGGTTATCGTGAGGTAAACCCGGCGCAGTTCCTGCGGCGGATGGTCCTGTTTGGTTAATTCGGGAGGCTTTTTGGCCTAGCCCGCCTGGGCCAGAGCGAGCCGCGCCACCGGCACGCGGTAGGGCGAACAGCTCACATAGTCGACATTGAGCGCCGCGAAGAATTCGAGCGACGCCGGGTCGCCCGCATGCTCGCCGCAGATGCCGATGCGCAGGGCCGGATTGGCGGCGCGGCCGCGCTCGATCGCCATGGCGATCAATTCGCCCACGCCCTTCTTGTCCAGCGTCACGAAGGGGTCGAGCTCGTAGAGGCCTTTGCGCTGATAGGCAGCGAGGAAGGCCGGCGCGTCGTCGCGGCTGATGCCGAAAGTGGTCTGCGTCAGATCATTGGTGCCGAACGAGAAGAAGTCGACATGCCGCGCGATATCGGCGGCCCGCAAGGCGGCGCGCGGCAGCTCGATCATCGTGCCGAAGGCAAAGCGCTGCCGTGCCACCGGCGGCAGCTGCGCCGCATCGATCAGCTGCATCACGCGCTCGCGGATCCACGTCACCTCATGCACCGTCGACACGAACGGCACCATGATCTCGAGCGCCACCGGCTCAACATCACGCTCCATCGCGGCGCGTACACCGGCGACCAGCGACTGCACCTGCATCTCGAGGATTTCGGGATAGGTCACGGCAAGGCGCACGCCGCGATGGCCGAGCATCGGGTTGATCTCGGAGATGCGGTCGAGCCTCAGCTTCAACGCCCGCAGATCTAGGCCAAGCGATCGCGCCGTCTCGTCGATCTCCTCCTCGGAGCGCGGCAGGAACTCATGCAGCGGCGGATCGAACAGGCGCACCGTCACCGGCCGGCCGGCCATCGTCGAGAAGATCGCGGAATAGTCGCCGGTCTGGAAGTCGACGAGCCCCCGCAGGGCCGCCTTGCGGTCCGCCTCGTCCTCGCTGAGGATCAGGCGGCGCAGCGCCACCATGCGCTCGCGCGAAAAGAACATGTGCTCGGAGCGCGCGAGGCCAATGCCCTCGGCGCCGAAACTCAGCGCGGTTGTCGCCGCTTCCACGGTCTCGGCATTGGCGCGCACTTCAATCCTGCGCGTCGCGTTGGACCAGCCGAGCAGTTCGCCCAGCGCGCCGCCGATCTTGGGACGGCTGAGCGGCAGGACGCCCGCATAGACGCTGCCGTCGCTGCCATCGATCGAGATGCGGTCGCCGGCCTTCAGCGTCAGATCGCCGATGCGGCACGACATGTCCGCGGCGTTGACCGAGAGCGTCCGCACACCCGCGACACAGGGCTTGCCGGTGATGCGCGCGATCACGCCGGCATGACTGGTCATGCCGCCGCGCGCCGTGAGGATGCCGGTGGCGGCCTTCATCCCGTCGATATCGGCGGGGCCGGTTTCGTTGACCACCAGAATGCAGTGGCGGCCGCGCGCCTTGTAGCGGGCCGCGTCTTCCGCCGTGAAGACGATGTAGCCGCTGGCCGCGCCGGGCGATACGCCGAGCCCCGTCGCCATCGGCTCCTGCGCATGGCCGGGCCGGAGGCTCGGATGCAGCAGCGTCGTCAGCCGGTCGGGGTTCAAGCTGCCCACGGCCTGCTGCTCGGTCCAGATGCCCCGCTCCACCCGGTCGGTGGCGGCTTCCAGTTCGGCGACGGCGCTCGCCTGATAGACGCGGGCAGAGAGGAAGGTCAGGTCGCCCCGCTCCACCGCCGCCGTAATGCACATATGCCGTCCGGAAGCGCGATCCAGCGCCTCGCTGAGCTCGTTCGCCTCCGGGGCCAGCGGCACGCTGCCGCCCGGCAGCGGCGCCGGACCGATGGCGCCAGATTGCGCATCGCGCGACAGGAACTGGATGATCTCGCCCTGCGCCACGGCCTGCACCAGCACGATCGAATCGGCACCATCGCCATACGAGGCAAAAGCCTGCGCAATGGCGCGGCCCAGCGGCCGGGCCGGATCGACCGCCTCGGCCTCACTGGCCGGAGCCGGGAGGCCGGTGCGGGCCGGGGTGAGGCCGGCAATCGTGCGGTCAGTGGCGGTACGGACAGCCAGCGCCGGTGGCCGCCCGTCGCGGCCGACGAGCCGGAACAGGGTCGACACCCAGTGCGCTCGCAGCCGCCCGGCGCTGTGGCGGCGTTCGGCCTGCAGCGCGTCCCAGGCGGCACGGGTGATGAGGATCGTGGGCGCCGTGGTCAGCCCGGCTTCCCAGGCGGCGCGGATCCAGCGCGCCTTGCCGGCGAGCAGCCCCTGCTGCGCCTCGGAAAGGTTCGCGTTGCCGCCGGCGGGCGCAACGGGAAACATTTCGAGAGCGAGGCTCACCGGACAATCCTTTGAATTGACTGGGTTCCTATAGTGCCTGCGGCGGCAGCGCGCCGCAACGGGCCTTGACTTGGGTGCGTCACGAAAGCATCTGACGCTCTATGGACAAGCCCAAACTCGAGATTACGCTCTGCGCGCCGCGCGGCTTTTGCGCCGGCGTCGACCGGGCCATCCAGATCGTTGAGCTGGCGCTCGAGAAGTACGGCGCCCCGGTCTATGTCCGCCATGCGATCGTTCACAACAAATACGTGGTTGAGGGCCTGCGCCGTAAGGGAGCTGTCTTCGTCGAAGAGTTGGACGAAATTCCGCCCAGCGACGCCCCCGTCGTATTTTCCGCCCATGGCGTGCCCAAGGCGGTGCCGGCCGACGCCAAGGCGCGCATCATGTTCTTCCTCGATGCCACCTGCCCGCTGGTGAGCAAGGTCCATATCGAGGCCAATCGCCATTTCAACGAAGGCCGCGAGATCGTGCTGATCGGCCATGCCGGCCATGTCGAAGTGATCGGCACCATGGGCCAGTTGCCCGCCGGCGCCATCACGCTGGTCGAGACCGCCGCCGATGCCGAGGCCTTCACGCCGCGCGATCCGCAAAAACTTGCTTTCGTGACGCAGACGACGCTCAGCGTCGATGACACGTCGGCCATCGTCGAAATCCTGCGCCGGCGCTTCCCGTCGATCTCGCTGCCGCACAAGGAAGACATCTGCTACGCCACCACCAACCGGCAGGAAGCGGTCAAGAAGGTCGCGCCCAATGTCGATGCGATGATCGTCGTCGGTGCGCCGGAAAGCTCCAACTCGGTCCGCCTCGTCGAAGTGGCGCAGCGCAATGGCTGCCCGCGCGCCACGCTGGTCGAGCGCGCCGACACCATCGACTGGTCGAAGTTCGAGGGCATCACGACGCTCGGCATCACTGCTGGGGCTTCGGCTCCCGAGACGCTGGTCGATGAGGTGATCGAGGCGTTTGCCCAGCGCTTCGACATCAACGTCTCGGCGCATGGTGCCGGCCGCGAGACCATCGTCTTCAACCTGCCGCGCGAACTGCGCCCGGCCTCCCCCGCCGCATGAGTACGCTGGACCTGTTCGAAACCGAGCGGCTGGTGCTGTCGGGCTGGCGGCGCGATCAACTCGACGATCTTGTGCGGCTGCATGGCGATCCGGTTGTCACCCGCTATCTCAGCCCCGGTGGTGAGCCCTGGACGCACGAGGCCATGGCCGAGGCGCTCGACCACTGGATCGAGTTGTTCGAGACCCGTCAGCTCGGCAAGCTGCGTGTCCGCCGCAAGGCCGATGGCGTGCTCGTCGGCCGCGCCGGCTATGGCGTGTATGCCCGCACGGGCGAGCCCGAGATCGGCTATTCGCTCTACCCCCAGTTCTGGGGCAATGGCTACGCGCTCGAAGCGGCGACAGGCCTCCGCGACTGGATCTTCCGCGAGACCGACGCGCCGCACTTCATCGCCATGGCCGATGTCGACAACGCGCCCTCGCTCAAGGTGCTCGACAAGATCGGCATGACGCGGACCCATGTCGGTCCCTATGACGACGGTCGGATTTTCCAGTTCTACATCATGAGGCGGCCCGCATGACCGACAGTGTGATCATCCACACCGATGGCGCCTGTTCGGGCAATCCAGGTCCCGGCGGCTGGGGCGCGGTGCTGCAATATGGCGACACGGTCAAGGAACTGAAGGGCGGCGCGACGCTCACCACCAACAACCAGATGGAACTGACCGCCGCGATCGAAGCGCTCAACGCGCTGAAGCGTCCCTGCGCGGTCGAGCTCCATACCGACAGCAGCTACGTCAAGGACGGGCTCACCGGCTGGATCCACGGCTGGAAGAAGAACGGCTGGAAGACCGCCGCCAAGAAGCCCGTCAAGAATGTCGAACTCTGGCAGGCCCTCGATCTCGCCACGCAGCGCCACACGATCAACTGGCACTGGGTGAAGGGCCATAATGGCGACGAAATGAACGAGCGTGCCGATCAGCTCGCCAATGAGGGCATGGCGCCGTTCAAGAAGAAGCGCCGGCCGCAGGAACTGGTGCCGCCCGTCTGACTTGCGAGTGCCGCCGCGCGGGCGCAGTATGCCCCCATGCGTAGCGTTCTTGTCCTTGTGTTGATGCTCGTTGCGACGCCTGCCCTGGCGCAGTTCCCGCCGCCCGGCCTCTATGCCTGTGCCGCCGACGACGATGTGGTGGTCGGCATGCTGACGCTGCTGGTCGCGGGCGACTATCAGTGGAGCGCCGCCGATGGCAGTGGCGGCGAGGGACAGATCAGCTCGGCCGGCAATAGTGTCGAAGCGATCAGCGGACCGCTCGACCTGCAGCATTGGGTTGGCCGCTTTGCCGACGAAGCCGGCAACGTCACCTATGCGTTCGAGACGGACACAGGTCCGGTGACCTGCACCCTGCCCGGCTAGCCGGCGACCTTCGAGAAATCGGCGACGATGTGCATCGTGTTGCGCAGCGCTGCCAGCAGATGCAGGCGGTTGGCGCGCACGGCCGCGTCGGCATCGTTGACCAGCACTTTTTCGAAGAACGCATCGACCGGGGCGCGCAGCGTCGCGAGCGAGGCGATGGCGCCCTTGTAGTCATTGGCGCGGGCCTTGGCCGCGGCTTCCGCATCGACCTGCTTGATGGCGCTCGCCAGCGCCGTCTCTTCGGCCAGCACGAATTTGGTCTGGTTGGACACCGCGTCATAGCTGCGGCCGTCCTTCTTTTCCTCGGCGGCAAGAATGTTGGCGGCGCGCTTGTAGCCGGCCAGCAGATTCTTGCCGTCCGCCGAGCTCAGCAGCGCGCTGAGCGCTTCGACGCGGCGGGTGATTTCGAGGATGTCGTCGCTCTCGGCCGTGATCACCGCATCGACGAGATCGTGGCGGGCGCCCGCCTCGCGCAGCGTCACCTTCAGGCGATCGTGGAAGAACGCCAGCAGATCGGTCTGCGTCAGGTCCTCGGCGGTCTCGTCCGCCGTCTCGACCTCGACCTTCGAGCCCTGCTCGTTGCGCACCATGTACGCCGCCTGGAACAGCGGCGTCAGCGGCAGGCTGAGCGCATTGTCCGACACGATGCGGATCACGCCCAGCGCCGCGCGGCGCAGGGCAAACGGATCGCGCGAGCCGGTCGGCTTTTCATTGATGGCCCAGAAGCCGGTGAGCAGATCGATCTTGTCGGCCAGCGCCACGGCAACCGCCACCGGTTCCGCCGGCACGCGGTCGGTCGGGCCGAGCGGCTTGTAGTGATCGGCCACGGCATTGGCGATCGGCGACTTCTCGCCCTGCGCCAGCGCATAGTAGCGGCCCATGATGCCCTGCAGCTCGGGGAACTCGCCGACCATGTTGGTGGTCAAGTCGGCCTTGGCCAGCATCGCGGCGCGCTTGGCGGCCTCGGCGTCGGCGCCAACGCGGGGCGCAATCTCGCCCGCCAGCCTCACCAGCCGCTCGATCCGCTGGAACTGCGTTCCAAGCTGCGCATGGAACACCGACTCCTCAAGCTTGGGCAGGCCATGCTCGAGCGGGAACTTCAGATCGGTCTCATAGAAGAACTTCGCATCGCTCAGCCGGGCGCGGATGACGCGCTCATTGCCGGCGACGATCGCGGCCCCACCATCTGACGCGACATTGTTAGCGGTCAGCAGGAAGTACGGCGCCAGCTTGCCGTTCGCCTGACGCAGGCAGAAGCACTTCTGGTTGGCGCGGATGGTGGCAATGATCACCTCTTCCGGCACCTTGAGGAATTCGGGATCGAACGAGCCCATCATCACCACCGGCCATTCGACCAGCCCGGCGACTTCCTCAAGCAGCCCCTCATCCTCGATGACGGTCAACTGTTGGGCGAAGGCGAGATGCTCGGCATCGGCCCGGATGATTTCCTTGCGGCGGTCGAGGTCGAGCACGACCTTGGCCTTCTCCAGCGCCTGCACATAATCGTCGAAGCGGCGCACCTTGATCGGCTGCGGCGCGAGGAAGCGATGGCCGTAGGTGGTCTGGCCGGATTCGACCGTGTTGGCGGCGAACGGGATCACCATCGGCTCGTCATTGTCGGTGCCGAAGGTCGCCGTGATGGCGCGCAGCGGGCGCACCCAGGTCAGCCCGCCATAGCCCCATTGCATCGACTTCGCCCAGGGGAAGCCGGCAATGACGCGCGGCAGGATGTCGGACAGGAGTTTTGGCGCCTCGGCGCCCTTCCGGTCGACATAGGCGACATAGAAATCGCCCTTCTTGGGATCGGATTCGACCTTGGCATCGGCAATCGACGCCAGCCCGGCCGCTTTGAGGAAGCCGTCGATGGCCTGCTGCGGCGCGCCGACGCGTGGGCCCTTCTTTTCCTCGCGCAAATCCGGCGAGCGCGGCGGGATGCCGACCACGCTCAGCGCCAGCCGGCGCGGCGTCACGAATGCCTTGGCGCTCTCATAGACGAGGCCCGCCTCTACCAGGGCGCCGGTCACAGCCTTTTTCAGGTCGTCGGCAGCCTTGCGCTGGAAGCGCGCGGGGATTTCCTCGGAAAACAGTTCGAGCAGCAGTTCGGGCATTTTTCACAAGCCATGTTCAGGGCGCGGCGAGGGTTAGCAAGGCAGCCGCACAATGTCCATGAACAGAGGGGCTTGCGCCTAATGCGTGGCATTTTAGTCGAATTTTCACCATGCCGGACGCGATCGGCGACCCCCGGGGCAACCAATGGCCTCCCCGCGAGCTTCTATCTTTCGCAATCGGGTGGTTCGACTATGCGTTTCTTCCAGTTCCTCGTTCTCTTGCTGCTAGTGACGCTCCCGATCGCCTCGGTACTGGCTCAGGATGTGAGCAGCGCCCCGCTAACGGCGGATGAGGTCAATGCCGCCGATCTGCAGACCATCCCGGCCCAGGTCCTCCCTCCCCCGGCCGTGGATGAAGAGACGGGATCGGACGCCGCGGTTCCTCCCCCGGCGGTGCCCGATCCCGCCATCGTCAAGCTGCAGATCCTGCTCGACCGTGCCGGTGCCTCGCCCGGCGTCATCGACGGCTTTGATGGTGACAATGTCCGCAAGGCCGTTTGGGCGGTCGAAATCATGCGCGGTCTGCCCGCCGACGGCCTCATCGATGCCGAACTGATCGCCGCCCTAGATACGAAAGAGCCGGTCGTTGGCACCTACACCATCACTGGCGAGGACGCCGCCGCCATCGGCGCGCCGATCCCAGAGGATTATGCCGAGAAGGCGCAGCGCGACTTCCTTGGCTATGCCAGCGTGGTCGAACTGCTCGCCGAGCGCTTCCACATGGATGAGGATCTGCTCACGGCGTTGAACCCCGGCGCGCAATTCGTTGCCGGTGAAGCGGTCGCCGTCGCCGCCTATGGTCCCGACATGACCGGCAAGGTCGCCCGCCTCGAGGCCGACAAATCGGCCCGCCAGTTGCGCGCCTATGATGCGGAGGACCGGCTGATCGCCGCCTACCCGGCCACCATCGGCAGCGAGGACAATCCGTCGCCGTCCGGCACGCATCTGGTCGCCGCCGTCGCGCCGATGCCCAACTACACCTACAATCCCGACATCAATTTCCAGCAGGGCGAGAACGATCAGAAGCTGATCATTCCGCCCGGCCCGAACGGCCCTGTCGGCTCGATGTGGATCGACCTCACCGAGCCCACCTTCGGCATCCACGGCACGCCCGATCCGGAAAAGATCGACAAGACCGCGTCGCATGGCTGCGTCCGCCTGACCAATTGGGACGCCGAGGAATTGTCGAAGATGGTCGAGCCCGGCGTGCCGGTGGTGTTCCTCGACTAGCGGCTAC
>SEEL01000086.1 GCA_004144345.1 Hyphomicrobiales bacterium
AAGCCGGTGGGTGGGGCGAGCCACGGGCGCAATGGCGCAGTCGGCGTCCCTCTCCCGTTTACGGGAGAGGGGGGACCACGAAGTGGTGCGGCCACATCCACGGAGCCCCTCCCTCCCCATCGGGGAGGGGGTACCGGCGAAGCCGGTGGGTGGGGCGAGCCACGGGCGCAATGGCGCAGTCGGCGTCCCTCTCCCGTTTACGGGAGAGGGGGGACCACGAAGTGGTGGGAGAGGGGAGCACCTTGCGCGGCCGGCGTGGTGCCCCACCCCGACAACATTCCTAGCGCTTGCCGCCCTGCCGCTGCGTCGCGAGCCCGGTAATCGTCGCCCGCAGGGCCGCCGGTTTCACCGGCTTGGTCACCACCGCAATGCCGCGTTCCTCGGCCAGCGCGCGCACCGCCGCGGTGCGGTCGGCGGTCACCAGCGCTGCCGGCAGATGGCCGCCAACATTGTGCCTGAGCCACTCCACCGCATCGAGCCCGGAGGTCTGGTCGAGGTGGTAGTCCATCAGCACGAGATCGGGGAACCAGCCCAGCAGCAGCCCGTCCTTGTCGATGTCCTTGAGCGATCTTGCCGAGCGCACATCGCAGCCCCAGCCGCGCAGCAGCCCCTCCATCGCATCGAGGATCGCCCGCTCATTGTCGACGCAAAGGATCCTGAGCCCGGTGAGGTTCGCCGTGCTCTCGATGCGCTCGCCATCGGTGGGCGCCAGCTTCGGCAGCTTGCTCTTCGGCAGGTACAGCGAGAAGCGCGAGCCCTTGTTCTCGACGCTCGCCAGTTCGATCGTCAGCCCCATCGCCGCCACCAGCCGCTCGACGATCGACAGCCCGAGGCCGAGCCCCTGCGCCATGCGCGCGCCCTGTTCCAGCCGCGAGAATTCGGCGAACAGCAGCTTGTGCTGGTCGCGGTTGAAACCGATGCCGGTGTCGATCACGTCGAGCCGCACCCGGTTGCCGCGCGACCGGCAGCCGACCAGCACGGCGCCGCCCGGCCGCGTATACTTGATGGCGTTCGAGACGAGGTTCTGGACGATGCGCGCCACCAGCGAGCGGTCGGCGAGGGCGACGGCGGAGCTGTCGACCAGCGTCAGCGTGATCGATTTCTCCCGCGCCGCGGGTGCGAACTCGACCGCGATTTTCTGAATCAGGTCGCGCACATGGAAGGGTGCCGGCTGCGGTTTCAGCGCGCCGGAGTCGATGCGCGACATGTCGAGCAGCGCCGACATGATTTCTTCCACAGCATTTAGCGAGGCCTCGATCGACTGCGCCAGGGGGGCCAGCTCCGACCCTCCCGCCCGTTCCAGCAGGGTCGCCGTATAGAGCCGCGCCGCGTTCAGCGGCTGCAGCAGATCGTGGCTGGCGGCGGCGAGGAAACGGGTCTTGTCGCGGTTGGCGGTGTCGGCCTTCTTGCGGGCGGATTCGAGCTCCGAGTTCACCCGGAGGAGGGCCGCCGTGCGCTCCTCCACCCGCCCTTCGAGGGTGGTGTTTGCCCGCTCCAGGGCGGCCTCTGCCGCCAGCTGCGCCGACACATCATAGAAGCTCACCACCAGCCCGCCATCGGGCAGTCGCGATGATCTGAACTCCAGGAATTGCCCTTGTTTTCCAACGCGTTGCGACGTCGATCCAGCCGGCCGCGTCAGCAGTTCCACGCGTTCTGCGGCCAGCTGCGCCGGGTCGCCGGCGCCCAGATCGCCGCGCCGGCCGATATAGAGTGCGATATCATAGAGTGCTGTTCCAGCGCTCACCAGCCGGGCCGGCAGGTCGAGCAGGTCGCCATAGAGCCGGTTGGACACCACGAGGCGCAGATCCGCGTCGAACACGGCCAGGCCCTGGGGCAGGAAATCGACGGCCCGGCGGAGGGTGGTTTCGGCTGAAGCGGTAGGGTCCATGGTCGTCGTCCGGTCGCCATTCTAGAGCGGCGCTGGTGGAACTATCCTCTGGAGGAACGCTCGTCGCAAGCTCGCCCTAAGTCGGACCATTGCTTTTCGGCGCGATCTGCATGATTCTGCTGTCAATGCGAATCTCAGTGATTTGCAGGGCGTCGTCGCGAGGAGTGGCGACGCGACCAAGCGAGTGGACAAGCCAAAGAGGGTCATCATGTCCATGCTCAAAGAGTTCCGTGACTTCGCCATCAAGGGAAATGTCATCGATCTTGCGATCGGTGTCATCATCGGCGCGGCGTTCGGCACGATCGTCTCATCCCTCGTGGATGACATGTTTATGCCGGTCATCGGTCTTATCCTGGGCAGGGTCGACTTCTCGAACCTGTTCATCGTCCTGAACAATCCGAATGACGTTGCAGTCGCTTCACTCGCAGCCGCGAAGGAAGCCGGCGTTGCCACGCTTAATATCGGTTTGTTCATCAATGCGGTTGTAAAGTTCACCATTGTTGCCTTCGTGTTGTTCCTCGTCGTCAAGGGCATCAATTCGATTAGGAATAAACAGGCCGCGGCTCCGCCCGCACAACCACCAGCTCCAACAAAGGAAGAAGTTCTCTTGACCGAAATCCGTGACGCCCTCCGTGGCAAAACCAAGTCCATGCCGATGGCCGCTGCGAAGGCTCCGTCGGTTTCCGCTAAGCCCGCCGCCAAGAAGCCGGCCGCTCCGGCGACCGCTGCCAAGGCTCCGGTGAAGAAGGCTGCCGCCAAGAAGGCCGTAGCCAAGAAGGCCCCGGCCAAGAAGGCCGCTGCCAAGAAGGCCCCGGCCAAGAAGGCCGTTGCCAAGAAAGCTCCGGCCAAGAAGGCCGTAGCCAAGAAGGCAGTCGCCAAGAAGGCCCCGGCCAAGAAGGCCGTAGCCAAGAAGGCCCCGGCCAAGAAGGCCGCCGCCAAGAAGGCCCCGGCCAAGAAGGCCGCCGCCAAGAAGGCGAAGAAATAAGGATCTGATCGGCCTCCGGGCCGGTACAGTCTCCGAGGACAATAGGACCAGCATCCCCAGGGTGCTGGTCCTATTCCTTTTCTGGGCCCCTTTTCGCCGCTTCGCTATGGACAATGGTCCTAAATAGGAATACAGACCTATCTCGTCTGTAGTATCTCCTACGGACCGTTCCGATCCGTCCACTACCTGTCCGTAGTGCATGATCCGGACCGTGATTGATCCGATGCCTCGGCGAAGGGTGGACTTCAGCGTCTTCCGCGTTTTTGTGCGGACAGTCCGCCCCCGGAACGACATTCCGGTCCAGCCGCCGCGGCGCTCATATTGCCGAGTGGGGGACTTCCATGCCGGACGAGATTTTCTATCAAGCCTTCCTCAACCGCGACCGCATCGTCCATATCGTCGATCCAGAACTGCTCACCTGCGAGTCATTGAGCGTCCTGTTCCGCATCGAGGGCTTCCAGACCGCCTTCTCGGTGAACCTGCCGGGCTTCTTCGCCGCGCTCGAACGCCGCCGCCCCGATGTGGTCATCGCCAATCTCGAACTCGGCGACGACGATGGCCTCGCGCTGCTGCGCCGCCTCAAGCAGATGCGCATGGCCGTCCCGGTCTTCATGCTAGAGAACCGGCCGATGGTCGAAGCCGCCGTCGCCGCCATGAAGGCCGGTGCCGCCGACGTCCTCACCAAGCCCCTCGACAATGAGCAGATGGTCCGCATCGTCCGCGAGGCGCTGCGGCAGGACGTGCACGTCGCCGCCATCCATGCCGGCCGCCGCGCCATCGAAGTGCGCGGCTTCGCCCAGCTCACCCCGCGCGAGCGCGAGGTGCTCCAGCTCATCTCCAACGGCCAGTCCAACAAGGAAGCCGGCCGCGAGCTCGGCATCTCGCCGCGCACCATCGAGGTTCATCGCGCCCGCGTCATGGAAAAGCTCGGCGCCCGCAACACCGCCGATCTGATGCGCATCGTGCTGACGAGTTGACTCCATCCCGCCGCCGGCGCGCCGTCTGGGCGCCGGCCGCTGTCCGGTACGGGGGTATGAATGGTGCAGTTCACCACCGACTGGTTCGGCCGCTACCCGGACTACTGGACGCAATTGTTCGCTGAACGCGGCTGGCGTCCGGACCAGCCCCGCAGCATCGTCGAGATCGGCAGCTACGAGGGCCGCTCCGCCCATTGGATGCTCGAGCACCTGCTGCAGCACGCGCAGAGCCGCCTCCATTGCGTCGACATCTTCCCCGATCGCGACACGCCCACGAGCTACTGGCATCGCTTCAAGGCAAACATCCTCGATGGCCCGCACGCCGCCAAGGTCACCGTCACCGCCTCTGCCTCGCTGCCGGTCCTCAGCGCCATGGTCGCGTCGGGCGAGCAGGCCGACTTCATCTATCTCGATGGTTCGCACCGCGCCGCCGACGTGCTCGAGGATCTCGTCCTCGCCTTCCACGCCACCAAGCCCGGTGGCGTCATCATCGTCGACGACTACCTCATCGCCCCGCGCCTCGGTGAGCTCACCCTCGACAGCCCCAAGATCGCTGTCGATGCCTTCACCACCATCTATCGCGACCGCCTCGCCATCCCCTGGGGCCAGCCGCTCTATCAGCTGGCCATGATCAAGACCGCCGAGCGCTCGCCCGACCATCCCGGCGCCCGCGGCCTCTGACCGATTGACTCGCGGCCCCGGCCGATGTCTCATCCACCCGGCTGATGCAGCCTGCCGCTCGCGCCCATCCGGGAAGGTGAATGCATCGTCCGCCACGCTGGTTTGACCCCTGGGCAAGCCGTCGGCAATGCGAGCACTGACCTCCGATTTGCCCGTCACGAGGTTCAACCATGCACACCTTCCTCGACTCCAAGCTGATGGCGAAATCGCTGCGCGCCGCGCTCGCCGAACGCCACATCGACATCACCCATTCGGACTCGCTTGAGCTCGTCGCGCGCCAGTTCGGCTTCGACAATTGGAACATCCTCGCAGCCCGCATCGAGGCAGCGCGCGCCATGCCCATGCCGCACAAATGGTTCCGCCATCAGCAGGGCTCCGGCCTCTACCAGATGAGCGTCGCGCTCACCGAACCAATCGTCCTCACGCTGCAATCGCAGCCCGGCGCCATCGCCACCGGCAGCGATTTCGGCACGCTGATGCAGAACGCCGACGCCGCGCCCTATCACGGCGCCAATCTCGCCTTCACCGCCGAACTCGCCGGCGACGACGTCGATCATGCCACCGTCTGGATGCGCGTCGATGCCGCCGACGGCACAATCCTCGCCTTCGACAATCTGCTGCAGAGCGGCGATGCCCTCACCGGCAGTTTCGATTGGACACAACTGCGCGTCGCGCTCCCCGTCGCCAGTGCGACCGTCAAGATCGCCTATGGTGTGATGCTGAAAGGGCTCGGCAATCTCAGCGTCCGCAGCCCGCGCCTCGCCCCGGTCCCAACCGCCGGCTCCGGCGAAGCGGTCGCCGCCTAGTCGGCCACCGGCACGAGGCCCGTCATGCCGCCGCGCCAATAGACGAACTCGCCTTCGGGCAGGTCCCACAGGACCTCGCCCTGCATCGGCAGCCGATACGCCCCGACCGCCGCATAGCCCGACAGCCGGCCCACCCAGCGACTCTCGACCACCGTGCCGTCCACCAGCCGCGGCCGCTGCGCCTCCACTTCCACGATGTCGCCCGCCGCATCGAAGCGCAGCAGCGCCGCCACCACGCCGCTCCCCACCTTCATCGACACACGCAATTGCGTCGCGTCGATCGCCGTCCATTCGAGCATCGCTGCATTGAGGATCGCGTCGGGGTTGAACGGCAGCTCGGCGAGATAGCGCACCGCCTCGCCCCGGTCCGCGAGTTCGCCGTCCTGCCGCGCCACGGTGATCGAACTGGCGATCCGCGCTTCGAGCAGCCCATGGCCGCCGACATAGGCGTCCACCACTTCCACCGGCACCGCGCCCATCATCGTCGCCCTGGCGTGCCACACGAAATCCGGCGTGTGCGTGCCGAACATCTGCGTCGCGGTCAGCGGAAAGAAGTCCTGCTCCGGCGTGAGCCGCATCTCGGCAATCTGCGTCGCCACCACGACGCGCGCCGCGCCCACCCGGCCGCCATTGCGCTCGGCGAACGCCCGCACCAGCGGCGGCAGCGTCGCCACATCGACGGCGCCAACAGCATCGCCCGCGGCGACACCTGCATTGAGCCCGCCGATCACGCGCGCAAAGTCAGTGGCGCGCGTGAGCTGCGCCGCACCGAGTCCAACAATCAGCAGAAGCAAGCCGGCGAGGACGATCCACACCGGCTTCACGCTCACCTTAGCCGCCGACGCTCGGCAGCGTCAGTTCGCCCTTGGTCAGGCGGTCGGCGGAGAGCTTGCTCGCCGGCCGCTCGCGCGCCAGTTCGAGCTCGGCCCACACGCTCACCAGCGCGTGGCGCAGCGCGATGATCATCTCGTCCGAATGGAGCGGCGTCGGCGTGATGCGAAGGCGCTCGGTGCCCTTGGGCACCGTCGGGTAGTTGATCGGCTGGATATAGATATTGTGCTTTTCGAGCAGCAAATCGCTCGCCGCCTTGCACAGCCGCGCATCGCCCACGATCAGCGGTACGATATGCGTCTCGGTGGGCATCACCGGCAGGCCGGCATCGCCAAGGATGTCCTTGGTCAGCATCGCCTGGCGCTTGTGGCCGGTGCGCTCGTCCTGCGACACCTTGAGGTGTTCGATCGAGGCGCGGGCCGCCGCGCACAGCGCCGGGGGCAGGGCGGTGGTGAAGATGAATTCGGGCGCATAGGAACGCACCGCGTCGACGATCGCGCGGTTCGCCGCGATATAGCCGCCCATCACGCCAAAGCCCTTGGCGAGCGTGCCCTCGATGATGTCGATCCGCTCCATCAGGCCTTCGCGTTCGGCAATGCCGCCGCCGCGCGGTCCATACATGCCAACGGCATGCACTTCGTCGATATAGGTCAGCGCGCCGAACTCGTCGGCGAGGTCGCAGATCTCTTTGATCGGCGCGATGTCGCCATCCATCGAGTACACCGACTCGAAGGCGATCAGCTTGGGCCGCTTGCGGTCCACCGCCGCCAGCAGCTCGCGCAGATGCGCAATGTCATTGTGCCGGAAGATCTTCTTTTCCATGCCGCTCTGGCGCACGCCCTGGATCATCGAGGCGTGGTTGAGCTGGTCCGAGAAAATGACGCAGTCAGGCAGGAGCCGCGCAATGGTCGAGATCGCCGCTTCGTTCGAGACGAACCCCGAGGTAAACACCAGCGCCGCTTCCTTGCGGTGGAGGTCGGCGAGCGAACGCTCAAGCTCGACCAACGGGCGGTTGGTGCCCGAAATGTTGCGCGTGCCGCCGGCGCCGACGCCGAGCTTGGCCGCCGTCTCCTGCATCGCCGCGATGGTCACCGGATGCTGGCCCATGCCCAGATAATCGTTCGAACACCAGATGGTGATCTCGCGGGCATTGTCGGACTGGTCGCGATAGATGGCGGTCGGGAACTTCCCCGCCACGCGTTCGAGATCGGCGAAAACGCGATAGCGCTTCTCCGCCCTCAGCGCGTCCACTGCGTCTTCGAAAATACCGGTATAGTCCATGACGAAAATCTCGTGCCGTTGTCCTGGCGCAAGGGAACCTAATTACGCGGCGCCTGCCTTGACATAGGTCAATTCGACGCGCAGCCCCACCCCTAAGCCCTTGAGACTGAACTCATCCTGAAGTCCAGACTGGAACCATACTAGTCACCC
>SEEL01000114.1 GCA_004144345.1 Hyphomicrobiales bacterium
TCAAGGCCAAGGACTGACGCGAGCCGCTCCCGCCTCAAACCGCCACGCCTGACTAAATTTCCTTGCTAGTGTTGACATCGTAAACATCGATCCCATTTGAGCAACCTCAATGTTAACATCGTCAACACCGGCAGGAGAAATCGCATGTATCACCTCATCGTCCGCCATCAGGTCCGCAAGATCTTCGACGGCCTCAGCCGCGGCGACTGGGAGTCCGCGCTCGGCGGGATGGCCGACCGCTTCGAACATATCTTCCCCGGCGATCATGCGCTCGGCGGCACCCGCCACACCAAGACCGGCCTGCGCGCCTGGTTCCAGCGCCTGTTCGCGGTCCACCCGGTCCTGAAATTCGAGATCAAGCATATCGCATCGAGCGGCACGCCGTGGGACACCACCGCAGTGATCGAATGGCGCGACCGCGCCGTGATGGCCGACGGCGACACCAGCTATATCAACGACGGCGTCCACATCATCCGCCTGCGCTGGGGCAAGATCGTCAGCCTGCATCCCTATCTCGACACCGCCAAATATGCCGCGGCGCTGAAGCGGCTTGCGGATACGGGTTTCGCCGAAGCGGGCGCCGCGCCGATTGAGGATTGAGGATTGAGGTGCGTTTGGGACCGGGAACTGCCGCCGACAATCCTCCCTGTGGCGCAGCCATGGGGAGGTGGCAGCGCGAAGCGCTGACGGAGGGGCTTTAGCGCAACCGTCGCAAGGTCCCTCCACCATCCGCTTTGCGGACGGTCCCCCTCCCCATGGCTTCGCCACAGGGAGGATCAAAGCGCGCGACTCATCGCCCCCGCCGCCCTCACCCGCGCAAGATCTTCTCCATCTTCTTCCCGCGCGCCAATTCATCGATCAGCTTGTCGAGATAGCGCAGCTCGCGCATCAGCGGCTCTTCGATATTTTCCACCCGGATGCCGCAGATCACCCCGGTGATCAGCATCCGCGCCGGGTTCAGCTTCGGCGCGGCCGCAAAGAAATCCTCGAAATTCGTGCCCTTCGCCAGCTCGTCCTCGAGCTCCGTCTGGCTATATCCGGTCAGCCAGCGAAAAATCTCGTCGACCTCGGCCTTCGTCCGCCCCCTCTTCTCGGCCTTGGCAATATAATGCGGATACACGCTCGCGACGCTGGTCGAAAAGATGCGGTGTTTGGTCATCCGATCCTCACTCGTTATGCGCCTCTGCAAAGGCTATCGCACGACGCAAGGCTGTCGATTGCCTTCATCACAGGCCGGATAGGTGAAGTCGGCATAAAAAGCGCCCACGCAGAGGATTGCGCATAGGGGCGCCAGCATCAGCCAAGGCGCCAAATGAAACCAGAATAGCCGAGGCCTTCGACTGCGGCTTATCGGGGCCCTCCCATACCACAGCAGGAAAAAGCTCGCAGGCTGAGCATTGCCCGAGCGCAAGCTTTTCCAGACTGTCAAAGACGCGATCCAAGCTGCCACGGCCAGAATGATCGCGGCAACGATCATCACCCCAGCACCCAGCTCCGCCGCGCATATCCCTGCGCCCACAACAGCGCGGTCAGATCATGATGCCGGATCACCGCCGCCGCCGCCTCGCCCGCGGCGGGATGCGGATAATAGCCGACC
>SEEL01000115.1 GCA_004144345.1 Hyphomicrobiales bacterium
GAACAGGCGATCCGCCTGCCGAACCAGGCGCCGTTCAAGACCGATATCGTCTGCTATATGGCGCCCGGTCAGGCGGCCTATTCGCTCCAGCTCAAGCCCGACAAGAGCATCAAACTGACTGGCACCGTCGAGGACTTCGACGAATATAAGCATGTCATCTGGCTGAAGGACTGCCGTCCGGCGCAATAGCTCCCGCCGGTGGCGGAAACGATGAAGGGGATCGCGCCAGTGGATAAGAGGATTGCGAGCAGGAACCCGTGACACGCACCCGTCGCGTGGCCCGCTTCACGATCCACGCGATCGGGCTTCTGCTGCTTCTGCTGGCGCTCTTCGCACTGGTCCTCGCGGTGAGCGGCTGGAACGCTTTCGGTCAGGCGCCGTCGGGCGCGCGGCTCGAAAAACTCGACCGCTCGCCGCACTGGAAGGACGGCGCTTTCACCAACGGCCGCGGCGCTTGGATCGACCGGCAAGCCGCCTGGCGCGGCCTGCTCACCGCGTCGGCGATCACCGAGCCCGAGGACGACGCGCCGGTGCCGGTCCGGCGCACCGACCCCGCCACCCTCGCCCACCTCCCCGCCAGCGGGCTACGCATCACCTGGTTCGGCCACAGCTCGACGCTCGTCGAAATCGACGGCAAGCGCATCCTCGTCGATCCGATGTGGGGAACACGCGCCTCGCCGGTCGGCTGGCTCGGCCCGGCACGCTGGTATGCACCGCCGATCGCGATCGCTGACCTGCCGCCGATCGATGCGGTGGTGATCTCGCACGACCATTATGACCATCTCGACCGCGATACGATCCGCGCGCTCGACCGCCAGGGCACCACCTTCATCGTCCCGCTCGGCATCGGCTCGCACCTCGCCTATTGGGGCGTCGACGAGAAAAATATCATCGAGCTAGACTGGTGGGAGGAGCGCAGGATCGGCGCCGTCACCATAGTCGCGACCCCCGCGCGACACGCCTCGGGCCGCCTCGGCAGCCAGAGCAACCAGACCTTCTGGGCGGGCTATGCGCTGGTCGGGCCGACGCATCGCGTTTGGTATTCGGGCGACACCGGCTTTGCCCCCGAATTCGCCGAGATCGGCAAGCGCCTCGGCCCGTTCGACGCGACCCTGCTCGACACCGGCCAATATGATCCCGCCTGGCCCGACAATCATCTCGGCCCCGAACTCGCGGTCGAGGCGCACCGGCTCGTCGGCGGCAAGACGCTGATCCCGATCCATTGGGCGCTGTTCAACCTTGCGCCACACGCGTGGACCGAACCGCCCGAGCGCATCCTCGCCGCCGCGCGCTGCGCCGGAGTCCGGCTCGCGATGCCGCGCCCGGGCGAAAGCATCGACCCGGCGACCGCCCCGCCCCCGACGCGCTGGTGGCCCAAACTCGCATGGCGCACCGCGGCCCAAAAGCCGCAGGTCGCAACCCTCGACGGCGATCCGGCGCACCGCGTTCCGGTGGCGCCGTGCAAGGCGCCACCGCCCTAACGATTCGACTCTCGCAGCGAATGAGAACATAATAGGAACATTGATCCGATTCGGAGGAAGGACGATGGACCCGATGTTCCGCTATTTCCTGGGGTTTCAGGTTGCCGCCGA
>SEEL01000087.1 GCA_004144345.1 Hyphomicrobiales bacterium
ACCCACCACGCTACGCGTGGTCCCCCCTCCCCAGCGCTGCGCGCCGAGGAGGGAGACCCGACTGAGAACTCCGTGCTCTGGAGACTCCCTCCCCACTCAGCGGTTGTCCAAAGCACGCGTCTTCGCGCGTGCTTTGGACAGAGCACAAGAAAGCGCGGAGGGGGGACCGGCGAAGCCGGTGGGTGGGGCGAGCCACACTCGCGGTGATGCAGTCAGGCTCCTCCACCGCGTGGCGGTGGAGGGGGCGACCACAACAGCGGAGTGAGTTGCATAACTACGTTCGCTCGTGGAGATGCGGTCGATGTACACTGGGCGCGATACAATCTAGAACGAGATGATTGCGCTTAAGGCCAAGTTGAGGGTGGGGGGATGGCTGAGCTTTATTCGCGCCGCGAAGGCGATCGTATTGTTATTCATTTGGATCCCGGTCAGCCGGTTGAACTAGGGGACTTGTCGGAGAGCTTTGCGGCTCTAGCGCGTATCTATGATAGGCACTACCGAAACGATGGTGAGGGAGCGCCTAAGCTCTTCGTTACCAAGCTAGAGACGGGTTCTATTCTGCTGGAGATTGCTCCGTTCGCGGTTCTGATGGGGGTCATCTCCTTCATGGACGGCAGCGTAATTGTGGCGGAATTTACCAATCGGCTCTGGCGGGGGATAAAGTCATTCGCGTCACCGTCGGACTTGCCCCACATCCAACCTCCGTCACTGGAAGACGCCCACGACATCCGGGAATTTACGAAGCCCCTACTTGGTAGGAAGGCAGCCGATCTAGGCATTAAGCACGCACGCTACGAGAAGATCGACGGTGAGAAGCGCACAATGGTCGAGTACCATTTCGACGAGGCAGAACTCAACCGCGCGGCCATCAACATCGAGAAGGCCCTGGAAGTTGAGCAGAGAGCAATAGCGCAAGAACTCGCGCCGTCTGAGCAGCTTCGGCGTGAAGTTATGCTGTTCCTTGACCAAGCAAACCGAGGGCCCGGTAAAGAGGCAGGCCGGACGGGCGACAAGGGCGTTATCCCGGAGATCACTGATAAGCCGCTGCCCGTCTACTTCAAGAAGAGCGTTCAGAGCCTCAAGGACCAAATGACAAGGGACGTGAACCCACTGACAAGCGCATTTGTCGTCGATGTGCTGGTGTTGATGGTGGAGGCAGAGCCGCGAGGGTACAGTGTCGTGGCCGTTCACAACGCGATGCCAGGCGATGGCGAGGCTGACTAAAGTACGGTACTCCTTCCCGCCCGACGCCTACGCCGCTCTCGCCGTCGTGGCTGCCATCCTCCTGCTTGAGTGGCTCGTCCCGCTCTCCATCCTGCCGCCCTTTGCGCTGCTCAGCCTCGCCACCCTCATCGGCCTCATCATCGCGTGCGCCGGCCTGACCCTTGAGCTCGCCGCCGCCCGCGCCCTCACCGCCGCCCGCACCACCACGCGCCCCAATGCCGACCCCACGGCCCTCGTGACCACCGGCCCCTTCGCGCGAAGCCGCAATCCGTTCTATCTCGGCATCATCGCGTTGCTCTCGGGCATCGCCCTCATCGCCAGCCTCGACTGGGCCATCGTTCTAGTGCCGCTGTTCTGGCTGGCGCTCGATCGGCTCGTCGTGCCCGCCGAGGAAGCCCGGCTCGCCGCTGCCTTCCCCGCCGTCTGGCGCGCCTATGCCGGAACCACCGGGCGCTGGCTCTGAACTCACCCAAACTTTCGCCGCCCTAACCCCGCGTCCCGCCAGCACATTTCCGCCGCCACACCCCGTTTTCCGGCCGACTTATCCACCTCCCCCCGCGCCGGGCTTATCCTCATCGCGTCACTGCGCCATGAGGTTCGACATGCCCGATAAGACCCCCTCCCGCCGAAGCTACCAGCGCCAGCTCAATCTGCAGCGGCGGCTGGCGGATCTCTTGGCCGAGCTCGATGAGCTGCCGTTCCGCGAGGCGCCGCTCTGCCGGGCGCATGCGGGCCGGGTGCGGCGCGTGCTGGCCGAGGCCGGCAGCGCCCTCGCGACGCCCCTGCCGGCGCTCTCCGGCGCGGTGCGCAATCCGGGGCAGATCTTCGCCGCGGCGCTGCTACATCACACTAGCCTTGAGAGGCAAATTCGCGAGCAAAGCCGGTCAGTTATCCGAAAAAACATGCAAAGTTATCCACGTCCCCTGCCGGTGCCTTAAAATGGCGCTCACCTGCAAGCCGGAAGCGCGGTCGTACGAGCGATCGGCGGGCAGGGTCCGGGTGGTGCGAGGGTCGCTTCGCATCAGGCGGACATCGCCTGTGGCCGTGGGAGAGAAATCCTGCTCCCGGGGTCCGGCACTGCCGGTGGCCGTGATCGGCCGCCGGGATGGAAGGGGCGCGCAGATCACGGCGCAACCCGACCAGACAGTGCTGCGCGCCGCTGTCAAGTTGGCCGGCCAGGGCGGTGGACGTCGAAACTCCCGGATGCGGGGCGAGGCTCCGGCCTCACAACCTGCGGACTACCGCTCCGGGGACGGAGCCTCGCCCCGCCGCTTCCAAGCGGCGACCGACTGCCCCCGAACCCGGGCGCCCGAAGCGGCCCGGCGCTTGTGCTCGCCCCGTGCGCGGCGAAGCTGTGCTAGAACCGCGCCAGCAGGAGTTTCGCCAAATCGCTACCCGCCTTCCCATCACCGCGTCGCTGTCGCTCGATCCGGCCGAGATCACCATCAGCTTCATCCGCGCCTCGGGGCCGGGGGGCCAGAACGTCAACAAGGTGTCGACCGCCGCGCAGCTGCGCTTCGATCTGCGCAACTCGCCCTCGCTGCCGATTGGCGTCAAGGCGCGGGCCGAAAAGCTCGCCGGCACGCGCCTCACCACCGAGGGCGAGATCGTCATCAGCGCCGACCGTCACCGCACCCAGGCGTTGAATCGCGACGACGCCATCGACCGGCTGCTCGCTTTGCTCCGCGCCGCCGCCACGCCCCCCAAGCCGCGCCGCGCCACCAAACCCACCTTCTCCAGCCAGCAGCGCCGCCTCGACAAGAAAACCGAACGCAGCGGCGTCAAGCGCCTGCGCACGCGAAAACCGGATCTGGAATGAGGTTCGACCCACCGCAGTTGGCCGAGCGAGCCACCTCGGGATCGCTTGGACAGAGCAAAGAAAGAGGCAGCGATTGCCCTCAGGCCGGGGCAGTCAGCACGGACATCCTCTCCCGTTTACGGGGGAGGGGGACCATGCAAAGCATGGTGGAGGGGGGAGCACCTTGCGCCGCGGCAAGTGGCGCTCTCCTAAACCACCACGATCCCCGAATGCTTCGCCTTGTTCTCGGGCTCGACATGGATGGTGATCTGCGCCTCGGCCACGCTGTCGCGCAGCTTGGCTTCGATCCGGTCGCAGATCGCATGCGCCGTCTCGACGCTCATCGCGCCGGGGACCACGAGGTGGAAATCGATGAAGATGGCGCGCCCGGCCTGCCGCGTGCGGATGTCATGCGCCTCGATGGCGCCTTCGGCATTGGCCGAGATCACCTCGCGGATCAGCGTCAGCCGCGCCGGGTCCACCGCCACGTCCATCAGCCCGATCACGCTTTCGCGCAACAGCCGCCAGCCCGACCAGAGGATCGTGAGGCCGACCAGCGCCGCCAGGATCGCGTCGAGCTGCTGGAAGCCGGTGATGACAGTCAGCAGTACGCCGATCAGCACGCCCACCGTCGAGATCACGTCGGTGGCGAGGTGCTTGCCGTCGGCCTCAAGCGAGGGCGAGCGGTCGCGCTTGCCGGTGCGGATCAGCAGATACGCCCAGCCCGCATTGAGCACCGTCGCCAGCACCGACACGCCGATGCCGACCGGCGTCGCGTCGAAGGGCTGCGGATTGATGAAGCCGCTATACGCCGCGCTGAAGATCGCCAGCGCCGCGACGCCGATGAACACGCCGATGATCACCGCCGAGAAGTATTCGGCCTTGCCGTAGCCATAGGGCAGGGCCGCATCGGCCGGCCGCGCCGCGAGCCGCACCGCCACCAGCGCGACGATCGCGGTGACCACATTCACCACGCTCTCCAGCGCATCGGAATAGAGCGCGATCGAGCCCGTCAGCCAGGCTGCGCTGCCCTTCAGCGCGAGCACGGCGAGACCCACCGCGAGGCTGCCCATCGCGATGCGCTCAAGACGCTGGGATGTCGTCGAGTCGTTTGCCATTGCCGCGCCGCCCGGTTGAGACGAGGCCCATAGCGGGGGGCGTCAAAGGGCGCAAGGCACTGAATTCGCGAATGATTTCCAACAGCATTCGCAACAGAGCCAAAGCCTTGATTGACCATGCGGATTGCCTCCGCCTACAAGAGCTCTCGCGCGGCAGCCCACCTATGCGGCTGAGACACATGTCCGGTGCGGTCGACCCAAACAGGGGACCAATCCCGGAGCTGCGGAGGAAAGAATGGACGATCTACCCCTGCTGCCCGCGGGCACGGGCATCATGCTATGCGGCCATGGCAGCCGCAACCAGCGCGCCGTCGGCGAATTCGCCGTGCTGGCCGATGCGCTCAAGGCGCGGCTGCCGGCTGTGCCCGTCGAATACGGCTATCTCGAATTCGCCAACCCGGTCATCCACCAGGGTCTCGACTGTCTGCGCGAGCAGGGCGTCCGGCACGTCCTCGCGGTCCCCGGCATGCTGTTCGCCGCCGGTCATGCCAAGAACGACATCCCCGCCGTGCTCAAGACCTACGAGGCAATGCACCCGGGCCTCCGCATCACCTATGGCCGCGAGCTTGGTGTCGATCTCAAGATGCTGCGCGCCGCCAGTGACCGCATCGAACAGGGCCTCAAGCAATCGCCTCGTGACATCAAGCGCGAAGACACCCTGCTGCTCGTTGTCGGGCGTGGCGCCAGTGACCCCGATGCCAACTCCAATGTGGCCAAAGTCATGCGCATGCTGTGGGAAGGCATGGGTTTCGGCTGGGGTGAGATCGCCTATTCCGGCGTCACCTTCCCCCTCGTCACCCCCGCCCTCGATCATGCGGTCAAACTCGGCTACCGCCGCATCCTCGTCTTCCCCTATTTCCTCTTCACCGGCGTGTTGGTGAAGCGCATCTACGACGCAGCGGACGAGGCCCAGGCGAAATACCCCAACGTCGAAATCCTCAACGCCCCCTATCTCGATGACCATCCGCTGGTCATCGACACCTTCCTCGACCGCATCCGCGAAATGCTGGTCGGCCAGAACCTCATGAACTGCGCGCTGTGCAAATACCGCGAGCAGGTGCTGGGTTTCGAGGCCGAGGTGGGCCTCAAGCAGGAGAGCCACCATCACCATGTCGAAGGCATCGGTGGCGGCATGGAGAACTGTCCCTGCAAGGGCGATTGCGACAGCTCCTGCCGCGACGAAGCCTTCTGCAGGAAGCACGATCTCCCCTTCACGCCGCTCCACAGCCACGATCACGATCACCCGCACACCCACGAGCCGCATGCGCTGAGCCTCGGCGCCAAGCCGCTGGTCTCCTTCGGCAAGGCTCCGGTGCATGATCACAGCCACGATCACCACCACCAGCCCTATCCCTTCGCGACGCACCCCCACGGCCCGGTGACCCTCCCCAAGATCCCCGGCAAGCTGGCGCGCGAGGACCGCGAATGACCCTGTTCGACCGCTACATCGCGGTCGACTGGTCCGCAGCCAACACACCGCGGGTGGACAAGGACTCGATCTGGATCGCCGAGCGTTCCGCCGACGGCCCGCTCCCCTCGCTCAACCCCGCGACTCGCGCCGCCGCCATCGGCATCGTCACCGATCGCCTGCGCGAGGCCCGCGCCCGGGGCGAGCGTGTGCTTGTCGGCTTCGACTTCGTCTTCGGCTACCCCAGGGGGACCGCCCGCGCCATTGCCGGCAGGGCCGGATGGGCCGCGCTGTGGGACGCCATCACTGCCGCCGTGGTCGATGATACGGCGAACCGCTCCAACCGCTTCGAGGTCGCGTCCGGCTTCAACCGCACGCTCGAGCTCGAGCATTTTTGGGGCCATCCGCCGCACCATCGCTATGCCGACCTCAGGCCCACCAAGCCCGATCATGGCTATCGTATCCTCAGCGAACGCCGGATGGCCGAAGCGCACATCAGGGGACCGCAGCCGGTGTGGAAGCTGAGCGGCGCCGGTTCCGTCGGCAGCCAGTCCCTGCTCGGCATTCCGCGCCTGCAGCAACTGCGCCGCGAGTTCCCCGAAGCCGGCATCTGGCCCTTCGAGACCGATTTCGAGCGCCAGTTGAAACCCATCACCATCGCCGAGATCTACCCCTCGATGTTTCCGCTGACCGGCACCATCCTGCCGCGCGATCGCGAGCAGGTCGAAGTCTCGGCACAGCGCTTCGCCGATCTCGACGCCGCCGGCCATCTCGCGGCCTTCCTCAGCGCCCCCCCGATCCTTCTCGCCGAACAGCGCAAGACGGCCATCGAGGAAGAAGGCTGGATCGCCGGTGTCGGCCACGAACACCTGCTGCGCATGCCGCCGCCTGAGCAATCCTACCTCCGCGACCCCGACGCCATCTATGCGCAGAGCTTTGCCACCATCCGCGCCGAGGCCGATCTCTCGGCACTGCCGGTGGCGCTGCACGACGTCGCCATCCGCATGATCCACGCCTGCGGCATGGTCGACATCGCCGCCGACATCCGCGCCACGCCCGACGTCGTGAGCGCCGTCCGCGCTGCCCTCACCGCTGGTGCACCCATCTTCTGCGATTGCGAAGCCGTGCGCTCCTCGATCATCGCGAAATACCTCACCGGCACCGAACTCGTCGTCACCCTCAACGATCCTGCCGTGCCCGATCTCGCCCGCCGCCTCGGCACGACGCGCTCCGCGGCCGCCGTCGACCTCTGGCGCGATCGGCTCGCCGGCGCGGTTGTCGTCATCGGCAATGCCCCCACCGCCTTGTTCCATCTGCTGGAACTGCTCGATGCCGGTGCGCCAAAGCCCGCCGCCATCATCGCGGCCCCCGTCGGCTTCGTTGGCGCCGCCGAATCCAAGGCCGCGCTTGCCATCGGCGGGCACGGCGTGCCCTTCATCACGCTGCTTGGTCGGCGCGGTGGCTCAGCCATCGCCGCCGCCGCGCTGAACGCCATCGCCAAGGGGAACGCGCCGTGACCGAGTGGCTGCACATCATCGGCTTCGGCGAGGGCGAGCTGCCAACGCTGCCGCACGCCGATGCCGTCATTGGCCCGCAGCGCATCATCGACCGTCTGCAGGCGGCGTCGGCGACGCACGCAAGACTCATCCCCTGGCGGTCGCTGAAACTCGACGACATGATCGCTCACATCACCGCCCTGCGCGGCACGCGGACCATCATGCTCGCCAGCGGCGACCCGCTCTGGTTCGGCATGGGGGCGACGCTCACCCGCCACCTCGCGTCGGACGAATTCCGCGTCACGCCGCATGCCTCCTCGTTCCAATACGCCGCCGCCCGCCTGCGCTGGCCGTTGCAGCATGTGGCGACGCTCTCGGCCCATGCCCGCC
>SEEL01000088.1 GCA_004144345.1 Hyphomicrobiales bacterium
CGCCCATCCCCCGCATGCCGCCCATTCCGCCCGCGGAATCGCTTTGTTAACCCCTCGGCAACCATAAGTAAGGCAGGGCGTGAGAGCGCCGGGCAAAGCGCCGGAGATCCGGGGCTTTCTCTTAAATTTGACAAATTCTGACCGCATCCGGACCGGCTATTCAGGCGTGTTCCGAACGGGGCGCCCCGGGGGCCGGTCAGCAGGACCGAGACGAAAAGGACTTCGATACATGGACCCTTCGAGCGCGGTGGAGGTCGTCACGGCGACGACCGAGCATGCCGATCTTTCGCTGCTCGGGCTGTTTCTGGCTGCCGATCTCGTCGTCAAGACGGTGATGATCGGCCTGCTTGCGGCCTCGGTCTGGTGCTGGGCCATCATCGTCGACAAATCGATGCTTTACGGCCGCTACAACCGGCAGATGAACGCCTTCGAGCGTACCTTCTGGTCGGGCCAGTCGCTCGAGGAACTCTATCAGCAGACCGCCGAGCGTCCCTCGGTCGGCCTCGGCGCCATCTTCGTTGCGGCGATGAAGGAGTGGAAGCGCAGCCACGAGCAGAACGCCTCATCCTTCATGGGCATGCAGCAGCGCATGGACAAAGTCCTCGATGTCGCCATTGCCCGCGAGAGCGACACGCTGGAAAAGCGCCTCGGCTTTCTCGCCACGGTCGGTTCGGCTTCGCCCTTTATCGGCCTCTTTGGCACGGTATGGGGCATTATGAACGCGTTCACCGCCATTGCCGCCTCGTCGTCGACCAACCTCACCGTGGTTGCCGGTCCCATCGCTGAGGCGCTGTTCGCCACCGCGATCGGCCTCCTTGCGGCCATTCCGGCGGTTATCGCCTACAACAAGCTTTCCAGCGACGCCAACAAGCTCACCGGCCGCCTTGAAGGCTTTGCCGATGAATTCTCGACCATCCTGAGCCGCCAGCTCGAAGCCCGGAGCCGCTGATATGGCAATGGCGATGGCAAAGGGCGGCGGGGGCGGTCGACGGCGGGGACGCCGTGGCGGCAAGAACGCGCCGATGAGCGAGATCAACGTCACCCCGATGGTCGACGTCATGCTGGTGCTGCTGATCATCTTCATGGTCGCGGCGCCGCTGATGACGGTCGGCGTGCCGATCGACCTGCCGCAGACCCAGGCCAAGCAGCTCAACACCGACCAGAAGCCTGTGACCGTCTCGGTCAATTCCGCAGGCCTTGTCTATGTGGGCGAAAGCCCCGTCGAGATCAGCGGCATCGTTGCCGCCGTGATGGCCGCTGCTGCCAATGGCACCGAAGACCGCATCTATGTGCGCGGCGACATGTCCGCCAATTACGGCACCGTCATGCAGGTGATGGGTGCGCTGTCGGGTGCCGGCTTCACCAAGATCGGCCTCCTTACCGATCAGGAACAGCGGTAGAGCGCCGATGAAGGCCGGCGTCGTCACTTCGGTCGTCGCACATGCCACCCTGCTGATCCTTGCGGTCGCGGGGCTGAGCGCGGCCACGCCGCTCGAACCGCAAGTGGTCGAGTCGATCGCTGTCGATCTCGTGCCGATTTCGGAAGTGACCAATATCCGCATGGGCTCGCTCGACTCGACCGTGGTCGAAACCGAGACGCCGGCGATCGTCGAAACCGAAACGCCGGCCGAACTGGCGCAGCCCACCGGCAACACGCAGGAAGACCAGCCGACGCCCACCGAGACGGCGGTCGAGACACCGGCGCCCGTCGTCAACACGGCGCCCGAGCCGGTGCCTGAACCGACGCCTGAACCCGAACCGACCCCGGTGGTCGAAGAAGCCCCGCCGCCGGAGCCGACGCCCGTCGCCGAGCCCGAACCGGCGCCGGTCGAAGAAGCGCCGCCCCCTGAAGTCGTCGCCGAGACACCCGCCGAAGTCGCGCCGGAAAAGGCCGCTGCGCCGATGCCGATGATGCGCTCGGCCGCCGTGATGCGCGCGCCGTCGCCCAAAAAGCCCGAGCCGGTCAAGGTCGCCGAGGCCAAGCCGGCCGAAAAGACTCCGCCGGCCAAGACCGAAACGCCGAAGCCGACTCAGAAAAAGCCGGCCGACACGGCGGCAAAGCCCGCTGACGAAGTCGCCAATCTGATCAACAATGAGAATTCGCGCGGCGCGACCACCGGGCAGGGCGGTCAGCAGACGCTCGGCCGGAACGATGGCCGCTCGTCGACGCTGTCGCAGAGCCAGATCGACGGGCTGATCGCGCAGATCAAGAATTGTCAGTACTATAGCCCGCCAGCGGGGGCTGCCGAAGCCGGCGCCACGGCGCAGTTGAGGTTTAATATCGACGCCGGCGGCAATGTGCCGTCGCCGCCGCAGATCGTCAGCAGTGGTAGCAGCCAGCTCGAAGTCGCCCTGGCCAGGGCGGCGCAGCGCGCCGTGCAGCGCTGCGGTCCCTACGCAATGGCCACCGGGCAAGAAGTCCAGGCAGTATTTGACCCGCGTCTAATGTAGCGCGCGAAAGAAGGAACAGAGCAGTCATGCACCAAATCACCCGGCGCCATTTGATGAAGCTCGGCCTTGCGAGCGGTGTTCTAGCGGCCGTGGCGGCATCGCCGGCCAGGGCGCTGGTCGAGATCGTCGTCGGTGGCGGCAATTTCGTGCCGCTGCCGATCGCCATCCCCGATTTTGCCTCGTCCGATCCGAGCTTCGGCAAGGAGATCGCCGACATCGTGCGCGCCAACCTCAAGCGCTCGGGCCTGTTCGCACCGATGGACCCGGCATCGCTGCCGGCCCGCACCGGCGACGTCAACAACACGCCCGACTTCGCCGCGTGGCGCGGCATCAATGTCGATGCGCTGGTGATGGGGCAGGTGGAACGCGGCGGGCAGATCCAGTCCGCGGTGCGCGTGTGGGATACGCAGGCGGCGCAGCAGGTGGCCGGCAACCAGTACAGCGCCGACTCGCAGAGTTCGCGCCGTATCGCCCACATCGTGTCCGACGCGATCTACGCCTCGCTGGCCGGTGACAATGGCTATTTCGACTCGCAGGTGGTGTTCATCGCCGAAAGCGGCCCCAAGGCCAACCGCAAGAAGCAGCTGGCCATCATGGACCAGGACGGCGCCAATCTGCAGACGCTGAGCTCGGGCAATGCGCTGACGCTCACGCCGCGTCTCAGCCGCAACAACTCCATGGTCGCCTTCACCGCCTATGATGATGGCAATCCGCAGGTCTATGTGGCGGCGCTGGGCGGCAAGTCGAAGAAGCTCATCAACAACGCACCGATGTCGTTCGCGCCGCGTTTCTCGCCAGACGGCTCGACGGTCGCCTTCTCTGTCTCCAATGGCGGCACCACCAACATCTACGCCGCAGGTGTCAATGGCGCGCAGGCGACCCAGCTGACGTCCGGCGCGGCGATCGACACCTCGCCCTGCTACTCGCCGGATGGTTCCAGAATCGTGTTCGAGTCCGATCGTGGCGGCCAGCCGCAGCTCTACATGATGGGGGCGGGCGGTGGCGGCGCGCAGCGCATCTCCTACGGCCAGGGGTCGTATTCGACGCCGGTGTTCTCGCCCAAGGGTGACATGATCGCCTACACCCGCCAGTCGGGCGGCAAGTTCCAGATCGGCATCATGCAGCCGGACGGGTCCGGCGAGCGGGTGCTGGTCGACAGCTTCCATGCCGAGGGGCCGAGCTTCTGCGCCAATGGCCGCGTCATCATGTTCTTCCGCGATGCCGGCGGCGATGGCGGCCCGAGCCTCTACACGGTCGATATCTGGGGCCGTAACGAGCAGAAGGTCGAAACCGGCTCCTATGCGTCCGATCCCAATTGGGGGTCGCTGCGGGCCTCGTGATGGCAACCCGCCGGCCCGGCGTGGCCGACATCCTCTATGTGATGGCGACCGAGCTCGAATACGGCGCGGAGCTGCGCACGCGCATCACGCCGCTGATCACCGGCGTCGGTCCCATCGAGGCGGCGCTGGCGGTCAGCGAGAAGCTGACGCGGCTCGAGATCGAGGACAGGCTGCCGCTGATCGTGGTGTCGCTCGGCTCGGCCGGCTCCGACACGCTCGAGCAGTGCGGGCTCTACCAGGCCTCGACCGTCAGCTGGCGTGACATCGACGCGTCGGCGCTCGGCTTCGAGCCGGGCGTGGTGCCGTTCTCCGAAATCCCCGCCATCCTGCCACTCGGCCCGTTCGTCCCCGGCATTCCAGTGGCGACGCTCTCGACCGGCAGCAATGTCGTCTCCGGCGCCGCCTTTGATGCGATCGAGGCCGAGATGGTCGACATGGAAACCTATGCCGTGTTCCGCGCCTGCCAGCGCTTCGGCCTGCCGCTGATCGCCTTGCGCGGCATTTCGGACGGCGATCGCGAACTCGGCTCGCTCGCCGACTGGACGCAGTATCTCGCGATCATCGACGTCAAGCTCGGCGATGCCGTCGACCGGCTCGAAGCCGCCATCGCCAATGGCGCGCTGGAGTGGGCAGACGAGCCGGAAGTGTAGAAATGCAACAGGGCAGAAAAGGGCGGATTCCCGCCACATTCGGGCCATGTTGAACAAGGATTAACCAAGCCAGTCCACCCGGCCTTAAGATTAAGGCGAGTAAAACACGGGCAACCAAAACTTCCCTTCTAGGAGCTAACCGGATGCGTTCATCGACGCCCATTCTCGGCATCTTGCGCACCGTCGCGCTGATCGGCCTCGTCGTGGTCCTCGCTGCCTGTTCCCGCAACGGAACCGGCGTCGGCAATCTGGGGCCGGGCGGCGGCGCTCCCGGCAGCCAGCAGGAATTCCTCGTGACGGTCGGCGATCGCGTGTTCTTCGAGACCGATTCCTCGTCGCTCACCACCACGGCCATGGCCACGCTCGACAAGCAGGCCGCCTGGCTCAACAAATACACCAACTACCGCGTCCTGATGGAAGGCCATGCCGACGAGCGCGGCACCCGCGAATACAACATCGCGCTGGGCGCCCGCCGCGCTTCGGTAGCCGTCAACTACCTCATCAGCCGCGGCGTCAACGCCAACCGCATCCAGCAGAAGTCGTTCGGCAAGGAACGCCCGGTGGCAATCTGTGACGATATTTCGTGCTGGTCACAAAATCGCCGTGCTGTGACGGTCGTTCAGTAAGTGTGAAGGCGCGCAAGCGCCGACACGGAGGCATAAGCGCCGGGCACCCGCGTATTCTGGGTCCCGGCGCTTTCTTTTGTCGAAATTGCCGCGTAGCGATGAGCCCTCTAGACTGGCTCGTGTCGTTCGCAACTACCCACGGAGATTGATTGTGCGATTATCCCTGAGACAGGGGACGAAGCGGGGCCTCGCGGCCTTCACCCTGGTCTTTTCCCTGAGCGCGCTGACGCCCAGCTTCACGGTCGCGCAGAGTTCGTCCGAACTCATCGTGCGCGTCCAGGAGCTGGAGAACACCATTCGCACCCTGACCGGCCAGGTCGAGGGGCTGCAGTTCCAGCTCACCCAGATGCAGGAACTGATCGTCAAGATGCAGGACGACAACGAGTTCCGCTTCCAGCAGCTCGAAGGCGGTGGCGCGGGAAAAACTGAGGCGGCTCCTCAATCCGGTGGCGAGATGCCGGCCGGCGAGGCGCCGCAGCCCGCTACGGGCGACCAGCAGCAGCTTCCCGATCCCAACGCCGCGCCGCAATCGGACGTCCAGCCGGGCGTCTCGGGCGGCCTCAGCGCACTGCCCGATGACGGCAAGGTGATCGCCGAGCCGGCCGGCGTGCCGATGGATGATCTGGGCGACAGCGCCGATCCGCTGCTCGGGCAGGGCAGTGCCGGGGGCGACCCGGCCACCGGCGTGCTCGGTGCGAACGGCGTTCCACTGGACCTCAGCCTCGATCGCAGCAGTGCGCTGGAGGATGGCGATGCCGATGCCCAGTACAAGGCCGGCTACGACGCCATCATGCAGGGCGACTACGCCTTCGCCGAGGAACAGCTGCGCCAGTTCATCGCGCTCTATCCGAGCCATCCGCAGGCGCCCGATGCCACCAACTGGCTGGGCGAGGCGCTGCTGCAACGCGGCGCCTATGACGAAGCGGCCGATGTGCTGCTCACGGGCTTCCAGGCCTATGAGCGCTCGTCGCGGGCGCCCGATCTGCTGCTCAAGCTCGGCGTGGCGCTGGCCGGCGCCGGCGAGACCGATACCGCGTGCCGCACCTATTTCGAGGTTTCGAAGCGCTACACGTCGCAACCCGCCGCCTTCAACCAGCGGTTGGCTGATGAGCGGGCCAAGGCCAAGTGCCCGGCCTGACGCCACAGGAGATCGAGGGGCTGTTCGCGCCCCTCGCCTCGCACGAGAAACTCGGGCTCGCCGTCAGCGGCGGGCCCGATTCATTGGCGCTGATGCTGCTCGCGGCGCAATGGGCGACGGCGCCCGGCCGTCCGGCGCTCTACGTCTACAGCGTCGATCATGGCCTCCGCCCCGAGGCTGCAGCTGAAGCCGCGATGGTGGCCCGCGAGGCCGAAGCGTTGGGCCTCCATGCGCGCGTGCTGCGCTGGGAGGGCGACAAGCCCGCCTCCGGTGTGCAGGCCGCCGCACGCAGCGCCCGCTACCGGCTGATGGCCGATGCGATGGCGCGCGATGGCGTCGAAATTCTCGCCACGGCACATCATCTCGCCGATCAGGCCGAAACGGTGCTGATGCGGCTCGCCCATGGCAGCGGCATCGACGGGCTGCGCGGCATGGATGCCCTGAGTTTCGTCGAAGGCTGCGCGATCACCCGCCCGCTGCTCGGCGTTCATCCGGATGTGCTGCGCCAGATCGTGAGCGACGCCGGTCTCAGCGCCGCGCTCGATCCGAGCAATCGCGACGAGGACTATGAGCGCGTCCGCTGGCGGCTGATGCTACCGGCGCTCGAAGCGCTTGGCCTCACCATCGAGCGCCTCGGCACCTTTGCGCGCCGCATGGACGAGGCGAGCCGGCTGATCCATGCCGATGCCGAGGCGGCCTATCCCGAGATCGTCACGCCGCTGGGCGGCACGGAAATGGAACTTGCCGCCGGCCTCCTCGGGACGCTGAACCCGGCTGTTGCCACCAACATCCTCGGCAGCGTGCTCGGCCTCGTCTCGGGCGACCGCCGCCCGCCGCCGCTCGGTGCCCTTGAGCTTCTCGCCCGCCGCCTGCAGCGCCCCGAACCGATGAAACCGATCACGCTCCATGGCTGCGTCATCGCCAGTGACGGCGAAGTGATCCGCATCCGCAAGGAGGCCCCGAGGCGCGCGGCGCTGAAGATGGCCGCGGCGACGCAGGGGTAGGGGGCACCCCACCCACCACCTTCGACTGGTCCCCCTCCCCCAGCGCTGCGCGCCTCGGGGCCTCCTTGCGGATGCGGATCACTTCGCCGTCACTGGCGATGACGCAGCCATGGAGCGTGATCGGTTTCATCGGTT
>SEEL01000007.1 GCA_004144345.1 Hyphomicrobiales bacterium
CCCCGCCTTCGCGAGGATGACGCAGTGTACGTGGCCCACCCCACCCACCACGCTGCGCGTGGTGGGTGGGGTGGGCCACGTACACTGCGTCATCCTCGCGAAGGCGGGGATCCAGGGGCCACGACCATTGTGCTGACTGCCCTCGATTCCCGCCTGCGCGGGAATGAATTTGTGGGTGAGAACGGCGTTCGGTGGACGCCCAATGAAAAAGGGCCGCGCCATGGTGGCGCGGCCCTCCTGGCCTGATCGGCGAAGCGGCTAGAGGCCGCCCAGACCGAATTTCGGGTCGTTGAGGGTGAGGCCCGTGGCGCGGTCGAGGTCGCGCAGCGAGGTCGAGCCGACGCCGAAGGGAATGGAGAGACTGGCGGTCACGCGGTGCAGGGTCTCGAACCCGACGTCATCGTTATCGTTATCGACCAAATCCCAGTACCAGCCCCCGAAGGTGTAGCCGAGCGAGAGGATGAGCGGGCTGTCGTCGAGCTTGTAGCGGATCTGCGTGCCGGCGCCAGCGCGGAGGTCCACGTCGTTCTCATAGCCCTCATACTCCCGGCTGACGGCGGCGGCGAAGGCAGACACCGACATGTTTGGCGTCAGATAGTAGGTTGCCGTAACGGAGCCGAAAGCGGCGAGGTCGCCCTCGTTGATCGTGCGGGTTAGGCCGGCCTGGCCAATGATGCTGAGTTCGTCCGTGTCGTATCCGCCCTCGACCGCCAGCGTCGCATAGGCGCTGTAGTCGGCCAGATCGTCGGCATCGGACGAGCGGCCGAGGCCGCCAACCACGCCGATGAGGAAGTCGCTGGCCCGATAGGTAAGGTGCGCGGCACCGCCCATATCCAGTTCGTCCCATTCGATGTCGTAGTCGCCGTCGCGGTAATGGCCCGTGCCATTGCCCTGCCAGCGCTGCACCCAGGCGTCGAACTGGAGGCTGACATCATTGGAGACGACGACGCCAACCTTGCCGCTGATGGAGCCGAAGGTGACCAGTGAGGTGCCGTTGTACCAGGTGTACCAATCCTCACCGTCCCAGTTCACATGCTCGGCCGAGCCGGAAAGCGAGATCACGCCGGTGACCTCCTGCGCCTGTGCGAGCGGCGTGGCAGCGAGCAACAGGCCGACGGTGAGCAGTGCAAGTCGAGTCATCCAAGCCCCCAGAGACATCGTTATCATTTGCTAGTGCTACGGGCCTTGAGGCTTGATTCCAAAGCGGTTTCCTCCGCGATGACGTGCTTTGTAGTGGGTGTGGCCGATGGGC
The DNA here is from genome assembly GCA_004144345.1 of Hyphomicrobiales bacterium. GTDB lineage: Bacteria > Pseudomonadota > Alphaproteobacteria > Rhizobiales > Devosiaceae > Devosia_A. The sequence continues at coordinate 1,253 of SEEL01000007.1, forward strand.
CACAGCGGTCCGCGCGTCTTCCGGTAAGGGCGTCAAAGCGCTGGAACTCTTCCGGTTCAACGTGCAGCCCCCGGCCGCGAGACAACCCGCAGCCACCGTGATTTGCCCGGGGAGGGGCACGGCACTAGGTTGGGCGGGAACCGGGAGGTGGCGATGGTGCGGTGGGCTTGGCGGCTGGTGCTGGTGGCGGGGACGATGCTGGGGATGATCGCGGGCGCGGCGGCGGACGGGCCGGTGGTAACCGGGACGGTGATCTATCTTGAGCGCATGCTGTTGCCAGAAGGCGCCGAGGCGCGGGTGACGCTGGAGGATGTGTCGCGGGCCGACGCGGCCGCCGAGGTGCTGGCAGAGACCGCTGTGCCGGCGCGCAGCAGCCCGACGCCCTTTGCCTTGAGCTATCCCGCCGACCAATTGCAGGAGGGGCACAGCTATGCGCTGCGCGCCACCATCGCTGTCGCTGGTGAAACGATGTTCCAGACGACGGATGCCTATCCGTTCGACCCGGCGGTGACGGACGGGATTGAACTGCTGGTGCGGCGCACCGGCAACCAGCAGCCCGAGCCGGGGATCACCGGTGCGTGGCTGGCCGAGGATATTGGCGGGGCCGGGGTGATCGACGATCTGCAGACGACGTTGACCATTGCCGCCGATGGGACGGTCAACGGCAATGGCGGCTGCAACGGCTTTGGCGGCCGGGCGACGATATCGGGCGACAGCATCAGCTTCGGCCCGCTGGCCGGCACGCTGATGGCCTGCGCCGAGGCGATCATGGGGCAGGAGAACAAATTTCACGAGGCACTGGGCAAGGCGGCGTCGTTCCGCACCGATGCGGATGGCCGGCTGATCCTGCTCGATGCTGCTGGCACCGAACTGGTGCGGTTCATCCGGAACTGAATTCTAGCGGGAGGACGTTTTATGCCACATGTCTTGAAACTGCTGCTTGCCCTGCTGTCCGCCGGCCTGATGGCGCTGGCGGCCACGGCGCCATCGCTCGGTCAGGCGGAACCCGAAGTGCGGGTGTTCGTGCCGGACGTACCGGGCGGGGTGATCGTCTCGAACTGTTATCGCGCGGTGGGCAATGTCTATGGCGCCCGGACGTTTGAAATCTGCCTCAAGCAGCGCGGCACCTATACGGCGCGCGGCGCCGGACTGCGCTGCAACGGCCGGCTGAACTGGGACGTCGAGGGCATCCACGTCAACATCCAGCTGCGCCGGACCTCGTGCGGCAATGGCGTGGCGTGGAGCGCCGACCGGCTGTCATGCCGGCCCAGCCTGATCCTCGGGCTGATCGCCGGGCTGCTGAAGCAGGACAAACCGCTGCTCGACAATCTGGTCTGCGATTACACCCCGGCCAAGGGCAGCGGCGCGAAAAAGACCAGCTTCGTCGTCCATCGCATCTGAGCGGGCTGCCGGAATCAGTAGGCCGCTCAGGGGCTCCCATCCCCCAAGCGGCCCAATGTCGGACGCTATGCGTGCGCGCCGGGGCTGCCCGTTGCCACTCATCGACCGGGGTAGCCTAGCGCATCGCCGCGGCTTGTCGACTAACTTTAATGGGTCGAGAGCCGCTTCATCAGTTCGGCGAACATCAAGAGGCCCTCGGGCCAGGGGCCGTGGCCGGAGGCGGCGTTGATGTGGCCGGCATCGCCCGCCGGCATGAAATCGCTGCCCCAATCGGCGGCAAAGCCGCGGGCGCGATCGAGCGAGACCAGGGGATCGGTGGTCGAGGCGACGACGATCGAGGGGAAGGGCAGCGGATCGGTCGGCACATTGCCGAAGGGCAGGGCCTCGGCGGGAAGATCGGGGGCGTCGAAATCGGGCGGCGAGACGAGGAAAGCGCCGCGGACCTTCGTGTCCTTGAGGCGAAGCTGCGCCGTGTGGACAATGGCGGCGACCGACAGCGAATGGCCAATCAGGACCACCGGGCGCGTCGCCAGCGTCACCTCGCGATGGATGCGGTCGATCCAGTCGGCGAGGACCGGCTCGTCCCACTCGTCCTGCTCGATGATGCGGCCGCTCGACATGCGCTCGGACCAGCGGCGCTGCCAGTGCTCGGCCGGCGAATTGCCCAGGCCCGGGGCGATCAGGATGTCGGCTTCGGAGATTTTCAATTGCGGATCTCGCGCTCGATATAAAAGCCGGCCATCTCGCCGAGGCCGGCCTTGCGATAATAGGTTTCGGCCTCGGGATAGGCGATGAGGACGACGCCCATGCCGGGGCCCAGGATGGCCTTCACCTGACGCAGCAGGCCGGTGCCGATGCCCTGGCGCTGGTGGTCGGCATGGACGGCGAGATCGGCGAGGTAGCATACCCATTCGCCATCCGACATGCCGCGGGCGAGGCCGACAATGGCGCCATCCGCGCGGGCCGTGACGATCATGTTCGAGCCGGCAAGGATACGCCCGACCCGCTCGGGATTGGCGAGCGGCCGCTTGTCGCGCATATAGGTGCTGGCTAGAACGGCGCAATAGTCCGCCACGCTCAGCGCCTGCTCCTGCGCGTAGACGATGCTCACGCGTCGGACCCGAAGACCCGCTCGAAGATCGCGTCGACATGCTTGAGATGATAGAAATCATCGAACATGGCGTCGATCTGCGCCGGATTCAGTTTCTGAGCAACTTCGGCGTCGGCCTTCAAAAGACTCGCGAATTGGCCGCTGCGGTCGCCCCGCATCTGCCAGACCTGCATGGCGTTGCGCTGCACCGCCGCATAGGACTCTTCGCGGCTCATGCCGGCCTGGGTGAGGGCGAGCAGCACGCGCTGCGAATTGTGCAGGCCGCCAAGCAGATCGAGGTTGCGCTTCATGTTCTCGGGATAGACGAGCAGCTTGTCGATGAGGCCGGTGAGGCGGGCGAGCGCGAAGTCGAGCGTCACCGTCGCGTCAGGGCCGATCATGCGCTCGACCGAGGAGTGCGAGATGTCGCGTTCGTGCCAGAGCGCGACGTTTTCGAGCGCGGGCACGACCATGCCGCGCACGAGGCGGGCAAGGCCGGTGAGATTTTCGCTGAGCACCGGGTTGCGCTTGTGGGGCATGGCCGACGAGCCCTTCTGGCCGGGCGAGAAGAACTCTTCGGCCTCGAGCACTTCGGTGCGCTGCAAATGGCGGATCTCGGTGGCGAGGCGCTCGATCGAGGAAGCGATGACGCCGAGCGTCGCAAAGTACATGGCGTGGCGGTCGCGCGGGATCACCTGCGTCGAGACCGGCTCAACGGCAAGGCCGAGTTTCTCCGCCACATAGGCTTCGACCGACGGGTCGATATTGGCGAAGGTGCCGATGGCGCCCGAGATGGCGCAGGTGGCGATCTCCTTGCGGGCGGCGACGAGGCGCTCGCGATTGCGCGCGAACTCCGCATAGGCCTCGGCGAGCTTGATGCCGAAGGTGGTCGGCTCGGCATGGATGCCATGCGAGCGGCCGATGGTGATGGTGTATTTGTGCTCCCTGGCGCGGCGCTCAAGCGCGGCGAGCAGCGCATCGATATCGGCGAGGAGGATGTCGCTGGCGCGCGCCAGCTGCACGGCGAGCGTCGTGTCGAGCACGTCGGACGAGGTCATGCCCTGATGCACGAACCGCGCCTCGGGGCCGACGATCTCGCTGAGATGGGTCAGGAAGGCGATGACGTCATGCTTGGTGGTGGCTTCGATCTCGTCGATGCGCGCCACATCGAAGGTCGCAACGCTGCCCTTGTCCCAGATGGTCTGCGCGGCTTCGCGCGGCACCACGCCCAGATCGGCGAGGGCGAAAGTGGCGTGCGCCTCGATCTCGAACCAGATGCGGAAGCGGGTCTCGGGCGACCAGATGGCCACCATGTCGGGGCGGGAATAACGCGGGATCATCGGCTCACACTCGGATTGTCGTGGCGGCGTCGCGGATCGCCTTGATCCGCGGCTTGTAGGTTTTTGCGTCATTGCCGGCGAACACGGCATTGCCGGCAACGAGGACATTGGCGCCGGCCTTGGCGACGAGCGCCGCGGTTTCGGCATTGATGCCGCCATCGACCTCGAGGTCGATCTTGCGGCCCCCGATCAGCGCCTTGGCCTGCTTGAGCTTGGTGACGGCCTCCGGGATGAAGGCCTGGCCGCCAAAGCCCGGATTGACGCTCATGACCAGCAGCAGGTCGATGTCGTCGATGACATGTTCGAGGGCGGACACGGGCGTTGCCGGATTGATCGCGACGCCCGCTTTCTTGCCCTCGGCGCGGATGGCCTGGAGCGAGCGGTGGAGGTGCGGGCCGGCCTCGGCATGGACCGTGATGATATCGGCGCCGGCCTTGGCGAAGGCGGCAATGTAGGGGTCCACCGGGGCGATCATCAGATGGCAGTCGAGGATCTTCCTGGTCAGCGGCCGGAGCCATTGCAGCACGACCGGGCCGAAGCTGAGATTGGGCACGAAATGCCCATCCATCGAATCGATATGGATGTAATCGGCCCCGGCGGCCTCGATGGCGGCCAGTTCCTCACCCAGCCGGGAGAAATCGGCGGACAGGATGGACGGCGCGATGCGGACGGATTGGGGCATGCGGCCTCGACGATGCTGGAGCGGGTAACGGAACCGCCTTAGCCGCCACCGGGCCGGGGGGCAAGAGCACGAAAGTCAGAGCATCCGTGCGTACAGCGATTCCGGGCGGCTGGTTTCGTCGAGGACAATCCGGTGATTGGCCGGCGGATGGGCCCGGTGGCCACATTCCATGCGGGGGCAGATGCGGCAGGAAACCCCGATCGGCACGATCTGATTGTCGCTTTCGAGGTCCATGCCGTCGGCATAGACCAGCTCGCGGGCATGGGTGATGGAGCAGCCGATGCCGATGGCGAGGTGGCGGACCGGCGCATTGTAGCGATAGGCGCCCTTGGACACGGTCCGGGCGACGCAGAAATAGCGCGCCCCGCCCGGCATTTCCGAGATCTGGATGTTGAGCCGTTCGGGGCTGAGGAAGGCGGCGTAGACGTTCCAGCGCGGGCAGGCGCCGGAATGGCGCGGGATATGGATGCCCGAGAGCGAGAAGCGCTTCGAGATATTGCCGGCGATATCGGTGCGAACGAGATGCATCGGGATGCCGGCGGCGCCCTTGCGCTGCAGCGTCGTCATGCGGTGGCAGATCTGCTCGAAGCTGGCGCCGAAGCGATGGCCAAGCCGGTCGATGTCGTAGCGATAGTCGCGGCAGGCCTTGAGGAAGGGAGCGTAGGGCATGACCAGCGCCGCCGCCACATAGGCGCCGAGCACGTTGCGGGCGAGGGCGGGCGCGTCGGCTTCGGGCAGGTCGGCCTCGGCCAGCACGGTCTCGATCTCGCGCTGCGCCGCGAGGGCGGCGATCTGCTGGGCGACGAGGAAGCGCGCGGTGGCCGGGGAGGCGAGGTCGGACAGCAGCAATTCGCGCCGCGCCGCGTCGAACTGCCGGACGATGCCTGCCGGCAGCGAGGCGAGGCGGACGCCGATGCCGAACACGTTGAACAGATAGGCGCGGGCGCCGGTGTCGAAATTGTCGTCGCTGAAGTCGATCTCGGCGCGGATACGCTCGGCGGCTTCTTCGAGCAGCGGGAAGTGGTTGGCGTTGAGTTCGAGGAAGTCCGAGATCGCCTCGGTGGCGCGGTGATATTCCTCCATCGGCGCCGGACCCGTGGCGGCCGGGCGGGCCTTCAGCGCCTGGAAGCGGTCGTAGAGCGTCAGCATCGCCCGCGCCGCCGCCGGATTGGCGTGGGCGAGGTCGCGGACTTCGAGATTGGTCATGTCGCTGTCGGCGAAGATTTCGTCGGCCAGCGCTTCCATGAGATGGCCCGCCAGCCGGGCCTCGTCGCCATCGACCAGCTCGCCCGGCTCGATGCCGAAATGGCCGGCGATCGAGAACAGCAGATTGACCGTGACCTTGCGGCGGTTGTGCTCGATGAGGTTGAGGTAGCTCGCCGAAATGCCCAGGGCCCCGGCGAGGTCCGACTGGCTGAGGCGGCGATTGCGCCTGAGGCGCCGGATGCGCCCGCCGATCTCGACTTCTTCGTCCGCCACAGCCGCCTCCTCTTTACAGACTTTACAATCAGCCCAGTATCGTTTGACACGATTGACCGGTTTACAGCCGGATACTGGCTTTTTGATTGCGTTCTGCGCGTTCCTGTAAAAGATTTACATCAGGAAACGAGGAGGCGCAATTGAGCCATTCGCATAGTTCAGCCGTCGAATATCTGACCATCGTCGCTCCCACCGCCGCCGAGGCGATGGCCCAGTTTGCCAAGCGCGGACTTGGCGCCCAGGGCTTCACCATCGCCGGCAAGATCGGCCGGCACCACATCGCCGTGGTGATCGAAGGCAAGAGTGCCGATCTGCTGCGGGGCGACGGCATGGTCGCCGCGACCTTCCAGCGCACCATCCACGCCTGACCCAATCCCACCGAGGAGAATTCCAATGCTCGACAAGCCCCGCTTGCCGGATCAATTCGCCGCGCCGTCATGGGCGCCCGACCGCTGGCGCAACATCGCCCGCACCTACACGCCGGCCGACGTGGCGCGGCTCGCCGGTTCGCTCCGCGTCGAACAGACCCTCGCGGCGCATGGGGCGCGGCGCCTGTGGGAGCTGTTGCACAGCGAGGACTTCGTGCCGACGCTCGGCACCTTCACCGGCAACCAGGCAGTGCAGCAGGTGAAGGCGGGGCTGAAGGCGATCTATCTGAGCGGCTGGCAGGTCGCGGCCGACGCCAATTCGTCGGGCAACATGTATCCCGACCAGAGCCTCTATCCGGTCGACAGCGTGCCCGCCGTGGTCAAGCGCATCAACAAGGCGCTGCAGCGCGCCGACCAGATCCAGGCGATGGAGCAGGCGGATGGCGTCGCCAAGGACGCGATCGACTATTTCGTGCCGATCATTGCCGACGCCGAGGCCGGCTTCGGCGGTGCGCTCAATGTGTTCGAACTGATGAAGTCGATGATCGAAGCGGGCGCCGCGGCGGTGCATTTCGAGGACCAGCTGGCGTCCGAAAAGAAGTGCGGACATCTGGGTGGCAAGGTGCTGGTGCCGACCAACCAGTTCGTCCGCACGCTGAACGCGGCGCGGCTGGCAAGCGATGTGCTCGATGTGCCGACGCTGATCATGGCGCGCACCGATGCCGAGGCGGCGCGGCTCATCACCTCCGATATCGACGAGGCCGACCGGCCGTTCATCACCGGCGAGCGGACCAGCGAAGGCTTCTATGTGCTCAGGGGCGGCATCGACGCGGCGATCGCGCGTGGCATTGCCTATGCGCCCTATGCCGACCTCATCTGGTGCGAGACGTCAAAGCCCGATCTGGGTGAGGCGCGGCGCTTTGCCGAAGCGGTGCGCAAGGCGCATCCCGAGCAGATGCTGGCGTATAATTGCTCGCCCTCATTCAATTGGGCCAAGCATATGGACGAGGCGCAGATGCGGACCTTCCAACGCGAGCTGGGGGCGATGGGCTACAAATACCAGTTCGTGACGCTGGCGGGCTTCCACAATCTGAGCCTCACCACCTTCGAGCTGGCGCGCAACTATGCGGCGGATGGCATGGCGGCCTACTCGAAACTGCAGCAGGCCGAGTTCGCGGCCGAGCCGCACGGCTTCACCGCGACGCGGCACCAGCGCGAAGTGGGCACGTCCTATTTCGATGCGGTGGCGATGACGGTGAGCAGCGGCGCAAGCGCCACCACGGCAATGGCCGAATCCACGGAGACGGCGCAGTTCCACTAGGGGTGGAACGTCTGCGACAATGAACGCATTCTCGACGGGACGGGCCAGGCGGCCCGACCTGCCGAGGAGTGAGCCATGTCCATCCCCAAGAACACCGTCACTATCTGGTACGACACGGAGGCCGAGGCGGCGGCGCGGTTTTACACCGGGCTGTTTCCCGACAGCGCCATCCAGGCGGTGCGGACCGCTCCCTCCGACAATCCCTCGACCAGCGCGGGCGCCGTGCTGACGGTGGAGTTCACGGTGTTCGGCATTCCCTGCATCGGTCTCAATGGCGGACCGGTGTTCAAGCACAGCGAAGCGTTCTCGTTCCAGATCGCCACCGACGACCAGGCCGAGACCGACAGATATTGGGATGCCATCGTTGGCAACGGCGGCGAGGAGAGCCAATGCGGCTGGTGCAAGGACCGCTGGGGCGTCTCGTGGCAGATCACGCCCAAGGCGTTGACCGAGGCGATGCAGGCGGGCGGGGAAGAAGCCAAGCGGGCCTTCGAGGCGATGATGCAGATGAAAAAGATCGACGTCGCGGCGATCGAGGCGGCGCGCCGGGGCTAACGGTCGCCCGTACAATTCGCCGCTTCCCGTTCAGCCTGCCTTCATCTGCGCCCGGATAGGTCGCACCCGCCGGAATCTCGGAGGGAACGATGGAATCTGGTTACGGGGGCGGCGTGATCAGGCCGAAGGACGAGGACGGCGATACGCTGTCGGCACTGATCGGCACGATCTATGACGCGGCACTCGACCCCGCCCAGTGGCGCGTGGCGCTCGGGGGCGCGCGCGACTATGTCGGCGGCCATTCTGCCGCGATCTACGAAAAGACACTGACCGGCATTTCGGGCGGCGTGTTCTTCGACGATGGCATGGTCAGCGACGAGGCCAAGCTCAGCTATTTCACCCATTATGCGCCGCTCGACCCGGCGACGGCCGGGCATCTGTTCGCCGAACTCGAACAGCCCATCTCGACCGCCGACATCCTCGATTTCGACGAGTTCCGGCAGAGCCGGTTCTATCGCGAATGGGCGATGCCGCAGGGCATCGTTGATCTCCTGTCGGCGCCGATCGACCGGCGCGGCGGCGCGTCGGCCGTGCTGTTCGGCGTGTTCCGGCATGAGCGTCACGGCGTGGTGGATGGGCGGATGCGCGAGCGCATGCGCCAGATCGTGCCGCATATCCGGCGGGCGGTGCTGATCGGCGCGGTGATCGAGGCCGGGCAGGCGAAGGCCACGAGCCTCGGCGACGCCCTGGACGGGCTGAGCGCCGGGCTGTTCCTCGTCGATGCGACGGGCCGCGTGCTGCACGCCAACCAGGCCGGCTTGCAGATGATCGAGTCGGGCGATGCCGTGGTGGCGCGGCATGGGCGGCTCGCGACGCCGGATTCGGCGGCGGCCGAGACGCTGAAGGATGCGGTGGCGCTGAGTGGCGCTGGCGACAGCGCCGTGGGCGGCAAAGGGGTCTCGATCGGCATCGAAAGCCGCGAGGGCGAGCGTTTTGCCGCGCATGTGCTGCCGCTGGCCGGGGCGCGGCGCGATGGCGTGACCCGCTATGCCGCGGCGGCGGCGGTGTTCGTCCACCGGGCGCAATTGCATGCGCCGGCGGCGCCCGAACTGGTGGCCCGCACCTTCGGGCTGACGCTCAGTGAGTTGCGGGTGTTCATGACCATCGTCCAGGCGGACGGCGTGGCCGAAACCGCCGAAGCGCTGGGCATCGCCGAGGCGACGGTGAAATCGCATCTGCAGCGCGTCTTCAGCAAGACCGGCACCTCCCGGCAGGCCGACCTCGTGAAACTGCTCGCCGGCTTCGCCGGACCGCTCGCCCGCTGATTTGCACCGAACGGATGATGCGACGCGCTGGCGGGACCGCCAGATTGCCCGCCGCACCCAAGGAGCATTGAGATGAGCGCAAAACTGCTTGCCGGCCTGTTCGGCGGCCCGGCCCGGACGCGGCGCCCGATTGAGCCCGACCACCGCACCGGCCATGAACTGCCGGGCGCGGTCGGCGCGCTCGAACGCCACCTGCTGCGCGGCGGCCTCGCCGTGGGTGGGGCCGGCACCAGCGAGACGCGGCTGGGGGAAGCGCTGCTGTTCGGCCTGCCGGTGCGGCGCTGAGCCGCGCCCGATCACAAGGAGTTGGCGCCGGGCGGCTTGCTTGAGCGGGCTTTCGCTGTATCAAGAGGCCCCATGAACGGGTTGTCGTTTCCGCTGATCTTTGGCGCCGGCGTGCTGAGCTTTCTGAGCCCGTGCGTGCTGCCGCTGGTGCCGCCGTACCTCACCTACATGTCGGGTTCGAGTTTCGACCAGCTGCGCGCCGACGGGGCGACGGCCGGGGTGATCTGGCGGAAGAGCGTCTTTACCTCGCTGTTCTTCATCCTCGGCTTTTCGATCGTCTTCATCACCTTCGGCGCCACGGCGACGGCCTTCGGCCAGGCGTTCCGGCAGGCGCTGCCGATCATCACGCCGATCGCCGGGCTGTTCATCATCGCGATGGGCCTCCATTTCCTCGGCGTGATGCGCATCGGCCTGCTCGACCGGCAATTGCGCCATCAGGGACCGGGCGTTGCCTCGGGGCCGCTGGGCGGCTTCCTGCTGGGACTGGCCTTCGCGGTTGGCTGGACGCCCTGCATCGGGCCGGTGCTGGCGGCGATCCTGTCGGTGGCGGCGGTGCAGGATACGGCCTGGGCCGGCGCGGGCCTGCTCGGCGTCTATTCGCTCGGCCTCGGCGTGCCATTCCTCTTGGCCGGCATCGCCATCGGCCCGTTCCTGACGTTCTTCTCAAGCTTCCGCAAGCACCTCGGCACGGTCGAAAAGGTGATGGGCGGGCTGCTGGTGATCACCGGCCTGCTGTTCATCACCGGCCAGTTCACCCGCATCAGCTACTGGTTCCTCGAGACGTTCCCGATCCTCCAGAGTTTCGGCTGAGGCCGTCGAGGAAGCCGAGGAAGGCTGCGCGGTAGCGGGCTGGGTCTTCGTTGAAGGAGTGCAGGTGCGTCGCGCCGGTCTGGATGAAGACCGTGGGCGCGGTGCGGCGCGCGACCAGTTCCTCCGATTGCGCGAGGGGGACGAGCAAATCGCCGGTACCGTGCGCGAGAAACAGCGGCCGCTCGAAGCGGGCGACGGCGTCCATGCAGTTGGCCGTCGCGAGATCGGTGCCGGTGAACAGTTTTAGCGCGCCGATGCCGAGGGCGGCCGTGGCCGTAGCGAAGGGCGCGTGGTAGCGGCCGAGGATGCCGGCGGGGATGGACGGGAAGTCGAGAGCGGGCGCGTCGAGGGCGAGGGCGGCGATGGCCGAAATGTCGGCCGCATGCGTCAGATATTGGCCGGCGATGGCGGCGCCCATCGATTCCGCGACTAGGACGATCCGCTGCGCGCCGCGCGACTGCATCCAGCCGATCGCCGCGTCGAGGTCGCGCCATTCGGTAAGGCCGAAGCTGTAGAGCCGGTTGGGCGAGGCGGGGGCGCCGCGATCGTTGCGATAGGTGATGAGCAGGGTCGGGATGCCGGCTTCGTGCAGCACCGAGAGCTGCTTGTAGCCATTCTCGCGCAGGCCACCAATGCCATGCACATAGATCGCCCAGAGCGGCGACGGCTCGCGCGCCGGCACCAGCCACGCCTCGGCAGGGCCATGCTCGGTCATGTACTGGATGGTGGTGAAGTCGAACCCGAACGCCGTTCTGGGATCGCCGCGGTAGTTGAGGACCAGCGGGTCCTTGGGCGGGTTCGGATTGTTCGCGCCGCTCCAGTCGACGCCGCCCGGCGTCAGCAGCCGCTGCAACAAGACGACGCCACCGATGAGATAGGCGAGCAGCAGGCCCGCCGGCACAAGCACGACCCAGACCATCAGATGAGCCTGAGCCCCTTCATCGAGGCGTGCCCCGATTTGCCGATGATGATGTGGTCGTGGACGGTGATGCCGAGGGGCTTGGCGACGTCGATGATCTGGCGGGTCATCTGCACGTCGGCGGTCGAGGGGGCAGGGTCGCCCGAGGGGTGGTTGTGGACGAGGATGAGCGCGGTGGCGCTGAGTTCGAGGCTGCGCTTGATGACTTCGCGCGGATAGACGGGCGTGTGATCGACCGTGCCGCGCTGCTGCACTTCATCGGCGATGAGCCGGTTCTTCTTGTCGAGAAAAAGGATGCGGAACTGCTCGATGTTTTCGAAGGCCATGGCGGCGCGGCAATAGTCGATCAACTCGCTCCAGGAGCTGAGGATGGGCTGCGTGCGGTCCACCTGATCATGGGCGAAACGCTGGCCAGCGGCGAGGATGATCTTGAGGCTGGTGACGGTCGTGGCGCCGAGGCCTTCGAACTCTTCGAGCTGGGCAGGGGGGGCCGCGAGCACCCCGGAGAAGGTGCCGAAGCGGCGGAGCAGGAGTTTTGCCATGTCCTTGGTATCGCGGCGCGGGATGACGAGGTGCAGCACCGCCTCCAGCAGTTCGGCGTCGGAGAAGGCGTCGCCGCCCACCTTGTTGAAGCGCTGGCGGACGCGGTCGCGATGGCCGGCCTTGAGGTCGATGGCGCTGGCCTCGGCCAAGCCGTCTGCCGACGGTTTGGCCTTATCGCTCACGCCGCCTGCTCGCCGGGATGGAGCGGGTTGAACAGCCCGCGCGGCGACAGGGTGAAGATCTCGTGGCCGGTCTCGGTGATGCCGATCGAGTGCTCGGCCTGCGCGCTGAGCGTGCGGTCGCGGGTTACGGCAGTCCAGCCATCGGACAGGATTTTGACATGCGGGCGGCCGAGATTGATCATCGGCTCGATGGTGAAGATCATGCCCGGCTTGAGCTCGACGCCGGTGCCCGGCACGCCGAAATGCATGATGTTGGGCTCGTCATGGAACAGCTGGCCGACGCCATGGCCGACGAAGTCGCGCACGACCGAGGTACGCTCGGCCTCGGCATGCGCCTGGATGGCAGCGCCGATGTCGCCCGTGGTGTTGCCGGGCTTGGCCGCAGCGAGGCCGGCATAGAGCGATTCATAGGTGACTTCGATCAGCCGCTCGGCCTTCCGCGAAATCTCGCCCACCGCATACATGCGCGAGCTGTCGCCGTACCAGCCGTCGACGATGAGGGTCAGGTCGACATTGACGATGTCGCCCTCGCGCAGCGGCCGGTCCTCGGGGATGCCGTGGCAGACCACATGGTTGATCGAGGTGCAGATCGAGTGGCGGTAGCCCTTGTAGAACAGCGTCGCCGGGATCGCCTTGTGGTCCATGGCGAAATCATAAGCGAGCTGGTCGAGGAACGCGGTAGTGACACCGGGCTTCACATGCTCGACGAGCAGATCGAGCGCCTGCGCCGTCAGGGCGCCGGCCTTCCGCATGCCGGCAAACCCGGCCTCGCCATGCAGCGGAATGACCCCCGCAGTGCGGCGGCCCTTGGTCTCGGCATCTACATAAGTGATCATTTTGTCAGGCTTTCCGGCGTTACCGTCAGAAATAGTCGCTCAATGACGCTTTTGGAAGGCCGCGCTCAGAGTGGCCGGATCACCTTGCAGGGATTGCCCGCGGCAAAAACGTCGGACGGGATGGATTTGGTGACCACCGAGCCCGCCCCGATGGTGGTCCGTGCGCCGATGGTGACGCCCGGCAGGACGATGGTGCTGCCGCCGATGAAGACCTCGTCCTCAATGGTGATCGGCGCCCCGGAGGTGATTTGGGCCGTTGCCGAACCGTCGGGTGCCCGGATGAAGCGGTCGGCCGCCCGTACCGGATGGCCGACGGGGTAGAACGCGCAATTGGGGCCGATCAGCACCCGGCACCCGATGCGGATGGGATAGGTGTCGAGCAGCGTCACATTGGTGTTGATGAAGGTGCCATCGCCGATCTCGATGTTGAAGCCGACATCGACGAACAGGGGCGGGGCGACGACCACCCCTTCGCCGACGCGCCCGAACAGCTCACGCAGGGCTGCCTGCATTGCCTCAAGGCTGGTGATCCGGTCGCTCGTATAGGTGGCGATCTTGGGGTGGGCGGCAAAAACGGCCTGCAGGAATTCGGCATCCGGCACAGTAAAAGGCTCGCCGTTCCGTACGCGTTGCAGCCAGTCTGGAGTGCTCATCTTCTGCGCCCAAGTCGCCCGAAGTATTGATGAGGAGAGCGCCGTGCCGCCGGGTAAGTCAACCGGCGGCCTCGCGCCTGTTGCAAACCCGCTGCTAACCGTTGATTTTTGGCCCTGTGCCGGGCAATTGAAGCCTTTGCACCCGCCGGTCGCCATGTCCGAAGCCCGAAACCCTACCGCCGCACTTGTCGTCATCGGCGACGAAATCCTGTCCGGCCGGACCAAGGACGTGAATATCGGCGCGACCGCCGACTTCTGCACCGACCTCGCGATCGACCTGATGGAAGTGCGGGTGGTGTCCGATATCGAGGACGATATCGTCGCCGCCGTGAACGCGCTGCGCGCCCGCTACACCTATGTGTTCACCACCGGCGGCATCGGCCCGACCCATGACGACATCACCGCCGATGCCATCGCCAAGGCGTTCGGCGTGGCGCTGCCGATCAATCCGGAGGCGCGGGCCATGCTCGAGGCGCGCTGGAAGGATCGCGGCATCGAGCCAAACGAAGCGCGGCTGCGCATGGCGCGCATTCCCGAGGGGGCGAGCCTGATCGTCAATTCGGTGAGCGCCGCGCCGGGCTTTCGCATCGGCAATGTGCATGTGATGGCGGGCGTGCCCGTGATCATGCGCGCCATGCTCGAATCCATCGCGCCAACGCTCAAAGGCGGCCGCAAGGTGCACTCGATCACCGTCAAGTCGCGGGTGGGCGAGGGCAATATCGGCGGCCCGCTGGCGGCGCTGCAGGAGCGCTTTCCCGACGTGAAGATGGGCTCCTATCCCCGCATGGGCGACGGCACGGTGCTGACCGAACTGGTGCTGCGTTCGCCCGATCAATTGCGGCTCGCCATGGCGGCGACCGCCGTCCACGAAATGGTGGCCGCCGAGCACCGGCGCGCCGGCCTTCCCGACCCCGATCCCTATTGAGCCAAGAGACAGACCCATGAGCCAGTCGAGCCAGAAATCCTTCCCCGTCAGCTGGGACCAGTTCCATCGCGACAGCCGCGCGCTGGCCTGGCGGCTCAGCGCCGAGGGCCCGTTCGAGGCCTGCGTCGCCATCACCCGCGGCGGCCTCGTGCCGGCGGCGATCGTGGCGCGCGAACTCAACATCCGCACCATCGAATGCGTGTCGGTGAAGAGCTACGACCACCAGAACCAGAGCGGCATCAAGGTGCTGAAGGGCATTGCGACCGAGATCATCGACGCGGCCAAGGCCGGCAAGAAGGTGCTGATCGTCGACGATCTGGTCGATACCGGCGCCACCGCCCGCGTGGTCCGCGAAATGCTGCCCGGCGCGCATTTTGCGACGGTCTACGCCAAGCCCAAGGGCCGCGAGATGGTCGACACGTTCATCACCGAAGTCAGCCAGGACACCTGGATCTTCTTCCCGTGGGACCTCGATTTTACCTATGTGGCGCCGATCTCGGGCGGCACGGACTGAGCGGCGACGCCTCCTTCGAGATCCTTGCGCGCCATGTCAGCCCGGATGGCAGGCTGACATGGCGCGTCGAGCGCTATCGCGAGGCCGATGGCGTGAATGGCTACGCCGCCGGCTTCGAAGACTCGTTCTGGCACATCCACCCTGACCAGTTGCAGCGCGCGGGCGAGGACGAGGAGAAATTGCGCGGCCTTACCGCCGATCTGTTGGCTGATCGTCTCGTCGTGGTCGTGGAGGTCTGGACGCCCCCCGGAACGGAGGCCGAAGACCAGAACATCCGGATTCTTGGCGATCTCGAGACGGAAATCGACTTCAAATCCAACGACGAAAAGTGGCAGCTGCGCTTCTGGAGTGGCGCGGCCGTGGAGATCGACGATCTGATCGACGGCAAAGTAGCCTTCTTGCCACTGGATCAGAAGCTGCTGGTGGACGACTAGCTCAGGCCGGCATCGCCAACTGCTGGACGATGTTCACCCACAGGCCCGACGGGTCCTTCACGCTGAAGCGGCGCTGGCCGAAGGCTTCGTCGGTCAGCGGATAGTCGGGCTCGCGGCCGGTGGCGCGCAGTTCGGCGAGGGCGGCTGTGGCGTCGGCGACTTCGAGTTCCATGCTGATGCCGGCACCGTAGGGCTCTGGGCCGGGCGGCGAGGAGGGGTGGGCCGGCGACATGAAGGCGATGCTGGCGCCGTCGGCCTGCAGGTAGACGAACCAGTCGTTCTCGAAGACCAGATTGAAGCCGAAATGCCGGACCCAGAAATCGCGGCAGGCGGGGAAGGCGTCGGTGACGATGATCGGGTAGCGGTCGACGAACTGCATGGCATTCTCCTTTGCGTAGCGGGAGAATGGCAGACTTAGCCTGTCACCTGGCGTCAGGCTTTTCGTCAGCGTTTGAGTTTTGCGCCCCAGCATGGGAAAGGCAGACGCGCGCGGGCGTGATGGAATGGTAGACATACGGGACTTAAAATCCCGAGGGGGTATCCCCGTGTGGGTTCGAGTCCCACCGCCCGCACCAGCTACAGGAAATCGTCGCGTCTTGGGGTGAAGCTGTCGATGAGGCGGCCGGGTTCGAGGGCGACGACGCCATGCACCAGCCCGCTCGGCACGATGTAGGCGCCGCCGGCGGCGAGGCGCTGGGTGACGCCGTCGATGGTGACGTCGAAGACGCCCTCGGCGACGTAGCTTGACTGGACGTGCGGGTGGCTGTGGAGGGCACCGACGCCGCCTTTTTCGAACACGAATTCGACCAGCATCAATTCGGGCAGTTCGAGGATGACGCGGCGGGTGGAGCCGGCAAGCTGGACGATGGTGCCGTCACTGGGCTGGGCGAAAATGGGGGCGGGCATCGGTGTCTCCTCGGGTTGCCGGGCGGGCGGATCGGCCCTAAGCATTCGGCATGATGATCAAACGCGAAGTGCTCGACGCCATCAAGGCCGGCGAGATCAGTCTGCAGTTCCGGCGCTGGACGCGGCCATCGGTGAAGGCCGGCGGGACGCTGAAGACGAAGGTCGGGTTGCTCAGGATCGGGCGGATCGACGATCTGTCGCCGGACGATGTCACGGCGGCCGAGGCGAAGAAGGCCGGCTTCAGGGATGTTGCAGAGTTCCGCCAATGGCTCGGCACGATGAAAGAGGGTCCGCTCTTTCAGCGTATCGAGGTGAGCTATCTGGGCGACGCACCAACCGAGTGAGATTTCCATGCATCGACTGCTGCTTGCCGTCCTGTTCATGACCCTCGCATCGGCGGCGAATGCTGCCGGCTGGGTGGCCGAGATGGTCGAGGATGAAGGCGGGCCGCTGCTGACGGCCTATGTCGAGTCCGAGGCGCCCAATGTGTGGGTGCCGCGGCTGAGCTTCATCTGCGGCACGGAGGCGGGGCTGCGCTATCTGCCCACCGTCGATATCGGCGCGCCGGACCTCAGCGTCGATTTCACCTTCTCGACCGAGCAGGAAGAGATCACGCTCGCCATGCAATATGAGGCAATGGATGGCGCGTTCGGCGCCTATTTCGGCAAGAACGACAAGATCATCGGCCTGCTCGAGGGCGGCAACGATTTGCTGATCCGCAGCAGCGATCCGGGTGTGCCGCCGCAGACTTTTACGCTGGCCGGGTCGCGCGCCGCGATCGAGACAGTGCTGGCCGGCTGCCAATAATCTTTGCGGCCGCGCTTGACCCTCACGCAGCGTGAGGGACTATCTGCTTGTCCGGCGGAGGCGCAGGACGAATGAAAATGCTGACGGTCAAACAGGTGGCGAAGATTTCCGGCGTATCGGTCCGGGCGCTGCACCACTATGACGAAATCGGCCTTCTCACGCCCGCGTCGATCGGACGTAACAGCTATCGCTATTATGGGCGGGAACAATTGCTGCGGCTGCAGCAGATCCTGCTCCATCGCGAGCTCGACATCCCGCTGGGCGAGATCAGGGCCATCCTCGATGACCCGAAATTCGACCAGCTGGAGGCGCTGCGCCTGCAGCGCGAAAAGCTCGCGGCCGAAGCGCAGCGTTACGCCCGACTGGTCCGGACGATCGACCGCACGATCGCCGATCTGAACGGAGAAAGCGCGATGCGAAACGCAGAATTGTACAAGGGTATCTCGGCCGAAAAGCAGGCCGAATACGAAGCCTGGCTGGTCGAGAAATATGGCGGCGACATGCCCGAGCGGATCGAGCAGAGCCGCCAAAAGTTCGCCAAGATGAGCAAGGACGAGATGGACAAGCTCAATGTCGAACTGCACGACATCGAGCAGGGTCTTGCCGAAGGGCTGCGGCGCGGCGTGGCGATGGACTCGACGGCCCTCGATCCGGCGCTGGCGCGGCACCTCAAATGGATCGAGTTCGCCTGGGACAAGCCGTGTCCGCCGGCGGCCTATGCCGGGCTCGCGGACCTTTATGTGTCGCATCCGGATTTCGTGACGCGGTTCGAGACGGTCGAGCCGGGCTTTGCGAACTATCTGAGCGGCGCGATGAAGGCCTATGCCGCACGGATGGCCGGCTAAACGGCTGATCGTGCGGAATTAATGTTGGAAAGGGGAACCCCGGCGCCGGGATCCCCGTTCCCCCCCGAAGCAAATATTCGGAGGTATGAAATGCACAAGGATCAGGTTGAAGGCGCCGCCAAGCAGGCCCGTGGCGCGATCAAGGACGCCGCCGGCAAATTGACCGGCGATGCCAAGCTCCAGGCCGACGGCAAGCTCGACAAGGCCGAAGGCAAGATTCAGGGCAAGGTGGGCGAAGCCAAAGAGGCTGTCCGTGATGCACTGAAACGCTGAGGACGTAACGACACCCTCAGCGCCGTAACTGATCTCACGCTCAGCTTACGACAAAAAGGCCGGCCCAATGGGACGGCCTTTTCGTTTGCGCCGATTTGCGCGATGCTGGCCGCATGATCGGCAGCATCCTCACTGGCTTCGTGGCCGCCATCCACGTCTATATCCTCGTGCTCGAGATGTTCATGTGGGACACCGAGCGGGGCCGGAAGGCGTTTGGCATGACGGCGGAATTCTCGAAATCTACCAAGGTGCTGGCCGCCAATCAGGGGCTCTATAACGGCTTTCTCGCCGCCGGGCTGATCTGGGGCATCTGGCTGGGCGAGGCGGGCGATCCGGTAAAGCTGTTCTTCCTCGCCTGCGTGGCGGTGGCCGGACTTTATGGCGCGGCGACCGTGGGCATGCGCATCCTCATGGTGCAGACCATTCCGGCCGTCATCGCGGCGGTCGCCGTCATCTACATGTAGGGGCGGCGGATTGCCGACCGGCCGGGCTTCGGCCTAGACTTGGCGTGCCGGCGGCGCGGCAAGAGGTTGGCTGATGTGGGATTTCTCGATCGGGCGCACGATGGGCCTCATGGGCCAGACACTGCCCTTCCTCGTCTTCCGGATGATCGTCTATTTCGGCATCGCGCTGGCCTATGTGCTGGTAACGGGCGTCGGCGCCGGGGTCGGCTGGGGCGTCGGCGCGTTCGGTGATGCGGACTTCCAGGCCTCGAGCGTCGCCTGGGGCGGCATCGTCGGCTTCGGCCTGACGGCCGGCGCGATCTATTTCCTGCGCGAATACATCCTCTACATCGTCAAGGCCGGGCATATCGCCGTGCTGGTCGAGCTGCTTGAGGGCCGGGGCATTCCGCAGGGGCAGAGCCAGATCAGCTATGCGACGGGCATCGTGCGCGAGCGCTTCCTCGAAACCAGCGTGCTGTTCGGCATCGACCAATTGGTCAAGGGCGTCCTCGGGGCGATCCTCGGGCTGCTGCAGGGGATCGCGTCGCTATTGCCGATCCCGGGCGTGCAGAATCTGGTGGGCGTGGTGCGCGCGTTCCTGCGCGTCGCGGTGGGGCTGATGGACGAGGTGATCCTCGGCTATGCGATGCGGACGCGCGCCACCAATCCGTGGCAGTCGGCGCAGACCGCGCTGGTGCTCTATGCGCAGAATTACAAGGTGATGCTGAAGAACGCCGCGTGGCTGACGATCATCGTCTATGTGCTGGCCTTCGTCGTGTTCCTCATCATGCTGGCGCCGGCGGCGCTGCTGGTGTGGTTCATCCCCAATGCCTGGGGCGCGGGCGGCTTCATCTTCGCGCTGATCTTTGCCTGGGCGGTGAAGGCGGCGCTGATCGAGCCCTTCGCCATCGCCGCGATGATGGATGTCTATTTCCGCGTCATTGAGGGGCAGACCCCCGACCCGGCCTGGGACGAGCGCATCGGCCAGGTCAGCAAGAAATTCCGCGACCTCGGTGAAAAGGCGGCCAACTGGGCCGACCCGCGCACCCCGACACAGCCGCCGCCCTTCATTGCGCCGGGCGGCCCGGTGGCGTGATGCGCTACGCGCTGGTCGATACCGCCATCGGCCTGTTCGGCATCGGCTGGACCGACAGCGGCCTCGCCCGCGTGGCGCTGCCGGGGCGGGACCGCGAGCAGACGATCGAGTGGATCTCGCGCGACGGGGCCGAGGCTGATGTGCCCGGCGTCGCGTTGGCCGATCTGCCCGAGCGGATCAGGCGCTACGCCGAAGGCGCGAGAGACGAGTTCGCCGACGTACCGCTCGATCTCAGCGGTGTGCCGGCGTTTCACCGGCAGGCTTATGCCGAACTGCTCAAGGTCGGCTATGGCGTGACCACCACCTATGGGGCGATTGCGCGGACGCTCGGCGATGTGGCGCTGTCTCGGGCGGTGGGGCAGGCGATGGGCCAGAACCCCATTCCGTTGGTGATCCCGTGCCACCGCGTACTCGGCGCCGACGGCAAGACCGGCGGCTTCTCCTCGCCCGGTGGCGTGACGGCCAAGATGCAGATGCTGGCGCTGGAACACGCGGCGAGCCCGACCGGCCAATACGCGTTCGGCTTCTGATGCTGATCCGTCCCGAGACTTTTGCGGCGATCAAGGCAGGCGACATCGACACCCAGTTCCGCCGCTGGACGCGGCCGACGGTCAAGGCCGGTGGCACGCTGACCAATGAATGGGGCGTGCTGGCGATCGATCTGGTCGAGGCGATAGAGCTCGATGCGGTGAGCGCCGACGATCTGAGGCGCGCCGGCATCGGCACGCGCGAGGAACTGGCATCGTACCTCGCCCCCGAGGGACAGCTCTATCGCGTGAGGCTGCACTATGCGGGCGAGGACCCGCGGCTGGCATTGCGCGAAAAGCTGCCCGACGCGGCAGAGCTGGCAATGCTGACGGCCAAGCTCGCGAAGCTCGATGGCAAGGAGCCGTGGACAGGGGCGACACTGGCGCTGATCGCCGAGTTCCCCGAGAAGCGGGCATCGAGCCTCGCCAAGCGGATGGGCATGGACCAACTGCCGTTTAAGGTGCGGGTGCGCAAGCTCAAGACCCTCGGCCTGACCGAGAGCCTCGAGATTGGCTACCGCCTGTCGCCACGCGGGGCGGCGCTCCTCGCGCACATATCCGCACCATGACCGAAGAGGCGACCAACGAAGTTCTGGCCCGCCATGTCAGCCCCGACGGTCAGCTGACGCTTCTCGTGGTACGCGCGATCGAGCCACCACGGCCAGAAACGATCATCGTCGGCTTCGAGGAATCGCCATGGCACGTCCATGTCGATGCGTTGAACCCAGCGGGCCGAAGCTGGGAGCAGGTGGGGCACGATCTCGCCGCTGACATCGTCAGCGACAGGATGCTGATTGTCATCTTTCGCGGCGGTGACTACCCCGATATCCGGCTGGCCGACAGTCTGGAGGATGAGGTGGACTATTTGCCGAATGGCGAGCGGCCCGAGCTCCGGTTCTGGAGCGGAAGGCGGACGAGCTTCGACGAATTGATCGACGGCACCGTCACCTACACGCCGCTCTGATCGAAGCGGTAATGCAGCCGCGCCATGCCGGTGCCGAGCATCTTGGCCGAGAGTAGCGTGGGCGTGGCGTGGAAGCCGGTGTGCGGAAAGAGCGGGTAGCCGCCGCCGATGAGGGCGGAGGCGATGTAAATCTCGATCTCGTCGAGGGCGCCGCGCTCCATGAACGCCATCTGCAACCGGCCGCCGCCCAGCATCCACACATCGCCATCGTCGAGGGCGCGGAGTTCGGCGATCAGCGCCTCGATGTCGCTGCGGGTTTCGAGCGGGCCGGCGGGGTCGGCTATGGGGCGCGAGGTGACGACAAGTGAGCGCTGCTCGCCATAGGGCCAGGGCGTGCCCGACTTCGCCAGCCACTCATAGGTGGTGCGACCCATGACGACGGTGCGGATGGTCTTGATGAAATTGTCGTAGTGATGCTCGCCAAGCTCCGCCGGCGCGTCGAACAGCCATTGCAAATTTTCGCTCGGGTCGGCGATGAAGCCGTCAAGGCTGGTGGCGATGTAGCCGACGATGCGGGCCATGATTGTCTCCTTCGATCTGTGTGCCGCACGCTAAATCGGCGGGCTGACAGCTTCCGGCAGCAGCCTGCAGCCGCTAGGATGGGGCATGGCTTCGGCAGACAGATCAGCGCGCTACACCGACTATGTCAAAGAGGCGTTGGCGCGGCGCATGCCCGCCATCATCGGCATTGCCGAAGAAGGTCAGGACGCCGAGGCGGCCAAGCAGCTGCATGCCATCGCACGGGCGGTGGCGGCCGATGCGCCGATGGTGCTCGACTATGCCGCCTGGCCGGTGCCCGGCTGGGAGGCGCTGCCGGGCCGCGTGAACGGCAAGCGGCCGAGCGAGGCGTCGTTCTTCGATTTCGAGTACTGGCTGTATTTCCGCATCCTCAAGGCCGTGCGCTACCCCGAAACGCGCAATGATCCGTTCCGGCTGACCAAGCATCGCGACCTCACGCGGCACATCGACTGGGCCGAACAAGCGATTCAGAAGACTCACACTTTGGCCGATGCGCTGAACCTGTCGCTCGATGCCAATGCGCATGATCTGTCGCAGCTGAGCGGGCCGGCCAGCGCGCATGATCTGGGCCGCGAATTACTGCGGATCGAACCCGCCGGGTTGCGCCGCATCAACATCATCGCCGACAATTTCGGTGGCGAGTTCGTCGCCGACCTCGTGCTGGCGACGGTCGCGGCCGAGGCGGGGATCGAGGCGGTGGTGCATGTAAAGCACCTGCCAATGTTCGTGTCGGACACCACGACCGACGACATCATCATCCTGTTCGACCGGCTGAAGCCGAACACGGCATTCGGGCATCGGCTGCAGGCGGCGGTGGATGGCGGCAAGCTGCGCGTCACCTCCAATGTGTTCTGGGCGGCGCCAAAGTTCATGGATCACGTGCCGCTCGACGAACTCGACAGCGGCGATGACGTCCTCAATGTGCTCAAGGGCGATCTCAACTTCCGCCGCGCCATCGGCGATGCGGTCGTGCCGATCGAAACGCCGTTCGAGTCGCTGCCAATATTGCCGGCGGCCCCGATGCTGGCGCTGCGCTCGATCAAATCCTATTGCGTCGCCGGGATGAAAGTCTGGCCGGCCGGCATGTCGGCCGAGAGCTTTCCCAAAGACGGTTCGATCGCGACCGCGCAGCGGATTCCGGCGAGAGCCACCTAGGCGGGCACGTAAGGCGCGAGAAAGATGCCCGCCAGCGCCGCGAGAATGGCGAGGGCCGCGATGATCGAAAAGCCCCAACTGCAGGCATTGCGCGGATTGCGCACCCAGGCCCAGCTGCCCGCGGCAAGCAGCAGCGACTGCACGAAAACCTCGATGAGCCCCGGCCCGAACTGGGAGGCGAAGGGCAGGTTGAGGTAGATCGCGCCCTCGATCGAACCGGGGACCGGCCCGAAGGTGTTGAGGATGCCGACGATCGCCAGCGTCGCCCACGCAACAAGCCAGCCGCGCGGGCGCGTGAAGATGGAGTCGCGCAGCAGGTAGAGGACAAATCCGAACAGCAGGCCGCGGAGCGGTTGAAAGAGCGGGCCGGCAGCCACCCACGGGTCGGATGTCGGCCGCATGATGGCGGACAGGCTGCCCTGGCTGAACTCGGCTGTGTAGTTGAAGGCGTAGAAGGCGGTGAGCCCGACGACGAAATAGGTCGCGGTGTGGACGATGCCCGTCCTGACGATGATCGACCACGCATTCGTCGCGCTGGCCGACACGCTTTGATCTGTCATGGCACCCTCGCTTGTGTGCCCTCAATAGCTGGGCGGACGCGAGGACAAGCGCAAGTTCCTATTGCTTGCGCTTGAACGATTTCAGGTGCGGCACGAGCTTGGCCACGCGATCGGCGATGGCTTCGACCGAGAGCGTGACGGGCACGGCGACGAAATTCTCGTCCGGCTGGGGGACTTCGAGGGTCGCGAACTGGCTGCCGAGCAGGGCCGAGGGCATGTATTCGTGATTGCGCGCGGCCATGCGGCTCGCAATCAGCTCCTCGCTGCCATCGAGGAAGACGAAAAGGATGGGTTCGCCCGCTTCCTTGACGAGGTGGTCACGGTAGCTGCGCTTGAGCGCCGAGCAGGCACCCACCGCGACACCCTTGGTGTCGGCGGCGTCACGCAGGGCGTGGGCCAGCGTCGAGAGCCACGGCCAGCGGTCGTCATCGACCAGCGGGATGCCGGCGCGCATTTTCTCCTTGTTGGCGACGGGATGGTAGGTGTCGCCATCAAGGAACGGGGCGTGGAGACGCCGGGCAATGGACTTGCCGGTGACCGATTTGCCGCTGGAGGCGACGCCCATGGCGATGATGATGCGGGCGGGAACTAGGCTCAAGGGCAGGGCAGTCCGGAAGAGGGGTGGAATTTACTGGTGGGGTTCATAGCGAACCATGCCGGTCGGCGAAAGACTCGTCTGACATGTTTGCGGGAGAAATGAAAGCGCTATCATTCCTCCTTCCTGCAGCGGCTCAGACCGTGGCCATGAAGGCGCCGTCGACATAGAGGATGTGGCCGTTGACGTAGCTCGCGGCGTCGGAGGCGAGGAAGATCGCGGCGCCGCCGAGTTCGGCGACATTGCCCCAGCGGCCCTGCGGCGTGCGCTTTTCAACCCACGCGGTGAACTCGGGATCGGCCACGAGGGCCGCATTGAGCTCGGTCTTGAAGTAGCCCGGGGCGATGCCATTGGCATTGATGCCATGCGGCGCCCATTCGGTGGCCATGGCGCGGGTCAGGTTGGCGACGGCGGCCTTGCTGGCGGCATAGGGCGCGATCGAGCGGCGGGCCACGCCACTCATCAGCGAGCAGATGTTGATGATGCGCCCGGCGCCGCGCGGGATCATGCGCCTCGCCACCGCCTGCCCGACGATGAACACCGAACTGACATTGGTCGACATCACCCGCTCGAACATGTCTTCCGGGAAATCCTCAAGCGGCGCGCGGTGCTGCATGCCGGCATTGTTGACGAGGATGTCGATGGGGCCAATTTCGGTCTCGATATGGTCGACGGCGTCGCCCACGCTGTCGCTGCTGGTCACGTCGAAGGCCACGGCGCGGACACGCGCGCCGCCCTCGGCGAGCTTTGCCGCGGCGTCGCCCAGCGCGACGGTATCGCGGGCATTGAGGATGACATCGGCACCGGCTCCCGCGAGGGCCGCGGCGATGGCAAAGCCGATGCCGCGGCTCGAGCCGGTGACCAGGGCTCGCTTGCCGGCAAGCGAGAACATCGACAGCGAATCCATGGAAATTTCCTATGTGCGGCGGGGTGCGGCGATGCGCCAGATATACGGGCATTTTCGCCAGCACGGCCATAGCTTTGTGGTGGCTTTACCTGCCGCCGCATGGCAAAAAGCGCCGCAAGAAACGCTAATGATCCTTATGGGGAGATACTTATGGCTTCTGCCGATATCGGCCTGATCGGGCTGGCCGTGATGGGCTCCAATCTGGCGCTGAATATCGCCGAGAAGGGCTATGCCATCGCGGTGCACAACCGGACGGCTTCCAAGATCGACGACTTCATGGTCGTCGCCAAGGAGCAGGGCCTGGACGGCAAGGTGGTGCCGGAAGCCGACATCAAGGCGTTCATCCAGTCGGTGAAGCGGCCGCGCTCGATCATCATCATGGTCAAGGCCGGCAAGCCCGTGGACGAAATGATCGAACAGCTGCTGCCGATGCTGGAGCAGGGCGACGCGATCCTCGAATGCGGCAACTCGCTCTATACCGACAGCCAGCGCCGCTACGATTATCTCAAGACCAAGGGCATCGGTTATCTCGGCATCGGCGTGTCGGGTGGCGAAGAAGGCGCACGGCATGGGCCCGCCATCATGGTGGGCGGCCCCGAGCAGCAGTGGAAGAACGCCCAGCCGATCCTGGAAGCGATCTCGGCCAAGTTCAATGGCGAGCCGTGCTGCGCCTATCTGGGCGAAGGCGGCGCCGGCCATTTCGTCAAGACCATCCACAACGGCATCGAATATGGCGACATGCAGATGATCGCCGAAGTCTATGGCGTGATGCGGGACGGCCTGGGCATGAGCCCCAAGCAGGCGTCCGACGTGTTCGTCGAATGGAACAAGGGCGCGCTGAACTCCTATCTCATCGAGATCACCGGCCATGTGCTGGCGGCGGTGGAGCCCAAGACCGGCAAGCCGCTGGTCGACCTCATCGTCGACAAGGCAGGCCAGAAGGGAACCGGCGTCTGGTCGGCCATCGTCGCGCAGCAGCTCGGCGTGCCGGCGACTGCCATCGAGGGCGCCGTGGCGGCGCGTTCGATCTCGTCGCGCAAGGATGAGCGCATCGCGGCCGAGGCCGTCTACGGCAAGATCGCCACGGGCAAGGCCAGTGTGTCGCTCGCCGATCTCGAAAAGGCGCTGCTCGCCGGCAAGATCGTCTCCTATGCGCAGGGCTTTGCCGTGATGGCCAAGGCCTCCGAGGAGAATGGCTGGAACCTGCCGCTGGCGACGATCGCCAAGATCTGGCGCGCCGGCTGCATCATCCGCTCGCGCTTCCTCGACCAGATGTCGGCGGCCTATGCCAAGGGCGGCGCCGACAATCTGCTGATGGTGCCGGACTTCGTCGAGATCATGAAGGACGCCAACCAGTCGCTGCGCCGCGTCGTATCGGCGGCGGCGCTCGGCGAGTTCCCGATGATCTGCCTCTCCGCCTCGCTCGCCTATTTCGACAGCTACCGGCAGGCGCGGGGCACGGCGAACCTGACGCAGGGGCAGCGCGACTTCTTCGGCGCGCACGGCTTCGAGCTCAGCGATCGCCCCGGCGAACAGCACGGCACCTGGCCGTCGACGCTCGGCAAATAAGCAAAAGGCCCGCTTCGGCGGGCCTTTTTGTTTGTGCCCGCCTTAGGGCTCGGGGTCTTCTTTTTCCGGATTGGGAATGTGCATCTGGCCCGGAGGCGACATCTCGGGGACTTTCGGGTGCGCGGCGACGCTGGGCTTGTGGCCGAGGTCGAAGCGCAACGCGACGACGATGAACAGGATCACGCCGCACAGCACCAAGGCCGCGGCGCCAAGGAAGGGCGCGCCCGGGAAGTAGGGCACTGACGTCGCGTGGTGGGTGAAATAGGCGAAGATCTGCGTCGCGGCGAGCGGGCCAACAACGGTGGCCAGCGAGTTGGCGGCGTTCACGGCGCCCTGCAATTCGCCCTGCGCATTGTCGGGCACGAGGCGGGACAGCACGCCATTGATGGCCGGCGCAGCGAGGCCGCTCATGGCGCCCACGATGATGTAGACATAGATCAGGTTCTCGCCGTCCGGGCCGACAAAGGAGATGCCGGCGAAGGCGACCACGGCGGCCAGCATGCCGATGGCAACGACCGGCGTTTCGGTGAAGCGCTTGACCAGCGGGCCGACGGCGAAGGCCTGGAAGATGGCGAACACGATGCCGAATAGGCCAAGCGTGCGGCCGATCTGGCTGGACGAGAAGTTGAACACCTCGATGGTGAAGTAGTTGTAGACCGAGGGGAACGCCTGCGCCGCCATGGTCAGCATGAACAGCGCCAGCATCAGCCAGAGAACGACCGGATATTGCTTCAGCGACAGCAGCGCCCCGAACGGGTTGGCGCGCTTGAAGCTGAACGGGCGGCGATGGTGCTTGGACAGCGATTCCGGCAGCACGAACACGCCGAAGAGGAAGTTGGCGAAGGCGAGGGCGGCCGCCGCCATGAACGGCACCTTGGGCCCGAACTCGCCCAGCTCGCCACCGATCACCGGGCCGATGATGAAGCCGAGGCCGAAGGCGGCGCCGATCAGGCCGAAGCGCTGCGTGCGCTTATGCGGTGGGGTGATGTCGGCCATATAGGCCGTGGCGGTGGCGACCGCGGCGCCCGCAACGCCCGAAACGAACCGGCCGATGAACAGGTACCAGACCACCGGGGCGAGGGCCATCATCGTGTAGTCGAAGGTGAGCCCGAGCAGCGACAGCAGCAGCACCGGCCGGCGGCCGAAGCGGTCGCTCAGATTGCCCAGTACGGGCGAGAAGATGAACTGCGTCGCCGCATAGGCAAAGACCAGCCAGCCGCCGATCACCGCCGCTTCCGCCACGCTGCCGCCGGTCAGGTCGCGCAGCAGTTCCGGGAGCACCGGGACGATGATGCCGTAGCCCACCATGTCCAGAAGGATCGTGATGAGGATACAGGCGAGGGTGAGCGGGGAGTCTTTTCTTGTGGCGGGGGCCATAGGGCTTCTTCAATGAGAGGCGGTAGGTGACACAGGCGGCGGCTTCAGTGCAAGTCTCGGGCCCGGTCGGGCGGTGGGACGGTGGCTTCGGGAGCCGCGTCATAGCTGTAGATCCAGGCGAGCCGCTTGAGATGGCCGCGCGACCCCTGCAGCGCAATCGTCGCGTCGCGGGCCAGCGTGAATGGCCATTCGAGGTGAAAGGCGAAGCCGTTCGAGTTGGAAAGGTTCCGCACCCGCTCGACGCGCTGGCGGCGCATTGCCTCATAGCGGCGGAAGGCGCTGGCCGCATCGGGCTCGGTCATCAGCAGCGGCGCGAGGATCGCGGCATCCTCGATGCCCATGGCGGCGCCCTGCGCCTGGAACGGCAACATGGCATGCGCCGCATCGCCGATGAGGCCGACCCCGCCGTCGGACCAGACCGGCGCATCGACCGTGTTGCAGACCCAGTAGCCCCAGCTGCCCTTGCCCGCGTCGAGGATGGCGTCGAGCATCTTTGACCGCAGCGCGGCCCAGGGGAGGGTGGGTTCCTTGGGCGGGTCATCGGGATTGAGCCGGGACGGCTTCTCCTTGACGAACAGTGCGATGTTGAACTGCCGGCGATGCGGCAGCGGATAGCACACCATGTGGAAGCCCGGCGCCATCAGGACGCTCGTGCGGTCGCCGGGCAGGATGCCGGCGAGGAGGTCGGCATTGATGGTGCTGCGCCAGGCGACATAGCCCGAATAGGTCGAGGCCGGGCCGTTGAGCACGCGGGTGCGGGTCTCGGAGTTGACGCCATCGGCGCCGATGAAGGCATGGACGCGGGCGCTGCGGGCATTGCCATTAGCCTCGTCGACGATGATCGAGGTGCCGCGCTCGTGGTTGACCGCATCGAAGCCGCGCACGCCGAACAGCATGTCGATATTGGCGAACCGGCGGCAGGCCCGGTAGAGCGCCTCGGCGAGATCGGCGCGGTGCATGACGGTGTAGGGAGCGCCGAAGCGCTCGCGCATGATGTTGCCGAGCTCGAGCGTCACCAGCGGCTTGGTGGCGCGGAACGGATAGACGTCGATGCCGTGGGGCTCAAAGCTCTTCTGGGCGATCGCCTTGTCGAGGCCGAGCTGGTTGAGGACGCGGCGGGCATTGGGGCTGATCTGCAGCCCGGCGCCGACTTCCTGCACCTTCTTGTTGCGCTCGGCGACGATGACCGTAGCGCCGAATTTGGCGAGGGCGAGGGCCAGCGTCATGCCGGCAATGCCGGCGCCGGCGATGTAGATGGTACGGCCTGTGCCGGCCATGGGGAATCAGGCGTGTTCGGCGTGATAAACCGCCGACAGCGGCTCGGAGGTGCCCGGCGCCAGCTGCGGGTTGAACACGTAGAGCGTCGAGCAATAGGCGCAGACGACCTCGGTATCCTTGCCCATGTCGATGTAGATGTGCGGGTGGTCGAAGGGGGGCAGGGCGCCCACGCACATGAATTCCTTGGAGCCGACCTCAATGCGCTTCAGCCCCTCGGTATTGTGGAAATGCGGGGTCGAGGAATGCGCCATCGGAGTGCCTTCGAGTCAGGTCCTGGGGGGTGGCGCGACCATAAAGAAAGGCCGGCGCAAAGGAAAGCGCCGGCCCGCGGGTCGAGTAGTGGTTGAGACTACTGGGCCAGCTTCTCGGCTGCCTTGGCGAGCAGTTCGAGATATTTCGGCAGGCCCCAGCGCAGCGACAGCGCCGTCGGCGGGGAGACCGAGTTCACGAAATCGGCCCCGATGACCGGCGCCACGGCGCCTGCCGCGACTGCCCGCGACTCGGCAACGCCGGCCGTCGCGAGGAATTTCGCATTGGCTTCGTCGGTCTCGAAGAAGGTGATCAGCACATCCGGATCGAGCCGGTCGAAGATTTCGAAGCTCTGCGAGAAGAAGAAGGATTCGCCCTTGGCCGGATCCTGCTCATTGACGCCCGGCGCCAGCACGAGGCCGAGGTCCTCGACGAATTTGGTGCGGGAATCGAGCGCGGCATAGACGGCGGCGGCGCCATTGTACTCGGCCACGGCGGCAAAGGTCTTGCCGGCGAGGACCGGGTATTTGGCGACCTCATCCTTGATGAACTGGTCGGCGTCGGCGACGAACTGCGCCGCTTCGGCTTTCTTGCCGATCGCCTCGCCGGTGATCAGGATCGTGTCGCGCCACGGCGTGCCCCAGGCGTCACCCGGGAAGGCGACGACCGGCGCGATGGCGCTCAGCAGATTGTATTCGTCCTCGGTGATGCCGGAATAGACGGCGATGATCAGATCGGGCTTGAGGGCGGCAATCTGCTCGATCGGCGGCGAGCCCGCATTGTCGAGGATGGCGGGCGTCTCGACGCCCAGTTCGGCAAACTTCGCCTTGTCCCAGGAGAGGACGCCGTTCTCGTCGCCGCCATAGGCGAAAAAGGGGATGCCCACGGGGACGACGCCAAGCGCCAGCGCCGCGTCATGCGAGGCCCAGCCCCAGGTGACGATCCGCTGCGGCTGCGCCGGAATGACCGTCTCGCCATAGACGTGCTTGATGGTGACGGGAAAGGCGTCCTGCGCGATGGCGGGGGCGGTGAACAGCGCGGCCAGCACCAGCGCGGCGGCACGAAGTCTGCGAAGCATGAAATGAGTCCTGCTTATAAGATGACAGTAATACTCATATTTATGTGTGGGCCGCAGTGCAACGCATTTCTGGGCGTGCGGACGCGCAAAAGGGCGACCCAAATGCATCAGCCAAGGGGAGATATCTGCTCGCCATTGATGAAGTTCGACGGCGACAGCCAGCGCTGCATCGCCAGTTTCCGCGCCGGCCATTCGGTGGCCAGCAGGGAATAGAGCGGGATGTCGTGCGTGACGCCTTTGAGGATCAGCTTGTGGCGCATCAGGCCTTCAAACTGGAAGCCGAGGCGGGAGGCGGCCTTGCGGGATTTGAGGTTGCTGGCGGCGCAGGGCCATTCGAGACGCTCGAAAGCGAGGTCGTCAAAGATGTGGGACATGATGAGGAAGAAGGCTTCGGTGGCCAGCCGGGTGCGCTGCAGCGGCGGGCCGAACATCACATAACCCAGTTCCATCGAGAGGTGCGCCCATTGCACTTCCATCAGGCACAGCCAGCCGAGCGCCGCGCCGTCCGGGGCGGCAATGGCAAAGAAGCTGCGCGACGGATCAGCCAGCATGTCCTCAAGATGGGTGCGGAAGGCGGCACCGCTGGGGAAAGGGCCGATCTTCATGTCGGCCCAGAGTTCGGCCGCATGGGCGCCGTGCGTCAAGCGGTAGAGATCGGCGGCGTCGCGGGCCGCCTCGAGCGGACGAAGCAGGCCCCATTGGCCCGTCAGGATCGTCGGTCGCAGCGCGTCTGACGCTACACCCATGCGCTCCCCCGGCGCGTTGCGAGGCGAGCCTAGCGCTGAAGCGGGGGTGAGCGGAAGCGGTGAGGGTTTCAGGAAACGCCGCGTCTATGACCGGCGGCACCGTTCTCGCGGTAATAGCGCAGATTGGTCTCGGCCAGCGCGCGCACCTCGGCGGGCAGGGCAGTGTTGGCGGCGAGCGAGGCGCAGGCGGCGTGGCCGGCCTGTCGGTCCTCCAGCGACGCGCAATAATAGCCGGCGATCGAGATTTCCTGGCGTATGCCGTAGTCATAGATGTGGTCTTCGACGAACAGGCTGTCGCCGAGCGGACGCGGCAGGCGGAAGGCGGAGAGGGCGAAGAGCATCGCCGCCTCATATTGCCCCTTGAGCCGGTAATGCAGCGCCAGATCGTACAGCGGCTCGGCGCGGCCGGGGCGTTCGTTGTAAGCTTGCATGGCCCTCGCGATGAACGCGTCGTCGCGTCCCAGTAGCCGCAGGCAGCGCGCTTCCTGCAGGACCGCATACCACCGCTCTTCGTCCCATCCCGCCATCAGCTGCCGGCGGCGGTAGGTTTCGAGCGCGAGGTCGAGCCGGCCCGCGTCGCGATAGCTCTGCGCGAGATAGAAGACGTAGCGGGCGTTGTCGGGCTCGCTTTTGAGGGCATCCGTCAGCAGCGCTGCGTCGCGGTCGAACTTGCCCACGCGGTTCGACCCATTTGCGCCGTCGGCGAACCAGATCGCGTCGAGCCTCGCGGCAGGCGAGGGGAGTTCGAGATATTCGTGCGTGACGCCCTTGTAGGTTGCCGGCACGTCACGCCGCACCAGGCGGGTGTTGTAGTAGCTGATCCCTGCCTTCTGCCGGACCTGATAGGCATGCTGGCCGAGACCTGCCCGAAACGCGTCCTCGACGACGCGCAGTTCCATATCGGCATCCATCAGGAGCAGGTAATCGAACCGGCCCGCGGAGCGCCGCGCCGCGTCGAGCGCGCGGTTTCGGGCGGATGAGAAGTTCTCGAAGGGGAACTCGTGCAACTCGCCCGGAATGCCGCGCTCCCGGAAGAAGCGCTGCACAATGTCCTGTGTGCCGTCGGTCGAGCCGGTGTCGCAGACGACCCAGTAGCTCAACTGGGTCGCCACGGAGGCAAGGGCTCTTTCGATGATCGCAGCCTCGTTGCGCACGATCATGTTGAGGCAGAGCAACAAAGACGAACCGCCTGGACCGAGCCGCTCTTAACCCGGGGAGCCGGAGAAGCCGGTCGGGCCGGTCTCCCCTGTCGGGCCTGTGGCACCCGCAGGACCCGTAGGACCGGTCGGCCCCGCAGTACCCGTAGGGCCCGCTTGGCCGGTAGGACCCGCAGAACCCGTAGGGCCAGCCGGGCCGGTTGGTCCTGTGGGGCCGGTCGCCCCCGTGTCGCCAGTCGGCCCGGTGGCACCATCAATGCCGTCTGAGCCGGCCGGACCTTGCGGCCCGGAACCGTTGGTGCCGCCCATGTTGATGGTGACGTCCCGGCTCTGGCCGATCAGCAGCATTAACTGCCTGAAGCACGCCTTGATCTCGGCGTCCGTCATCGGCTCTTCGCTGGCGACTGCCGCGCAACTGGCCGGGATCTTGATTGTCGTCTTCGCCGCAGCGGGGTAGCCGGAAAGAAGAACGGTGCCGGCCGCCAATACACCACCAAGAATCAAAGGAGTCGTCTTCATATGAAATCCCCATAAGAATGCGCGCGAGGATAGCAAAAACGCGAGACGCAGCAAGCACTTCCGTGTCGGATTACAGCGCCTTTTGCAGCACCGTCAGATGAAAATCGGTGCGCAGGGCGCCGGGGGAGCTGTCGAAGGGGAAGGGTTCGTGCTGGCCGGTCTGGACGAAGCCGCGGCGCTCGTACCAAGCGATGAGCTGGTCGCGGAGGCTGATGACGCTGAGCCGCAGATAGTTGGCGTTCCACAGCTCGCGTACCGCCGCGTCGGCGCGCGTCATCATCAGCTTGCCGAGGCCGCCGCCCTGCACCGCCGGGTCGATGGCGAACATGCCGAAATAGGCGCCGGTGCCGTGCCGCTTGAGGAGCGCGCAGGCGACCGGCCGGTCGCCGTCGAGGGCGACGAGGAAGCGCGCTTCGGGGTCGGCGATCAGGCCGGCAATCTCTTCGGGCGAACTGCGCGGACCGGTGAGGATCTCGGCTTCATTGGTCCAGCCCTTGGCGGCTTCGGGGCCGCGATAAGCACGTTCGATGAGGAGGGCGAGGGCGGGGACGTCCGCCGGGGTCGCAAAGGCAAAGCGATAGTCGATCATGCGGCGGGACACATCATGTCTCAGGATTGACGGCAAGAGGTGCGATGCTAAACCGCTGCCATGCCCAGCTTCCTCTCCAATGGAATCGAGATCGCCTACGAGATTTTCGGGGAGGGGCGGCCCATCCTCCTGATCCACGGCTTTGCCTCGTCCGGCCGCATCAACTGGTTCAATACCGGCTGGGTGGAGGCGCTGCGCGAGGCGGGCTACCAGCCCATCACCATCGACAATCGCGGCCATGGCGCGTCGCGCAAGGTCTATGACCCAAAGCTCTATTTTGCCCATGACATGGCCGATGACGCGGCGGCGCTGCTCGACCATCTGGGGCTGAAGACGGTGCCGGTGATCGGCTATTCGATGGGCGCGCGCATCGCCGCCTATCTGAGCTTCAGGCATCCCGCGCGGGTGCGCTGCGCCATCTGGGGCGGCATGGGGCTGAACCTCATCACCGGGCTCGAGGATTCCGAGGAGATCATCGAGGCGCTGACGGCCGAGAGCCTCGCCGATGTGAAGGGCGCGACGGGCCGCCAGTTCCGCATCTTCGCCGACCATTCGCGGGCCGATCGGGCGGCGCTCGCCGCCTGCATGATCTCGTCGCGCGAGCCGATGCCGGAGGCCGAGGTGCGGCAGATCGCGACGCCGGTGCTGGTGGCGGTGGGCGAGGCCGACGAGATGGCCGGCGATCCGCATGGGCTGGCGGCTTTGTTGCCGCAGGGGGAAGCGTTCCAGATCCCCAAGCGCAACCACATGCTCGCGACCGGCGACCCCAAGTTCAAGGCGGCGGCCGTGAAGTTCCTCCTCGCCCATTGAGGCAGGAATGCTCCGCTCACGCCAAAATGTGAACCATTGTCCCGGTCGGGGCTTGGTCCTTTGGCATGTCATGCCTTATATCGGCATAATGCGATGGAGAGCCTTATGACCGTGCAGCCCAAAGCCGCGTCCAATATCAAGCCGGTGGACCCAGTGTGGGATGCGATCCGTGCCAACGCCAAGGCGCTGGTGGCGGAAGAGCCGACATTGACCTCGATGGTGATGGCGCATGTGCTGAACCACGCGACTTTCGAGGCGGCGCTGATCAGCCGCCTGAGCGCGCGACTGGGCGATGTGGACGTGTCACCCGAACTGATCCGCCAGGCGATGCAGGACGCGCTGCTGTTCCGGCCGGAAATCGCCAGCGAAGCGCGGGCCGACCTCGCCGCGACGCTGGAACGCGACCCCGCCGCGCACCGCGCCATCGTGCCGTTCCTCTATTTCAAGGGCTATCAGGCGATCCAGACGCATCGCTTCGCCAATGCCCTGTGGCTGGCAGGCCGCAAGGATTTCGCCCTGCATCTGCAGAGCCGCGCCAGCCAGGTTTTCCAGGTGGACATCAATCCGGCCTGCCGCATCGGCAAGGGCATCATGCTCGACCATGCGACGGGCTTCATCGCCGGCGAGACCGCCGTGATCGGCGACAATGTCTCGATCCTCCAGGGCGTAACGCTGGGCGGCACCGGCAAGGCCGATGAGGACCGCCATCCCAAGATCGGCAATGGCGTGCTGATCGGCGCCGGGGCAAAGGTGCTGGGCAATATCCGCGTCGGCGACTGCGCGCGGATCGGCGCCGGCTCCGTGGTGGTCAAGGACGTGCCGCCGCGGGTGACCGTCGTCGGCATTCCGGCCCGCGTGGTGGGCGATGGTGGCGCGGCGCAGCCGGCAGCCATGATGGACCAGATCGTCTCCGACACGACCGGCTGAGGCCGTTGGGCCGGCGCAATTTCCTCGTCGAAGGCGTCTCGGGCGCCGGCAAGACCAGCGTCGCCGAGGAACTCGAGCGGCGCGGCTATGACGTGGTGCATGGCGACCGGGTGCTGGCCTATTACGGCGACCCGGAAACGGGCGAGCGGGTGGCGCAGCCCGAGACGCTGAGCGTCGAGGCGGGCTATGAGCGCTGGATCTGGCCGGTCGAACGGGTGAAGGCGCTGGTCGCCGACCAGAGGCACAAGGCGACGTTCTTTTGCGGCGGCACGCGCAATGCCGGCAAGTTCATGAAATTGTTCGACGCGGTGTTCGTGCTCGAGGTCGATCTCGCCATCCTGCAGCAGCGCGTGGCGGGCCGGGGCACCGACGAATTCGGCGGCCAGCCGGAGCAATGGGCGCTGATCGCCCGGCTGCAGGCGAGCCGCGAGGGCCTGCCGGAAGCCGGGATCAGGATCGACAGCGGCCGGCCGGTAGGAATGGTCGTGGACGAGATTGTGGCCCGGTGCGGGCTCGGCTGACCGCCTTTTTGCCGCAACTCTTTGCTGAAAAGCGCACGTTCCGGGATTGCCCGGAGCGCCGCAAAGCCTATTGTGGCGCACCTTTCAACGACCCGGCGGAGCCTGATTTGAACCACCCCGAAATCATCAAGCTGCAAAAATATCTGCAGCTAAAATTCAGTAACCGCGCCATCGACGTGCGGCCGCGCAACAAGCAGAACGACAGCGTGGAAGTCTATCTCGGGGAAGAATTTCTCGGCCTGATCTATGTCGACGACGAAGACGGCGACAAATCCTACAACTTCCAGATGGCTATTCTGGAAGAAGACCTCGACGAGGTGAACTGACTTGATCGTCGCCACGACCAACGAACTGCCGGGCTATCGCATCGTGCGCGTCGTTGGCCTCGTGCGCGGCGTCACCGTCCGCTCGCGGTCGATCGTGGGCACCATTGGTGGTGCGCTGCAATCGCTCGTGGGCGGCAACATTTCGCTGTTCACCAGCCTCGCCGAAACGGCGCGGCAGGAAGCGCTGGATCTGATGATCCGCCATGCCGAGGAACAGGGCGCCAACGCCGTGATCGCCATGCGCTATGACGGCAACGAGATCACCGACGGCATCACCGAGATGCTGGCCTATGGCACCGCCGTTGTGGTGGAGCCGGCGGGCTGAGCTCGCGCTAGAGC
The DNA here is from genome assembly GCA_004144345.1 of Hyphomicrobiales bacterium. Taxonomy (GTDB): domain Bacteria; phylum Pseudomonadota; class Alphaproteobacteria; order Rhizobiales; family Devosiaceae; genus Devosia_A. Next base: position 37,937 of record SEEL01000007.1, read on the forward strand.
GCCCCGATCTGCTTGAGCAGCGGGTGCAACTGGGCGTCGAACTCGCGCCACTTGTCCAGAATGTCCGCATCGAAACTGTAGACCGCGGCAATGCCGGGGCCGAGATAGACCGTGCGCAGGCACCGGCCGCTCGTCTCCGCCGTCAGCGGCTCGAGGCATTTGGCGACGAAGGGGGCGGCCGAAAGCGCGTCGTACCACACGGTCTCGCCGGCAAAACCTTCGCGCGGCGCCAGCGGCTTGCCGATCAGCCCGAGCGGGCCGCTCGCCTGCTCGTCGGTGAATTGATGCAGGTAGACGCCATCGAGCAGTGAGGCGCTGGGCCGGACGCGGCTGCGCGGCAGGAGCGTCACGTCGATCTGGCGGACGGCGCCCTCGGGCCCGAGCGCCAGCGGAATGGCGAGTTCGACCTGCTTGGCAAACCCCTCGGAGCGTTCGGCATCCTCGCGGAACCAGCTGGCCGGAATGTCCAGCCTGGCGCTGCCCAGCGTGCGCTCCAGCGTGCCCGCGACGGCGGTCTTGGCGCTACGGCCCATGGCGTCGATGCCATAGGCGAGGCCGAGCCCGGCCATGGCGACGACGAGGGCGATGACCCCCAGATTGAACCCCGGCGAATGGGCGTCCGGCTTGGCGGGCGCGGCCGCGGCGGGGGCGTTGATGGTCAAATTAACCACTCGTTAGGGCTGCAGGTGACAGGCCATCACGCCTCTCTTATGATTAATGAAGGGTTAACAAGCCGCGACAAGCGGCTGGCTGAGGCGTTGTGTCATGACGTTCGAGTTGTTGCTTGCCGCCTTCATCATGGCCGTGGGCCTGTCGATCGCGGGGAGCGGCACCTACGCCTACCAGTGGCTGCGTGGCGAGCAGGCGATGCTCCGCTACGACGGCAAGACCTGGCTCGGCATGATGGGCCATCTGTTCATGAGCTTTGTGTGCGGCCCCTACATCATGTTGCAGATGGGCTGGCGCCATGAGGACAACGGCACGATGTCGCTGAGCTCGGTGCTGATCGCGGCGATGGTCGCGTTCGGCTGGAGCTTCATCACCGGGCTGTTCTTCCTCGGCTTCTATCTCGCCATCTTTGATTAGCTCTGATCGAGTGTAAGCACACTCGATCATCCAACCGCATTGGGTTCCACCTTCGGGGGAAGGGGCGCGGGACCAGCCTCGGGGGAGGGGCTGGTCCCGCTGCTTCCGGGCACTAACTCAGGGACGTGTCCGAAAAGTAGAATGCGGTATCAGTTGCTCGCGGTGTAGAGCGGCGCGCGGAAATCGTCGATGCCGACCCATTTGCGGCTATCGGCCTGCGACTGGCGCTTGACGAACTGGTAGGGCGTGTCCTTCCACAGCAGCACCCGGCCGTCCTGATTGTCGAGCACGAGGTCGCCGCGATCGGTGCGGACCATCAGCACGGCGTGGCCTTCGCCATTGGCCTGACGCACCACGGTCATCAGCAGCGTCGAGGCATCCCACCCCATGGCGATCAGCTGGCGGCGCTTTTCGAGCGCGAAATCCTCGCAGTCGCCCTGGTTGACCGGATAGGTCCAGAACTCGGTGACGTTGTAGAGCGCCTTGTCGGTGACCGGCGTGATGATGGTGTTGATGTGGTCGTTGACGGCGATCAACTGCTGCCAGCTGGCATCGGTCAAGATCGCCATATCGACGGCGCGAGCGGCCGGGCCGCATTCGCCGCGATTGGTCTTGCAGAACTCGGCCGCGCCGATCGGGATGCTGGTCGCGGCGCCGACCGGTGCGAAGGCCGGGTTGGAAAAATCCACGGTGTCGGCGACGGCGGGTGCGGTCGCGATGGCCAGTGCCATCAGTGCGCCTGCGATTGCCTTGAGTGTGGTCGACATGGTGCAGCCCCCTGAGTGGAGCCACCTTGCCGCCGCGAAATTGCCTCAGTGGGAAAACTGCAATGCAGTTTTTAGACGTGTTTTATGGATGCCGGTGAGGGCTGGTTAACCATGGAGGGAAGGGGAGGCGCCGATAGAACGGCGCTCTGGCGCGCCTAGTTGACGCGCAGGTTCTGCTGCACGACCGTCAGCATTTCCTGGGCCGAGGCAAACTCGACCGCCACGCCATCCTGGAAATGGCGGATGACGCGGGCCCGCATGCGGCCCAGCGTGACGGGCGTACCCATCGCCGGACGGACCGCCAGCTCGATGGCAGCGCCGGACAGCGAAATGTCGATGATCTTGCAATTGTAGCGCCGGCCATCGTCCAGAACGACGGTCGAGTGCCGGTTGTCGGGCACCACGCGCTCATGCCGGCGATCCTCGGGGAGGTTGAGGACGTCCTTGTTGGCGAGCCAGGTGAGCTGCGCCGCCATCTTGTCGCGCTTGCGCGGGCTGGCGGTGACTTCCATCGTGAAGCCGCCCTCGGACTGTTCGAGGATGGCGCCTTCGACGCGGCCGATATGATCGAGATAGGCGATCACTTTTTCACCGGCCTGGCCGGCGACGGGCGCGACGACGATCGCATCGCCGGGCGACATTTCGAGCACCTGGCAGGGGAACTCACGCCGGTCGGCGAGCATGTAGCGGCCGAGCACCGACACCTTAACGCGCTGAAAACGCGGCATCTGCACATAGGTGCGGGTGGGCCGTGGGCTGCGCGAAGAAGCGGAATTGTTGGTCAGCATCGGAACGCGTCACTCGATTGACGATACCGACGCTAACCAGTTTTGGTTAACCGATTGTGAGGGACCAGCCGCAAAGGCGCTGGAACTCTAGGTTTTTTACCGGCGGCCGCCATCGATGACGGCGAGGTGCGCGTAGCGCCGCGCCTGCCGGCCATAGACCATCGCCGACATCGGCTGCACGGCGGCATTGCCACGCGCATAGATGACGTCCTGCGGCACCGCGGCGGCGATGTCGCGCGCCATCTCGGCCAGCGAATTGTCATCCGGCCAGATCAGGCGAAGGCCGGTGATGCGCTGCTCGACCAGCGGCTGCGCGCCGAACCAATAGGGCTCGTCGAGCGCCGTCATGGCGCCGAGCAGGCGGGTCTGTGTCGAACCATTGTGGCGGACGGGGAGGAGGATGGTCTCGACGCTCAGCTTGCTGTTGGTCGAGGTGATGCCCTGGAAGGTGATAAGCGCCACGGCATGGTCTTCGGTCACGGCGCGCAGCAGCGTATCCATGGCGTCGCGGTCGCGCGGATGCCACAGGCGCGTAAAGGAACGGCCTTTCAGTTCGCGCGCATAGGCCGAGCAGATATGCGAACCGGCGAGACGGAAATCGAACTCGCTATTATCGTTGAGTTCGAGAATGAAGGTGTTGGCGAGGGCGCCACGGATCTTGGTGGGGTCGATGTCCCGGCGGTCGGGTGCGCTGCGCGCGCCGCGAAGCGAGTTCCAATAGTCGTAGAGCGTTTTGGTGCTCTGTTTTTGCATCGACGCCAACCTATATGCCAAGCCCGGGCAAGCGCCCCAACCTGGTCGCCCGCCGCTGACCGAACAGTCGCAAAAGCTTGGGGCAAAATCGCCCTTAAAGCTTCCTTAAGGTTAATGCGGCGGCTGTGTGTGGATAAGACAGGGTACAAAGCCGGAGTCGCCCGGGAATGCTGGAGTTTTGATGAGTACCGACGGAAAAGATCAACAAAATCAGCTGGATAATGAAGAGGGCAAGCGGCAGCCGATCTTCAACCTGCCCGCCATAGTGGCGGTGATTGCTGGACTTTTCCTCGCCATCCAGGCGGCGCAGAGCCTTGTTCTTAACGAACGGGGGCAGCTGGAATTACTCGCCTGGTTCGCCTTCATTCCCTATGTCGCACTCCATCCGGACTATCTGCCGGGGGGCTGGTTCACGCTTTTGTGGACCCCAGTGACACATGCCTTCCTCCACGCCGGCTGGGAGCACGTGATTCTCAACACGGTGTGGTTCGCGATTTTCGCGACGCCCCTGACCCAGCGCTATGGCGGCGGGCGCATGGTGCTGCTGTTCCTCGCGGGCGCCATTGTCGGCGCGGCCGCCTTCGCGGCGACGACCCTGCCGGGCCAGTCGCTGCTGGTGGGCGCCTCGGGCGGCGTCGCGGCGCTGACCGGCGCCGCCATCCGCTTCATCTTCCAGCCGCTGCAGATCGGCGTGAACCGCCAGACCGGCGAGCGCATCGTGCTGGGCCGGAAGCTCGCCACCCTCCGCGAAGTGCTGGCGCATCCGACCGCACGCATCTTCACGCTGGTGTGGCTGGCGCTCAACGCCGTGGTGCCGCTATTGCCGCTGTTCATCAGCGGCATGGACGTCTCGATCGCCTGGCAGGCCCATCTGGGCGGCTTTGTTGCCGGCTTCTTCCTCGTGCCCTTCCTCGAAGGGCGGCAATCGTGAGCGACACAAGGCTGGACAAGCTCGAGATGACGATCGCCTACCAGGAGCAGGCGATCGAGGATCTGAACAAGATCGTGCTGGCGCAGGCGGCGGAGATCGAAAAGCTGAAGCGCGTCCTCGGCAATCTGGGCGAACGGGTCCGCGAGATCGCCGACAACCCGGCGCTGGCGGAGGCCCCCGAACCGCCCCCGCCGCATTATTGAGGCGCCATCTGATGGGACGAGCGAGGGGCTAGCTCCTCACGTCCTGACGTAATGCAACTGCTGAAACTGACCGCGGAAGGCTGACGTGCGCGGCGCGACGGCTTCGGGGTCGTTGGCGCGGAGGCCCTCGGCGATAAGGGCGGCAAGTTGCGGCATGTCGGCTTCGCTCATGCCCCAGCGGACGAGTTCGGGGGTGCCGATGCGCAGCCCGTTGAGATCGCCTTCGATGGTCTTGCCGGGCAGGCCGATGCCGCAGGCGAGGAAGCCGGCCTTGCGCAGTTTCTTCGATGCCGTCTGGCCGCCACCGAACGGAATGGCGTCGAGGGCGAACTGGTGCGAGCGGGTGTAACCCTGTTCTGCGCCATGGACCGCGAGGCCCTCGGCGGCGAGGGCGGCGGCGAGGGCCTGCGCGGTGGCGACCATTTTGGCGGCGTAGCTCTGGCCGAAATCGCGCCAGTCGAGCAGCGTGATGGCGAGCGCTGCGGACTTGGCCGCATCGAAATTGGCGGTGAGGCCGGGGAAGGCGATGGCATCGAGCTTTTGCGCGATGTCGGCCTCATTGGTGACGATCAGGCCGCCGGCCGGGCCGCCGAGGCTCTTATAGGTGCTCATCGTCATCAGATGCGCGCCTTCATTGAGCGGATTGGGCCAGGCCTTGCCGGCGATCATGCCGCATTGATGCGCCGCGTCGAACAGCACCTTGGCGCCGATGTCGTCGGCGATCTGCCTGACCTCGCGCACCGGATGCGGGTTGAGATTGAGCGAGCCGCCAACGGTGATCAGCACCGGCCGCTGCGCTTCGGCGAGGATGCGGAGCGCTGGAATGTCGATCGTGTAATTGGCCGCATCGATGGGCGCGTTGAGCGTGCTGAGGCCGTAGAGCCCGGCGCAACCACCGGCATGGTGGGTGACGTGGCCGCCGATGGTGGCAGGGGGTGCGATTATCGTGTCGCCGGGTTCGCTGAGCGCCATGAAGCCGTAGAGATTGGCGAGGGCGCCGGAGGCGACGCGGATCTCGGCGTATTTGGCGTCGAAGATTTCGGCCGCGAGTTCGGCGGCGATGACTTCGATCTCCTCGATGGCTTCGAGGCCCATCTCATATTTGTCGCCCGGATAGCCGAGCGAGGGGCGCGAGCCGAGCTTGCGGCTGAGCGCGGCCTCGGCGCGCGGGTTCATGATGTTGGTCGCGGGGTTGAGATTGAAGCAGTCGCGCTCGTGGATCTGCTCATTGGCCACCATCAGCGCTTCGAGCCGGGCGGCGGTTTCGGCGCTCGAGCGCTGCGCGGTCTGCGCCGCCAGCGTCTGGACATAGTCCTCGGTGGGGACCCAGGGGCGGGCGGCGAGATGTGTCATGGCGGCTCCTTGCGTTACGGCGATCAGAGCAAGATTGCAGGCAACCGGCAAATCAGTATTCTGAAAATCTAGCCCTAGGAAAAATGAGTCATGCCGGTTGCCCCGCCGAGACCTTCGAGCCTGCCGCTCAATGCGCTGCGCGCCTTCGAGGCGGCGGCACGGCTCGGCAGTTTCGTTGCGGCGGCGCAGGAACTGGGCGTGACGCCCGGCGCGGTGGCGGCGCATTTGAAGGGGCTGGAAGCCGAGATCGGGGCAAAGCTGTTCGAGCGGCGCAACAAGGGCATCGTGGCGACGGCGCTGGCGGCGCGGCTGCTGCCGGAATTCGTCGCAGCGTTCGACGCGCTGGGCGCTGCGGCCCAGGCGATGCGGCGCGAGGCGGCGCCGCAAGAGGTGCATATCGCGGCGCTGCCTGCGGTGGCGCAGCTCTGGCTCTCGCCGCGCCTGCCGGCGCTGCGCAAGGCCGCGCCCGACATCGCCATCTCGATCACCGCGCTCGAAGCGCCGCCCAACCTCAAGCGCGTGCCGTTCGATCTGTCGATCTTCTACCGGCCCTCGGGGGAGGGGCAGGTGGTGGACGAGGATGTGATTTTCCCGGTCTGCGCGCCTGATGTGGCGAAGGCCCTACGGACGCCCGCCGATCTTCGCGAGGCGGTGTGCCTCACCGATGCGGTGTGGGCAGGCGAATGGACCGACTGGTGGAAGAAGGCGGCGCCGGGCCAGAGTTTTGCGCCGCGTGGTCCGGTGTTCTCGCTCTATGCGCTGGCGGTGGCCGAAGCGGTGAACGGCGCCGGCGTGCTGATGGGGCACGAGGCGCTAATCCGCGCGGAGCTGAAGAGCGGCCGACTGGTGGCGCCGTTCGACCTGCGCGTGCCCCTGAAGCGGGCGCTGACCGTCACGGCGTCAGGGCGGCCCAAGAAGGGCAGCGCGACGGAGCGGGTGATGGCGTTGCTGAAGGCTCAGGCGCCGTAGACAGCCTTCGGGTCGAACAGTTTCGGCTCGCCGCTATCGGCGAGCCGGCCATCGACTAGGATGCGGTAGAAACAGCTCTTGCGGCCGGTGTGGCAGGCGGCGCCGCGGCCGGTCTGTTCGACCGTGAGCAGCAGCACGTCCTGGTCGCAATCGGTGCGCAGTTCGATGAGCTTCTGGATTTCGCCCGAGCTCTCGCCCTTCTTCCACAGAGCCTGGCGCGAGCGCGAGTAGTAGTGAACCTCGCCCGTCTCGATGGTGAGACGCAGCGCTTCGGCATTCATATGCGCCACCATCAGCACGCGGCCAGTCCCGGCCTCCTGCGCGATGGCGGTGATCAGCCCGTGGGCGTCGAAGCGCGGCGCAAAGGCCGTGCCTTCCTCGAGCTCGGCATGGGTGAGGGCGGTGGGATCGGCGAAGGAGGTGCTCATGGGCGGCTTTTACCCCGCGCCATGGCGTGACCGCTAGTCCTTGAGCTTCACCCACACTTCCACCGTGCCGAGGCCGGTGGAGGGCTCGAAATCCGGGCCGTAATATTCGAGGAAGCTGAACCAGCGATGGTCGGTCTCGCGGCCGAGCCCCGGCAGGGCCTCGAACAACGCCGCGCAAGTGGCGCGGATTTTCGAGATGTGCCCCTCATGGGTGTAGCGGGCATAGGTGCCGGCCGGCAGGTTCATTTCGGTGAGGCCGGGCAGCAGTTCCTTGCCCCTGGGCAGCGGCCCGGCGGCGAAATAGTCGAAGCCCTCACTGCCTTCGGGCATCGGACCACAGACGCCGAAGACGGGCAGCGGGCCGTTATACTCCATCTCCGGGATGTACGGCCCGAAGCGCTGCCAGAGATGCGGGATCGTATCCATGGTCTTCCACGTAAAGTGGTGACCGAGCCCGGCAATACGCTGGGCGGGGCGGTCTTCGATGACCGGCGGGGCGAGGGTGACTTTTTCGGCGGTGTCCATTCTGAGAGGCTCCACGAGATCGAGTTGGTCGAGGGAGCGCCTGCGGCGGATTTCGTCGGGGGTGAGGCCGAACTGGTCGCGGAAGGCGCGGGTGAATGCCTCATGCGACCCGTACCCCGCATCGAGCGCCACGTTGAGAATGTCGGGCGCCCCGTCAGCCAGTTCGCGCGCGGCCTCCGTCAGCCGGCGGCCGCGGATATAGCTCGAGAGCTGGTGCCCGGTTGCGACCGGGAAGATGCGGGAGAGATGGGAGCGGGAAACGCCGGCATGCTCGGCCATGGTCTCGAGCGACAGCTCATTGTCCCTGAAACGGGTTTCGATGAACCAGACGGTCTTGAGCACGGCAGACATGGGGTACCCCGCGGATGAAGCCCCCAGTCTATGCCATGCGCGAAAAAGCGCGACTTGATCGGCGTTGCGGGCTCAGCGCCGGCGGATCATTTCGAAGAAGCGGTCCTGCTCGGACTTTTCCTCGGCGAACACACCGGTGAAGCGCTGGGTAACGGTCTGGGCGCCATGGGCGCGGACGCCGCGGATCGACATGCACATATGTTCGGCCTCGAGCAGCACGGCGGCGCCGCGCGGATTGAGGTGCTCGTTGATGGCGTCGATGATCTGGGCCGTCAGCACTTCCTGCACCTGGAGGCGCTTCGAGAAGGCTTCGACGAGGCGGGCGATCTTGGAAATACCGACCACGCCGTCATGCGGCAAATAGGCGATATGCGCCTTGCCGAAGAACGGCACCATGTGGTGCTCGCAATGGGCCGAGAACGGGATGTCCTTGACGAGGACGATGTCGTCATAGCCGCCGACTTCCTTGAACGTCTTCGACAGAATCTGGCCCGGGTCCTGGCCATAGCCGGCGAAGAACTCGCCATAGGCCTTGGTAACGCGGCGGGGCGTATCGAGCAGGCCCTCGCGGGTCGGATCGTCGCCGGCCCAGGCAATCAGCGTCCGGACGGCGGCCTCGGCTTCTTCGCGCGTCGGGCGCGCGAGCGCATGAGCAGGCACGGCCGTGGCCGTCTTGGGCTTGGTGGTGACGTCCATTTTGAGGCTTCCTCTGGTCGGGCTTAATACGGTCTACGCACGCCGATCGTTCCCGGACCAGTTGGGAAGAGCACGCAACGTGCTCCTGACATCGACCCGGACGGCAACTATATAGGCAGTTAGCCGTCCCCCTCAAGAAACAGCCATGTGACCGTAATGGAACTGAGCGATCTTTATTCCCAGAGGATCCTCGAAATCGCGGCAAACCAGCCTGTTCCGGGGCGCCTCGCGCAGCCGGACGCGTCGGCGCGCAAGGTGAGCCGCGTCTGCGGGTCGTCCATCGAGGTGGATGTGGCGGTCAGCGGCGGCACGATCACCGGCTATGGCCACAAGATTTCGGCCTGCGCGCTGGGGCAAACCTCGGCGGCGGTGGTCGCGACCAATATCGTCGGCACCCCGGTGGCCGAATTCCGGACGCTGCGCGAGCAGATGACCGCCATGCTCAAGGCCGACGGCGAACCGCCGGCCGGCCGTTGGGCCGATCTGGCTTTCCTCGAGCCGGTGCGCGACTACGCCCCACGCCACAATTCGACGCTGCTGGTGTTCGACGCGGTGGTCGAAGCCCTCGACAAGATCGAGGCCGGCCAAGCAGTTGCGACGGCTGGCTGATGCGGTTCCTGCACAAGGACTTCGTGCCGTTACGAGACTATCTCGCGGCGCAGCCGGTCCAGATCCGAAAGCTCGAATGGGATTTACGGCCCGTCGAGGCGGGCAGCTTCGCCTTCCTGCCCTGGACGGTGAAACGCCGTGCCGCCCGCCCGCCACAGGCCGCTGAGCTCGCCGAGATCGAGCAGTGCTTCCATTGGGCCGACCGGCCGGAGAATGGCGGCACGGCGTTCGAGCATTATTTCCATATCAATGCGCCGCCGAGCGATGCGGCCGTTTCCCTGAGCGGGGCCGTCGAGCATGTCGAGGCCTATGGGGCACCGGACGAGTTCGTGCTTTGCGGCTATCCCGATGGCGGGTTGATCTCGGTATCGCGCCAGACGCTGCCGTTCCAGCAGGGGCTGGCGCGAGCCGATGACTGGTGGGGGCCGCGATGAACCTGTTTTGGCGGGTCATCGATTACCCGTTCAAGCTCGCGTCCTACGTGCTGATCCAGGGCTATCGTTATTCGCTCAGCATGTTCATGGGCCGCAATTGCCGGCATGCGCCAAGCTGCAGCGAGTTCACGCGTGACGCGATCTGGCAGCACGGCTTCTGGCCCGGCGGCTGGATGGGGCTCGCCCGCATCTACCGCTGCCGCCCGGGGGGCACGCATGGCTACGACCCGGTGCCGGACGTGCTGCCGGAAGCCGGACGCTGGTATGTGCCGTGGCGCTACGGGCGCTGGCGGTCGATCGGCTCGGAGGGGCACGATCACGCCCATTGAGGCGGCGTCAGTCGTCCTTGGGGGCGAGGAAATAGACCATCACGGCGATGCCGATGCTGCCGAAGGAAATCCATTGCCAGACGGCGGGATCGAACTGGACGCGCGGAATGAGCATGCGGATTTCGGGCACGAGCAGCAGGCCGCCCGCGATGAGCAGAATAATCGCCAGAATACGCATAGGAATCCCCAGTATTCATCTGCGACGCTGGCACGATCATGCGCCTCGATATTTAAGGAATTGGGAAAAACGACCAGCAAAGGCTCGCATTTTGTCCCCGTGCCGCTCCCGGAGCGGAGGACGATCGCCTCTGCCAAGGCCCGCAAAGGGCAGAACATTTCCCGGGCGTACCTTGCGGTTCGGCACGCGATCGGGTTGATGCGGGGCTCCTTCAGGGTGCCTTTCCTTGCATCATCTTCTGGCCTTCCTCCATCGGCACGAGCCTCGCGGCGAAACGGTGGCCCATTTGAAGTCGGGCATCGGCGCCATGCTGGCCCTGACTCTCGTGGGCGGGCTCGCGGCATGGACCGGGCTGCCGATGCTGCTGGCGCCGTTCGGGGCGAGCGCGGTGCTGCTGTTCGGGCAGGCGCAGAGCCCGTTCTCCCAGCCGGCCAGCGTGTTCGGCGGCTATCTCGTTGCCGCGGCGATCAGTGCCGCGATGCTGGCGCTGCTACCCGCCGTCTGGTGGGCGGCGACGCTGGCCGTGGGGGTAGCGATCGCGGTGATGCTGGCGGCCCGCGTCACCCATCCGCCGGCCGGCGCGGTGCCGCTGGTGGCGTTCTCGACGCATATGCCGGTCGAGACGCTGTTCTTCGTCGTGCTGGCGGGCGCGTTCTGCCTCGTCGGCGTTGCGGTGGTCCACCATCGCCTGCCGCCGCGCACGGTCTACCCTAGGCCGCGGCCGCTGGAGGCAACGCCGCCGTCACGTGCCGTTGAGGATAGTGCCCGCTGAATTCATCCGGGCTAGGGTAGCCCCATGACCCGAACCGACCGAGCCCAGATCACCGTCCGCGCGACGACCGACACCGTTTACGCGGCCCTGACCAACCCGACAGCGAGGGAGAAATGGCTCCCGCCCACGGGCATGAGCGGCCGCCACGAGCATTTCGATCTGCGGGTCGGCGGCGGCTACCGGATGGTCCTCACCTATGACGATGCCAGCGCCGCGCCGGGCAAGAGCTCGGCCGATTCCGACGTCGTCGAAGCCCGCTTCACGGCGCTCGACCTCAACCGCGAAGTGGCCGAAGCGGTGGAGTTCGTCTCCGACGACCCGGGCTTTGCCGGCACCATGACCATGGTCTGGCGCCTCGAGGCGGCCGCCACCGGTACCCTGGTGACGATCACCGCCCACGACGTGCCGGAGGGGATTTCGGCCGCAGACCACGCCGAGGGCCTGTCGGCCTCACTCCAAAATCTGGCGGCTTTTGTCGGCTGAGATGCCTCACAGCGCGGCTGGGAAGCTGATGTCCGGCTTGTGACTGCCCGGTTTCCCCGCCTGAATCCACGTGATAAGAGCCCGAACCCCGCCATTCCGGCGGCTCAATGGAGATTCCAAATGATCAAGGTGACGTTCCCCGACGGTGCAGTACGCGACTATGCGCGTGGCACCACCGGGACCACCGTGGTCGAGGGCATCTCGATGAGCCTGGCCAAGAAGACCGTCGCCATGAAGTGGAACGGGGTCCTCGCGGATCTGTCCGATCCCTTGAACGAGGACGGCAAGATCGAATTCGTCATGCGTGACTCGGCCGACGGCCTCGGGCTGATCCGGCACGATGCGGCGCACGTGCTCGCCGAAGCGGTGCAGGAGTTGTGGCCCGCCACGCAGGTGACGATCGGTCCGGTGATCGAGAACGGCTTCTACTACGACTTCAAGCGCGACGAGCCGTTCAGCGAGGAAGAGTTCCCGCTCATTGAAAAGAAGATGAAGGAGATCGTCGAGCGCGGTGCGCAGTTCACCAAGGAAGTGTGGACCCGCGACGAGGCCAAGCGCGTCTTTGCCGCCAAGGGCGAGAGCTTCAAGGTTGAACTGGTGGACGCCATTTCGGCCGACCAGACGATCAAGATCTACAAGCAGGGCCAGTGGTTCGACCTCTGCCGCGGCCCGCACATGCGCTCGACCAAGGATATCGGCACGGCGTTCAAGCTGACCAAGGTGGCCGGCGCCTATTGGCGTGGCGACAGCAACAATCCGGTGCTGTCCCGTATCTATGGAACGGCATTCGCCAACCAGAAGGAACTGGACGAATACCTCCACATGATCGAGGAGGCGGAAAAGCGCGACCATCGCAGGATCGGCCGCGAACTCGATCTGTTCCATATGCAGGACGAAGCGCAGGGCAGCGTATTCTGGCACCCCAAGGGCTTCACCATCTACAACCAGATGGAAGAGTACATCCGCCGCCGGGTGAACGCGAACGGGTATAATGAGGTAAAAACCCCGCAGCTGATGAACTCGAAGTTCTGGGAGCAGTCGGGCCATTGGGGCAAGTACCGCGAGAACATGTTCGTGGTGCCCGATGAAGTGCCGGGTACCGAGGACGAAGGTCCCGTGCTCAAGGGCGACGGCGAGCTTATGGCGCTCAAGCCGATGAACTGCCCGGCGCATATCCAGATCTTCAACCAGGGCATCAAGTCCTACCGCGATCTGCCGCTGCGCATGGCCGAGTTCGGCTGCTGCCACCGCAACGAGGCGCATGGCGCGCTGCATGGCCTGCTGCGCGTCCGCCAGATGACGCAGGACGACGCCCACATCTTCTGCACCGAAGAGCAGATCCAGTCCGAGACCGAGCGTTTCGTGCATCTGCTGTACTCGGTCTACGAGGACATGGGCTTCGAGAACGTGGTCATCAAGCTCGCGACGCGGCCGGAGAAATTCGGCGGCACGATCGAGCGCTGGGACGCGGCCGAGAAGGCCCTGGGCGATGCGCTGCGCGCCACCGGCTATGATTTCGTCATCGCCGAGGGCGAGGGTGCGTTCTATGCCCCCAAGCTCGAGTTCCATCTGAAGGACGCCATCGGCCGGTCCTGGCAGGTGGGCACGCTGCAGCTCGATTATGTGCTGCCCGAGCGGCTGGACGCGACCTATGTCGCCGAAGACGGCTCGCGCAAATATGCCGTGATGCTGCATCGCGCGATCCTCGGTTCGCTCGAGCGCTTCATCGGCATGCTGATCGAGAACTACGCCGGCAGGATGCCGATGTGGCTGGCCCCGACCCAGGTGGTGGTGGCGACGATCGTGTCGGACGCCGATGCTTATGCCGAAAAGCTGGTCAAGCAGCTGCGTGACGCGGGTATCCGTGCCGAACTCGACGTGCGCAACGAGAAGATCAACTACAAGGTCCGCGAGCACTCGACCCAGAAGGTGCCGGTGATGCTGGTGGTGGGCAAGCGCGAGGCCGAGGAAGGCACCGTGTCGGTGCGCCGCCTCGGCACCGAGGGCCAGAAGGTGGTGCCGTCGATGGACGCCATCGTCGAGCTGATGGGCGAAGTGACGCCGCCGGACCTGAAGCGTAAGCAGGCCGCCTGAGGCAAATCCCGAGGGGCGGGCAGCCGCCCCTCTCTACCGGGTCCGCAAGACTACGGATGGCCGGCTTCACTCTCTCTTGTTCGCCCCGGTTGCAGGCTTCCCGACATTGAATTCCGGGGGTTTGCAATGTTTAGCCTGTTTGCCGGCGCGGGGGCCGACCGCGAGGCGTCGGCCACGCTTGACGCCTTGTCCAAGTCCTGGGGCATGATCGAGTTCGCGCTCGACGGCACCATCCTCACCGCCAACGAGAACTTCCTCAAGACGCTTGGCTACGAACTGGCCGACATCCAGGGCCAGCACCACCGCATCTTTGTCGAGCCGGATCACGCCAGGAGCGGCGACTATGCCGAGTTCTGGCGGCGGCTGAACCGCGGCGAGTTCGACAAGGGCGAGTACAAGCGGCTGGCCAAGGGCGGGCGCGAGGTCTGGATCCAGGCGTCGTACAATCCGGTGGTCGACAAGCAGGGCAAGCCGCTCAAGATCGTCAAGATCGCCACCGACGTGACGGCGCTAAGACTCGCCGCCGCCGATGCGCACAGCCAGCTGGCCGCCATCGGCAAGGCCCAGGCGGTCATCGAGTTCAACCTCGACGGCACGGTGATCGGGGCCAATGAGAATTTCTGCAAGGCGTTGGGGTACGGGCTGAGCGAGATCGCCGGCAAGCACCACCGTATGTTCGTCGACCCGGCTTACGCGGCGGGCAGCGAATACCAGCAGTTCTGGGACAAGCTGCGGCAGGGCGAGACGCTGGCAGCCGAATTCAAGCGGATCGCCAAGGGTGGCCGCGAAGTCTGGATCCAGGCGTCCTACAACCCGATCTTTGACCTCAACGGCAAGCCCTACAAGGTGGTGAACTACGCGACCGATGCCACCGAGGCGACGGCGCGCAAGGAGGCGGTGAAGATCCTCGGCGAGCAGCTCGCCAAGTTGGCCGAGGGCGACCTGACCGCCGTGATTGAAACGGCGTTCGTCGGCGACCTCGAACAGGTGCGCCTCGCCTACAACGGCACGGTCGGGCAGATGCGCGACATCGTCGGCAGGCTGCTCGGCGCCTCGTCCTCGCTGAAGACGGCGACGGGCGAACTGCTGTCGGGTACCAATGATCTCGCCGACCGCACGACCAAGCAGGCGGCGGCGGTGGAAGAGACCTCGGCGGCGCTCGAGCAGCTGGCCCGTACGGTGATCGACAATGCCAAGCGCGCCAGCTCCGCCAGCGGCAAGGCGCGGCTCGTGTCGCAAACGGCGGGCGAGACCAATGCCGTAATGAAGGACGCCAATGACGCGATGGAGCGCATCTCGTCGTCTTCGACCAAGATCTCCAACATCATCGGGCTGATCGACGACATCGCCTTCCAGACCAATCTGCTGGCGCTGAACGCCTCGGTGGAAGCGGCGCGGGCAGGCGATGCCGGCAAGGGTTTTGCGGTGGTTGCCGTCGAAGTGCGTCGCCTGGCGCAATCGGCGGCCGGTGCCTCGTCGGAGGTCAAGGCGCTGATCGAACAGTCATCCAGCGAGGTCAGCACCGGCAGCCGCAGGGTGGCAGAGGCGACGCAGAAAGTCACGTCGATGCTCGACGGTATTCACGAGAACGGCGTTCTGATCGAAGAGATCACCACTGCCACCGGCGAGCAGTCCAACGCCATCCGCGAACTGACTGCGGCGGTACGGCAGGTGGATGAGATGACCCAGCACAATGCGGCGCTGGTCGAGCAAACCAATGCGGCGATCGAACAAACCGAGAGCCAGGCGACGGAACTCGACCGGATCGTCGACGTCTTCGTGGTGGATGGGGCGGGCCAAAGCACCTCTCCCATGCCCGTGTCCGCAGGGCGCCTCCCCAAAGGCCGTGCGGCACCCCGTCCGCCACGAGCCTACCTCAGCGAGGGCAATGCCGCGCTGAAAGAATGGGCGGAGTTCTAGGGTTAGCTCTTGCCTTCAGCGAACAGCGCGACGGACTTCTCGATCCGTCGCGCCCGCGTCTCCGGCGTCTTGGCGTCGTTGATCGGATCGATGTGGCGGCGCTGGTTTGAATAACTCAGCGTCGCGAAATGGGCCTTGGCCGCCTTGTTGGCGTTGAGCGCCTTCTGCAGATCGGGCGGCACCTCCATGATGCGCGGCGCGGTGTCGAGCGTCAGCGTCACCTCGATCTTCTCGCCGGGCGTCACGCCGGCGAGCTTCCGCCGCTCCTTGCTGACGCCGATCATGTATTTGCCGCCCATCACGGCGACCGTGTTGGGATAGCTGAAGCCGCCATTGAGCGTCACCGTGACCTTGGGCTTCTTGCCCTGGCCGAAGGCCTCCACCACCTTGTCGGGGATGACAAAGCCGGCGGTGTCGCCATCGCCCTTGATCAGTGCGGTCTTGAAGGTCTGGCTCGTGGTCACAAGAGGAACTCCCGGATCATCGGCGCGATCGCCGGCGCCGCGACCATATGGTTCTGGCCCGGCAGGGTCTGATGCTGCGCGTTGGGCAGATTGGCGGCAATAGCTTTCTGCGCGTTCTGCATCCACTCGTCCGACTTGGCACCGCCGATCGCCAGCACCGGCATGGTCGCATTGCGCCAGCGGCCAGGCGGGATGGGCCGGTAGGTCCACAGCGGCGCGACGAAGGCCGTGTCATAGGGCAGGGTCGGGCCAACCGGCGCCATCTTCCTGAACATGCCGAACAGCTGCATCATCAGCAGCGCGTACCAGGGCACGTCGATGCCCTTCTGCATGAAGTACTTGACCGCCCCCGCATTGTCGCCGGAGGCAACCAGCTGGTCCATCACCTGCACGTAGTCCGTGGGCACCGGCTTGCGGGTGCTGTCGGTGAAGATCGGCGCCTCGTAGAGGACGAGGCCGGTGATCTTGCCGGGAATGGCATTGGCCGTCTCAAGCGCGACGAGAACACCCGACGAGATGGCATAGATCGCGACACTGCCGCCCGCGGCGTCGATGATGGCTTCGAGGTCTTCGACTTCGCGCGTCGTGGCATAGGGCCTGGTGTCGCCACTCTCGCCGCGGCCGCGCCGGTCATAGGTGTAGACGGTGAACTCGCCCTTGAGTTCGGTGGCGAGCGCCGTGGCCGGCCCCATCTCGCGCCAGCACATGGCGCCATCGACGAGGACGATCGGCGGGCCCGAGCCGACGACGCTGTAACCGATCTGCGTGCCGTCTCTCGAAGTGACGAAGGGCATTTTCAGCTGGCTCCCTGTGCGAGCAGTTCCGGCAGATATTCCTCGAGCCGGTCATTGCCCATGCTGACCATGCCGGCAAAGCCACGGGCCACGGTCTCGTCGCGCAGCGCTACCGAGGCGGCGCGGATGTGGGCGCTGACGGTGGTCTGGCCGCCGGCTTCGGTCAGCGTGATGGTCGAGACCAGCTGTGCCGGCGGCAGGCGGTCGAGTCCGCCGGCCCATCCGTCGGGTGCGTCACGGTAGTGGATGCGCTCGGGCTCGACGAGATCGAGATAGACACTGAGATAAGCGTAGCCCTGTCCATTGTCGTAGGTCCACTGCGTCCGCCACACACCACCGACCCGCAGGTCGATGGTGCTGGAGGTCTTCGCATCGCGCGGCCCCCAGAAGCGGGCGAGGTGCTGCGGTTCGGTGTAGCACTTCCACACCAGCCGCCGCGGCGCCGCGAACGACCGCTCGATGGTGAAATAGTCTGTTCCGGCGGGAACTGTGACGATGTTCTTGTCCATGGTGCTCACTGACCCATAAAGGCGGCGGGGGTCTCGCCCTTGAGGAAGGGTTCGATGAAGCCGTGCAGCAGATCGACCTGGTTGATGACGGCGGTGTGTGACGTGGCCGGCAAGATGGCGAGGCGCGATGCAGAGAGCGGCGCACCCATGTCGCCCATCATGCCGCCGCCGAGCAGGCGGAACATGGCGACCGAATGCTCGAGCGTGGTCACGTCGGCATCGCCCGCAATGATCAGCACGGGGGATTGTAACGCCTTCACATCGGCCTCCCACGGCATCGGCTCATGCTCGAGGGCGATCAGCTTCTCGACCAGCGCGCGGAAGCCATCGGGATTGGCCGCGAGCTTCTTCCACTCGTCTTCCATCG
Organism: Hyphomicrobiales bacterium; assembly: GCA_004144345.1. Lineage (GTDB taxonomy): Bacteria > Pseudomonadota > Alphaproteobacteria > Rhizobiales > Devosiaceae > Devosia_A. Next base: position 55,740 of record SEEL01000007.1, read on the forward strand.
GTGTGCCGACGAACATTTCCGGCGCCATCTGCGGGATGAAGGCACGCATGGCGGGCTGGAAGCCCTCGATGTCATAGGCGATCGACGCGCCGACCAGCTTGCCGACCTTGGCCGGGTGGCGGATGGCGAGCTGCAGCCCGGCGGCGGCGCCCATCGAATAGCCGAACACATCGGCCTTCGCGAGGCCCACGGCATCCATGAAGGCGGCAACGTCGTCGGCAAGGTTGGGATAGGTGATGGGGCGGTCGATGTCGGTAGTGCGGCCATGGCCCTGGAACTCCAGTGCATAGACCTTGTGGGTCGCCGCCAGCCGCCCGACGATGCCCCCCATCGCCGGAATGTTCATATAGGCGCCGTGGAGGATCAGGAGCGGTTCGCCCGCCCCGGACACCTCATAATAGATCTGCATGCCATTCACGGACACGGTGCCGGTTTCGGGGGAAATGGCCATCGGAGTGTTTCCTTCCTGGGGAGAAATTGTCGCTGCAATAGCGAGGTTGGGCAAGGTCATTGCGGTGAGGGTAACGAGTGAAAGGGCTATCAGGTCGCGTCGGTTCAATTGTGCCTCCTGGGCATGGCTTCGCCGGTGGCGCCGATAGCGCGTCGGAAAAGCGGTGATGGTTGGTGCCGCTAAGGGGCGGCGAGCAGGGCTTCGAGCTTGTCGAAGCTCTCGTTCGTCCCGATCGAGAAGCCGCGGCGGATAACCGCGTCCTTGCGCTCGGGCTTGTCGAAAATGGCGACCAGCGTCAGCATCGTGCCGGCGTTGGTCTCGATGAAGCTGATGGTCTTGGTGAACCCCGGCGGCGGGTTGTCGCCGAAGACTTTCGGGTCCGCTGGCGCATTGCGGAAGCTGATCCGGCTCGGCGGCGTCACCTCCACGATGTCATTGGCCGTCGGATATTCCTTGCCGTCCGGCCCGATCATCACATGCAGCCAGCTGCCACCGGTGCGGAAGTCGAGCTTGTCGACCCGGTTGGTGAAGCCCTTCGGCCCCCACCATTGGGCAAGGTGATAGGGGTCGGAGAACATCTTCCACACCAGCGCACGAGGGGCCCTGAGCAGGCGCGTGATGACCAGCGTCGTGCTGTCTTCGGCGGGGGCGGCGGCGTGGGTCATGTCCAGAACTCCGTTCTCGATCAGCCGCGCAGCAGCGGCCAGTTGGCGGCCGCCAGCCAGACGGCATAGGCGATGACCAGCAGGCGGTTGCCATAGCCGACCAGCCCGGCGAGACCGCCGGTGCCCTGCGGCAGGAAGGCGAACATGCCCACCATCATGGCGACGAAGCTGAGCCAGGCGAGATGCGCGAAAATCTGCAGTACGCTGCCGGACGCCTGCCATGGCGCGTGGCCGGGCAGGGCATAGGCGAGGATGATCATGCCGATCATCAGCGTCGGATTACCCAGCATCGAGGCGACGGCGTGCATATTGCCGGTCCACGACATCGGCGGCATCGGGTCCTGCACGACATCGGCGGGAAACAGTGCCGCCATGCCGAGGCCGACGGCCGCCAGGACGACGAGCGCGAGGCCCATCCAGATGCCCCAGCCATCGGCATAGGGCGCAATGGCAAGAACCGTCGCGCCGCAGCTCACGGCCAGCGCCGCGAAGGCGATGGTCATCAGCCAGCCATGCGGGCCATTGGCGTATTCGCTGATCACATGCCAGCTCGGCGCGAGATCGGTCCTGAGGATGTGGAGCAGACCCAGCAGCAGCGCAAAGAGCAGGGCGCCGCCGAGTCCCACCGCCGCCAGCGTTCGCGGCGGGGCGGCGGCAGTAGTGGCGAAGAGATCGGCGGTCATTGTACGGCCTCGCGGCTGAGTTCGGCGACGAGATCGCCCAGTTGCTGCATCGACTCGCGGCCGCCTTTTTCCATGCCGGTGGCGATGACGCCGTCGCGCATCTCGAAGCTCGGCAGCAGGGTGACGGATTTGTAGTAGGTGCGCCCGTCGCGTTCCTCGAAGGTGTGCACCTCGGGATAGTCGGGGTCGCCCTCGAACTGGCCCTCGACGCCGAAGGAATTGGCGAGCTTGTGCTCCGGCACGACATCGACATAGACGCCATAGAACACGATCTGCTCGCTGCCGTCGGGCCGCTCGCAGATGAAGCGCCACTGGCCGCCCTTGCGCAGGTCGAGCTTGTCGATCTTTTTGACCGGCGCGATGGATTTGGGGCCCCACCAGCGGGCAACGTGCACCGGATCGGTAAAGGCCTTCCAGACCAGGGCGACCGGTGCGTCGAAGCTGCGCGTGCAGATCATCGACGGTTCGTCCTTGGGGTAGTCGAACTTGATATCGGACATCTGCGTCTCCTCGGATTGCAGGGTGGCGATGTAGTCGCCGAGTTGATCGAGACTCACGGTCCAGAAGCGGACATAGGCGGTGAGCCAGTCGGAAGGGGGCGCCGGGCGGCGCCGGAACGGGATGACGTTACTGGCGGCCTCAGTTGGGCGTGCCATCGGGATCGCCCTTCTGCAGTTCGGCCAGATAGACCTCCAACTGGTCGAGGCTCTCCTCCCAGAAGCGGCGGTAGCTCTCGAGCCAGCCATCGACGTCGCGCAGCGGTCCGGCCTCGAGCCGGCAGGGCCGGTACTGCGCATCCTTGCCGCGCGAGATGAGGCCGGCGCCCTCGAGCACCTTGAGATGCTTGGAGACGGCGGCGAGGCTCATGTCGTAGGGCGCTGCCAGTTCCTTGACCGTCGCCTCGCCACTGGCCAGCCTGGCGAGGATGCCGCGGCGGGTGGGGTCGGCGAGGGCAGAAAGGGTAACGCTGAGTCTGTCGGACATTGTTCAACCAGTGAGTTGATAACTTAATGGTTGAATACGATTCCTGCCGAAGGTTGTCAACCGAGCGGTTGAATAGAAATTGCGAAAAACGCGACCGGCAGTGTCGATCTCGCGTTGGACCTTTCGTCGTGTCATCAGAGACGGGGTGCGGCCCCGCCGGGGAGAATGGAGAAATCCCATGCGTTTCATGATCATCGTCAAGAACAGCGGCCAGACCGAGAATGTCGAGCTGCCGCCCGAGGCCTATGAGGAGATGGGCAAGTTCAACCAGGAACTGATCGACGCCGGGGTCATGCTCGCGGGCGAGGGGCTGACCGGCTCCAAGGACGGCGCCATCCTCACCTACCGCAAGGGCGGCAAATTCGAGGTCAAGGACGGCCCCTTTACCGAGGCCAAGGAACTGATCGCCGGCTTCTGGATCCTGCAGGTCAAATCGCGCGAGGAAGCGATCGAATGGGCCAAGCGCATCCCTGGCTATGTCGATGGCGAGACGGTCGAAATCCGCCGCGTGGGCGAAATGTCCGACTTCGCGGATGTGATGACGCCCGAGGCGATGGCCAAGGAAGAAGCGATGCGCGAGCAGCTTGCCCGCCAAACTAACTGAGGAATTATCGATGCGCTATTTCATGACCATCATTCCGCCCGCCGACCTCCAGCCTGAGGACGTACCCCAAGGCCTCATGGACGACATGGGCCCCTGGATGGAGAGCAATCTCAAATCCGGCGCGCTGGTGTCGACCGGCGGGCTGAAGCCGGCCGCCGAAGGCAGGCGGCTCGCGGGCCATGGCGGCAAGGTCGCCACAACCGACGGCCCCTTTGCCGAGGCCAAGGAAGTGGTCGGCGGCTATGCCGTGTTCGAGGCGCCCGACCTCGCGGCGGCAACGGCGCTTGGCCGGACCTTCCTCGACATGCACATCAAGCACGGCCTCAACGACATCACGCTCGAGATCCGCGAGATCGCGGGCGGCGCCAATTACTGAAGGAGAGCCCATGCGGTTCATGGTTATTCGCAAGGCCGACGCCGACACCGAAGCCGGGGTCATGCCGACCAAGCAGCTCATCGACGACATGACGAGCTACAACGAAATGCAGGTGAAGCGCGGCGCCATGCTCGAGGGCGCCGGGCTGATGCCGAGCGCCAAGGGGGCACGCGTGTCCTTCGCGAATGGCAAGCCGACGATCCATGACGGCCCGTTCGCCGAGGCGCGCGAACTGATCGCCGGCTACTCGATCATCGAGGCGGGCTCGCTCGCCGAAGTGATCGAACTGGTGAAGCTCTGGCCGAAATCGGACGGCAACGGCAACGTGCAGATCGAGATCCGGCAGATCGTCACTGCCGAGGATCTCGGTTTCGACGAGGAGCAGCTCGACCGCTACAACCGCATGGTCGAGCAGCAGCAACAGCAATAGGCGGCGGGGCTTGTTCCGGCGGCGTGGATTTGATCCACTCCGCCAGCCATGGACCAGCCCAGCCCCCAACTTGCCACGCAGCGCGCCGTCGAAGCCGTCTGGCGCATCGAAGCCGCAAGGCTCATTGCCGGCCTGACCCGGATGACGCGCGATGTCGGGCTCGCCGAGGAATTGGCGAGCGATGCGCTGGTTGTCGCCTTGCAGCAATGGCCGCAGAGCGGCATTCCAAACAATCCCGGCGCCTGGCTGATGCAGACGGCCAAGCGCCGCGCCATCGACCAGTTCCGGCGCCGGAAGATGATTGCCGGCAAGATGCCGGAACTGACCCACGAAGCGGAACTGCGTGAGCAGGAGGCCCCCGACTACGACGACCGTCTCGATGATGATGTGAAGGACAAATTGCTCAGCCTGATCTTCACGGCCTGTCATCCGGTCCTCAGCCCCGACGCGCGGGCGGCGCTGACGCTGCGCCTCGTGGGTGGCCTTACCACGGCGGAGATCGCACGGGCCTATCTGGTGCCCGAGCCCACCATCCAGCAGCGTATCGTGCGGGCCAAGAAGACCCTCGCCGACGCCAAGGTGCCGTTCGAACTGCCACGCGGCGACGAGCGGACGGCGCGCATCGGCTCGGTGCTCGAAGTGCTCTATCTGATCTTCAACGAAGGCTATGCCGCGACGGCCGGCGAGGACTGGATGCGCACCGAGCTGTGCGACGAAGCGCTGCGTGTCGGCCGCATCCTTGCGCGGCTCGCGCCGGAAGAACCAGAAGTGCATGGCCTCGTGGCGCTGATGGAGATCCAGGCCTCGCGCGCCGCCGCGCGGGTAACCCGCGATGGCACGCCGATCCTCCTGCTCGATCAGGATCGCGGCAAATGGAACCAGATTCTGATCCGCCGCGGTCTCGCCGCACTTGAGACAGCGGAGCATCTTGGCAACGGGCTCGGCTCCTATGGTCTACAGGCGGCGATAGCGGCCTGCCATGCGCGGGCGCGGCGCGCCGACGAGACGGACTGGCGGCGGATCGCCGCGCTCTATGACGATCTCGCCGACATCCTGCCGTCGCCGATCGTCGAGCTCAACCGCGCCGTCGCCCATGCGATGGCGTTCGGGCCGGAGACAGGACTGCGCCTCCTCGAACCGCTGCTCGATGTGCCGCAGCTCAAGAACTATCATCTGCTGCCGAGCGTGCGCGGCGACTTCCTCCACAAGCTCGGGCGGCACGACGAGGCTCGGGCCGAATTCGCGCGGGCCGCGACGATGACGCAGAACCAGCGCGAGCGCGAGTTTCTGCTGAAGCGGGCGGAGGGGCAGGCATGAGCGTGCCGCTCGACATCAGGCTCGCCAATCCCGGCGACCGGCAGGAATTGATCGATCTGCTGTGGCGCGCGTCGCTGGCCTGGGAAGTGGTGCGGCAGGAGCTGCTCGATCATCCCGAAGTGGTGGATGTCGACCCGGAGCTGATTGCCCGCAACCAGATCTTTGTCGCGCAGCGCGGCGACAGGATCGTCGGCTTCGCCACCATCGTGCCGCATGAGGGTAACGACGCCGAACTCGACGGCATCTTCGTCGAGCCGTCGGCATGGCGGCAGGGGATCGGCATGGCACTGATGCACCAGATCGAGCGCGAGGCGAAGGCGTGGAGCGCCAACCGCCTGCACGTCCTCGCCAGTCCCAATGTAGTGGGATTCTACACGGCCGCCGGATTCGAACGGACCGGCGAGCAGAAGATGCGCTTCGGTCCCGCCGCTATCGTCATGGTGAAGCCGGTCGCCTGACAGGCTAGGCGGCGTACTCGATCGAGGCGCGGATCATCTTGTAGGTCGGCTCGGGCTTCACCGCCCGCACCAGCAGGCGCGCCGTGATGCTGTCGATATTGCGATAGGCATAGGGGACGCCCGGCGGCACCCGTACGAACTCGCCCACGGTCAAGAAGCTCGACGCGCCGCCCACCATGAATTCGAGCGTGCCGTCTTCGAGCAGGAACTGCGTTTCGGTGGCGCCATGGCTGCGCACCGGCACCTGCACGCCCGCCGGCACATAGTGCACCGCCGCGCGGTAGCGGAAATCCTGGACGTCATTGGCAATCGAAGCAGCGCGATCGCCGGCGATAATGAATGCCCTGGTCATGGGTCATTCCCCCAATTCAGCGCCCCAACGCTGTCCTAGGAGAATGCCGATGAACCGGAGTTGAATGTCAGCCGGCAGGCAGGAATTGGACGCCCATTTCCTTGAGCGCGCGCCAGGCGACGCGGCAGGGCTGCGGCCGGTGACCGGGGACCATCAGGTCGAAATTGTTCGGGATGCCGCGCACCGTGGCGAATTCGAGCTTGGCGCCGCCTTCGCTGAGATTGCGGACGACGCAGTCGAGGCGGCTGCGTCCCCCATCATACACGATCGTCGCGACGATCATGGTGTTGCGGCGCGGCTGGAGCCGGTTTTCACGACGGGAGAGCAAGTCTGGGCCTCGGGTGTATGTCTTGCCGACACAATGCCCTAGTCGGGTTTGCGATCCCGGCAACAGTTTCGGTCGAATGCCGCCAAACGCGGCAGGCCGCCATTAACCCTAGGTCAGCCCCGCCTTCTCGAGTCCCGCAATATAGCGGTCGAGGAGACCCTTCTCCATGAAGCGGAGGCCATCGCGCAGCGACGCCGATGTCATCGCCGGGCGGAGGTAGATGAAGCGCTCGAGCGCGTCCCGGGCCTGCTCGAGCCGTCCCTCGGCGGCGTAGTAGGTGGCGAGGTCGCGATAGGGCCAGGTGAGGCCGGGACGCTCGGCCAACGCCTGCCTTGCCAGCTCGATGCCCTTTTCCGGGCGGCCGGCGGAGAAATGGGCGAGGCCCATCCCCAGATGCACGTTGAAGGCAAACGGATCGAGCGGCGACAGCCGCGCCGAATGGTCGAAGGCGGCGAGCCCTTCCTCCGGCCGGCCGAGATAGACCAGCCCGTAGCCGCGCCGCATCCAGGCCCAGGCATGGTTGGGGTCGAGCTGCAGCGCCCGGTCGGCGAAATTGACCGCCTGCCGCACGTCACCGCCGAGCTGCATCATGGCGGAGGCGAGGGCGGTAAGCGCCGTCGGATCGTCGCCGACCGTCTGCGAGGCGATTTCGATCAGCCTCTCGCCCTCGGCACGCTCCGCGGCAACGTCGGTGGCCCAGTTGTAGGCCACCTGCTGGCCGCGTGCCCAGGCGGCGAGACCGGCGGCGAGACCGTAATTGGGTTCGAGCGCCAGCGCCCGCTCCAGATAGGCGATGGCATGCGGGTTCTCGGCCATGCGATGCGCCCACAGATGGGGCAGGGCCCGCATCACAAGGTCATAGGCGGCGAGCGTCTCGGGGCGCTTGGAGCGCGCCCGTTCGACTTCGACGCGGCGGATCGACGGCTGGATGGCGCTCGCGACCTCGGCAGCGACCTTGTCCTGGAGGTCGAAGAGATCGGAGACGGCGCCGTCCACCTTGGTGGACCAGATATGATTGCCCGTCTCGGTCTCGACCAGCTGCGTGGTGATGCGGACCCGCTCACCGACGCGCCTCACGCTGCCCTCGACGGCATAGCGGACGCCCAGCTCCTTGCCGATCTGGCGGACGTCGATGGCACGGCCCTTGTAGGCGAAGGCCGAGTTGCGGGCGATGACGAAGAAGTCCTTGATCCGCGACAGGGTGGCGGTGATTTCCTCGACCACCGCGTCGGCGAAATAGGACTGGTCGGCCTCGCCCGACAAATTGTCGAAGGGGAGCACCACGACCGACGGACGGCTCGACTGGACGATGCCCGGTGCCTCCGTCGCCAGCGCATTGCCGGGCTTGGCCGCGACGCCATCCGGGTGCCAGACATAGATGCGGACGGTGCGCGAGACGTTCTTGAGCTCGGTGGGGCCTAGATCGGTGAACTGCAGCTCGCTGCGCCCGTCGAGATATTGATACATCCACTTGGTGATGCAGATGCCGCCTGGCGGCGCCATGACCTGGACGCGGACCGACAGATTGACGCCCGAGCCGTAGAGATCGTCGCCGGCAACCAGCACATCGGCCAGCACGATGCCGGCGCGGATCTGGAAATAGCCGCCACCCGGCTGCTTCATCTTGCGTTCGTGCAACTCGCGCTGCAGCGAGGCGGTCCACTCGACGGCGGCCACGACGCTCTGGAACTCGGCCAACAGGCCGTCGCCCATGGTCTTGAACACCTTGCCGCCCTGCCGGCCGATCGTGCGCGCGATCAACCGATCGTAGACCCGCTGCACGAGGCGCAGGGTCTGACGTTCATTGATCTCGGTCAGCCGGGAATATCCGACGACGTCGAGCGAAACGATCGGGACCAGCTTGCGGTCCGGTTGAGCTGCCATAGATGTTCCGCCCCCCGGCGGTTACCGGGCGCTTATAGCACTCGATATTGAACCGGCAACAAGATCAGTCAGCAGAGCCTTAGTATACCGTTGTCAGGACTTCGATTTCTTTTGGCTGCCCCGGCTGGATTTCAAAGGCGCGGTTGAAGACCGTATCGCCGCGCTTCGCGAACACGACATAGTCGCCTTCCTGCAGCACCGTGGAGGGGAAGGCGCCGGTATTGGTGAAGATCGTGCTGGCCCCGTCGGCTGTCTTGATGGTCCAGTCGACGTCGGCAATGGCCTCGCCGCCGGCTTCGCTCACCAGCTTGAACGATACCTGCGCGGCCCGGTGGTAAAGCGTGGCGTCGGTCAACTGGCCTGGGTCGACGCGCAGATCCGCCCTCACAATGGCGTTCACATCCCCAAAATAGGAGACGATGTGGTAGGTGCCGGCGTTGACCGTCACGATGTCGTTGGCGCCGAGCCCCTGCGCCACCAGCACGCGCTCCGCCTCCGAGCTGCTCGCGGTGAGGACATCGAAGCGCAGCAGGTTGATCGGGATCGCGACATCGCCGGTGACAGCCGCGCTGAGCCGGAGCCCGCCCGCTTCGAGCACGACGCTCTTGTCGTTCTGGCCCTCGGCGACGGTGATCGTGTCGCTGGCCTGCGCCCGCCCATAGGCGACATGCACCACGTAATTGCCGGGTGACAGTTCGACCTGCGCCACGGCGCTTTCGGACTTGGCGGCGAGTTCGAGCTGGCCGGCGGAATCGGTGCGGGTGGAAAAGATGCGCCAGACGAGGCCTTCGCCGATCGAGCGCCCGCCATCGGTGATCATGGCGGTCAGCGTCACCGGCTGGGGATCGGCGGTAGCCGTGGCGATGGCTTCGGTCGCCGCGGTGGGCGCATCGGCGGGCGCGGCGGTTTCGGCCAGCGGCTCGGCCGCGATGTCAGGTCCGCCGGGCTCGCCATCGGCAAGCGGAGCGTGGAACAGGGGCAGCGGCGCGGGCGTCGGCGCCTGCTGGCCGAGCGCCAATCCGGCTCCGGCCAATAGCAGCGGCAGCGCAAGCGCCAGTGAACGCAGGAATTTCAAGTTTCGACCACCCCGAATGCCGCAACCGCGGGCGGACGCATCGCTACCCTTGGATTGGGGAAAAGCTGTGTCATAAGGGCGTTAACCTCGCAAGGACCCGCCGATGCCCGCCAATAATGCCATGCTCGACTACCTCAAGACCCGCCGCTCTGTGGGCATCGGCTTCCTCAAGGACCCCGGCCCGACGCCGGAAGAGGTGGAGCAGATGCTCACCATTGCGACGCGCGTGCCCGACCATGGCAAGCTGACGCCCTGGCGGCTGGTGCTGATCGAAGGCGATGACCGGGCCAAGGCGGGCGAGAAGCTGGCGGCGATTGCCAAGCAGAACAATCCGGCGCTCGACGAGGCTTCGCTCGACATCGAGCGGCGGCAGTTCCTGCCCGCGCCGCTGACCGTGGGCGTGATCTTTTCGCCGCGGCCGCTGCCCAAGGCGCCCGAACTGGAGCAACTGCTTTCGGCCGGTAATGTCTGCTTCAACCTGATGCACGCCGCCTTCGCCATAGGCTACGCGGCCGTCTGGGTGACGCGCTGGTTCGCTTTCGATACCGCGGCACAGGCGATGCTCGGCGCGCGGGCAGGCGAGCGCTTCGTTGGCTTCGTCCATATCGGCACGCCGACGGCGGTGATCGAGGACCGCGACCGGCCCGACCTCAGCAAGGTGGTGAGCCGCTGGCAGGGTTAAGCCTCCGTTAACGCTTGTTAGTGCTTTGTTAACCGAGAGCTTCACCCGGGATTCGCCATGGGCGTTTCGCCAATTGCCGTGCCGCAGAATCTTGCCCAGGTGCTCAACAGCGCCGGGGATAAGTCCAATGTCGATTTCGACTATCTGCTGCAGACCGCGATCCGCGAATCCAGCCTGAACCCGGAAGCCAAGGCCCCGACCTCGTCGGCGGTCGGGCTCTTCCAGTTCCTCGAATCGACCTGGCTGCAGGTGATGAAGGAGCAGGGGCCGCGGCTCGGCTACGAGCAATACGCCAATGCCATTAGCGTCGATGGCGACGGTGATTACGTTATCAAGAACAAGGGCCTGCGGAAGGAGATTCTCGCACTGCGCGAGGACCCGCAGATCGCCGCCGACATGGCCGCCGCCTTCACCCAATCGAACGGCGCCTATCTCGAGGCGAAGTTCGGCAAGATGCCGAGCGGCGGCGAACTCTACATCGCGCATTTCCTGGGGCCACAGGGTGCCGAGAAACTGCTGCGCGCCGGCCTGCAGAACCCCGAGCAGATTGCCGCCCGGATTTTTCCCAAGCAGGCCAAGGCAAACCCGACAATCTTCTATTCTGGCGGCGAGCCGCGCACGATCAAGGAACTCTATCGCGCGCTGGTCGCCAAGCATGTCGGCGCCTCGCAACCGGTGAACACGATCGACGATTCGAAATTCACCGCGCAGCAGATGGCGGGAACCACCGGCCGCTGGTCGACCGAACAGGTGCCGTCGCGCTTCACCAGGGCGGACATGTCCTTCACCTCATTCTTCAGCACCGAGGCGCCGCGCACCGCGACCGAGCCGCTGATCGCCGTGGACGCGTTGCAGTCGCTGGTGGCGCCGGAAGTGTCGGCGCCGCTGGTGTCGGCCTATGCGCCCGCCGCGCCGGTCTACCAGGTGCAGCCGCTCGATCTCGAACTGGGTTTCGTGCCGCTGCCGGCGCCGCCGCCGCTGGTGCCGCAACAGGCGCAGGCGGATGCGCCTCTCGATCTCCTCTCGCTGCCGGCCGAACCGGTCAACGACGGCGCGCCGCGGGCGCGCGTGCTGATGACCCGCGAGCCGGGCAACAGCGCCTTCCTGACCCAGCTTTACGGGCAGGAGTGAGGTTAACCCGCTCCCAACAAACAGGGTGAACCGTTCCTTAAACGTTGCCCGATAGGGTCTCCGACGATCCTGCCGGAGAGCGTAATGGTTGCGTACCAGGACTTTGTGTCCCTGAGTCAGTCGGGCGATAGCGAAGAGCGCGGACAGGCCGCGCATCTGGCTGCGCAGGCTTACCTGCGGCACACCGGTCCCGCCGACGAACACGCCGCGCTCTACGCCGCGCTGATCGGCTTTCTCGACGATCCGTCGGTGCGCGTCCGCGCCGCGCTGGCCTATGGTCTGCTGCATGCGGCGGAAGCGCCGCGCCCGATCATCCTCGCGCTCCTGCAGGACAGCGAGATCATTTCGCGCGCCGTCGCGCAATACTCGCCGGCACTGATCGATGCCGATCTGATCGGCCTGATCCGCAAGGCGGGTCTCGTCATTCTCCACGCTATCGCCATGCGCGAGCGTTTGAGCGCGCGCGCCGCCGAAGCGCTGATCGCGCGCCAGGAGCGCGACGTGACGCTGCGGCTGCTGCCGCGCGACGACGTGCCGGTGCCGCAGGCACTGCTGCTTAAATTGGCGGTGGAGCAGGGCATCGACGATGCCCAGATCCGCGGTGCGCTATTGGGGCGCAGCGATCTTCCCGCCGCCGCGCGGCTGGCGCTGGTTGAGGCGGCAGTCGCAGCCCTGCGTGGCGCGCGCATCGTCAAGGGCGCCATCGCGGCGCCGCGGCTTGAGCGCTTGCTGCGCAACGCGATGGATACGGCCCTGACCGCCATCGGCGAGGGCGAGGCGATCGTCGGTGAAACGCCGTTCGCCTCGGAACTGGTGGCGGCCGAGCGGGTCAATACGCGCGTCATGCTGCATGCCGTGGTCAATGGCCATGTGCTGTTCTTCGCCGATTGCCTCGCGGCCCTCGCAGAAACCCCGCGCGAAAAAATCTTCACGCTGCTCGAAACGGGCAGCCGTCCCGCGCTCAATGCGCTGCTGGCCCGCTGCGGCCTCAGCCCGGCGGTGCGCAACATGATGGCCCGGCTGATCTGCCACGCCCGCGCCGCCGACCTTGCCGACGACGTGACGGCACGGCATTTCGTGGTCACCGCGCTGACCGAGGAACTGATCGTCGAGCATGACGGAATCATTCCGCCCGAGCTCGAAGAAGCCTTCGCCTATCTCAGCGAGCAAAACGTGGCTCTGGCGCGGCGTGCCGCACGCGGCGTGATGTCGGCCTTTGCCGGTGATTTCGCCGGCGAGCGTACCATGCATGTCATCACCGGCGACGACCGGCTGGCGCTGCCTGCCGCCTAGTCGCTCTGTCCAATCGAACCCCTGAGGGCTCGCTTGGCCAACCGCTAGTAGCGGAACTGCTCCGACAGCACGCGCTCTTCGAGGCTGGTGCCCGGATCGAACAGCAGCGTCACCTGATGCGTTTTGTCCTCGCGCACGACGACCTCGGTGACGTCCTTGAATTCGACATTGTCGGCGACCGCGCTTACCGGCCGCTTTTCGGCCTCATGCGTGCGGAAGGTCACCGTCACGGCATCGCTGAGGATGGCCCCGCGCCAGCGCCGCGGCCGGAACGGCGAGATCGGCGTCAGCGCCAGCAGCGGCGCGTCGATGGGCAGGATCGGACCATGCGCCGACAGATTATACGCCGTCGATCCGGCGGGGGTGGAGAGCAGAACGCCATCGCAGATCAGCTCCTCCATCTGTGTCCGCCCGTCGACGACGATCTCGATCTTGGCCGCCTGGTAGCTGGTCCGGAACAACGACACTTCGTTGAGCGCCAGCGCCGCATGCTTGCGGCCCGTCCGGTCGGTCACATGCATCTGGAGCGGCGTGATGCGCGTTGGCTTGGCCGCCACGAGGCGCTCGATCAGCCCCTCATCGGCATAGTCGTTCATCAGGAAGCCGACCGACCCGCAATTCATGCCGAACACCGGCACGCGGCGCTCCATCAGCTTGTGCAGCGTCTGCAGCATCAGCCCGTCGCCACCCAGGGCCACGACGAGTTCGGCATGATGGATGCCGCAATCGCCATAGAGGCCGCGCAGCCGCGCCATGGCGGCCTCGGCCTCGGCGGTGCCGCTTGAAACGAAACTGACGCGATCGGAAGAAAAGTCTGGCATTCCTGCCCCTTAGCCATGCAGCGCCCTGCCTAGCACGGGCTGCCGGGCGCTGCCAGCAAGCCCGTCATTAACGTTTACTTGCGCCGCTCCATCGAATGCCACGCATGGTTCTCGCCAAGCCCTAAGGAAAGACGGGCAGGATGGCCTTCCACTGCCATAGACCCGATGCCACCATGCACACCGATAAGCTGACCGATGAAGATGCCCGCCTCGCCGCCCTCCGGCGCTACGAGAACCGCGATCTTGGAGAATCGCGGCCCTTCGAGCGCGTCGTCGAGCTGGTGCAGCAGGTGCTCGGCGTGCCAATGGCGGCGGTCAGCCTGATCGACGCCGACACGCAATGGCTGAAGGCCCGCCGCGGCCTCGAATTTGACGTGACGCCGCGCGCCGAAGCGTTCTGCAACTACACCATCGCGCAGCGGGGGCCGTTCGCGGTTCACGACGCGCGCACCGACGAGCGCTTCGCTGCCAATCCGATGGTCACGGGCGAGCCCTACATCCGCGCTTATCTCGGCGTGCCGCTGACGACGCCCGACGGCTACAATGTCGGCTCGCTCTGCGCCATCGACAACGAGCCGCGCCTGTTCGACCGCGCGCAGGGCGAGATCCTCAAAAAGCTCGCCGAGATCGTCGTCGAGCATTTTGAACTGCAGCAGATCGCCCGGCAGGATTCGCTCACCGGGGCGCTGACCAGGCGCGGCTTCTTTGCCGAGGTGGAAAAGGAATTCCTCCGCGCCACCCGCTATGACCGGCCCTCGTCGCTGATCGTACTCGATGTCGACCACTTCAAATCCATCAACGACCGCTATGGCCATGCGGCCGGCGACGCCGTGCTGGTGTCGATCGCCAACGCCTCGATGTCGACCATGCGGCGGTCGGACATTTTCGGCCGCATCGGCGGCGAGGAATTCGCTCTGCTGCTGCCCGAAACCGCCGCGCATGAGGCGGCCGAGGCGGCCGAGCGCATCCGCCAACTGGTCGAGACGACGATTGTGCAGGTCGGCGGCACCGAAGTGCGGGCGACCGTGAGCCTTGGCATTGCGCCGGTTCCGCCGGCGGCAGAGGGTGTCTCGACCTGGTTCAACGAGGCCGATATCGCGCTCTACGAGGCCAAGCGCTTCGGCCGCAACCGGGTGGTCGTCAGCAAGCCGCGCCGTCCAGCCACGCCCGAGGGCATGCCCGACGCCGCGCAGGAAGCGCCGCTCCTGCATTGAACCCGGCCCGCCCGGATGCTAGCAGAGCCCCGACGCCGGTATAGCTCAGTTGGTAGAGCACCTGATTTGTAATCAGGGGGTCACGGGTTCAAATCCTGTTGCCGGCACCAGTCTTGCTGGAGTGCCACATGGCCAGTCCGCCCCGCCGTCCTACCGGATCGATCGAGCGCGCCGAAGCGGCGTTCAAGGCCCTGACGACAAAGCCCGTCGAGAGCGCGTCGCCGCCGAAATCCAACGCTGTGCCCTCCGGCAAGGAAACCGTCTCGCTGCGGCTCGACCGCGATGTGCTGGCGCATTTCCAGGATGATGGCCCCGGCTGGCAGGACCGCATCAACGACGCGCTGCGCAAGGCCGCAGGGCTCGAATGAACCCGATCAGCGACGAGGAAATGCAGCGGCGGCTGGAAACGGTCCGCCCCTATGCCGTCGTCCATTTGAAGAAGGGCCCGGCCTATATCTCGCCCAAACGCGACCGCCCGAGCAGGCGAAGATCGTGCACGAGCACGGGAGGCGCTATATGCAGCTGACCGATGCGGGGAAGCTCGCCATCGTCGGGCCACTGAAGGACGCGGGTGATATTGTCGGCCTCTGCATCTTCAATGTAGGCGCCGACGAGGTGCGCGAGATCATGGACGGCGACGGCGCGGTGCAGGCCGGCATCTTCACCTACGAGATCGTCACGCTGTTCGGCAAACCCGGGCAGGGGCTCGCCTGAACTTCACCAGCCGGACACCGGCCCATCCACCGAAAAGAACGCCGTTCGCCCGTCCGGCGTGACGCGCACCGCCGACAGCCGTCCGGTGTGATAGCAATGCGTGTCGATATCGATGCGGTGCGGCGTCGCCACGATATCGCGGCCCGGCGTGTGGCCATGCACGATGCGGAGCCCACCCGTCAGCTGCGAAGTGAGGAACGGCGCGCGGATCCAGATCAAATCATCGTCCGTCTGCGCGGCGAGCGGCAGGCCGGGGCGAATGCCGGCATGGACGAACAGCCAGCCGGGCAGGGCGAGGTAGACGGGCAGCGCCTCGAGGAACGCCCGGTGGTCGGCCGGGAAACGCGCCGCCAACAATTGCCGGATCGGCTCATGCGCGCGCAGCGGCGGATAGTCGAGTTCGATGCCGTAGGAGGCGAGCGTCGCCGTGCCGCCTTCGTCCAGCCAATAGGCATGGGCCGACGGGTTGTCGAAGAAATCGAGCATCATCTGCTCGTGATTGCCGATCAGGCTGAAGCGGCGAAGGCCCTGTGGCGCCGGACCCATGACGTGCTCGATCACTGCCCGCGAATCCGGGCCGCGGTCGAGATGGTCGCCGAGGGTGATGAGCCACTTCTCGCCCTCGAAATCTAGGGCGTCCTCGGCAATCCGGGCCTCGAGGGCCCGCAACTGGTCGATGCAACCATGCACATCGCCGATGGCGTAGATCGCGGCTGGCCAGCTATGAAATGCGAGGCGCGGGCGGGACATGCACCCTCCATAGCGCAACGGGTGCGGCGATCAACGGCGTTTTGCCGCCGCGCGGGGCGCCCGCTAGGATGAAAGGGGAGGCGCCCATGAGTCCTTTTCACACGACCCGGCATTTCGGCTTCTACGCCGCCGCTGGCGCTGCCCTGCTGGCGGGTCTCGGGGCGGCACTGCTGACGCCGCAGCTGAGCATCAGCATCGGGGTCAACGCCTTCTTCCTCGTCTATCTCGGCTTCATGTTGCGGCTGGTGCCGCGCAAGAGCGCCCAGACGCTGCGCCGCCACGCGGCCGAAGACGATGCGCCGGCGCCCATCCTGCTGCTCGTGATGCTGGCCGCCGTGGTCGTTTCCGCCGCCACGCTGTTCGTCTCGCTGGCCGGCGAGCATGCCTCCCCGGTGCTGCTCATCCTCGGCATCGCCTCGGTGGTGCTGGGCTGGTTCGCCATCCACACCATGTGGGCCATGCACTATGCCTATGAGTATTACAGCGTCGGGGCCGCCGGCCGGGACGGTCGGGCCGACAGCGAGGGCGGGCTGGATTTTCCCGGCGGCGAAGACCCGGACGGCACGGCTTTCCTCTATTTCGCCTATGTCATCGGCATGACCGCCCAGACCGCCGATACCAATGTCACTTCCAACGCCATGCGCCGGCTCGTCGCCATCCACGGCGTCTTCTCGTTCTTCTTCAACACGGTGCTGGTGGCGGCGGCGGTCAATATCGTCGTCTCGCTGGCCAATTGAGGGCAGTCCTGCCCACAAAATTTCAGCGTGGGCCATCAAGCAGCCACGTCGAAAACGCAGTTCTTTGGTGTATCAATGCGCCCAGCGGCCGGCCAAGGCCCGCCCAACAGATTGCGATCGAAGAGGGACATCCATCATGAATCTAAAGCTGCTCGCCGGCGGACCCGTCGTGGCCGCGGCCCTGCTGTTGAGTGCCTGCACCGGCAATACGCCGCCGGCCGCGCCGTCGAGCGCCGCCAGCAGCGAATCGTCGGCCGCCGCCGATCAGGCTGCTGCCGACGCCGCTGCGGCGACCAAGGCCAGTTCGGAAGCCGCCGCGGCTGAAGCTGCCGCCGCCGAAAAGGCCGCCGCCGACGCCAAGGCCGCCGAGGAAGCCGCTGCTGCCAAGGCGGCTGAGGAAAAGGCCGCTGCGGACAAGGCGGCTGCCGACAAGGCCGCCGCGGACAAGGCCGCTGCCGACAAGGCTGCCGCCGACAAGGCCGCCGCTGACAAGGCTGCTGCCGACAAGGCTGCTGCCGACAAGGCTGCTGCCGACAAGGCCGCTGCCGACAAGGCCGCTGCGGACAAGGCTGCTGCGGACAAGGCTGCCGCCGACAAGGCTGCTGCTGACAGGGCCGCTGCTGACAAGGCTGCCGCCGACAAGGCTGCTGCGGACAAAGCCGCTGCCGACGCTGCTGCCGCGGCCGCTGCTGCCTCATCGGAAGCGCCGATGATGGCCGCCGAAGCGCCGTCCTCGTCCGAACCGGCCGCCATGGCCGCCGCCGCACCGGCGCCAAAACTGCCGGCCACGGGCCTGTCGACTGACACGCTCGCCGCCGCGCCCGGCAACGCCAACGAAGGCTTCGGCTATGTCGGCGTCTGGGCTGTCGATGCCGCCGGTTGTGCGGTGATCGATACGCCGACGGCGGCCAATTTCGCCGTCATAACCAGCTCGACCTTCCGCGACGGCCCGCGTGCCTATTTCGGCAATTTCGTCGGCCTGACCGATGGCAAGCTCGGCATCACCGTGCGCGCCGCTGCCGGCACCCGCACGATCGAACTGGCGCAGACCGCGCCGGACACGCTGAATGTGGACGGCAAGGCGCTGATCCGCTGCGTCCAGTAAGAATCACGAATATGGGGGAAGGGCCGCGCCAGTCGCGGCCCTTTTCTATTGGCCGGTCCGGCCGGCCGTGGCGGCGAACAGGGCAATGGCTGCAGCGTTCGACACGTTCAGCGATTTGATCGGGCCGGGCATGTCGAGCCGCACCACTTCGTCGCAGAGCTCGCGCGTCCGCTGCCGCAGGCCCTTGCCTTCGGCGCCGAGGACGATCGCCAGCGCTTCATCACCGCCGCGCGGCGCCAGCGGGGCCGGGGCCTCCGAATCAAAGCCCAAGACGCGCATGCCGCGTTGCTTCAGCAATTCGAGCGTGTCGCCGAGATTGCGCACTTCGATCAGCGGCACGAGGTCGAGGGCGCCCGAGGCGGCTTTCGCCATGACGCCGGTCTCCCGCGGCGCATAGCGCTGCGTCGTCACCAGCGCGTCGGCGCCGAAAGCGCAGGCGGTGCGCAGAATCGCGCCCACATTGTGCGGATCGGTCACCTGGTCGAGCACCACGATCAGTCTCAGCGGGTCGATATCATTGAGCCCGAAGCGGCTGACCGCCTCGACTTCGAGCGCCACGCCCTGATGCACCGCCTCGGCGCCCAGCAGCTTGTCGAGCTCCTTGGGCGTGGTTTCGCGCTGCTTGACGCCCGTCACGGCGCCGGTCTCCTTGAGGCGCGCCAAGGCATTCGGCGTCGCCAGCAGTTCGCGCTTGATGCGGCGCGGATTGTCGAGCGCCGCGCGCACCGTGTGCAACCCGTACAGGTACACCGGCCCGGTGTCGGGATCGTATTTCGGCTTGGGGGGAAACTTGTTGAAGCTCATGGTCTTGGCCTAGTCGCTTTACCGGGGTGCGGCAAGCTTTGCCGCACTGCCGATTAGGTGTTGACACCAAACGGCCCCGTCACCATAAACCGCCACGGCGCGTACGGGGCCACCCGGCGCGCCCTTGTCTTCTGTCTCGATGGAGGGGTGGGAGAGTGGTTAAATCCGGCAGACTGTAAATCTGCTCGCTTAGCGTACACTGGTTCGAATCCAGTCCCCTCCACCAGCCTCCGCCCCCGCCCGGGAGCGTCGGCTTGGCAAGCCACAGAGGCTAGGCCATACCTACCGTCGGCGGGCCAGCCACGCCGGAGCCCGATGGGCATAGGCGGGTGTAGCTCAATGGTAGAGCAGCAGCCTTCCAAGCTGAATACGAGGGTTCGATTCCCTTCACCCGCTCCAACTTCCGCCATGCCCGAGCCGATGCTCACCCTTGTGCGGTGTGAGTGCCGATCTCGCCGAGAATCCAGTCGCGGAAGGCTTTGATCTTGGGCACGTTGCGGCGGGATTCGGGGAAGGCCAGCCAATAGGCCGTCCCGGTGTCCACTTCGATATCGAAGGGCTGGTAGAGCCGGCCGTCGCGAATCTCCTGCTCGAAGAACGCCTTGACCAACAGCGCTCCGCCGCGCCCGGCAATCGCCGCGCTGGCCGTGATGGTCTGGAGGCCGATTGGCGCGAGATCCATCCGCAGCTTTTCCGGCGGGAGGCCGGCCGCGGCGAGGAACAGCTGCCACCAATCGTCATGCGGATCGAGCAGATCGATCTTGAACATGTCCGCTGGCTTATGGAGGCCGCCGACCTGCTTGCCGAGCGCTGGCGACACCATCAGTGTAAAACGCACGTCGATCAGCTTGTAGGCGATGAGCCCCGGCCAATTGCCCTTGCCGGACCGGATCACGACATCGACTTCCTCCCGGGAGAAATCGACGACGCGCTGCGTCGTTTCGAGCTGCACGGCGGTCTTGGGATGGGCCAGCTGGTAGACCCCGAGTCGCGGCGCCAGCCATTGCGCCGCGAAAGTGTGCATGGTGTTGACGATCAGCGTTGCCTGCTCGCGCTCGCCGAAGCGGGAGAAGGCCTCGCGTAGCAGGTCGAACGCATCGCTGGTGCGCGGCGCGAGCCACTGGCCGGCTTCGGTCAGCGCCAGCGCGCGGGGTTGCCTGAGGAATAGCGGGGCGCCCAGCCGCTCCTCCAGCAGCTTGATCTGGTAGCTCACCGCGGCCTGCGTCATGCCGAGCTCGGCGGCGGCCTTGGTAAAGCTCAGCAGGCGCGCTGCGGCTTCAAAGACGCGGATGGCGGAAAGCGGCGGAAGACTGTCTGTCATGCATAAGCTCCACTTATGCATGCTAGCTGGAATCGAGTTGGAGTTCGAGCCCCCGGAGGCGCATCTCTTGATCACCGCATCGAACCGAAAAAGGTGATCGAAATGCTGTATCAGGACCGCGTTATTGGACGGAACAACCTCTGGAGCCGGATCGCCGGCGGTCTCGCACTGGCGGTTCGCGCCCGCCGGCGGGGCGACTATGAACTCCTGTCGATGAACGGCCATCTGCGGCGCGATATTGGCGTCGGCGAGGCGCTCGAACGGGTGCGCTTCGACGAGTTGCGCTTCCGCTGAAACGGCGCCGCGGGCGGCGCGGAAAAATGCCGTCGCTTTTGCCCCTCAACGGCTTGCGCCGAAGCGCCTTTGCGTTTAGACCGGCCACCGCCTCGGAGGGGTATAGCTCAGTTGGTAGAGCATCGGTCTCCAAAACCGAGGGTCGAGGGTTCAAGTCCTTCTGCCCCTGCCAAGGCAAATTTTCCGACGACACGCAAACGGCCCTCACGGGCCGTTTTGCTTTTGATGCTCGCAACTGATGCGCCGCTGCAACCACGGCGGCACAATGCGCAGCGGCCACCTTGCGGGCCTCGCCGGACGAGCGCTTACTCCCGATCAATACATCAGGGGGTCTTGTTATGAATATCCTCGCCCGTTCTTCCTTCTACTTGGCGCTTGCTGCTGGTTGCTCTTTCGGAGCGGCCGCCAATGCGGCTGATCTCATCCTTCCCGAACCGATTGCCTATCAGGACGACGAACTGCTGCTCCCCGCCGTGTCGGGCGTGAACGGCAAGTGGGAACTGAGCGGCGGCCTGTTCAATCCCGGCGGCATTGGCTTCCGCGCCGCGGGCTCGGTGAGTATCCCGCTGGGTGAGCGCTTCGGCGCGCAGGGCGACGTGATGGCCACCTGGACCGGCAGCGATCTCTATCTCGCCGGCGCCGGACATCTATTCACCCGCGACCCGTCGCTCTATCTGCTGGGCGTTACCGGCGGCGTGGTGGTGGAGCCGGGCGTTGCGACGCTGGGAGCGGTCGGACTCGAGGGCGAGCTCTACCTGGACCGCTGGAGCCTTGAGGGCTGGGCCGGCGTTGCCGCTATCGACTACGTGGCGATTCTGCCGCCCGATCAGGTCGGTTTCTTCGCCATCGGCGACATCGCCTTCTACCCGACGGACGATCTGCGCTTCACCGTGGGCGGCAGCTACATCCTCGGCGACACGGCGCTCCATCTGGGCGCCGAGTACCAGCTGACCAGCTTTGCATGGCCGGTGTCGCTGACGACCGACGCCCGCATCCATAGTGGCGGCGCCTACGCCATAACTGCCGGCATCAAGGGCTATATCGGCGGCGAGCCGGGCAAGTCGCTCATCGACCGTCACCGCCAGGACGACCCGCCGAACCGGGCGCTGGATTTGTTCTCTGCGGCGGGTGGCCTGCTCGATCCCGATCCTCCGACCGACGAGGAGATCTGCCTCTACACGGAGGAAGATTTCGGCGATTGGATCTACGACGATGGCGATTGCTACTTCGACGACGGCGAGCAGAATCCAGGCTGATCCTGAACCGGCGCCGTTCAGCGCCGGTTCAACCGCCGCCCTCTAGACGCGCCGCCGCTGTGGCGGCCCGTCGGCCGCTGGCCGGCTCCCGGAATACTGCTAGGATCGGGCCGGCGTAAGGCGAGGGGGCACCGCATGAAAGTCACGCTCGATCTGACCGATCTCGTTGCGCGTGGGGAAATCACCCAGGCGGAGGCCGACCGGCTCGCCAAGTTCGGCGCCCGCGATACCGGCTCGCTCGGCAGCAACATCCTGCTCGGTTTCGGCACGGTCGCGGTGGCGCTGGGCGGCGGCTTTCTGGTTCAGACGGCGCAAGCTGTTATCGTCATCGGACTCATTCTGTTCGTCCTCGGCCTCGGTCTGATCGTCAACCGGCAGACCAAATGGGCGCTGTTCGCGCAGATCTGCATCACCATCGGTGCGCTCGGCATCGTCGGTGGCGTGTCCTACCTCTCCGATGGCAATTTCTACGTGAACCTCGCGCTGGCCGCCGGGCTGGCCGTCGCGGCCTTTGCCGCGCCCTCGGCGCTGCTCGGGGCGCTGGCCGTGCTGCAATTCTCGCTCGCGCTGGGCGCCGGCACGGCCTACTGGCATGGCGGCTATTTCACCTGGGTCGAAGACCCGGCGCTGACCATTCTGGCGCTGGCCGTGCTGGCCGTCGCGCTCACTGCCATCGCGGCGCAACTCGCCGCCGCCTTTGAGCGCGTCGCGGTGATCATGGCCCGCACCGCGGTGCTGATCATCAATCTGGCGTTCCTCGTCGGCTCGCTGTTCGGCGACCAACTCCCCGCCTGGAACGCCACCATCGAGCCGTGGCTGTTCTCGGTCGTCTGGGCGCTCCTGCTGCTCGGCGTCGGCTTCTGGGGCGTCAGGTCGAACCGGCGCTGGGTGGTGAACGCCGCCGCCATCTTCGGCGCCATCCATTTCTACACCCAGTGGTTTGAGTATCTGGGGCCTAACCCCTTCGCCATTCTGGTCGGCGGCCTGCTGCTGATCGGCTTCGGCTTTGCGCTCCGCTGGCTCAACACCCGCACCCATCAGCCGCAGGCAGCCACGGCATAGGGGACGCGATGGGGGCAATCGACAGCGCCGGAGCGGTTCTCGCGCCGATGTGGGCGGCGCGGGATGACCGGCTGTTGCTGCTGTCGCAGGCTTCCCATGCCTACGCCATCATCCGCGCGACTTTGGCGGCCGCCGGCCGGCCCGATCCGGTCTTCTGGTTCCCGTCCTATTTCTGCGGCAGCGCCCTCGACTCGTTCCGCCTCAGCGGCCCCAAGCTGCGCTTCTATCCCGTCACCGACGATTTCGCGCCCGACTGGGCCGCCTGCACGGAACTGGCACGGGCCGAGCCGCCCGACCTTTTCAGCCTGCCGCATTTCTTCGGCCTCGAGGCCGATTTGGCGGCGGCGCGTGCCTTCGCCGACCGGCATGGCGCCCTGCTGCATGAAGATTGCGCCCATTCGCTGCTGCCTTATGGCGGCGCGGGCAGGGCGGGCGACTTCGTCACCTACAGCCCGCGCAAATTCCTGCCTATGGCCGATGGCGGCCTGCTGATCGTGCGCGGCGAGGCGCTGATCCGCCAGGCCGAGGCGGCCGCTTCCGGACTTCCCGGGAGGAGTTATTCGCCCCTGCGCTGGCAATGGCGGCAATGGCGCCGGCGGTTGCTGGGGCAGGGCGCAGGGTCGCTGCCGCCGCGGACGCTCGAATGGGATCCGCCAATCATCCCGCATTTCCCCGAAATCTGGATGAGCCGGGCGAGTCGCTCGGCGCTGATGCTCGCTGCCGGCAGTGGCGCCATCGCCGCGATCGCCGCCCGGCGGCACCACGCCGCGCTCGAACTGGGCGCGCAATTCGCTGCCGATTGCGGGCTGCGGCACCTCCCGCCCCATCCGGACGCCGTACCCTTCTGGACCGCCCTTCGCGGTCCCGATGAGGCGACGACTCTCGCGGCCATCAATGCGCTCCGGGCCAAAGGTGTCGGCGCCAATACCTGGCCGCGCCTGCCGGTCGAAGTGAAGGCCGATCCCGCCCGCTACGCCCCGGCCATCCGCATCCGCCGGACGCTTATCCGTATCCCCACCGCCTGAGCGGTTGTAACCGGCCGTCGGCTGCCCCATATAGTGATCTGCAAGCCGGAGGGCGGACCGGCTGGTTTGGCTGTTGCATTTCAACAAACAACTTATTAGATAGCCGCTTCCCAGCCGCCGAGGTGACTCGCGCGGTAATTGGTTTTGGGCAAAATGCCCCGATGTAAAGGTTGAGCCCATGGCCCTGAACCCCGTGAAATTCCTGCAGGAAGTTCGGCAGGAAGTGGGCAAGGTGACATGGCCGTCACGCAACGAGACGATGATCTCCACGCTGATGGTGCTGGTAATGGTGGCTCTCGCGAGCCTCTTTTTCCTGCTCGCCGACCAGATCATTGCCTGGGCAATTCAGGCCGTCCTCAGCATTCGCTGAGCGGCATCTAGAGTTTTTGGAGACGGATCGCGGCATGGCCATGCGCTGGTACATCGTTCAGGCGTACAGCAACTTCGAGCGGAAGGTTGCTGAAGACATTCGCCAGAAGGTTGCGCAGAAGAAGCTCGACCATCTCTTCGAGGACGTCATCGTCCCGACCGAAAAGGTCGTAGAAATGCGTCGCGGCCGCAAGGTCGACGCCGAGCGCAAATTCTTCCCGGGCTACGTGCTGGTGAAGATGGATATGACCAACGAGGCGTTCCATCTGATCAAGAACACCCCGAAGGTGACCGGTTTCCTCGGTTCGGGCGACAAGCCCATGCCGATCTCGGAAAAGGAAGCCATGGCCATCCTGCAGCAGGTGCAGGAAGGCGTCGAGCATCCCAAGCCCTCCGTCTCGTTCGAAGTGGGCGAGCAGGTACGCGTTTCCGATGGCCCGTTCGCGAGCTTCAACGGCGTCGTCGAGGAAGTCGACGAGGAGCGCGCGCGCCTCAAGGTCGAAGTTTCGATTTTCGGCCGACCGACCCCGGTCGAGCTGGAATACGGTCAGGTCGAGAAGGTCTGATTTCTCCTCCGGCGTGAGCCGGGAAATCTGTGGGAGAGGGCGGGACAGCCAGTTCCGGTCAAACCTCGGACCACAGCGTCTAGCCGCCGGGTGACGCCGGCACCAGATACGTAAAGGACGTAACATGGCAAAGAAAATCACCGGATACCTGAAGCTTCAGGTCCCGGCCGGTTCGGCGACCCCGTCGCCCCCGATCGGTCCCGCGCTCGGTCAGCGCGGCCTGAACATCATGGAATTCTGCAAGGCCTTCAACGCGAAGACTGCCGACCAGGAAAAGGGCGCCCCGACCCCGGTCGTCATCACCATCTACGCCGACAAGAGCTTCTCGTTCGACACCAAGCTCCCGCCGGTCACCTACCTGCTCAAGAAGGCCGTCGGCCTCAAGATCGGCAAGAAGCCGGCCTCGGGCTCCAAGCTCCCGGGCAAGGATTCGGCCGGCACCATCACGCAGAAGCAGATCCGTGAGATCGCCGAAGCCAAGATGAAGGATCTCAACGCCTACGACGTCGAGCAGGCGATGAGCATGATCGCTGGTTCCGCCCGTTCGATGGGCCTGCAGGTGGAAGGCTAAGACCATGGCAAAGATCGGAAAACGTACTGCCGCCATCTCCGAAGGCGTCGATCGCAAGAAGCTCTACGCCCTGGGCGAAGCGCTCACCATGGTGCGCACCCGCGCCAAGGCCAAGTTCGACGAGACCATCGAAGTTGCGATGAACCTCGGCGTCGATCCGCGTCACGCCGACCAGATGGTCCGCGGCGTGGTGAACCTGCCCAACGGCACCGGCAAGACCGTTCGCGTCGCCGTGTTCGCCAAGGATGCCAAGGCTGACGAAGCCCGCAAGGCTGGCGCCGACGTCGTCGGTGCTGAAGACCTCGTCGAGCAGGTCCAGGCCGGCATCATCAACTTCGACCGCGTCATCGCTACCCCCGACATGATGCCGCTCGTCGGCCGTCTCGGTAAGGTGCTTGGCCCGCGCAACCTGATGCCGAACCCCAAGGTCGGCACGGTGACCCCGGATGTCGCCGGTGCGGTCAAGGCCGCCAAGGGCGGCGCCGTGGAGTTCCGCGTCGAGAAGGCCGGTATCATCCAGGCCGGCGTCGGCAAGGCCTCGTTCACCGAGGAAGCCCTGCTGCAGAACATCAAGGCGTTCACCGACGCCGTGCAGAAGGCCAAGCCGGCCGGTGCCAAGGGCACCTATGTCAAGCGCGTTGCCGTCTCGTCGACCATGGGCCCTGGCGTCCACGTCGATCCCTCGACGATCAACAGCTAAGAGTTTCGGGACGGGTTCGCCCGTCCCGATTGCCCCCTTCGCGGCGGCGCGCAACGCGCAAAGCCAAGAGTGGGGTTAAGTCCTGTCCGAGACTGCCGGTGTGCCTCAAGGCACTTAATTCGAGAGAACCAGCAATAGACGGGGTAAGAACCAGGTTCACTTGGTTCGAACCAGGCCAGTTGCCGCCGAACGGGCATTTCGCCCTCAAGCGCCAGCTCGGTTGACAGGCATCAACCGCTGACCTCGCAAGAGGGCAGCAATTGGCAGAGGTCCGGCGTCAAACCCGGATCAAATGTGGAGACTAAGAGTGGAAAGAGCGGAAAAGCGTGAAGTCGTCGCTGCGCTCCAGTCGTCCTTTGCGGGCGCTGGATCGATCGTCGTCGCGCGCAACGCCGGCCTTACCGTTGCCGACCTGGAGACGCTGCGCAAGCAGATGAAGCAGGCCGGTGGTTCGGTGAAGGTCGCCAAAAACCGTCTGGCCAAGCTTGCTCTCAAGGACACCAGCACTGCGGACATCTCGGCCCTTTTCGAAGGTCCGACGGTCATCGCTTTTGCCAAGGACCCCATGACGGCGCCGAAAGTGGCGTCGGCTTTCGCGGACAAGAACTCCAAGTTCGAAGTCCTCGGTGGCGCCATGGGTGCAACGGGTCTCGACCCGGCCAAGGTCAAGGCGCTCGCCACGATGCCCTCGCTCGATCAGCTGCGTGCGACGATCGCCGGTATGCTCAAGCAGCCCGGCACGCGCATTGCGTCGATCCTGCAGGCCCCTGGCGGTGCAGTGGCTCGCGTCATCTCGGCTCACGCCGAGAAGGGCAACGAAGCCTAAGGCTCACATAATGAAGGTCCTACGGGGCCTTCGGTTCGAACTGAAACAAACAACCAAAGAGTGACATCAAATGGCTGATCTCGCCAAAATCGTAGACGACCTCTCGGCCCTCACCGTTCTCGAGGCCTCCGAACTGTCGAAGCTTCTCGAAGAAAAGTGGGGCGTCTCCGCCGCCGCTCCGGTCGCCGTCGCGGCTGCCGGCGCTGCCGCTGCTCCGGCTGCTGCCGCTGAAGAAAAGACCGAGTTTGACGTTGTTCTCGCCGCCTTCGGCGACAACAAGATCAACGTGATCAAGGAAGTCCGTGCGATCACGGGCCTCGGTCTCGGCGAAGCCAAGGCCCTCGTCGAAGGCGCGCCCAAGACCGTCAAGGAAGGCGCGTCGAAGGCTGAAGCCGAAGACATCAAGAAGAAGCTGGAAGCTGCCGGCGCCAAGGTCGAACTCAAGTAATCGACTACGGTTTTCGGGGTGGCGCTGCGGCGCCGCCCCAATTCTGCCGCAGAGTTGCATAGAAGCAACCCTGCGTTCTCGCCCATCCCCGGTTGCATAGGGGACATCGGCGACAAGTTTCTGTTGCGGAACGACTACCTAACCATTCAACGAGGGCAGATTTCCTGAGGTCCGACGGCTGATAGTCGGAGCTTTGGACATTTGCTTCCGAGACATCGAGAGAAAGATAGGAGCGGGTATGGCTACCACGTTCAATGGCCGTCGAAAGATTCGTAAATCCTTCGGCAGCATTCGCGAAGTCACGGAGATGCCGAATCTGATCGAGGTCCAAAAGGCCTCCTATGATCAGTTCCTCATCGTGAACGAACCCAAGGGCGGGCGTTCCGATGCGGGGCTTCAGTCCGTTTTCCGGTCGGTTTTCCCGATCACTGACTTTTCCAACACGGCCTCCCTCGAATTCGTGAAGTACGAGTTCGAGCAGCCCAAGTATGACGTCGACGAGTGCCGGCAGCGCGATATGACTTTCGCAGCGCCCCTCAAGGTGACGCTGCGGCTGATCGTGTTCGAAGTCGACGAGGAAACCGGCGCCCGCTCCGTCAAGGACATCAAGGAGCAGGACGTCTACATGGGCGACATGCCGTTCATGACCATGAACGGCACCTTCATCGTCAATGGCACCGAGCGCGTCATCGTCTCCCAGATGCACCGTTCGCCGGGCGTGTTCTTCGACCACGACAAGGGCAAGACCCATTCGTCGGGCAAGCTGCTGTTTGCCGGCCGGATCATCCCGTACCGCGGCTCGTGGCTCGATATCGAGTTCGACGCCAAGGACATCGTCTTTGCCCGTATCGATCGCCGCCGCAAGATTCCGGTGACGTCGCTGCTCAAGGCGCTCGGCATGGATGCCGAGGAGATCCTCGACACCTATTACAAGACGCTCAACTACGAGCGGATCGTGAAGGGTGAGGGCTGGCGCAAGCCGTTCGACGCCGACTCGATGAAGAACTCCAAGCCCAGCTACGACCTCATCGACGCCAAGACGGGCAAGGTTGTGCACGAGGGCGGCAAGAAGCTCTCGGCCCGCCAGGCCAAGAAGCTCGCGCAGGATGGCCTGACCCATCTGCTGGCCACCGACGAGGATCTGTACGGCACCTACATCGCCCAGGACCTGGTCAATTTGCAGAACGGCGAGATCTACGCCGAAGCTGGCGACGAGATCGACGAGAAGCTGCTCAAGAAGCTGGTGGATGCCGGCTTCGACGAACTGCCGATCCTCGACATCGACCACGTCACCGTGGGCGCCTATCTGCGCAACACGCTGGCCGTCGACAAGAACGAGACTCGCGAAGACGCGCTGTTCGACATCTACCGCGTCATGCGTCCGGGTGAGCCCCCGACCGTCGAGACTGCCGAAGCCATGTTCAAGTCGCTGTTCTTCGACAGCGAGCGCTATGACCTGTCCGCGGTCGGTCGCGTCAAGATGAACATGCGCCTCGAGCTCGACGCCGAGGACACTGTCCGTACGCTCCGCAAGGAAGACATCGTCGAAGTCGTCCGCACGCTGGTCAACCTGCGTGACGGCCGTGGCGAGATCGACGACATCGACAACCTCGGCAACCGTCGTGTTCGCTCCGTCGGCGAGCTGATGGAGAACCACTACCGCCTTGGTCTGCTCCGTATGGAGCGCGCCATCAAGGAACGCATGTCGTCGGTCGAGATCGACACCGTCATGCCGCAGGACCTGATCAACGCCAAGCCGGCTGCCGCCGCTGTGCGCGAGTTCTTTGGCTCGTCCCAGCTCAGCCAGTTCATGGATCAGACCAATCCGCTCTCGGAAGTCTCGCACAAGCGTCGCCTCTCGGCGCTCGGGCCTGGCGGTCTCACCCGTGAACGTGCCGGCTTCGAAGTCCGCGACGTGCATCCGACCCACTATGGTCGTATCTGCCCGATCGAGACTCCCGAAGGTCCGAACATCGGTCTGATCAACAACCTCGCGACCTTCGCGCACGTCAACAAGTACGGCTTCATCGAGACGCCCTACCGCAAGATCGTCAACGGCAAGGTGACCGACGAGGTCGTCTATTTGTCGGCGATGGAAGAGTCCAAGCACTACGTTGCGCAGGCCAATGCCGAGCTCAACAGCAAGGGCGAATTCGTCAACGATCTGGTTGTTGCCCGCCACGCCGGCGACAACGGCCTGACGCCGAAAGAGACGATCGACCTGATGGACGTTTCGCCCAAGCAGGTCATCTCGGTCGCCGCTTCGCTGATCCCGTTCCTTGAGAACGACGACGCCAACCGCGCCCTCATGGGCTCGAACATGCAGAAGCAGGCCGTGCCGCTGCTGCGTGCCGAAGCGCCGTTCGTTGGTACCGGCATGGAAGCGATCGTTGCCCGTGACTCGGGCGCCGCGATCGTCGCCAAGCGCAAGGGCATCGTCGACCAGGTTGACGCGACGCGTATCGTTATTCGCGCCACCGAAGAGACCGATGCCTCCAAGTCGGGCGTCGACATCTACAACCTGATGAAGTTCCAGCGTTCGAACCAGTCGACCTGCATCAACCAGCGTCCGCTGGTGGTTGTCGGCGACCACGTCGACGCCGGCGACATCGTTGCCGATGGTCCCTCGACCGAACTGGGCGATCTCGCGCTCGGCCGGAACGTGCTCGTCGCGTTCATGCCGTGGAATGGCTACAACTTCGAAGACTCGATCCTGCTGTCTGAAAAGATCGCGATGAACGACGTCTTCACCTCGATCCACATCGAGGAATACGAAGTGATGGCCCGCGATACCAAGCTTGGCCCCGAGGAAATCACGCGCGACATTCCGAACGTCTCGGAAGAAGCGCTCAAGAACCTCGACGAAGCCGGTATCGTCCACATCGGTGCCGAAGTCGGCCCGGGCGACATCCTCGTTGGCAAGATCACCCCGAAGGGCGAAAGCCCGATGACGCCGGAAGAAAAGCTCCTCCGCGCCATCTTCGGCGAAAAGGCCTCCGACGTTCGTGACACCTCGCTGCGCGTGCCCCCGGGCGACGCCGGCACTGTCGTTGAAGTGCGCGTGTTCAATCGCCACGGCATCGACAAGGACGAGCGTGCCATGGCCATCGAGCGCGAGGAAATCGAGCGTCTCGCCAAGGACCGTGACGACGAGCAGTCGATCCTCGACCGCAACGTCTATGCCCGTCTCAAGGAAATGCTGTTCGGCAAGGTCGCTACGGCCGGTCCGAAGGGCTACGTCACGGGTACCAAGCTGAACGACCAGATCTTCGACGCGCAGCCGCGTTCGAAGTGGTGGCAGTTCGCCCTCGAAGACGACAAGACCATGCAGGAGAAGGAAGCTCTCAACGCACAGTACGAAGAGAGCCGCCGCCTGCTGGAACAGCGTTTCATCGACAAGGTGGACAAGCTGCAGCGCGGTGACGAACTCCCGCCGGGCGTCATGAAGATGGTCAAGGTGTTCGTCGCGACCAAGCGCAAGCTGCAGCCGGGCGACAAGATGGCCGGCCGTCACGGCAACAAGGGCGTCGTTTCGCGTATCGTGCCCGTCGAAGACATGCCGTACCTCGCTGACGGTACGTCGGTCGACATCGTGCTGAACCCGCTGGGCGTGCCGTCGCGCATGAACGTCGGTCAGATCCTCGAGACGCACCTTGGTTGGGCCTGTGCCGGCGTCGGCAGGAAGGTCAACGAGATGCTGAGGATCTATCAGCAGAAGGGTGACCTCAAGCCGCTCAAGAAGCAGATCTTCGAACTGTTCGAAGGCGACAAGTCGATCACCGACCTCGACGACGACAGCACGATCCGCCTCGGCGAGCACCTCTCGAAGGGCGTCTCCATCGCCACTCCCGTCTTCGACGGGGCGAAGGAGTCCGACATCGTCGAGATGCTCGAGCGTGCCGGTCTTGATGCGTCGGGTCAGTCGACCGTCTATGACGGCCGCACCGGCGAGGCCTTCGACCGCAAGGTCACGGTGGGCTACATCTATATGTTGAAGCTCCACCACCTGGTCGACGACAAGATCCACGCCCGTTCGATCGGTCCGTACTCGCTCGTTACCCAGCAGCCGCTGGGCGGCAAGGCGCAGTTCGGCGGCCAGCGTTTCGGCGAAATGGAGGTGTGGGCGCTCGAAGCGTACGGCGCCGCCTATACGCTCCAGGAAATGCTGACCATCAAGTCGGACGACGTTGCTGGTCGTACCAAGGTCTACGAAGCCATTGTCCGCGGCGACGACACGTTCGAAGCGGGCGTTCCCGAGAGCTTCAACGTTCTGGTCAAGGAAATCCGCTCGCTCGGTCTCAATGTCGAACTTGAGATGGGCGAGGGCGAAGAACTCCCGGCACCGAGCGGTCATGAAGCAGAGCTCGAGGCTCCTCAGAAGGCGGCGGAGTAATCCGCCACTTTCACCCTTCCTTTGGAAACACGCCTCGTCAGGCCAGCGCGACTTCCCCCGCGCCCCTGACGGAGACGAGGAGATACTGAATGCATAGCCACAACCACGTGATGGACCCGTTCAACCCGCAGGTTCCGGTGCAGATGTTCGATCAGATGAAAATCTCGATCGCGTCGCCCGAGAAGATCCTCAGCTGGTCGTACGGTGAGATCAAGAAGCCGGAAACCATCAACTACCGTACGTTCAAGCCCGAGCGTGACGGCCTGTTCTGCGCGCGCATCTTCGGGCCAGTGAAGGACTACGAGTGCCTGTGCGGCAAGTACAAGCGCATGAAGTTCAAGGGCGTCATCTGCGAGAAGTGCGGCGTTGAAGTTACGCTGTCGCGCGTCCGCCGCGAGCGCATGGGCCACATCGAGCTCGCCGCGCCGGTCGCCCACATCTGGTTCCTCAAGTCGCTGCCGTCCCGCATCGCGCTGCTGCTCGACATGACGCTCAAGGACATTGAGCGCATCCTCTACTTCGAACAGTACGTCGTTCTGGACGCGGGCCTGACCCCGTTCACGGCGAACGAGCTGCTGACCGAAGAGCAGTATCTCGATGCCCAGGACGAGTATGGTGCGGACAGCTTCACCGCCAAGATCGGCGCCGAAGCGATCCGTGACATGCTGCTCTCGCTCGACCTCGAAAAGATCGCTGCGGACCTCCGCGTCGAGATCGCCGAGTCGACCACCGAGCTGAAGCCCAAGAAGCTGGCCAAGCGCCTCAAGATCGTCGAGCAGTTCATCGTCTCGGGCAACAAGCCCGAATGGATGATCATGACCGTCATCCCGGTCATTCCGCCCGAACTCCGCCCGCTCGTCCCGCTGGACGGCGGCCGCTTCGCCACGTCCGATCTCAACGACCTCTACCGTCGTGTGATCAACCGCAACAACCGCCTGAAGCGCCTGATCGAGCTACGTGCGCCGGATATCATCATCCGCAACGAAAAGCGCATGCTGCAGGAAGCCGTTGACGCGCTGTTCGACAACGGCCGCCGTGGCCGCACCATCACCGGTGCGAACAAGCGTCCGCTGAAGTCGCTCTCCGACATGCTCAAGGGCAAGCAGGGCCGCTTCCGTCAGAACCTGCTCGGCAAGCGCGTCGACTATTCCGGCCGTTCGGTCATCACCGTGGGCCCGGAACTGAAGCTGCACCAGTGCGGCCTGCCCAAGAAGATGGCGCTCGAGCTGTTCAAGCCCTTCATCTACTCGCGCCTCGAAGCCAAGGGCTTCAGCTCGACCGTGAAGCAGGCCAAGAAGCTCGTCGAAAAGGAAAAGCCCGAGGTCTGGGATATCCTCGACGAAGTGATCCGCGAGCACCCGATTCTGCTGAACCGCGCGCCCACGCTTCACCGTCTGGGCATCCAGGCGTTCGAGCCGATCCTCATCGAAGGCAAGGCGATCCAGCTGCATCCGCTGGTCTGCGCGGCCTTCAACGCTGACTTCGACGGCGACCAGATGGCGGTCCACGTACCGCTCTCGCTGGAAGCCCAGCTCGAAGCCCGCGTGCTGATGATGTCGACCAACAACATCCTGCATCCCGCGAACGGCCAGCCGATCATCGTGCCGTCGCAGGACATCGTGCTCGGCCTCTATCACCTCTCCCTGATGAACGAGGGCGAGCCGGGGCAGGGCATGGCGTTCTCCGACATGGGCGAGATCGAACACGCGCTGTCGAACGGCGTCGTGACCATGCACACCAAGATCAAGGGTCGCGTCCGCGTCTATGACGAGAAGGGCAACTACACGACCAAGATCGTCGAGACGACGCCGGGCCGTATGCTGCTCGGGCAGCTCCTGCCCAAGCGTCCGGCCGTGCCCTTCGAGACCGCCAACCAGCTGATGACCAAGAAGACCATCTCCAAGATGATCGACACGGTCTACCGTGGCTGCGGTCAGAAGGAGACGGTGATCTTCTGCGACCGCATCATGGACATGGGCTTCAAGCACGCTGCCCGCGCCGGCATCTCGTTCGGCAAGGACGACATGGTGATCCCCGCTTCCAAGCAGGCGATCGTCGAGTCGACCCGCAAGCAGGTCGAGGAGTTCGAACAGCAGTACAATGATGGCCTCATCACCCAGGGCGAAAAGTACAACAAGGTTGTCGACGCCTGGGCCAAGTGCGGTGACAAGATCGCCGACGAAATGATGAAGGGCATCGCTGCCGTTCAGATCGACAAGGAAACCGGTCGTCAGAAGCCGATCAACTCGGTCTACATGATGAGCCACTCGGGCGCGCGTGGTTCGCCGGCGCAGATGAAGCAGCTCGCCGGTATGCGCGGTCTGATGGCGCGTCCGGACGGCTCGATCATCGAGACCCCGATCACGGCCAACTTCAAGGAAGGCCTCAACGTTCTCGAGTACTTCAACTCCACCCACGGCGCCCGTAAGGGTCTCGCGGATACGGCGCTGAAGACCGCGAACTCGGGTTACCTGACGCGTCGTCTCGTCGACGTCGCCCAGGACTCGATCATCACCGAGGTCGATTGCGGCACCACTGCGGGCCTCACGATGGAAGCCATCGTCGATGCCGGTCAGGTCGTGGCTACTCTGGGTCAGCGTATTCTCGGCCGCACCACGGCCGAGGCCATCAACCACCCCGAGACGGGCAAGGCCATCGTCAAGGCCAACGTCCTGCTCACCGAAAAGGACGTGGACGCCGTCGAGGCCGCCCGCGTGCAGTCGGTCAAGATCCGCTCGCCGCTCACCTGTGAGCTGCGTACCGGTTGCTGCGCCGCCTGCTACGGTCGCGACCTTGCTCGCGGCACGCCGGTCAATATCGGCGAAGCCGTTGGCGTTATCGCGGCCCAGTCGATCGGCGAACCGGGTACCCAGCTCACCATGCGTACGTTCCACATCGGTGGCACGGCGCAGGTGGTTGACACCTCGTTCCTCGAGGCCGGTGCGGAAGGCAAGATCGCCGTCCGTAATCCGAGCCTGGCCAAGGTCGCCGGCGGCCGTCACGTCGTCATGGCCCGTAACGTCGCCATCGCCATCCTCGATCAGGATGGCAAGGAGCGTTCGGTCCACAAGGTGGCCTACGGCGCCAAGCTGCTGATCAGCGAAGGTGACGAGGTCAAGCGCGGCCAGCGTATCGCCGAATGGGATCCGTACACCCGCCCGGTGCTGGCTGAAGTCGATGGCGAAGTGGCCTTCGAAGATCTGGTCGACGGCGCGTCCGTGGCTGAAAACACCGACGAAACGACGGGCTTCACCAAGCGCGTTGTCATCGATTGGCGTACCAGCCAGCGTTCCGACACGCTCAAGCCCGCCCTCACCATCACCCGCAAGGGCGCGGTGGCGAAGGTCGAGCGCGGCGGCGATGCCCGCTATCTGCTGTCGGTGGATGCGGTGCTCAACGTCGAGCCCGGCGAGAAGGTCTCGGCAGGTGACGTGCTCGCACGTATCCCGCTCGAGAGCGCCAAGACCAAGGACATCACCGGCGGTCTGCCGCGTGTGGCCGAGCTGTTCGAAGCCCGTCGTCCCAAGGACCATGCGATCATTGCCGAGATCAACGGCACGATCAAATTCGGCCGCGACTACAAGAACAAGCGCCGCATCATCATCGAGCCCGAGGATAAGTCTTCGGAGCCCGTTGAGTACCTGATCCCGAAGGGCAAGCCCTTCCATCTTCAGGAAGGCGACGCGATCGAGAAGGGCGAGTACATCCTCGATGGCAACCCGGCTCCGCACGACATCCTTGCGATCAAGGGCGTCGAGGAACTGGCGCGCTACCTCGTCAATGAGATCCAGGAGGTCTACCGCCTCCAGGGCGTGCTCATTAACGACAAGCACATCGAAGTGATCGTCCGGCAGATGCTGCAGAAGGTCGAGATCGTGAACCCGGGTGACTCGGGCATGCTCAAGGACGAGCAGCTCGACAAGCTGGACTTCGACGAGCTCAACGACCAGCTGGTGGCCGACGGCAAGAAGCCGGCGACCGCCAACCCGGTCCTGCTCGGCATCACCAAGGCGTCGCTGCAGACCCGGTCGTTCATCTCGGCCGCGTCCTTCCAGGAAACCACCCGCGTCCTCACGGAAGCGGCGGTGTCCGGCAAGGCCGACCTGCTCGAAGGCCTCAAGGAGAACGTCATCGTCGGCCGCCTCATCCCGGCGGGCACCGGTGCCGCGACTTCCAAGCAGAAGGGTATCGCCGCCAAGCGCGACGATCTCATTCTCGAAGAGCGCCGCCGTCAGGCCGAAACGGTCCAGATCCCGGCCCCGGCCGAACCGGCCGAATAAGCCGATCGATCACCAAATTGCGAAGGGCCCCGGCAACGGGGCCCTTTTGCTTTGTCTTGCCTCCGCAGCCCCATGGCGCTAACGCAACGCCACGGAGGCAAAGATGTCCGAACAAGCCTGGTCCGCCGTCGACGCCTATTTCGCCGACCATCTGCTGGCCGATGCCGACCCCATCTTCGAGGCGGTGCTGCGCGCCAACGCGTCGGCCGGGCTGCCGGCGATCGACGTGTCCCCCGCCCAGGGCAAGTTCCTCAACCTCATCGCCCGGATCGCCGGCGCCCGCCGCATCCTCGAGATCGGCACGCTTGGCGGCTATTCCACCATCTGGCTGGCCAAGGCGCTGCCGCCGGGCGGCCGGGTGTTGACCCTCGAATATAGCGACCGGCACGCTGCCGTGGCCCGCGACAACATCGCGAGGGCAGGGCTGATGGAGGCCGTGGAGGTCCGCACCGGCGCCGCGCTCGACCTGCTGCCGGCCGTCGAGGGGCCGTTCGACCTCGTCTTCATCGACGCCGACAAGCCCAACAATCCGGGCTACCTCGACTGGGCGATCCGGCTAAGCCGCCCCGGCGCCGTCATAATTCTCGACAATGTGGTCCGGGAGGGCAGGGTGATCGACCCCACCTCGGACGACCGCAACGTCAAGGGCTCGCGCGCCGCCTTCGAATTGCTCAAGGCCGACGGGCGACTCGATTCCACGGCGCTCCAGACCGTGGGGCTAAAAGGCTGGGATGGCTTCGTCCTGGGGGTCGTAAAATCCCCCTGAAACGCTGGGGTTCCGGGGACAGGGCGGCCATGCAGAATCCTGTTGAAAGAATCCTTGACGCTTTCCCGCATCGCCTATAGAGAGGCCCCACCTTAGCAGTCGGTCGTGAGCGCCAACCGGGTATCTGCCACCTTGTGCGGGCATCCAAGGCGCTCAAACACACTGCCAAAGGCAGAGACGATAGCAAATTGATGTGCGCATGAACGCTCCCGGTGGGAGTGGTCCGCTGCATTGAGGCGCCGCTGCCCCGATTTGGGGAGAGCGGGCGCCGTTTCGGTTTGTTTTGTCTCAGTGACACGAATTTGGCGATGGAAAGAGCGTGAATGCCGACCATTAATCAGTTGATCCGCAAACCTCGGACGACCAAACCGAAGCGGAACAAAGTCCCGGCGATGGAACAGAATCCGCAGAAGCGCGGCGTTTGTTCCCGTGTGTACACGACCACCCCCAAGAAGCCGAACTCGGCTCTCCGCAAGGTCGCCAAGGTCCGTCTGACCACCTCGCGCGAAGTTATTTCCTACATCCCCGGCGAAGGCCACAACCTCCAGGAGCACTCGGTTGTGCTGATCCGTGGCGGTCGTGTGCGCGATCTTCCCGGTGTGCGTTACCACGTGCTGCGCGGCGTTCTCGACACCCAGTCGGTGAAGGATCGCAAGCAGCGCCGTTCCAAGTACGGCGCGAAGCGGCCGAAGTAAGGAGACCGAACAATGTCCCGTCGTCACCGCGCCGAAAAGCGTGAAGTCATTCCCGATCCGAAGTTCGGCGACATCGTCGTCACGAAGTTCATGAACTCGCTCATGGAAGACGGCAAGAAGTCCGTCGCCGAAAGCATCGTCTACGGTGCCTTCGATATCGTGCAGTCGAAGGTCAAGCAGGACCCGATCACCGTGTTCCATACCGCGCTGGATAACATCCGCCCGGCCGTGGAAGTCCGGTCGCGTCGCGTCGGCGGTGCCACCTATCAGGTGCCGGTCGAAGTCCGCACCGATCGTCAGCAGGCCCTGGCCATTCGCTGGCTGATCGAATCCGCCCGCAAGCGCGGCGAGCACACCATGCGTGAACGCCTGTCGGGCGAGCTCATGGACGCGCTCAATGGCCGCGGCCAGGCCGTCAAGAAACGCGAAGACACGCACCGTATGGCTGACGCCAACCGTGCCTTCTCGCATTACCGCTGGTAACGGGAGAAGCAATTGGCTCGCGAATACGCAATCAATCACTACCGTAACTTCGGCATCATGGCTCACATTGATGCTGGCAAGACGACCACGACCGAGCGCATCCTCTACTACACCGGCAAGTCCCATAAGATCGGCGAAGTCCACGACGGCGCCGCGACCATGGACTGGATGGAGCAGGAGCAGGAACGCGGCATCACGATCACGTCCGCCGCGACCACCACGTTCTGGAAGGGCCGTGACGGCACCCAGTACCGCTTCAACATCATCGACACGCCCGGCCACGTCGACTTCACCATCGAAGTCGAGCGTTCGCTCCGCGTGCTCGACGGCGCTGTCGCGCTGCTCGATGGCAACCAGGGTGTTGAGCCGCAGACGGAAACCGTCTGGCGCCAGGCCGACAAGTACAACGTTCCGCGTCTGATCTTCGTCAACAAGATGGATAAGATCGGCGCCGACTTCTACTTCTGTGTCGAAACGCTGCATAAGCGCCTCGGCATCAAGACCGCGATCTGCCAGCTGCCGATCGGCTCCGAGAGCGACTTCAAGGGCGTCGTCGATCTGATCGAGATGAACGCGCTTGTCTGGCGCAACGAAGAGCTGGGCGCCCAGTGGGACATCGTCGAAATTCCGGCCGATCTCAAGGAGAAGGCCGAGAAGTATCGCGAGCAGCTGATCGAGACCATCGTCGAAGTCGATGATGCGGCCACCGAGGCGTACCTGAACGGCGACATGCCGGACAAGGACACCATGCGTCGCCTGATCCGTAAGGGTACCGTCGACTCCGTGTTCTTCCCGGTGTTCTGCGGCTCGTCCTTCAAGAACAAGGGCGTGCAGCCCATGCTTGATGGCGTGATCGACTTCCTGCCGTCGCCGACCGATATTCCGGCGATCAAGGGCATCGACGTCAAGACCGAAGCCGAGATCGAGCGTCACGCGTCGGACGACGAGCCGCTGTCGATGCTGGCCTTCAAGATCGCCAACGACCCGCACATGGGCTCGCTGACCTTCTGCCGTATCTATTCGGGTCACCTCGAAGCGGGCTCCATGCTCGAGAACACGGTCAAGGAAAAGAAGGAACGCGTCGGTCGCATGTTCCAGATGCACGCGAATTCTCGCGAGCAGATCAACGAAGCCTACGCCGGCGACATCGTCGCCATCGTTGGCCTCAAGGACACGACGACGGGCGATACGCTCTCGGATCCGGCCCACAAGGTCATTCTCGAGCGTATGGAATTCCCCGAGCCGGTCATCGAGATCAAGGTGGAGCCCAAGACCAAGGCCGACCAGGAAAAGATGGGCCTCGCGCTCGCTCGCCTGGCTGCCGAGGATCCGAGCTTCCGCGTCAAGACCGATGAAGAATCGGGCGAAACGCTGATCGCCGGCATGGGTGAACTTCACCTCGACATCCTCGTCGACCGCATGCGTCGCGAATTCAAGGTGGAAGCCAACGTCGGTGCGCCCCAGGTGGCCTACCGCGAAGCGATCACCCGCGCCGTTGATCACGACTACACCCACAAGAAGCAGTCGGGTGGTTCGGGTCAGTTCGCTCGCATCAAGTTCCGTATCGAGCCCAACGAGGCCGGTAAGGGCTTCGAGTTCGAGTCGGCTGTTGTCGGCGGTAACGTGCCCAAGGAATACGTCCCGGGCGTGCAGAAGGGTGTCGCTTCCGTCATGGGCGCGGGTCCGATCATCGGTTTCCCGATCGTCGACGTGAAGTTCATCCTCACGGACGGTGCCTACCACGACGTGGACTCCTCGGTCCTCGCCTTCGAAATCGCTGGCCGTGCGGGTTTCCGCGAAGCCATCGAGAAGGCGGCTCCGCAGATTCTCGAGCCCATCATGCGGGTTGAAGTTCTGACCCCGGAAGACTACGTGGGCGACGTCATCGGCGACCTCAACTCCCGTCGCGGCCAGATCCGCGGCACCGAGGCCCGTGGCATTGCTCAGGTCATCGACGCGATGGTTCCGCTGGCCAACATGTTTGGCTACGTGAACTCGCTGCGCTCGATGTCCCAGGGTCGCGCCCAGTACACCATGACGTTCGACCACTATGAGCAGGTCCCGAACGCCGTGGCTAAGGAAGTCCAGGCGAAATACGCCTGATCGAACAGTTTAGAGAACAACCAAAGCCGGCCCGGCTGGGCCGTTTAGGAGATAGCGATGGGTAAGGAAAAGTTTTCGCGCAATAAGCCGCATTGCAACATCGGCACCATTGGTCACGTCGACCATGGCAAGACGTCGCTGACGGCCGCGATCACGAAGGTTCTCGCCGAAACCGGCGGTGCCACGTTCAGGGCCTATGACGCGATCGATAACGCGCCGGAAGAAAAGGCGCGCGGCATCACGATCAACACCTCGCACGTTGAGTACGAGACGGCGAACCGTCACTACGCCCACGTCGACTGCCCGGGCCACGCCGACTATGTGAAGAACATGATCACCGGTGCCGCCCAGATGGACGGCGCGATCCTGGTCGTGTCGGCTGCCGACGGCCCGATGCCGCAGACCCGTGAGCACATCCTGCTCGCCCGTCAGGTTGGCGTGCCGGCGCTCGTCGTGTTCCTCAACAAGTGCGACATGGTCGACGATCCGGAGCTGCTCGAGCTCGTCGAACTCGAAGTCCGCGAACTGCTCTCGTCCTACGAATTCCCGGGCGACGACATTCCGGTCATCAAGGGCTCGGCCACCGAAGCTCTGAACGACGGCAACAAGGAGCTCGGCCATGACGCCGTGCTCAAGCTGATGGCCGCCGTTGACGAATACATCCCGCAGCCGGCCCGCCCGGTTGACCAGCCGTTCCTGATGCCGATCGAAGACGTGTTCTCGATCTCGGGTCGTGGCACCGTGGTCACCGGCCGTGTCGAACGCGGTATCGTCAAGGTTGGTGAGACCGTCGAGATCGTCGGTATCAAGGCGACCCAGTCGACCACCGTTACCGGCGTCGAAATGTTCCGCAAGCTGCTCGATCAGGGCCAGGCTGGCGACAACATCGGTGCGCTGATCCGCGGTATCGAACGTACGCAGGTCGAGCGTGGTCAGGTTCTGTGCAAGCCGGGTTCGGTTACGCCGCACACCGACTTCGTCGCCGAGGCCTACATCCTCACCAAGGAAGAGGGTGGCCGTCACACGCCGTTCTTTGCCAACTATCGTCCGCAGTTCTACTTCCGCACCACCGACGTGACCGGCATCGTGACGCTGCCGGAAGGCACCGAGATGGTCATGCCGGGCGACAACGTGAACATCACTGTCGCGCTGATCGTGCCGATCGCCATGGAAGAGAAGCTCCGCTTCGCTATCCGTGAGGGTGGCCGTACGGTGGGTTCGGGCGTCGTCGCCAAGATCCTGAAGTAAGGACTCTAGCCTTCGCGCGGCGCGCGGTTTCGCGTGCGCCGCGTTTCAATTTGGTTGGGAAAGCAAGATGAACGGTCAGAACATTCGCATCCGCCTAAAGGCGTTTGACCACCGCGTGCTCGATACGTCGACGCGTGAGATCGTCAACACCGCCAAGCGGACCGGCGCGC
Organism: Hyphomicrobiales bacterium; assembly: GCA_004144345.1. Lineage (GTDB taxonomy): Bacteria > Pseudomonadota > Alphaproteobacteria > Rhizobiales > Devosiaceae > Devosia_A. The sequence continues at coordinate 97,174 of SEEL01000007.1, forward strand.
AGGTCCGCGGACCGATCCCGCTGCCGACGCGGATTGAGAAATTCACGGTCAACCGTTCGCCGCACATCGATAAGAAGTCGCGCGAACAGTTCGAAATCCGCACCCACAAGCGCCTGCTGGACATCGTCGATCCGACGCCGCAGACCGTGGATGCCCTGATGAAGCTCGATCTCGCCGCCGGCGTCGACGTCGAAATCAAGCTCTAAAGAAAGTTCGCGCTGACCATCTATCGGGTCCTCTTGACAGTTCAATGACCCGGTCAGTCGCCAAGGAGAAAAGGTAATAAGATGCGTTCGGGTTTGATCGCACAGAAGCTGGGTATGACCCGCATTTTCAAGGAGGACGGAACTCACGTCCCCGTGACAGTGCTCGGCCTGCAGAATTGCCAGGTCGTCGGCCAGCGTACTGCTGACAAGGATGGTTACGTCGCGCTGCAGCTCGGCGCCGGCACCGTCAAGACGAAGAACATCACCAAGGCAGATCGCGGCCAGTTCGCCGTCGCCAAGGTCGAGCCCAAGCGGCAGATCACTGAGTTCCGCGTCGACGCCGAGAACCTCATCGAAGTGGGCGCCACGATGCAGGCCGACCATTTCGCCGAAGGCCAGCTGGTGGACGTCACCGGTACCTCGATCGGTAAGGGTTTCGCCGGCGGCATGAAGCGCTGGAACTTCGCCGGTCTGCGTGCCACGCACGGTGTGTCCGTCTCTCACCGCTCGCACGGTTCGACCGGTCAGCGCCAGGACCCGGGCAAGGTGTTCAAGGGCAAGAAGATGGCCGGCCATATGGGCGACCGTCGTGTCACCACGCAGAACCTCAAGGTCGTCAAGACCGACGTCGCTCGCGGCCTGATCATGGTCGAGGGTGCGGTTCCGGGCGCCAAGGGCGGCTGGATCCAGATCCGCGACGCCGTCAAGAAGCCGGCCCCCAAGGGCGTTGCCCTGCCGGGTTCGTTCAAGCCCGCCGCGGCTCAGGCTGAAACTACCGCCGGGGAGAGCAAGTAATGGACATTCAGGTCACATCCCTCGACGGCAAGGAAGCCGGTTCGGTCACGCTCAACGACGAGATCTTCGGTCTCGAGCCCCGTACCGACATTCTGCACCGCATGGTGCGCTACCAGGGCCTCAAGGCCATGGCCGGCACCCATGACGTCAAGAACCGCGCCGAGATCTCGCTGACCGGCAAGAAGTGGGGCCGCCAGAAGGGTGGCGGTTCTGCCCGTCACGGTTCGCGCCGTGCGCCGCAGTTCCGTACCGGTGGTCGCGCTTTCGGTCCGACCCCGCGTAGCCACGCGATCGATCTTCCCAAGAAGGTCCGCGCTCTGGCGCTCAAGCATGCCCTCTCGGCCAAGGCCAAGGCGGGTGAGCTGTCGATCGTCGATACGCTGGCGGTCAAGGAAGCCAAGACGGCCGCTCTGCGCGCCACCTTCGGCAAGCTGGAATGGTCGAACGCGCTGATCATCGATGGCGCGGCGCTGGATCAGAACTTCGCTCTGGCCGCTCGCAACATCCCGCACATCGACGTGCTGCCCATCCAGGGCATCAACGTTGCTGACATTCTGCGTCGCAACCGCCTGGTTTTGACCAAGGCCGCTGTGGAAGCGCTGGAGGCGCGGTTCGCATGAGCAAGTTCACCAACTACGACATCATCCGCTCGCCGGTGGTGACCGAAAAGTCGACGCTCGCGTCCGAACACGGCCAGGTCGTTTTCGACGTCGCGATCGACGCGACCAAGCCGCAGATCAAGGAAGCCGTCGAAGGCCTCTTCTCGGTCAAGGTGAAGGCGGTCAACACCCTCGTCCGCAAGGGCAAGGTGAAGCGCTTCCGCAACGTCAAGGGCGTGCGGAACGACGTTAAGAAGGCAATCGTAACCCTCGTCGACGGCCAGTCGATCGACATCTCAACTGGCGTCTAAGGGGAGAGAGCACCATGGGTCTGATTACTTACAATCCAACCTCTCCCGGCCGCCGCGGGCTCATCACGACCGATCGGTCGGAGCTGTACAAGGGCAAGCCGGTAAAGACGCTGACCGAAGGCCTGTCCAAAAAGGGCGGCCGTAACAACACCGGTCGCATCACCGCGTTCCATCGCGGCGGTGGTCACAAGCGTTCGTATCGTCTGGTCGACTTCAAGCGCGTCAAGTTCGACGCCGTCGGCACCGTCGAGCGGCTGGAATACGATCCCAACCGTACGGCCTGGATCGCTCTCGTGAACTACGAGGACGGCGAGCAGGCTTACATCGTGGCGCCCCAGCGTCTGACCGCCGGCGACAAGGTCATCTCGTCGATGAACACCGTCGACGTGAAGCCGGGCAATGCCATGCCGCTCGAGCGCATGCCGGTCGGCACGATCGTCCACAACGTCGAGATGAAGCCCCGCAAGGGCGGTCAGATCGCTCGTTCGGCCGGTGCCTACGCGCAGTATGTCGGCCGCGACGCCGGTTGGGCGATCCTTCGCCTGAACTCGGGTGAGCAGCGCAAGGTCCACGGTTCGTGCCTCGCCACTGTCGGCGCGGTGTCCAACCAGGATCACTCGAATACGTCGATCGGTAAGGCCGGTCGCAACCGCTGGCTCGGCCGCAAGCCGGTCAACCGCGGTGTGACCATGAACCCGGTCGATCACCCGCATGGTGGTGGTGAAGGCCGTACCTCCGGTGGCCGTCACCCGGTGACGCCGTGGGGCAAGCCGACCAAGGGCAAGAAGACACGCAGCAATAAGGCGACGGACAAGTTCATCGTTCGCAGCCGTCATCTGAAGAAGGGCCGCTAAGCCATGACTCGTTCTCTCTGGAAGGGTCCGTTCGTTGACGGCTACCTGCTCAAGAAGGCCGACAAGGTTCGCGAAGGCGGCCGCAACGAAGTGATCAAGATGTGGAGCCGTCGTTCCACCATCCTGCCGCAGTTCGTTGGTCTCACCTTCGGTGTCCACAACGGCCACAAGCATATCCCGGTCGCCGTCTCGGAAGAGATGATCGGCCACAAGTTTGGCGAGTTCGCACCGACCCGTACCTACTACGGTCACTCGGCCGACAAGAAGGCCAAGAGGAAGTAAGATGAGCAAGCCGAAGACCAAGCGCGCGCTCAAGGACAACGAAGCCAAGGCGGTTCTCCGCATGCTTCGCGGCTCGGGCCAGAAACTGAATCTAGTCGCTGCGATGATCCGCGGCAAGAAGGTCGAGAAGGCCCTGGCCGAGCTCACCTTCTCGTCCAAGCGCATCGCCGGCCCGGTCAAGAAGACGCTCGAGAGCGCCATCGCCAACGCCGAGAACAACCACGGCCTCGAGCCCGACAACCTCGTCGTTGCCGAAGCCTATGTCGGCGACAGCCTGGTCATGAAGCGCTTCATGGCGCGCGGCCGCGGCAAGTCGGCTCGCGTCGAGAAGCCCTTTTCGAACCTCACGATCGTGGTTCGCCAAGTTGAGGAGACCGCATAATGGGTCAGAAGATCAACCCGATCGGTCTGCGCCTCGGCATCAACCGCACCTGGGATTCGCGCTGGTTCGCGAACAAGGGTGAGTACGGCTCGCTGCTCCAGGAAGACCTGAAGATCCGCGAAACGCTGATGGAAGACCTGAAGCAGGCCGCGGTCTCCAAGATCGTCATCGAACGTCCGCACCGTAAGTGCCGCGTGTCGATCCACACTGCCCGTCCGGGCATCGTGATCGGCAAGAAGGGCGCTGACATCGACAAGATCCGCGCCAAGGTGAAGTCGTTCACCGACAGCGAAGTGCACATCAACATCGTTGAAGTGCGCAAGCCGGAAACCGATGCGACCCTCGTGGCCCAGGGCATTGCCCAGCAGCTCGAGCGCCGCGTGGCGTTCCGCCGTGCCATGAAGCGCGCCGTGCAGACGGCGATCCGCATGGGCGCCGGTGGTATCCGCGTCAACGTTGGTGGCCGCCTCGGTGGTGCCGACATCGCTCGTACCGAATGGTACCGTGAAGGCCGTGTGCCGCTGCATACGCTGCGCGCCGACATCGACTACGGCGTTGCCGAAGCCAAGACGACCTACGGCATCATCGGCATCAAGGTTTGGGTCTTCAAGGGCGAAGTCCTTGAGCATGATCCGTCGGCCCATGAGCGTCGCGCCACTGAAGGTGGCGGTGACGGGCAGGGTGCCCCGCGCCGCGAACGCGACGACAGCGACCGCCCGCGCGGCCGCCGTGGCGATCGTGACCGCGACGGCGCTTCGGCGAACTGAGAAGGCATCGGATAAATGCTGCAACCGAAGAAGACTAAATTCCGCAAGGCGCACAAGGGCCGCATCCATGGCAATGCCAAGGGCGGCGCGGAGCTGGCATTCGGCCAGTTCGGCCTCAAGTCGCAGGAACCCGAGCGCGTTACCGCTCGCCAGATCGAAGCGGCCCGCCGCGCGATCACCCGCGAAATGAAGCGCGCCGGCCGCGTCTGGATCCGCGTGTTCCCCGACCTTCCGGTTTCGAAGAAGCCGGTCGAAGTCCGTATGGGTAAGGGCAAGGGTTCGGTGGAATACTGGGCGGCGCGCGTCAAGCCGGGCCGTATCCTGTTCGAGATCGACGGCGTCCCCGAGGACGTCGCCAAGGAAGCCCTGCGCCTCGGCGCCATGAAGCTTCCGATCATCACGCGGGTTGTCACCCGCATTCCGGACTAAGGACGAGAAAAGATGGCGAACTCTGATCTCCGGGCCAAGACGCCCGACGAACTGAAGGACCAGCTCCTCGGCCTCAAGAAGGAGCAGTTCAATTTGCGCTTCCAGCGCGCCACGCAGCAGCTCGAAAAGCCTGCGCGCGTCAAGGAAGTGCGTCGCGAGATCGCCCGGATCAAGACGATCCTGGGCGAGAAGACCGCGGCTAAGTAAGGAGAAACCGATGCCCAAGCGCGTATTGCAGGGGACCGTGGTCTCCGACGTGAATGAAAAGACAGTGGTGGTGCGCGTTGACCGCGCCTTTACCCACCCTGTGATGAAGAAGACGGTGCGTCGCTCGAAGAAGTACCACGCGCATGACGAGGCCAACTCGGCCAAGGTCGGCGATGTGGTGTGGATCGAAGAGACCGCACCGATCTCCAAGAATAAGCGCTGGACCCTGGTCCAGGGCGCTTAAGAAGAAACAAGGTTTTGGTCCGCCGTGAGGCGCGACCGGTTTGAACGAGAAGGCATCAAGCCATGATCCAGATGCAGTCCAATCTCGACGTTGCCGACAATAGCGGTGCGCGTCGTGTCATGTGCATCAAGGTGCTCGGCGGTTCGCACCGCAAGTACGCCTCGGTGGGCGATATCATCGTCGTGTCCGTCAAGGATGCGATCCCGCGCGGTCGCGTCAAGAAGGGCCAGGTCATGAAGGCCGTCGTGGTCCGGACCGCGTTCCCGGTTCGTCGTACCGATGGCACCGTCATCCGCTTCGACACCAACGCTGCCGTGCTGATCAACAATCAGTCCGAGCCGATCGGTACCCGTATCTTCGGGCCGGTGCCGCGCGAACTGCGCAGCAAGAACCACATGAAGATCATCTCGCTCGCGCCGGAGGTGTTGTAATGTCCGCCAAGATCAAGAAGGGCGACAAGGTCGTCATCCTGACCGGTAAGGACAAGGGCAAGACGGGTAGCGTCACTGCCGTGTTCCCGACCGAGAGCCGCGCCACCGTGCAGGGCCTGAACCTGGTGCGCCGCCACACGAAGCAGTCGGCTTCGCAGGACGCCGGCATCTTCACCAAGGAAGCGCCGATCCACCTCAGCAATCTGGCTGTGGCGGATGCCAAGGGCAAGCCGACCCGCGTCGGTTTCAAGATCAACGACGACGGCAAGAAAGTGCGCGTCGCCAAGACCACTGGAGATGTGATCGATGGCTGAGATCGCGTACGTTCCGCGCCTTCGCACGCAGTATGAAGAGACGATCCGCCCGGAGCTGCTCAAGCAGTTCGGCTACAAGAACGTCATGCAGCTGCCCAAGCTCGACAAGATCGTGCTGAACATGGGCGTCGGCGAAGCCGTGAGCGACACCAAGAAGGTGAAGTCCGCTGCTGCCGACCTCGAGAAGATCGCCGGCCAGAAGCCGGTCATCACTCATGCCCGCAACTCGATCGCCGGTTTCAAGGTCCGCGAGAACATGCCGCTGGGCGTGAAGGTCACCCTTCGCAAGCAGCGCATGTATGAATTCCTGGACCGCCTGGTGAACATCGCGCTGCCGCGCGTGCGTGACTTCCGTGGCCTGAACCCCAATTCGTTTGACGGCCGTGGCAACTACGCCATGGGCATCAAAGAGCACATCATCTTCCCGGAAATCTCCTACGACCAGATCGAACAGGTCTGGGGCATGGATATCGTGGTCTGCACCACGGCGCGGACTGATGACGAGGCCCGGGCGCTGCTCAAGGCCTTCAATTTCCCCTTCCGGCAGTAAGCGAAGGGCAGAGGACGAGATATGGCAAAGACCAGCTCAATCGAGAAGAACAACCGTCGCAAGAAGCTCGCGAAGCAGTTTTCTGCCAAGCGCGCCAAGCTGAAGGCGATCTCCAAGGACCAGAAGGTGTCCATGGAAGACCGTTTCAACGCCCAGCTCAAGCTGGCTGCGCTGCCGCGTAATTCTTCTCCGGGCCGTGTGCGCAACCGTTGTGAAGTTTCGGGTCGCCCGCGTGCCTATTACCGCAAGCTCAAGCTGAGCCGTATTGCCCTGCGCGAGCTGGGTAATTTCGGCCAGATCCCGGGCCTGGTAAAGTCGAGCTGGTAAGGAGAGAACGATATGAGCCTTACTGATCCGATCGGCGATATGCTGACCCGCATCCGCAACGCGCAGATGCGCCGCCGCGACACCGTCGCGACCCCGGCCTCCACCATGCGCGGCCGCGTGCTCGACGTGCTGAAGTCGGAAGGCTTCATCCGCGGTTATTCCGAGCAGAAGTCGGACGCCGGCCACAACGAGTATGAGATCGAACTCAAGTACTCGGAAAATACCCCGGTCATCCGCACGATCGAGCGCGTTTCGCGTCCCGGCCGTCGCGTCTATGTCTCGGTCAAGAATATCCCCTCGGTCGCGAATGGCCTTGGCGTGTCGATCCTGTCGACCCCCAAGGGCGTGATGGCCGATCATGAAGCGAAGTCCCAGAATCTGGGTGGCGAGGTAGTCTGCCGAGTATTCTAAGGATCCTCCTTGGAATGCTTCGGTTCAGATGATGACTCCGAAGGAAAACTAGAATGTCCCGTACAGGCAAAAAGCCAATCCCGGCGGTCAGTGGCGTTACTGTCGCCATCAATCATCGCGTGGTCACCGCGAAGGGTCCGAAGGGCGAGCAGTCGCTCACCCTCATGGATATCGTCAACGCCAAGCAGACCGATCAGGGTATCGTGATCGAGCCGGCGAACGATTCCACGGAAGCTCGCGCCGCATGGGGCACCACCCGCGCGCTGATCGCCAACATGGTGGCCGGCGTGAAGGATGGCTTCGAGAAGAAGCTGCAGATCCAGGGCGTCGGTTTCCGCGCCGCCATGCAGGGCAAGGATCTGAAGCTGTCGCTCGGTTTCAGCCATGAAGTCGTGTACGTGGCGCCCCCGGGCATCACGCTTGCCGCGCCGACCGCGACCGAAATCACGGTTACGGGCGCTGACAAGCAGGCCGTCGGGCAGGCTGCGGCCAACATCCGCGCCTATCGCAAGCCGGAGCCCTACAAGGGCAAGGGCGTGCGGTATGTGGGCGAATACATCGCCCGCAAAGAAGGCAAGAAGAAGTAAGGGAGCGCCAGCAAATGCCCATCAGCCTCAAGGGTTCGGAACGGCGCAAGCAGCGCATCCGCAAGGCCATCAAGGCTCGCGCCTATGGTCGTCCGCGTCTGAGCGTTCATCGCTCGGGCAAGAACATCTATGCCCAGATCATCGACGACGCCTCGGGTCGCACGCTCGCTGCCGCCTCGACGCTCGACAAGGATCTGAAGTCGTCGAACGGCGGCTCCACCGAGGGCGCGATTGCCGTCGGCAAGCTCGTCGCCGAGCGGGCCAAGGCAGCGAACGTGTCGGAAGTTATCTTCGATCGCGGCAGCTATCTGTTCCATGGCCGAGTGAAGGCCCTGGCGGATGCCGCCCGCGAAGCTGGCCTCCAGTTCTGATCGCGCAAAGGAAAAGACAATGAGAGACGTTCAAGAGCGCGAAAGCGAATTCATCGATCGCCTGGTCCACATCAATCGTGTGGCCAAGGTGGTCAAGGGCGGCAAGCGCTTCGGCTTTGCAGCGCTGGTCGTCGTCGGCGACCAGAAGGGCCGGGTCGGTTTCGGCCACGGCAAGGCGCGCGAAGTTCCCGAGGCCATCCGCAAGGCGACCGAGCAGGCCAAGCGCCAGCTCATCCGTGTCCCGCTGCGCGAAGCCCGCACGCTCCATCATGACGTGACCGGCCGCCACGGCGCCGGCAAGGTCATCCTGCGCGCCGCCGTTCCCGGCACCGGCATCATCGCCGGCGGTCCGATGCGCGCTGTGTTCGAAACCCTCGGCATCAACGACATCGTTGCCAAGTCGCAGGGCACTTCGAACCCGTACAACATGGTTCGCGCCACGTTCGACGCCCTGAAGCAGGTCGATAGCCCGCGTTCGGTCGCCGCTCGTCGCGGTCTCAAGGTTTCCGATCTCCAGGCCCGTCGCGGCCAGGAATCGGTGGAGGCGTAAATGGCTGACAAGACCGTAACTCTCGAGCAGATCGGTTCCCCGATCCGCCGCCAGGCTGACCAGCGCGCGACGCTGATCGGTCTCGGCCTCAACAAGATGCGGAAGCAGTCGACGCTGAAGGACACTCCCGAAGTGCGCGGCATGATCTACAAGATCCGCCACCTCGTCCGCGTCGTCGGCGAAAAGTAAGTTAGGATATCCAAATGGCGCGTTTGAACGAACTCCGCGACAATCCCGGCTCCACCAAGAAGCGCGTGCGCGTCGGCCGTGGTATCGGCTCGGGCGTCGGTAAGACCGGCGGCCGTGGCGGCAAGGGCCAGAAGGGTCGCGCCGGCGTGGCCATCAACGGCTTCGAAGGCGGCCAGATGCCGCTCCACATGCGTATGCCCAAGCGCGGCTTCAACGTCCCGAACGTGAAGAGCTACGTCACGCTGCGCCTCGACCGCATCCAGGACTACATCAACAGCGGCAAGCTGGACCACAAGGGCGTCATCGACGCCGAAGCACTCGTCAAGGCCGGCGTCATCCGCCGCGAACTCGATGGCGTGCGTCTGGTGCTCGGCCACAAGGCATTTGAAGCCAAGAAGGTCACCTTCAAGGTGCATCACGCCAGCAAGGGTGTGATCGCGGCTATTGAAGAGCTGGGCGGCAAGGTTGATATGCCCAAGGCTGAAGAAACCAAGGCTGACGCCTGATAGCGCCTAGCCCCAGGACAATGAAGCCGGCGATCCGCACGCGGATCGCTCCGGCGACAGGGAGCACACATGGCGTCCGCAGCCGAACAGCTTGCACGTAATCTGAATTTCTCGACCTTCGCCAAGGCGAAGGCGTTGCAGCAGCGCATCTGGTTCACCCTGGGCGCGCTGCTTGTCTACCGTCTGGGCACCTATATCCCGGTTCCTGGCATCGATCCCGATGCCTATGCCGCGACTTTCCAGCAGGCGCAGCAGGGCGTTGTCGGCATGTTCGACATGTTCGCCGGCGGCGCTGTGCAGCGCATGGCGATCTTCGCGCTCAACCTCATTCCCTACATCACGGCGTCGATCGTCGTGCAGGTCATCACCACGGCGTCGCCGCGGCTCGAGGCCCTGAAGAAGGAAGGTGAGTCCGGCCGCCGCAAGCTCAATCAGTACACCCGCTATCTGGCGGTCGTGTTCTGCGCCATCCAGGCCTATGGCATCGCCATCGGTCTCGAAGGCAGCCAGGGCGTCGTCCTCAATCCCGGCTGGTTCTTCCGCATCTCGACCGTGATCACCCTCGTCGGTGGCACGATGTTCCTGATGTGGCTGGGCGAGCAGATCACCTCGCGCGGCGTCGGCAACGGCATCTCGCTGATCATCTTCGCCGGTATCGTGGCCAATCTGCCCGGAACCATCGTCCAGACTCTCGAGCTCAGCCGTACGGGTGCGCTGTCGACCGGCTGGCTGTTCGGTATCCTGGCCATCGCCATCGTCGTGATCGCCGTCATCGTCTTCTTTGAACGCGCCCAGCGCCGGCTGCTGATCCAGTATCCCAAGCGCCAGGTCGGCAATAAGATGTTCCAGGGCGACACCTCGCACCTGCCGCTCAAGCTCAACACCTCGGGCGTTATCCCGGTGATCTTCGCGTCCTCGCTGCTGCTTCTGCCGGCAACGATCGCGTCCTTCGCCGCGCAGGGCGATGCGCCGCAGTGGCTGCAGGTGACTGCCGCGCTGCTCGGTCGTGGCCAGCCGCTGTACCTGTTCATGTATGCGGCGTTGATCATGTTCTTCGCCTTCTTCTACACCTCGATCGTGTTCAACCCGACGGATACGGCTGACAATCTGAAGCGCTCCGGCGGCTTCATTCCGGGCATCCGCCCGGGCGAGCGGACTGCCCAGCACATCGACTTCGTGCTGAGCCGGATCACCGTCATCGGCGCGCTCTACCTGATGGTGGTTGCGCTCATCCCCGAGATGATCCACAGCCAGCTCAATGTCAGCCAGTTCATCGGCGGCACGTCACTGCTCATCATGGTCACCGTGACCCTTGATACTGTCTCGCAAGTCCAGTCCCATCTCATTGCCCAGCAATATGAGGGCCTGGTGAAGAAGTCGCGTCTGGGAGGGCGTAAGCGTTGAGGCTGATCCTTCTCGGACCGCCGGGTGTCGGCAAGGGCACCCAGGCCAAGATCCTCGTCGAGGCTCTCGGTATCCCGCAGCTGTCGACCGGCGATATCCTTCGTTCGGCAATTGCGAACAAGACGCCGCTCGGCGTTCAGGCGAAGGCCATTGTCGACCGTGGGGACCTGGTCTCCGACGAGATCGTCAACGGCATCGTCTCCGAGCGGATCGACCAGGCCGATTGTGTCCGGGGCTTCATCCTTGATGGCTTCCCGCGCACCATCCCGCAGGCCGACGCGCTTGGCGCCATGCTGGAAGGCAAGGGGCTCAAGCTCGACGCCGTGGTCGAACTGACCGCCAATGCCGATACGCTCGTTGAGCGGGTCGCGCAGCGGGCCCGGGAATCGGGCGGGGCGAGGGCGGATGACACCGCCGAGGTGATCCGCAAGCGCCTCGACGTCTATCGTGAATTGACCGAACCGCTGGTGAACTACTACCGCGGCAAGGGTTTGCTGAAGACGGTGGACGGTATGTCCCCCGTCGATGAGGTCACGGCGGCCATCCGCCGTGCGCTCTCGGCATAGCTAAATAGGCTCTCCGCCGGTTGACTCCGGCGGAATCGGCCACTAGAACCGCGCCAGTCTCAAAGATATACGGGCTGGATTCGGTTCCTCGAATGGGTGAGGGGTCGGAACCGGTCCCTTGTTGTTACAAGAAACGGCTCCTAAATAGGCGGGCCGGCATGAAGGAGAGCAGACGTGGCTCGTATCGCTGGCGTCAATATCCCGACGAACAAGCGTGTGGTTATTGCCCTGCAATACATCCACGGCATCGGTGACAAGTTCGCCGAGGACATCTGCAAGAAGGTCGGTATTCCGGCCGAGCGTCGCGTCAATGAGTTGACGGACGCCGAAGTCATCCAGATCCGCGAGACCATCGACCGCGATTACGTCGTGGAGGGTGACCTCCGCCGCAACGTGGCGATGAACATCAAGCGGCTCATGGACCTCGGCAACTATCGTGGCCTGCGCCACCGCCGTGGTCTGCCGGTCCGTGGCCAGCGCACGCACACCAATGCGCGCACCCGCAAGGGCCCGGCCAAGCCGATCGCCGGCAAGAAGAAGTAATTGGGCGGCGAGGAACCTCCTCGCTCTACCCGATGTAGCTGCTGGAACTACGGCAGCGTTGATATCGAAGCAAAGGAACCAAATTGGCTAAAGCTGAAGTCGCTCGCGTTAAGCGCAAAGAGCGTAAGAACATCACCTCCGGCGTTGCTCACGTGAACGCCAGCTTCAACAACACCATGGTGACCATCACCGACGTTCAGGGGAACACGATTTCCTGGTCGTCGTCGGGCGTCATGGGTTTCAAGGGATCGCGCAAGTCGACCCCTTATGCCGCGCAGATCGCGGCTGAAGACGCGGCCAAGAAGGCCCAGGAACACGGCATGAAGACCCTCGAGGTCGAAGTGCGCGGTCCGGGCTCGGGCCGTGAATCGGCGCTTCGCGCCCTGCAGGCGGCGGGTTTCAACGTCACCTCCATCCGCGACGTGACGTCGATCCCCCACAATGGCTGCCGGCCGCGCAAGCGTCGCCGCGTCTGATTGGGTTTGGCAACCGGCCGCGCCTCCCCCCGGCGGTCGGTATGCCCATTTGGTACTTGCGGCCGAGCGGCGGGCGAGCGCCGCACTTTTGAAAGGACGTTACCGTGACCATCCAGAGAAATTGGCAAGAGCTGATTAAGCCGACCAAGCTGGAATTCGTGTCGGGCAGCGACAACGCGCGCGTGGCTTCGGTTGTGGCCGAACCGCTTGAGCGCGGCTATGGACTGACCCTGGGCAACGCGCTCCGTCGCGTGCTGCTCTCGTCGTTGCAGGGTGCTGCGGTGACCGCCATCCAGATCGACGGCATCCTGCACGAATTCTCGTCCCTGCCGGGTGTCCGCGAGGACATTACCGACCTCGTCCTCAACGTCAAGGAAATCGCCCTCAAGATGGGCGGCGAAGGTCCCAAGCGCCTCCAGCTGAACAAGCAGGGCCCGGGCGCTGTCGTTGCCGGCGACATCAAGACCACCGGCGACATCGAAGTGCTGAACCCCGAGCTGGTGATCTGCCATCTCGACGACGGCGCCGAGATCAACATCGAATTCACGGTCAACACCGGCAAGGGCTATGTCTCGGCCGACAAGAACCGTCCCGAAGACGCGCCGATCGGCTACATCCCGGTCGATTCGCTGTTCTCCCCGGTCCGTCGCGTCTCCTACAAGGTTGACGCCACCCGCGCCGGCGAGAGCCTCGACAAGGACAAGCTGACCCTGACCATCGAAACCAACGGCGCGATCTCGCCGGAAGACGCCGTGGCCTATGCCGCGCGCATCCTCCAGGATCAGCTGTCGGTGTTCGTCAACTTCGAAGAGCCGACCAAGGAAAAGGCCCAGGACTCGGTCCCGGAACTCGCCTTCAACCCGGCGCTGCTCAAGAAGGTGGACGAGCTCGAACTGTCCGTTCGTTCGGCCAACTGCCTCAAGAACGACAACATCGTCTACATCGGCGACCTCATCCAGAAGACCGAGGCGGAGATGCTCCGTACCCCGAACTTCGGCCGCAAGTCGCTCAACGAGATCAAGGAAGTTCTCGCCCAGATGGGTCTCCATCTTGGTATGGACGTGCCGAATTGGCCGCCTGAGAACATCGACGATCTGGCCAAACGCTACGAAGATCACTATTAAGCCGACCCAATAGGTCGCACGCCCGTCGTGAGACGACGCCGCAAGGGAGTTACAAATGCGCCACGGTAATTCGAACCGTAAGCTCAACCGGACCGCCAGCCACCGCAAGGCGATGTTCGCCAACATGGCTGCCGCGCTGATCAAGCACGAGCAGATCGTGACGACCTTGCCCAAGGCCAAGGAACTGCGTCCGATCGTCGAGAAGCTGATCACGCTCGGCAAGCGCGGCGATCTGCACGCTCGCCGTCAGGCGATCGCCCAGGTCCGCGACGAGGATCAGGTCCGCAAGCTCTTCGCCGTCGTCGGCCCGCGCTACAAGGACCGTCAGGGTGGCTACATCCGCATCCTCAAGGCCGGCTTCCGCTATGGCGACAACGCCCCGGTGGCCGTGATCGAGTTCGTCGATCGCGACGTCTCGGCCAAGGGCCTCGATTCGGGCCCGGTGCAGGTCCGCGAGGACGAGAGCGAAGCCGCATAAGGCTCGCATCTCTTCGAAGTTTTGAAAGGCGGTCCTCGGGCCGCCTTTTCTTTTGGCCTCAGGCGAGCAGCCGCCGCATCTCCGCGACATAGGAGGGCAACAGATCGATCGCCGGCGCCATGGCGCTCGCAAAGGCCGCCGCCGGCATGTCGAAGCGCTTCTCGAAGAACGCCATCGACAGCCCCGCTTGCGGGCCGGCCACAATGGCCGGAAAGACCGTGATCGTTCCCAGATAGAACGCCGCTTCGCTGAGGTAGCCGAGGCGCACCGTATCGCGGTCCACCACTGAGCCGCCGAGCCGGAGCCCCGCGAGATAGCCCTCGAACAAGTCCCGCTCATCGGCGATGACATCGACGAATCGCCGTCCCCAGCTCATCGCCGAGCCGATGAAGCGCCCGCCATCGCCGCCCACCGGTTCGCTGCCAAGTCCGGCCCAGTCGATGGCGATTGTTTCGCCCGGCAGATGGAAGAAATTGCTGATCGGGCAATCCGCCAGCGACAGCGCGTGCGGCAGCAGCAGCGAGCGCTCGACCAGCCGTCCATAGGCCTCCACATAGTCGGCGGCGAGCTGCAGCTTCTGCCGCGCATACATCTCGCGCACCATCGGCTCATCCGCGAGGTCGAGCAGGGCGGCCAGCCGCTTCGGGAAGCCGAAACCGCGCCAGCTGGACAGCTGGAAGTCCTGCCCGATGGCAAAGTCCAGCGCCGGGGGCTGCGCGGCTATGACGGCGTTCCACTCGCCCAGGTGCCCCGCCATCTCCGCCAGCTCGTCTACAGGGAAGGGCGGGGCACTCGCTTCCGTCAGATCCTCCAGCCAGAGGATCGTCAGCCCGTCGCGCGGCCGCGAGATGTGATGGCAGCGGGCCGGCCGCAACCGCAGCCCCGCGCCCGTAAACAGCCGCTCCTCATAGACCCGCACCTCATTGCGCGGATCGACCGGCGTGCCGAGCGGATTGGGCACCGCGAGATCGATGAGCTTGGTCACGCAGGACCAGGGCCGTACCGCCGTACCCGCCGCGCCCGCCGCCGCGGTGCCCGACACCCGCACGATGCCGATGGTCCGCGCATCCGCATGCGGCTTGCTGATCTCGGAGAACTCGACCGAAACGACCCGCACCGAGCCCACACCCAGCACCGCCGCCGCCACCACCGCCAGTTCCCCGGCCGGCAGGCCCGCAAAGATCGCCTTCAATCGCTCGTCCATGACCGGTCCCCCCCTCAGGGCCGCGCCGCCAGCTCCCGCAATTCGTCCACATAGGCGGGCAGCAGCGCGACGATCGGGGCCACGAGAGCCGGGACCTCCTCAATGCTGACCTGCAACCGCTCCTCCACCACGCCCGGCGGCCAGATCTCGTTGCTTAGGATCACCGGAATCATCGCGGCGAAATTGAAGAAGTACTGCGAGAACTGCGAGAAATAGCCCCGCCGGACATCGTCGCGATTGCCGCGCCAGCCACCGGCGCTGAGCCCCGCCAGATAGGCTTCGAACAGATCCCGCTCATGCCGGGCAATCTCGGCGATACCGGGTCCCCAGCTCAGCGCCGAGCCGATCAGCGCGCCGCCATCGGCGCCGATCGGCTCGCTGGCAAGGCTGGTCCAGTCGACCGCAATCGTCTCGCCATCCCCGGCGAACAGATTGCCCACCTGGCAATCGCCGAACGCCAGCCCATGCGGCAACTGCTTGATCCGCTCGTTCTGCGCCCGGTACAGCGCCCGGTACTCATGCGCCGCCGCCACCGGCACATCGCCATAGATCGGGCGGAACACTGCCTCATCGGTTGCCTTGCAGATCTCATAGAGCCTGAGGAAATTCGGCAGATCGGCGCGGATCGCGAAAATGTCCGTCGGCAAGTCGAACTTCAGCCGGGGCAGGGCGATGTGCGCGCCGTTCCACTCGCCCAGATGCCGGGCCATCTCGGCCATGTCGGGCACCGCGAAGGGCGGCCGCCGGGCGCCGGTCAGATCCTCCAGCCAGAAAATCCTGATGCCGCCCTCGAGCGTCGACACCAGGTAGCAGCGGGCCGGGCGGAAGCGCGCGCCCTCATCTGCGAAATAGTGTTCCTCATAGACGATTTCCTCGATCTCGGGCCGCGTCCAGCGGGTCCACACGTCCGGCTCCTGGCCGAGATCGACCAGCTTGGCCACCACCGACCAGCCGCGTAGCGAGCCATCCGCGAGCCGCGCCTCGCCGCGAAGCTTCACCACGCCGATGGTGCGTTTTTCGGCATGCGGCGCGAGGATGTCCGCAAACACCGGCTCGCCCACGACAGTCGCGGGGGCGCCCAGAATACCCGACGCCACGGCATCGAGCGCCTCGCGCCCGGCCTTGTCGACAAGCTGCCTGCTGGTGTGGTCCATGGCATCCCCTCAGAAGCCAATGACGCGCCAGCTTAGCCGTGTTATGGGCCAGCCGCCATCTCTTGAGGGAACCCCGCCAAATGCCCGCAAATGACCTGATCCTCGTCACCGGCGCGTCCGGCTTTGTCGGTAAATGGTGCGTCGTGCGGCTGCTCGAGAAGGGCTACCGCGTGCGTGGCACCGTCCGCTCCGACGCCAAGGCAACTCAGGTGCGCGAGACCGTCTCCGCCCTGGTCGGCGCCGACGCCGCGAGCCGCCTCGAACTGGTCAAGGCCGACATCCTCGCCGATGCCGGCTGGGCCGAAGCCATGGCCGGAATCGACGCCGTCATGCATGTGGCCACCGTCATCCGCGGCGACGAGCCGCGCGATCAGAGCCTCGTCATTCGCCCGGCCCTCGAAGGCACCGAGCGCATCCTCAAGGCCACCCACGCCGCCGGCATCAAGCGCCTGATCGTCACCTCGTCCATCGCCACCGTCGGCTATGGGCACGGCCAGACCACGGGCACGCGCACCTATGACGAGACCCATTTCACCAATCTCGAAGCCATGCGCTGGACCTGGGCCTATTGCATCGGCAAGACCAAGGCCGAACGCCTCGCCTGGGCCTTTGCCAAGGAGCACGGCCTCGAAATGACCACCATCCACCCCGGCGCCATCATCGGGCCGCCGCTCGACAGCGACGCCTCGATCTCGGTCGGCATGGTGGGCGGGCTGCTCGACAATTCGACCCCCGCGGTCCCCAGCAATGGCTTCTCCATCGTCGATGTCCGCGACGTGGCCGACATGCATGTTGCGGCGCTCGAACACCGCGAAGCCATCGGCGAGCGCTATCTCGCCACTGCCGAATACATGCCGTTCCCGGAAGTCGCCCGCGTCGTGCAGGAGCTCTATCCGGACCGCCAGATCGTCAAGCGCGCCGCGCCCGACTGGGTCATTCGCCTCGTCGCCGCCACCATCGGCGGCCCGGCCCGGCAGATCATCAACGACATCGGCAATGTGAAGATTTTCGATGGCAGCAAGGGCGAGGCCATGATGGACCACCCCTACATAAGCGCCCGCCAGTCCATCAAGGACACCGCCGAAGCCTATCTGAAGCTCGGCCTCAAGCTGAAGATGAGCTGACGCCATGAGCGCCGAACCGCTTCACGGTTCGTGCCATTGTGGCGCCGTCCAGATCCGCGTGGCCGGTCCGCTGCCGAAGGACCTCAACGACTGCCAGTGCGAGCATTGCCAGAAGCGCGGCGCGCTCTGGGCGTATTACGACGTAGCGCAGGTGAGCATCACCGGCGTGACCTCGTCCTACATCTGGGGCGACCGCGACCTGTCGTTCCACTTCTGCCCCAGCTGCGGCATGACCACGCATTGGGCGAACGTCGATCCCGGCTACCCGCGGATGGGTCTGAACGGCCGGGTGCTGGGACGGGACGTCTTCCAGCAAATCCCTCTCCGCAAGGGCATGCCCTCGTAAGCGCTACCGCTGCGCGACCAGTGCCGCCATATCGGCTTCGCCCGCGGCGCTCAGCCCATCGGCGACGCCCGCGCGGTCCGGCTCCGGCCGGTTCTGGCTGGTCTTCCACTTGCCCTCGAGCCGGGCGATTTCGATCTCGATGCCAAAGATGCCCTTGAGCTGGCTCGCCACATAGGGCGCCGGCGCATCGCTCACGGCCCATGGGGCAGGGCGCTCGCCTTCTTCGGCTGCGGTGAGCTCGCTGATCTGCCCGAGGAGCCACGCCGGATCCTCGATCAGCACCGGCCGGCCCCGCGCCTCCACCGCCACATAGTTCCAGGTCGGCACGACCTTGCCGTGCTCGAGCTTGGACGGATACCAGCTCGGCGTGATGTAGCTTTCCGGCCCCTGGAAGATCACCAGCGCCTCGGCGCCCGCGCTCAGATCGGCGAATTGCTCATTGGCCTTCGCCAGATGCGCCTTGAGCGTGCCGCGCTCGCCGCGCGTGCGGTCGAGCGAGAACGGCACGAGATTGGCGGTGAGCCCTTTCGAGCCATGGGTCACGAGCGTCCCCAGCCGGTGCCGCTAGATCAGATTGTGCAGCACGTCCAGCCGGTCCTCTCGGAAGGCGGGCGGCCGGTACATCAGTTCGCCAGCGCCGGCTGCTTTGCCTTGGCGCCCACGGGCTCGGCGAACAGATCATATTCGTCCGACCCGGTGACGAGCACCGACACCTTGTCGCCCGGCTTGATGCCCTCGGCGTTGTCGACGATCACCTGGCCGTCGATCTCCGGCGCGTCCCACTTTGAACGGGCAATGGCGCGGCCCTCTTCCGGGCGCACATCGTCGACCAGCACGTCGATCGTCCGGCCGACCTTCTTGGCCAGTTGCGCCGTCGACACGTCCTGCGCCACTTCCATCAGCCGCGCGAAACGCTCTTCCATCACTTCGTCCGGCACGATGCCGTCGAGTTCATTGGCGGGGGCACCCGTCACCGGCTCGTATTTGAAGCAGCCGGCCCGATCGATCTCGGCTTCCTCGATCCAGTCGAGCAGGAACTCGAAATCTTCCTCGGTCTCGCCGGGGAAGCCGACGATGAAGTTGGAGCGGATGGTCAAATCCGGCACCTGGGCGCGCCACGATTTGATGCGGTCGAGCGTCTTCACCTGGTTGGCGGGCCGCCGCATGCGCTTCAGCACGTCCGGCGAGGCATGCTGGAACGGGATGTCGAGATAGGGGAGCAGATTGCCCTCCGCCATCAGCGGGATCACGGCGTCCACATGCGGGTAGGGATAGACGTAGTGGAGGCGCGTCCACACATCCAGCTTGTTCATCTCTTCGGCCAGCGTCTGGAACTTCGCCGTCACGTCGCGGCCGCGATATTTGCTCGGCGCGTACTTCAGATCGACGCCATAGGCCGACGTGTCCTGCGAGATCACCATGATCTCCTTGACGCCCGACGCCACCAGCCGCTCGGCTTCATAGAGCACCGACGCCATCGGCCGCGAGGCGAGGTCGCCGCGAATCTGCGGGATGATGCAGAACGAGCAGCGATTATTGCAGCCCTCGGAAATCTTGAGATACGCGTAGTGGCGCGGCGTCAGCCGCAGCCCGGCCTCGGGCACGAGGTCGACGAATTTGTTCGGCACCGGCGGGAGGTGCTCGTTCACCGCATTGACCACCGTCTCGTACTGATGCGGCCCGGAAACGGCCAGCACCGACGGATGCGTCTTCTTGATCAGCTCTTCCTCGACGCCGAGGCAGCCGGTCACGATCACGCGGCCATTCTCGGCCAGCGCTTCGCCGATCGCCTCAAGGCTCTCCTGCTTGGCGCTGTCGAGGAAGCCGCAGGTGTTGACCAGAACGATGTCCGCGCCGGCATAGTCCTTCGAGAAGGAATAGCCCTGCGCGCGCAGCGTGGTCATGATGCGTTCGGAATCGACGAGAGCCTTCGGACAGCCAAGGCTGACGAGGCCAATTTTCGGTGCTTGGGTCATTGGCGCGCCGATATACGCCAATCCGCCGGAAAAGCAATGATCGGCACATTGCGATGAAGACAAACGAGGGTTGCGGTCAGCACCTGACCCTCTCCCGCCTGCGGGAGAGGGGGGACCGCGAAGCGGTGGGAGAGGGGTGCACCTTGCGCTGACCGGGCAAGGGCGCACGCCGAAGTCAAATAACCAAGCCGTTACCGTACCTTACCGAAGTTTCACTCGGTCCTCGATTGCGAACAATCTATCCGCCAATCAGCGGCTAGCCCCTGGCCGCCTGTCCCGGCTACTTGCCGCGCTTGTTCCCAACGGAGACCTCCATGAACAACCTCTCCCGCTACGCCCCGGTGGCGCTTACCGTCCTCCGCGTCGTCGTCGCTCTGCTGTTCATTGCCCATGGCACGCAGAAAATCTTCGGCTTCCCGTCCTCGGGCATGCCCCCGATGGAAGGCGGCCTGCCGCCGCTGATGCTTATTGCCGGCTGGCTCGAAATCATTGGGGGCCTCGCCATCCTCGTCGGTTTCTTCACCCGCCCGGTGGCCTTCATCCTTTCGGGCCAGATGGCCGTCGCCTATTGGATGGCGCACGCGCCGCAGAACCCGTTCCCCGTCAACAATGCGGGCGACGCCTCGATCCTCTTCTGCTTCGTCTTCCTCTATCTGGTGTTCGCCGGCCCCGGTGCCTTCAGCATCGACGGCGCCCGCTCGAAGAACGTGTAGCCACAGCGCAAAAAAATGATGCGGGGCGATGAGAGCTGGCCTAACTGGGCCCATGCAGTTCATCGCCCCGACCATCGACCAGATCCCGCAGCTGCAGCAGCTGATGCGGACGACCTTCACCGAGACGTTTGGCCATCTCTACCCGCCGGCCGATCTCGCTTCCTATCTCGACAGCGCCTATGGCAGCGCCCGGCTCGCCACCGAACTGGCCGACCCGCGCAATTACTGGCAGCTGGTGCTCGACGAATCCGGCGCCGCCATCGCCTATCTCGAATGCGTCCCGGCGCATCTGCCGCATGCCGATTGCCGGCCCGAGCATGGCGAAATCGAGCGTCTCTATGTGCTGCAAAGCCAGCAGGGCAGGGGTCTTGGCCGCCGCCTCATGGAACTGGCGCTAAACCACCTGTCGGACCGCTATCCCGGCGCCCCGCAATGGCTCGGCGTCTGGAGCGAGAACCGCAAGGCCCAGGGCCTCTACCGCGCCTATGGCTTCGACAAGGTCGGCGAATACACTTTCCCGGTCGGCGAGACCGAGGACCACGAATTCATCTTCTGTCGAAAACCCTAGCGGTTGGCCGAGCGAGCCCTCTCGGGCTCGTTCGGTCCAGAGCGCAAGAAAAGCCTACATCCGCGGTCCCGGCGTGCGCCGGGCCGTCCGGCGCGGTCCGCGCGGCGGCGTGATCTCGACATCGGGCGCCGGCACCGTGGCGGGCGTGATGATGTCGTCGATATCGAAATCCTCCTCATCGTCGGCGATCTCGTGGATGGCGTCGCGCACATCCTCGAGCAGGCTCGACGTCACCTGGTTGCGGCTCACCTCGTCGGTGGCCGCCTCATTGGCCTTGAAGAACACCAGCAGCGCCTCGCACACGATGCGCAGCACCACGAGGAAGAACGCGCCCAGCACGACGATTTCGAGCAGGCCCCACAGCCCGTTGCCGAAGCTCGAGCCGAACGTCGCGAACAGATGCTGCACGCCCCAGATCAGCAGCGCGCCCAGGCCGGTCAGGTACAATACCGGCACCAGCCGCGGCGACAGGATCCGGTCGAGCCGGAACAGCGTCGGCCCGAGGAAGATGCGCTTCAGATCGTCCAGTGTCATAGTCGGCTCCCCAAACGAGTCGTGATTAAGATGTGAGCCTTAGGCGGCCGTGACAAGGGCCTCGGCCGCAAGCCCCGCCGCCGGCCCGAAGCGGCGCTCGAACGCTGTGCGCAGCGCCATGTCCACTTCCGGCATCGAGACGATCTGCCCGAGGTCCTCGAGGCTGGTTACCCCGCGATCATTGATTCCACACGGCACGATTCCATCGAAATGGCTGAGATCGGGCGCCACGTTGAGCGCAATGCCATGCGTCGTCACCCATTTGCTGACGCGCACGCCGATGGCCGCGATCTTGCTCTCGCCGCCCGGCCGCCCCGGCGTCTTCACCCAGACGCCGATCCGCCCGTCGACCATCCTGCCATCGACATTGAAGGCCCCGAGCGTATCGATGATCCAGCCTTCGAGCCCCTGCACGAGGCAGCGCACGTCGCGCCCGCGTGCCCTGAGGTCAAGCATCAGATAGGCCACCCGCTGGCCCGGCCCGTGATAGGTGTATTCGCCGCCGCGCCCCGCCTCATAGACGGGGAATCGGTCTGGCTGCAGCAAATCGGCCGCCGCCGACGAGGTGCCGGACGTGTAGAGCGGCGGATGTTCCACCAGCCACACGGCCTCATTCGCCTCGCCGCGGGCAATCGCCGCCGCCCGCTCCTTCATCGCCGCGAGCGCCAGGGGATAGTCCACGGGCCCGTCGGCGACGATCCAGTCCACCGGCGCGCCGTCCTCCCGGCGCAATTTGTCCGGTCCAACGCAGATTAAGGTTTCGGTAACCATCACCAGCCGATGCTTCCTGCGGGCGTCCGGACTGATTCAGCCGGCTCATGTCGGGACTATATATGAACACCCTCGATCAGATTGAAGTCGATATCACCGTCGAGCTCGGCTCGGCGACCATGCCCGTGCATCATCTGCTGCGCATGGGGCGAGGCGCTATCATCGAACTCGACGCCACCGAAAACGACCCGCTGCGAATCTACGCCAACAACACGCTCATCGCCCGCGGCGAGGTGAAAGTGGAAGACGGCCGCCTCTCCGTCGAAGTCACCGAGAAGGTGCTCAAGCTCGGCTGAGCGGGCGCGATTTCCACCGGCAGATTAATCGCTTGTGGCCTGAGGAATCGTTTGCTACACGCTGCCTCGCTTCGCCCACCGGCGTTGCTCCTACCACTGGCGTGCGGTCGTGGCGGAATTGGTAGACGCGCAGCGTTGAGGTCGCTGTGCCGCAAGGCGTGGAAGTTCGAGTCTTCTCGACCGCACCATCTCCTGGCTGAGCCGGGAACTCCCGAAAATAGAGACGCGGAGCCGGCTTAGTCGGTCTCCCCGGCGCATGGGTCGTCGAGCGGATCGGCACTGAACGCCGTTGCCTTGGACAAGAGGCTGCGCAGCGCTGTGCGCTCCTGCCGGCTGAGCAGCGCGAGCGTCCCGTCCTCGGCGTCCCGCACCTTCTGGCAAGTCTCGGTCACGGCCCGCAGGCCCTTGGGCGTCGCCACCACCTGGCGCTGCCGGCGGTCCCCGGGATTCGAGCGCCGCTCCACGAGGCCGTCCTTTTCGAGATCGTCCACCAGATAGGTCATCACGGTGCGGTCGATGCCGAGGTGATTGGCCAGCGCCAGCTGGCTCGGATGGCCGCCGCGCACCACTTCGGCCAGCGCCTGGTAGCCGCGCGTCCCCTGCGGAAAAGCGGCCAACAGCGGGGCAACGCGCTCACGATAGGCACGCAACAGCACGCCAAGTTCGCGCCCGATATCGGTCTCGACGAGGGGCTTTTCCGCTATGCGCACATCCGTCTCCTGCATCGCCGCAAGGTAGGCGCGATGGGTGTTGATTTCAACGATCTTATACCAATATGATCTGCGAAACAGATTAATGGGACGTCAAAGCATGGATTTCGGAATCGAGATCGCGCTCGCCCCCTCGGGCGACAACGCCGCCAGCCTCACCGCCATGGCCCGGGCGGCCGAAGCCGCCGGCCTCGACCTCATCGTCCTCAGCGCCACCGATGCGGATGGTCCCGACCTCTGGGCGACCGCCGTCTGGCTGCTCGGCAGCACGAGCCGCATTGCGCTCGGCACCCTGCCGCCGCCCGAAGCCGCCACCGGCAGCACCGATGCCAGCCTCCGCCTCCGCTCCGTCGCCGCAAAGGCCCGCGACAGCATCGAGGCGCTGGCGCCCGCCCGCCTGCTGACCGATTCCGCCCTCTGGGCGATTCTCCCCGTCGCCACCGATGCCGCAGCCCTGCGCGCGGCCGCTCCCGGCCGCATTGCCGTGCTGCCCGCCTCGAGCCTCGACGACATCGCCCGCATCGCCGCGCTGGCGGAATCCGTGCGCGGACCCGCCACCGGCCGCCGCCGCACCAGTGCCGCCCGGTCGCGCCGCCTGCCGGGCATCGACTATGACGGCGTTCCAGCCGTGCTGGCCGATCGCGCCGTCGAGCCCGGCGATGCGAATTACCGCTCCGTCGCCTCCACCTATATGCGCAGCGGCTCTCCCGGCCTCGTGCTGCGCCCGACGAGCAACGCCGAGCTCGCCGATGCGCTGGCCTTCGCGCGCCGTCACCGCGACATCCCGCTCGGCATCCGCAGCGTCGGCCACGGCATTTCCGGCCGCTCCACCAACAGCGGTGGGCTCGTCATCGATGTCGGCGCCTTCAATGAAATCCGCGTGCTGAGCGAGAACCCGCGCCGCGTCCGCGTCGGTCCCGGCGCGACGTGGAAGCAGGTCAACGCCGCCATCGCCTCCCATGGCTGGGCCATCGGCTCGGGCGATTATGGCGGCGTCGGTGTGGGTGGTCTCGCGACCGCCGGCGGCCTCGGCTTCCTGTCGCGCCAGCACGGCCTCACCATCGACAGCCTCACGGCGGTCGAACTGGTGCTCGCCGATGGCACCGCGTTGCGCGTCGATCGCGATCATGAGCCGGAGCTGTTCTGGGCCATGCGCGGCGCCGGCGCCAATTTCGGCATCGCCACCGCCTTCGAGTTCGAGCCGCATGTCACCGGTAAGGTGGGTTGGGCCCAGTTCGTGCTCGTCACCGAGGATCTGGCGTCGTTCCTCTACGATTTCGGCCAGCTGATCGCCGCCGCGCCGCGCGACACCACGATCTTCCTCGTCACCGGCCAGCCGCGTCAGGGACGCAACGTCGTCCAGCTCTATGGCATCGTCGACAGCGACGATCCCGACACCATCATCGCCCGCCTGACGCCCTTCGTGCAGCTCGCGCCGCTGGCCGACCAGCAGCTCGCCATCATGCGCTACACCGATGTGATGAACACCGCCGCCGATGTCGGCGACGAGGGCCATCAGGGTGGCGGCGAACCCGCCTCGCGCTCGGGCCTCCTGCCGGTCATGACCCGCGACTTCGCCCGCGACGCTGCCGAGCTCATCAACAGCGGCAAGACCTATTTCTTCCAGTTCCGCGCCATGGGCGGCGCCATCGCCGATGTGCCGGCTGGCGCCACCGCCTTTTCGCATCGCGACGCCGCGCTGCAGGTGGGCGCGCTCGGCGCCAGCGACCGCGCCATCAATCCGGCGTGGGATGACATCCGCCGCAAGCATCTGCGCGGCAATTATCTGAGCTTCGAGACCGACCGCCGTCCCGAGCGCCTGCTCGAGGCCTTCCCGCCGCCCGTGCTCGCACGGCTCGTCGCGCTGAAACGCCGTTTTGATCCGGACAATCTGTTCCGCGACAATTTCAACATCGATCCCGATCTCGACATCGCGCCGCTAGGCGCCAGCACACTCACGGAGGCCGCCAAATGACTGACTATGGACATGATCTGCTGTTCGGCACCTTCGTCACCCCCACCGCCCGCAGCGCCGCGAGCGTGGTCGATCTCGCCGTCACCGCCGACCGGGCCGGGCTCGATCTCGTGACCTTCCAGGACCACCCGTACCAATCGGCCTTCCTCGACACGTCGACGCTGCTGAGCTTTGCCGCCGCACGGACGAGCCGCATCCGCCTCGCCGCCAATGTCGCCAATCTGCCGCTGCGCCCGCCCGCCATGCTGGCCCGCGAGGCCGCGACGCTCGACATCCTCAGTGGCGGCCGCTTCGAGCTCGGCCTCGGCGCTGGCGGCTTCTGGGATGCCATTGCCTCCATGGGGGGCCGCAAGCTCACGCCGGGGCAGGGCGTCGTGGCGCTGCGCGAAGCCATCGGCATCATCCGCGAGATCTGGGCCGCCGACAAACCGGGTGGCGTCCGCGTCGATGGCGAATATTACAAGCTCGCCGGTGCCAAGCGCGGCCCGCGCCCGCCGCACGACATCGCCATCTGGGTCGGCGCGCTGAAGCCGAAAATGCTGGAGCTGACCGGCACGTTCGGCGATGGCTGGCTGCCCTCGCTCGCCTATATCGAAGGCGGCCCATCCGCCTTGCCCGACTACAATGCGCGCATCGACGACGCCGCCCAGCGCGCCGGCCGCGACCCGAAGGCCGTGCGCCGCCTGCTCAATATCGGCGGCCAGTTCCTGCCGCAGTCGCAGGGGCTGCTCGCCGGCCCGCCATCCGACTGGGCCCAGCAATTGACCGAGATCGCGCTCACCCATGGCACCAGCGCCTTCATCCTCGCCAGCGACGACGCCGCCACCATCGAGCGCTACGCCGCCGAAATTGCCCCCGCCGTTCGCGACATGGTAGCCAAGAACCGGGGGAACTGACCGGCAGCAAGACCGGGGCCCCCCAGCGAGGGACCCCGATGCTGCCACCCATCCGCCAGGCGCAATTGCGCGCCGTCATCGACCGCATCCTGCCGGCCGACGCGTTCCCGTCGGCCAGCGGCTTTGGCGCGCTGGCCTATATCGAGCAGATGCTTGCGGGCGACGCGGCCGCCATCCGCGAACTGATCCTCTACGGCCTCGGCGAATTGCCCGCCGATTTCGCCAGCCTCGACGCCGCCGCGCAGGATGCCGCGCTGGCCGCTGTCGCCCACGAGCCCTGGTTCCTCCGCCTCATCGACCTCACCGCCGAGGGCGTCTATGCCGACCCCGGCAATGGCGGCAACAGCGGCGCCGCCTCGTGGCAGATGCTCGGCTACGAACCGGGCCTCCCCGATGGCCCCACCGGCCCGCCGCCGCAGCCCGATCCGCCGCCCTTCGCCTATGGCCCCTCCGGCATCGCCGATTGGGACGTCATCATCATCGGCTCCGGGGCAGGGGGCGGCAGCGCCGCCGGCGTCCTCGCCGCTGCAGGCAAGAAGGTGCTCGTCGTCGAGCGCGGGCGCTGGCGCGACTACCCCAATTCAGGCCACCGCGACCACCTGCGCAACCACCGCCTGTTCCAGTACGGCCACAACACCGGCCCCGAAATCGACGGCAATCCGCGCGTCTACATCGACCCGCTGGGCAATGAGCAGATCGTCGCCCCGCACCAGAACGGCTTTCAGCCGCTCGCCTCGGCGGTCGGCGGCGGCACGCTGGTCTATGGCATGCAGGCCTGGCGCTTCCATCCGCTCGATTTCGCCATGGCCTCGACCTATGGCGTGCCCGACGGCTCCTCGCTCGCCGACTGGCCCATCAGTTACGACGACCTCGCCCCCTGGTACGATCGCGCCGAATGGGAGATCGGCGTTGCCGGAACGCCCGGTGGCGACCCCAATGGCGGCCCCCGCCGCCGCGATTATCCCATGCCGCCGCTGCCCGGCTTCGGCTCCCGCGACGTCCTGAAGCGCGGCGCCGACAAGCTGGGCCTCACCACCTTCGCGCCGCCCCTGCTGCTCAATTCGACGCCCTATGATGGCCGCGCCGCCTGCATCCAGTGCGGCACCTGCATCGGCTTTCCATGCCCCACCGACGCCAAGAACGGCACGCAGAACACCACGCTGCGCCGCGCGCTGGCGACGGGGAACCTCACCATCATCACCGGCGCCGTCGCCGAGCGCATCGCCACCGACGACGACGGCAAGGTCATCGGCGCTGACCTCATCCACGATGATGGCCGGCGCGAAACTGTCCGCGGCAAGGCCGTGGTGGTCGCCGCTGCCGCCGTCGAAACTGCGCGCCTGCTGCTCGCTTCGCCCACGGCGCGCGAGCCGCATGGCCTCGGCAACAATGCCGATCATGTCGGCCGCCACATGCAGGGCCATTACTATCCCGGCGGCTTCGGCCTGTTCGACGAGGACGTCGGCACCTCGCGCGGCCCCGGCGTGACCATCGCCACCACCGACTACAATCACGGCAATCCCGGCATCATCGGCGGCGCCATGCTGGCCGACGATTTCGTCTTCACGCCGATGATGTTCTGGCAGGCCATGTGGCCCGAAAACGTGCCGCGCTGGGGGCAGGGCGCCAAGGACTGGATGCGCCAGAACTTCCACCGCGTCACCCAATGCCGCGGCCCGGTGCAGGAGATTCCGTCGCCCCACGCCCGGGTCGAGCTCGACCGTCACGTCCGCGACAGCCGCGGCCGCCCGGTGGCCCGCATGTCCGGCACCACCCACATCGAAACCGTCCGCACCGCCCGCTACATCAAGGCGCGCGCCTGTGACTGGCTGCGCGCCGCCGGGGCGAAGCAGATCTGGGGCCGCGACCCCGCCCTCGGCCTCTCCGGCCACCAGCACCAGGCCGGCACCGCCCGCATGTCCGCCCGCGCCGAGGATGGCGTCACCGACAAATGGGGCCGCGTCTGGGGGCACGACAATCTCTTCGTCGCCGATGGCTCCCTGCACGTCACCAATGGCGGCTACAACCCGGTCCTCACCATCATGGCGCTGGGCCTCCGCACCGGCGACCACATCGCCACATCGCTGTGATGCTGGCCGGCGTCTCCGGACGCTAGCCCGCCGCCGGCCCGGTCGAGCCGCGCTCGACCAGCGTCGCCTGCAGCATTGGCCGCTGCGGCGCGCTTTTGCCGAGGAGCTGCCGCTTCAGCATCTCGACCGCGCGGCGGCCCATTTCGGCGGCCAGCATCTGCATCGTGGTCAGCGAGGGCCGCACGAAGCCGCTGGTGACGTAGTCGTCGAACCCCATCACCGATACTTCGCCCGGCACGCTCCGCCCCGCATCCGCCAGCGCCGCCAGCGCGCCCAGCGCATGCCGGTCGGTCGAGGCGATCAGCGCCGTGGCCCGCAAGCCCCAGTCGCATTCCTGCCTCACGCGCGCATAACTGTCGGCCTCGCCGAACAGCCCGTCCATGATCTCCGCCTCATAGGGCACGCCCGTGCCGGCGAGGAACTCCATCATGCCGCGTCCGCGATCGTGGAAATCGTGCCAGGTCTTGAGGCTGGTGAGATAGGCGAAGCGCCGGTGGCCCAGCCCCCACAGATATGCCGCCGCGTCATGGCCGGCGCGCCTGTTGTCCGTCCGGATAATCGGCAGGCCATTGTTCGCCTGCTGCCCGATCAGCACGGCCGGCATGCCCAGCTCTTCGCGCGACCGCAGTTTCTGGTGGTCGAACGCCCCGGCGCAGACGATCAGCCCGTCCACCCGCCGCGCCAGCAGATCGTCGATCACCGCTTCGCGCCGCCGCTCATCGCCCCCGGTGAGGCTCAACAGCATCGTCAGCCCATGCTCCCGCGCCGCCTGGTCGATCGCCTCCACCATCGCCGCGTAATAGGGATTGATCAGCACCGGCACGACCACGCCGATGATGTCGGTGCGCGCCCGGGCGAGGCTGCGGGCGAGGGCATTGGCGACGAAGCCGAGCGAGCGCGCCGCCTCCAGCACCTTCTGCCGCGTCGGCTCGGCCACCGGGTAGTTGGCCTTCGCCATCACCCGCGACGCCGTCGCCACCGACACCCCGGCAGTGCGCGCCACGTCCCTGATGCTGGGCGTCCCCGACGTCGAACGGCTCATCTGCTCTTGCTCCTCCGGCGTCCCATTGACGACATCATCGCCCACCAATATCAAGCACAGTAACCGGTTTCTATGAGGTGAACAGAAACCGGTTACTGCGAGGCAAGAAATGAGCACTGCACATCCGGTCGCCGGCCGCGCGTCGGCCCTCAATCAGGTCTGGGCCTCGCCGCTCTACCGCGGCGCCACCATCGCGCTGTTCCTCTCCGGCCTCGGCACCTCCGCCGCCGCGCCGCAGATCGTCTCCTTCCTCGTCAGGGAGCTCGACGCCTCGCTGCCGCTCGCCGGGCTCTATTACCTCACCAGCCTCGCCGGCCCCGTCGCCGGCTACCTGATCGGCGCCTATTCCGACCGCACCGGCGGCCGTCTCAATCTCTTCCGCCTCTGCGCCATCGCCGGCTTCATCGGCTGGGCCGGCGTTGCGGTTTCGACCGCCATCTGGCTGCCCTTTGTCATCTCGACGCTGATCCTCGCCTTCTCGGGCGCCGCCGCCTCGCAGATATTCGCTGCCGTCCATGACGAGCAGGTCCGCCACCCCGGCGCGGCCAATGACAGCGTCGTCGCCATCATCCGCATGGCGCTCACTGCCGGCTGGGTCGTCGGCCCGGTGCTCGGCGCCTGGCTCGGCGCCGAACTCGGCCTCCGCGCTATGCTCTGGGCCACCGCCATCTGCTTCCTCGCCCAGATCATCCCGCTCGGCACCATGAACCCGAGGGCCCCCGCCAAAGCCGCTGCCGGCGGGGAAAAATCATCCGGCCCCGGCCTCGCCGCCATGCTGCCGCTGCTCGCCTTCACCGGGCTTTTCGTCCTCGTTTATGCGGGCGAGCCGATCAAATACGGCTTCCTCCTCATCTACATGGAGGAGCAACTCAAGCTCGAACCCGCCATCCGCGGCGCCGTCATCGGCATTCAGCCCTTCATCGAGCTGCTGATCATGCCCTTCAGCGTCGTCCTCGGCCGCAAATTCGGCGCCGTCCGCCTGATGGCCGCCGCTGCGCTCCTCGCCGCCGCCGCCAACCTCTGCTTCGCCGCCTGGGGTGATGTCTTCGGCATGTTCGCTGGCCAGATCCTGATGGGTGGCGTCTGGGGTATCTTCATGGTGCTCGGCATCATCGTGGCGCAGCGCCTGCTGCCCAACGCCGTCGCCACGGCCTCGGCCATCTTCATGAGTTCCACCGCCCTCGCCAGCGCCCTTGGCGGCGTTGCCGGCGGCCTCGGCGTCGCCGGGCTCGGCCTGCCATCCGTGTTCTACATCCCGGCGGCGCTGGCGCTCCTCGCCGCGATCGGCCTTGCCATCATGGCGCGGGCCGTTCCGGCGGCGGGGCAGGGCGCCTAGCGCGCCATCGGCCGCTTCGCCGCCAGCCTCTTGGGCGCCTTGAACCGCCAGGCGTTCTCGAGCCTGAGCGCCAGTTCCTCGTCGCTGATCGCCGCGAGCCGCACCATGAGCCCCGGCCAGCCCTCGAAATGCGGCGTCTGGAAATAGATCTCGGGCGCCATTTCCATCAGCATTTCCTTGGCGTCATGCGGGCAATGCAGCACCATCACCCCGGCCTCCTTGATGCTGGCGAACGGCCGGTCACTGACCCTGAGCGCCGGGGCGCTGTCATAGGTCGTCCCCGCCTCGACCCCCTCGAGCTTCAGTTTTTTCGCCAACCGGACCAGCCGGGCGAAGGATTTGTCGATCTCGGTCGCAGCCATCGGTAAAACCTCGGCCGCAAGTCTGGCGCATGTCACCTCGATTGGCTACACCGGCCTCAAGCATCCGGGCCGCCTGCCATGACCGAAACCCCCGACATCGCCGAAAACGATCCGCCGCGCCTCGATCCGGATACGCTGCGCGACGCCGACGGCCATCTCGATCCCGCCTTCGTCGAGCGCCTGCGCGCCCTCCTGCCGGGCGATGACGACGCGCATGAGCTGGCGGCCATGGTCGAGCCGCTGCACGCCTCCGACATGGGCGATCTGCTCGAAGCGCTCGACGCCGACGAGCGCGTCCGCCTCGTCACCCTGCTCGGCGACAAATTCGACTTCTCGGCCCTGACCGAGGTCGATGACACCGTCCGTACCGAACTGATCGAGGAACTGCCCGCCGCCGACGTGGCGCGCGGCGTCGCCGAACTCGACAATGACGACGCCGTCTACATCCTCGAGGACATCGACACGCCCGAGCGCGAGGAAATCCTCGCCGCCATGCCGGCCTTCGAGCGGCTGAGCCTCAAGCGTTCGCTGGATTTCCCCGAGGATTCGGCCGGCCGTCTGATGCAGACGGATTTCGTCGCCATCCCGCCTTACTGGACCGTCGGCCAGACCATCGACTATCTGCGCGCCGAGCAGGATCTGCCCGACGATTTCTTCCAGATCTACGTCGTCGACCCGTCCTACAATCTGCAGGGCCTCGTCCCGCTCGACAAATTCCTGCGCTCGCGCCGCGAGATGCGCATCGGCGACATGATGAACACCAATGTCATCGAAGTGCTCGCCACCGAGGACCAGGAAGCGGCCGCCCGCACCTTCGAGCGCTACGACCTCGTCGAAGTCGCGGTGGTCGATGACAGCCGCCGCCTCGTCGGCGTCCTCACCATCGACGACATCGTCGACGTTATCCACGAGGAAGCCACCGAGGACATGCAGCTCCTCGCCGGTGTCGGCGACGAAGAAATCTCCGACACCGTCGGCAAGACCGTGCGCGGCCGCGCCACTTGGCTGGTCGTCAACCTGGTCACGGCGACGCTCGCCTCGCTGATCATTGGCCTCTTCGATGCGACCATCGAGCAGATGGTGGCGCTCGCCGTCCTCATGCCCATCGTCGCCTCCATGGGCGGCAACGCCGCCACGCAGACCATGACCGTCACCGTGCGCGCCCTCGCGATGCGCGAACTCGACAGCTACAAGATCCGCCGCCTGATCATCCGCGAAATGCTGGTGGGCGTGTTCAACGGCATCATCTTCGCGCTGCTGCTCGGCGTGCTGACGGCGCTGCGCTTCTTCGATCCGACGCTCGGCCTCGTCATCGGTCTCGCCATGGTCATCAACATGATCGCCGCGGGCACCGCCGGCATCCTCATTCCCATCACGCTCGACCGCTACAAGATCGATCCGGCCATTGCCTCGTCGGTGTTCGTCACCACCGTCACCGACGTTGTCGGTTTCTTCGGCTTCCTCGGCCTCGCCGCCCTCTGGATGCGCTTCTTCGGCATGCTGCCGTGACCGGGCCGCGGTTCTGACCATGATGCACATGATCAAGCTCTGCGTCGGCGTCGCCACGCTCGAGGAGCTCGAATCCTATCGCAGCGAGCGCGCCCATTGGTGGGGCGCCGACTATGGCGAGAACGTCCACGTCCATCGCACCCGCACCATGCCCAAGCGCGCCGCCGAGATGGAAGGGCAGGGCTCGATCTACTGGGTCATTGCCGGCGTCATCCGCTGCCGCCAGCAGATCCTCCGCCTCGCCGCCGCCACTGACGGGCAGGGCCTCTCCTGCTGCGACATCATCATGGCCCCGGACCTGATCCGCGTCAGCCCCCGCCCCAAATCCGCCTTCCAGGGCTGGCGCTACCTCACCCCCGAAGACGCCCCACCCGACCTCTCCGGCCAACCCGAAGACGCCGACCCGGAACTGGCGCTGGAACTGTCAAAACTGGGTCTGATCTAGCCCGCCGGCATCGGCAGTCGGGTTCCTCTCC
>SEEL01000089.1 GCA_004144345.1 Hyphomicrobiales bacterium
AGCCCTTTCTCCGTCGCACATTGATCACTCTAAGGTGGACTGGCGGGGCTGGTGAGGGTTGGGAAGTCGTAGATTTCGTCACTCAAACATGCGTGGCAAACGAAGTCTTGGTGAAACCGAGGCGGCGCGATCAGGAGCGGCGCAAAAAACGCTTTCCAGCCTGCCATCTGCGCAGCCTCGTCTAGAGGTTCGCGGCATGAGCAGCAGACAGGCTTTGACGCCCGCCAATCCTCGTCCTGAGCCTCCACTTCTTTTTTCAACCTGCCTGGGCGTTTTCCGAAAAGAGCCCGTGCGCGGATGGATTCAAAATCATAGCCAGCGCCGTAGTTATACATCCGCTTTATCGCCCCGTTCCTGGCTTCGGTTTTGCCATTGGTTAGTCTCCCGTGGTCGAAGAAATTCAAAATCTCATCGTGCCAGTTGTCGATAGCCCCCGCCACCGCCAGCTACGCCCGCGGCGGCTGGGTCGACGAGCCCCATACCGCAAAGGGATATTTGTCCGACTTCGATTTGCTCATCATCGTCAATGACAAGCGGCTAACGGAACGCGTCGATTATTGGCTTAAGCTTGATGATCGGCTTATCCGTGAACTCGCGATCGACAAGAGCCTGCACACGCCGGTGAACTTCATCGTGCATACGCTGCAAGAGGTGAACGACGGTCTCGCCCACGGGCGATATTTTTTCATGGATGTCGCGAAGGACGGCATCGCGCTCTACAGCTATGATGACAAGGAACTGCATACTCCAAAGCCGAAGACGCCCGAACAGGCGCTGGCGATGGCGAAGGAGTATTTCGCTGAATGGATTCCGGCTGCTGAAGATTTTCGCGATAGCGCCAGCCATCTAATAGCGAAGGGACGCTACAAGCGGTCTGCTTTTCTTATGCATCAGGCGACTGAAAGCCTCTATCACTGTTTGCTCCTCGTGTGCACCTTCTATACGCCCCACGTTCACAATCTCGCGTTCCTGCGCACGCAGGCTGAACGCATTGATATGCGGCTGGTTGACGCTTGGCCTCGTGAGCGCCGTGAAGACCGCGCGCTGTTTGAAAAGCTGAAAGAGGCCTATGTTAAGGCCCGATACTCGAAGCATTATCGTATCACCCATGAAGAGTTGCTTCGGCTTAGCGCAAATGTCGATGCATTGGGGCAGGCCGTGCACGCGGTTTGCCTCGACCGAATTTCGGAGCTGGAAGCAAGGGTTCCTACGTCGAAGTAGCCGACGGGGTTCGCAAAAATGGACCCTGCCGCCCCGAATGGCGGCCGGCGCGTAGTCGACTGACTGGTCCGATGGGATGTTCGACGCGAGGAATAGAGCCACGGAATTCGTGTCGCGTCTATTCCAAGCCTGCCACGTGCAAAAGTGGCGGGTCGCCCGCGACCGATCGGCGACCTAGCCATGGTCGCGGCCTAGGACAATAAGGACGGCGCGTTCACGCACCGAAGTTCAAACAGAAAAGAAGGCGCAGGCTGGCTCTGCGAAAAGGATGAAAAACATCTGACGCCGGGGCTGTCGAGGGTCCCGGCGCTAGGGCTCGTTTAAAACGAGTAAGTCCAATGACGAACTTCTATCCACCGACCGGTGCAATCGATCTCATGATCGAGCCGCGCTCGACCACGCTTGCGTGCGTGATCAAGGGCAGCGTCCCTCTGCCGACCGTGACACGCACCGACATGAAGCTGATGCGCTATCTGGCGTCGCTGATGAACAGCCGCATGAGCCGCGATGTGCTGAACATGGCAGGCCTTCTAGCCGACAGCCTCTTCATCGAGACGCCCGCAGTTATCGTGCGAGCGACCGCTTGCGCCCAGCCGCTGTTCCTCGGCGAGATGGAAGCAGAGGCGATGGCGACACGGCATCCCGTATTGCTGCTGCGGCATTCGCAGGGCCATTTGGCCCCGGACGTGATGGCTGATCTCGTCCTGCCTGACGACGGCGATCTTCGATGGCTCCAGGACTATCGGCTGTTCTGCGGCCTCGCAGGCGACAGCTGGCTCGTGCCCACGGGCTACGGTCTCTCGGTCCGATTGCTGCCTCACGGTCTCTTCCTGACCGAGCATTCACCTTACGCCGACGACTGGGACCGGAGGGCTGGCGTCGAGCGCGCCAGCGCGCATCTCGATGCCCATTTGCAAGGAGACTGGTCATGGAGATGAAAAAGCGCCCTGCGCCCGATGGCCTCGATTTTGTGCCCGTAGATGGCGGCAGCGATCCCAATCTCGTATTCGGGGTCGTCCGTCGCCGGATTGGAAAGGGGGCGATCCAGACCGCTCCTGCTTCTGTCCTCCGGCGTCTATCGCCGGGGCGCAAGGCCGATGT
Source organism: Hyphomicrobiales bacterium (assembly GCA_004144345.1). Lineage (GTDB taxonomy): Bacteria > Pseudomonadota > Alphaproteobacteria > Rhizobiales > Devosiaceae > Devosia_A. The sequence continues at coordinate 2,323 of SEEL01000089.1, forward strand.
CGCCGCGCCATGGGAACCTACCTGCTATCGCTGGGACGTTCTGCTTCCGCCGATGGCGCACGACGATTGCCTCGATCCCAAACGCCTGTGCGAGAAGTACGAGGAGCAAGCCTGTGAAGGTTTGAAGGATCTGCTTGTGATGATGACGATCCGATTTCCCGACGCCGACCGGATCCACGCTATATGGGAAGACGTACGTGCATTCGCTCGCGAGCGCCTCTGCCGCGAACGCAATCTCGCTGTCATTGCCGCCTTCCACCTCCCGGTCCAGATCGGCTCGACCAACCCGCCTCACGTCCATCTGATGGCGCTCGCCCGAGAGCTCAAAAGCTACGGCTTCACCGACTTTGTCCGGCCGTTGGCGGCAGATCCCGGCAAGGCGATCTTCGCCGCGGAGTGGGCCGAATGGCAGGCGCGGCCAGGATGCGGCGCCGACAGCGCCTGACGAGGTGGCCTCTTGCCAGCGCGCGGCGACTAACGTCGCGAATTGCCTTGAAAGACGAAGGTCCAGCTTTCGGCTGGAACGGAAAGAAGGAAAGCAGCCGCTGCTCAGTCAGCGCTGCCAACGAATGGAATGTAGATGTCAAAATACCCCACAGCGAGCGAGCGCGCGGAAGAAATGGAGACGCTGATGGCGGCGCTCGCCATCATCCAGGTCGCCGAACTCGATCTCGACAAAAAGCCGCCGATCCTGCCGGTGCGATGCGCGCATTATCTGATCGCGGTCGACGCATATCTGCTCGTCGTCCCCACCAAACCCTCGACTGCTGGCGATCATCATGGCGTAGAGGACATCATGTGCTTGTCGCGCTGCGACGCCCTACTGGTCAGCGTCGCACGCCCGAGCACCGGCGAGAAGCGAGTGCTCGTAGACATCGGGATCGACGGCCTCGTTCCCGTCTGGTTCCGGGAGTATCGGCCCTGCTTGATCGAACGCGCACTACATTTCGTGCCCGATCAGGATGCAAGCAAACCCGCATTCAAACTGACCAAGCACGGCCTCGAGCGGGCGGCCGACTTCGACGCCCTGAGCTCCGAGTGGATCTGACCCGCGAAGAGCGGGACCGCACCGACGAATATGAAAAGGAAGAAGCTATGCTGGTGGTAAATGTTGAGGTCTGGCCTTGGGGCCGTGAGGAGCGGAAGTACAAGATCGGCGAGATCACGGCCGGGAACATCGCGGGCGGCCGCATCTCGAGCTACAAGGTTCGCGTTCAGCAGGCCGGCTACGAGCCTGAAGGCGTACCTGCGATCGATGAAGAATTCCTGCTTCGAGATCACGACCGTGGCACAGGCGCAATGGCGCTAATTCGTGACGCCCTGCTGATTGCCGTGCCACCTCCCGTAATAAGTTCCGACAGGTCTGAGGCCGGGGTCGGGTCGACGTTGCCAGAGGAGTGAGACGATGGAGAAGCCCCCCGGTTCCCCGCGCTCTGGCTCCGCCGCCAAGACCGCTATCGCACAGTTTGCGATAGCTAACCGTCGCCGACTAAGCGGGCCTGGCCTGCGCGCCTTCCTTGCTATCGCCGATCTTTGGGGACTGACCGAGGAACAGCGCCGGCTGATCCTCGGCTATCCTGCTCGATCAACCTATCATGGCTGGATCAAGAAAGCTCGCGAGCGTAGGGGCATAACCCTGAATCTCGATGTTTTGATGCGGATTTCAGCAGTGCTCGGCATTTACAAGGGGCTTAAGATTCTTTTCGCCGACGACGATAAAGGTGTCGAATGGCTCCAGAGGCCTCATAAAGCCCGCGTTTTCGGTGGCGCGCCTCCGATCGAACTCATCACAACTGGAACGCAGGACGCTCTTCTCACCGTGCGCCGATTCGTGGATGCTACCTGTGGCGGTCTCTACATGGCCCCGGCGTGGGACGAGCGCGATAGGTCGCCCTATGACGTTAGCGAGATCATATTCGGTCGCACGGACGATTGAGGGCGTATTCGCTATACTTGTCTCGTTCCCTGACCGCATCATGCTGAATCGCGACGGGGCTTCCGCGCCATTCGCTCGGGCCTGATTGCGGCCTCGCTAAGCCGGACCGCGAGAAACTGATCGTCGGTCGCGCTCGCTTTCAGGCGGGCGACGCGGGCCAGCTGTTCATAATAGATGGCGTCACGTTCAGGCTCCATATCCAGCCTGATATCATGGTCAAATCAACAGTTGGCTAAGTGGCGCGAGAATCCTCCTCATCTGAGAAATGTGAAGATTCAAATGGCAAAAATCCCGCCGAACCGTCGAAAGACAGCATATAAATCTCTTCGCAAGATCGCCGAGAAGCTCGGTGTTCCCTTTACCGTTCGTCCACCGGAAACACCGCCGACGACGGACGAAGAGCAACCCGATCCGAAACGCTGATTGAGCTGGACCGTTGTAAGCGTGTGCCGGTGATACGTCAAAAGGCGCACCGGGAGGACATCGGACATGATCTGACTTTCACCGGATGCTCATTGTTTTGCTGTAATTACCGATCGACCCCGCTGCGCTAGCGACCCAGCGCGGCGGGGCAAACTCAAGCGAGTATGGCCCTCTGGCTGAGTCGATTTTCGTTTGAACCACGGATCATCCGTTCGGTCGACAACCAGCTGGTCAACCGGATATTGCCCCACCAGCACTACGGCCTCTTCTGCCGAGGGCGCTCAGCCACAAGTGTTTAAGCGGCACCCGATGATCAAAGCACATACTTGCTGAGATCTGTGTCGCCCACGATCTCCGAAAGCTGGCGGTCGACATAAGCGGCATCGATTTCGAGCGTCGTGCCGCCGACATCCTCGGCAGTGAAGCTGATTTCTTCCACCAACCGTTCCATGATCGTCTGCAGTCGGCGCGCGCCGATATTCTCGACCTTCTCATTGACCTCGGCCGCGAGCTTCGCGACGCGCGCGATGGCATCCTCGGTGAAGGACACCGTCACGTCTTCGGTGCCGAGCAGCGCCACATATTGTTCGGGCAACCCCGCTTTTGTTTCGCTCAGAATCCGGACGAAGTCGGCCTCGGTGAGCGCGCTCAACTCAACGCGGATCGGCAGCCTGCCCTGAAGTTCGGGAAGCAGGTCGCTCGGCTTGGCAACATGAAAGGCGCCACTGGCGATGAAGAGGATATGGTCGGTCTTCATCGGACCATATTTGGTCGCGACGGTGGTGCCCTCGATCAGCGGAAGCAGGTCGCGCTGGACGCCCTCGCGGCTCACCGATCCGCCGCGCACGTCACTGACCGCGATCTTGTCGATCTCATCGAGGAAGACGATGCCGTTCGCCTCTGCATCGGCGAGCGCGATCCGCGCGACGTCGTCTTGGTCGAGACGCTTGTCCTGCTCTTCTTCGATCAGCCGCGTCGCGGCCTCGATCACCTTGAGCTTGCGACGCTTCTTGGGCGCGCCGCCCATCGCCTTGCCGAGCATGTCCGACAGGTTAATCATGCTCATCTGTCCCGGCTGGCCGGGCAATTCGAACGGCATGCTCGGCGCGTCGGCGATCTCGATCTCGACCTCGCTGTCATCGAGATGACCTTCGCGGATGCGTTGGCGGAAGCTTTGGCGCGTCGCCTCGCTCGCGCCCTTGCCGGTGAGTGCATCGAGCAAACGCTCCATAGCGGCCTCTTCGGCGGCGGCGCGCACCGCCTCGCGGCGGCGATCCTTCTCGAGCCGCACGGCTTCTTCGACGAGGTCGCGCGCGATCTGTTCGACGTCGCGGCCGACATAGCCGACCTCCGTGAATTTTGTCGCCTCGACCTTGATGAAGGGGGCATCGGCGAGCTTCGCCAAGCGGCGCGAAATCTCGGTCTTGCCGCAGCCAGTGGGGCCGATCATCAAGATGTTCTTGGGGCTCACCTCGTCGCGGAGGTCGGCCGAAAGCTGCTGGCGACGCCAGCGGTTGCGCAGCGCCACCGCGACCGCGCGCTTGGCGGCGTCCTGGCCGATGATATGCGTGTCGAGGGCAGCGACGATCGCCTTGGGAGTCAGATCCTTGTTCATGTGATTATGCCTGAATTTCGATGATTTCATGGGTGAACTGGTCGTTGGTGTAGACGCAGATGTCGGCGGCAACTTCCATCGCCTTGCGAACAAGCACCGCGGGATCCTTCTCATAATCGACCAGCGCGCGGGCCGCCGAGAGCGCGAAGTTGCCGCCTGAACCGATCGCGGCAATGCCGCCCAAGGGTTCGAGCACGTCGCCATTGCCGGTGATGACAAGCGTCACCTCCTTGTCGGCGACGATCATCATCGCCTCGAGGTTGCGCAGATATTTGTCGGTGCGCCAGTCCTTGGCGAGTTCGACCGCGGCACGGAGCAGCTGGCCGTTGTGCCGCTCGAGCTTCGCTTCGAGCCGCTCGAACAGCGTGAAGGCATCGGCGGTCGCACCGGCAAATCCGCCGATAACGCTGCCGTCGTGGAGGCGGCGGACCTTGCGGGCGTTGGGCTTCATCACCGTCTGGCCCATCGATACCTGACCGTCGCCGATGATGACGACCTTGTCGGCGCTGCGGGCGGAGAGAATGGTGGTTCCGTGCCAGGGCGCGGCACTTTGCGCATGGGGATTGCTCATGCAGCGGGATATGGGAGATAGCGGGCGGGGCCGCAAGGGGAGGGCGTGAGGGCCGTCAGGCGGGCCATGTCAGGAGCGCGCGGGCGCCTTCGTCGATTCCGATGCTCCGCGGATCGTCGAGCAGCGCCGCCTCGCCAAGTGCGACGATTTCGCCCGCGACGCGGCATCCCGCCGACAGCGGTACGAAGGTCAGTTCGCCGGTCGCCTGTTCGAGCAGGGCCGCATCGATGGGCGCGGCGAGCTGCGCGAGATAAAAATGCGGTCCGCTGACGAGCATGCGGTTCGCGCCCGGCGCGACGACCATGTCGCGCGGATCGTGAACCTGGCCGGGATGCGACACCTTCAGCCCCTCATCGAGATGCAACTCGCGCGGGCGGCCATAGTCATAGAGGCGATAGGTGCAGTCGACATTCTGCTGCACCTCGACGACGGTCAGCCCGCCTCCGATCGCATGGATCGTGCCCGCTCG
>SEEL01000047.1 GCA_004144345.1 Hyphomicrobiales bacterium
GTCGCAGGCTCGTACGCGCCGCACTTCTACAGCGGCAGCGATCATCGCCGCGCTCATGGTGCTCGACATGCCCGAGATGGACTTCGAGAAATCGCCCGAGCTGCCCGCTGTCGACCAATCGCTGCCGCTGTAGAAGTGCGGCGCGTACGAGCCTGCGACCACGCCAGCCACGGCGTTGCGGGCAAGGTCCGCCTCGAAGCGCTCCGACCACGGCTTCTCGACGCCCAATGCGATGGCGAACGGCAGGATCGACTCGAAGCGCGTTACCGTCATCTGCGGCTCGCCCTTGTCGACATAGTTGAGGCGGTTCTTCTCGGCCGTGTTGAGGTACATCTTGAAGCCCTCGATCTGGTCCATGAGCTTGCGGCCCTGGATCGTGGGCGCGCGCATCAGGAAGGCGAAGACGATACCGATCACGATGATCGAGATGGCCGCGATCAGGCCGGTGTCGATGTTGAAGCGGAAGCCCGCCAGCGCGTCGATGCCGACGCCAAGGAAGTTGAAGCCGAGGATCACGAACCAGATGATGGCGACGAGCTTGCCGCCGATGCCGCCCTTGCCGCTGCCGAAGAGCGCCCCAAACAGCACGCCGATGACGATGGCCACCACGAAGGCGACCACGAGGAAGATCGGGTCGATGACCTCGAACAGCACCAGGCCGCCGAGCAGCGCAATGGCCAGCGCGAAGCCGCCAAGCGTATAGAGAACATTGTTCTTGAAATAGACTTCGCGGTTCTCGCGCTCGATGGCGCTCACCAGTTCGCCGCGCTTGGTGTTGAGCGTCGGCCCGTCGGTCTTGTCGACCGTCACCTTTCCCTTGGACTTGATGTAGTCATAGAGCCCCTGCTCGCCCGCCGGCAGCTTTTCGGCCGGGCGCTCATTGGTGGCGGTGATCGACATCGCCTTGCCGGCCTTGTCGATATGCAGCAGGCCCTTGACGCCGAGGTCGAAGATCGACGCCGTGAACGCCGTCCAGCCGGTCTGCTTGAAGCCCATATTGCCCACATAGTGGAGCAGCGCCGGCGACATGCCCTTGGGCGGATGGAACAGGGGGATGATCGTGCCTCGCTGCGGGTCGCGGCCCACGGCGTTCCAGGCGACGAGGTTGTAGCCCAGCACCAGCAGCACGCCGAGCGCCGGCAGCACCAGTTCGCGATGATCCGAGACCCAGTTGGCGATGCCCGTCAGCCCTTCGGGCGCCGCGACGATGCCCTTCTGGAACTGCACCGCCACCGACATGCCCTCATAGGGCCGCAGCACGCGGGTCGAGCGGAACGCGACCGACGTGTCCGACTTGCGCTCGATCGTGACCGCCTGCTCGTCCGACCCGACGGCCCCGGTATAGCCGATGGCGTCCGAGATCACCGCGCCCGGCGGCACATTGAGCGTCGCGGTCACCTTGTTGATCGGGAACACCCAGTAATTGCCGGTGGCGTTCCAGTAGAGCTCGTCATGGTCCGCAAAGAAGCGGGCCATGCGGGTCATGGTGTAGCGGATCTGGTAGGTGTGCGCGCCATAGGGGATGAACACATCGGCGTCGCCGATGCGGATGCGCTTGAAGCCGCCGCCGATATTCTCGACTTCGTAGGGCTCGGCCCGCCCGTCGCGCAGCACCTGCGTCACGGTCAGCTCAGAGCGCTGGCGCGAATTGTCGTCATTGATCAGTTGGGTCGGGATATCGCGGTAGATGCCGCGGCGGATTTCATTGCCCTCGGCGTTGACCTCGATGGTCTCGACCACATCCACCGAGCCATCGACATTGAGCGTCGTATTGCTGGTGAAGGAGAGGATCTCCTCGGCGGCCAGCGCCGGCAGCGTCAGGCCGAGCAGCGTAAGTGCCGCCATCAGCACCAGTCGCAGCCAGTGTGCCTGTCGGGTGAAGAGCGCCATCAATAGCCCCTGCGTATCAAGGACCGGCTTCCCGTCCGCGCGGGAATGGTCTTGCTGAGATGTCGGATACTGGACGTGGCGGCCGCAGCCGCCACGAACCCCTTGCCTAGAACTTCACCGTCGGCACGGCGCGGTCGGCCGGGTTCTCCAGCTCGAAATACTGCACCTTCTCGAACTTGAAGAAATTGGCGACCACGTTGGACGGGAACGACTCGACCGCCGTGTTCAGATCGCGGGCCGTGCCATTGTAATAGCGGCGCGACAGCTGGATTTCGTTTTCGGTGTTCGACAGCTCGCCCTGGAACTGCATGAAGTTCTGGCTGGCCTTGAGGTCGGGATAGGCTTCCGCCACGGCGAAGAGCTTGCCGAGCGCTCCCGAGAGCATGCCCTCGGCGCGGGCCCGTTCCTCGGGCGAGCCGTTCTGGGCGGCCTGGGCGGCGGTGCGGGCCTCGGTCACGGCCTGAAGCGTCTCGCGCTCATGGCCCATATAGCCTTTCACGGCTTCCATCAGATTGGGGATCAGATCGGTGCGGCGCTTCAACTGCACGTCGATGCCCGACCAGCCCTCCTGGCTCAACTGCCGCTGCCGCACGAGGTTGTTGTACGCCATGATGCCGTAGCCAACGACCACGACGACAATGCCTAGAATGATCCAGCCGAACATGAATTGCCTCCGAAAGGGCGCGCCCTCCGCGCCGAGCGTGCGGCGACTCTGTCACCGCCTTGGTGGCGCTGCAACTGGCTGAGGGCGGCTGAACGCTCTGTGAACAGCCGCCCCACAAGGCATTTTCGCACGGTAACTTATATTCAGCTTATCTTTTACTATTACCTTGTATTCAGCTATGCGCCGAACAGGCCCCAACGGCCCCAGGCGACGAAGGCCGCCAGCGCCAGCAGCACCAGATTGGCGGGCACGATCTGCAATTCCTTGCGCATCACATGGAAACCGGCGGCGAGCACCTGCACCACGACGAGGCAGATCGCGGCGAGCGGCGTCAGCCAGGGCAGAATGCCCGTGGCGAGCGGCACGATCAGCCCGATGGCGCCGAGCACTTCGGACACGCCGAAAAAGCGGGTCAGGCGCGGATAGTCGGCCGGCCATTTCATCTGCGCGGCGAGCTTGTCGATCGGCTGGGTGGCCTTCATGCCGCCCGCCATCAGATAGAGCAGTGCCAACACACCGGCAGCGACCCAAAGCCAGAAATTCAGCGAAGTCAGAAAGTCCATTGATACCCCCTATTGAGGCATCAAGAGCTAGAGCGGCGCTCCAGCACCGGCAAGCAGGCACATTTGGGGTACCGGCCGCCGCGGCGCCATCCCGATGGACGAGGCGGCGTTTGCGGCGCAGGATAGGCCGGTCACACTGGGGGATGTCATGGCCGACAATGTCGTCATCCGCGAATTGACGGGCTTCGAGGAGATCGCGACGATCTTCCCGCTCTACGGCCAGTCCAGCTCACTCAGCGAAGCGGCATTCCGCGAGCGACTGGGCGCCATGCTGGCGCAGGGCAATTACCGCTGCATCGCCGCCTATCTCGACGGAAGGATGGTGGGGCTCTCCGGCTTCTGGATCGGCACGCAGCTGTGGTCCGGCAAATATGCCGAGCCCGACCATGTGCTGGTGGTGCCTGAGTTGCGCAGCCTCGGCATCGGCGCCAGGCTGATGGGCTGGATCGAGGCCGAGGCGCTGCGGCTCGGCTGCGATGTGACCCGCATCGCCATGATCCTCGGTCGCGAGCGCACGCACAGCTTCTATCATCACAACGGCTATTCCGACGACGGGCTGATCATGGTGAAGCCGCTGAGCGCCTGGGCCGCCGGCGCATTTCCTGAATACCAATCCGATAAGGCGGCGATAAGTCGGCCCGGCTAGAACGCCCTATCAGCCAATCGGCCGCTTCTCGACATAGTAACCGTAGAGCGTCGTGATGATGCTGACGCCGGCGAGCAGTTGGATCCACGATGCAAACAGCTGCCACAGAGCGCCGGCCCAGACGCCGACATAAGCGTCGAGGGCACTGGTCACGACTGCGACGACCGCAATAGCCAACAGGGAAAGCAGGGCCAGCAGGCCAATCGTGCCGTTGGCGCCGCGGGTTGCCGCCCACGCCTCACCCAGCGAGATCGGCCGCTCTACAGCCGAGGCGGCCAGCGTAATACTCAGCCGATAGGCAATGATTGCAATGGCGAAGAGCCCGATAAAGGCCACCGCGATGAATGCCAGACTGATCAGCGCCGGATTGGCCCTGGCAGCCAGCAGTAGAATCGAGAGGAAGGCTACCGCCACGTAGAGGAGGCCGCCGAGCACGCCACCAATCATGCCGAGCAGCAGCGACCGGCCGAAATACGGTAGCAAGCGACCCAACCGCAGCGGCGGCGCGAATGCACCTGGCATCTCGTCAAGGAGCACGTAACGGTGCCAGGCGACCGCGACCCACATGCTGGCGGCAATACTGACCAACAGGACGACCAGCACCCACGGCGAGCGGAGCAGCGCCGCCGGGTCGTTGAGCTCGAGCAGCGGCGGGACGATGATCTGGGAAGCGACGACGGGCAGGAAGTAGAGCAGCGCCGAAATATTCAGTGCCGGCCCGAGATTGCTGAGTACAAGCTGCAAGGCGTGCGCGAAGATTCGAAAACCCATGAGCAACCCCTAAAATATCGGCTGACGCTAGTGCATCCGAACAGGGGTTACAATCGGCGTCAGAACGCCGTGTCAGGACACTGCAGCTCGATCTTCAGCCCCTCCGGACCGCTGACGAAGATCTGCCTGATGCCCGTGCCGGGGATGCCACCGGTGCTGTAACTCAGCCCCAGCGCGTCGAGCCGCTTGCGTTCCGCCTCGAAGTCGAAGGGCGCGAAGGCGAGATGGTCGACCCAGCCGCGTCCCCCCATCCCCGCCCCGCGGGTCTGCATGTGGATCACCGGCTTGCCGTCGAGATAGAGCCAGTAGCCCTTGAAGTCGAAGGGCGGCCGGAAGCCATTCTCCAGCGGCAGCACCGCCAGCAGAAAGTCGCGCGCCGCCTCGAGGTTCTCGGCGTGGACGTTGATGTGGTCGAGGCGGATCATCGTAGCGCCTCCACGCGATAGCGCCCGCTCTGCAGCGCCACGATCACCGCGTCCTCAGTCGCCGCGCGGTCGAGCCCCGCCGTGTCGATCACGTAGCGCTCATGCGTCCCGAGATCGGCGAATTCGGCATGCAGCGACGCCACCACGTCTGGATCGGCGAGACTGTCGCCACCGCGCGCCACGCAACGGGCTACCGCATCCTCCACCGGCGGGCGCAGCACGACATAGGTGAGCGGCAGGCCCGCCGCCGCATAGACCGGCAGGAACACCGGCCGGATCACGCCATCGAGCACCACGAGATAGCCGGCCTGCGCGTAGCGCGTCGCGACCCCGGCGGCGATCTCCATGATCATCTGGTTCTGCGCGGCGGATTCGGGCAGCCAGGGCGCGATCACCCCGTGCTTGATGTAGCCCCAGAAATCGTCGCTATGGAGGTGCACCTTGGGCACCGCGCCGGGCAACCGCGCCAGCTGTTCGGCCGTCGTGGTCTTGCCCGAGCCGGGCGCCCCCGAAACGATCAGGATATGCCCGGCGAACTGGTCCATCGATGCTGGGGCTTATGCCCCGCCGCCCGCCGTCTTGAGCCACGCCGCGCCGCAGGCCTTGGCCAGTTCGCGGATGCGCAGGATATAGCTCTGCCGCTCGGTCACCGAGATCACGCCGCGCGCATCGAGCAGGTTGAAATTGTGGCTCGCCTTGATCACCTGCTCATAGGCCGGCACGGCGAGCAGATGCTTGCCCTCGACCGCGCCCTTTTCGAGCAGCGCCTGGCATTCGCGCTCGGCGTCGGCGAAGTGGCGGAACAGCATTTCCGTGTCGGCATATTCGAAATTGTAGCGCGACTGCTCCTGCTCGTTCTGCAGGAACACATCACCATAGGTGACCTTGTCGTTGCTACCGCCGTTGAAGTTGAGGTCGTAGACGTTCTCGACGCCCTGCACATACATGGCGAGGCGTTCGAGGCCGTAAGTGATCTCGCCCGGCACCGGACTGGTCTCGAAGCCGGCGACCTGCTGGAAATAGGTGAACTGGCTCACTTCCATGCCGTCGCACCAGCACTCCCAGCCCAGACCCCAGGCGCCCAGCGTCGGGCTCTCCCAATCGTCCTCGACGAAGCGGATGTCGTGCAGCGCGGAATCAAGCCCGATCGCCTTCAGCGACTCCAGATAGAGCTCCTGGATGTTGTCGGGCGACGGCTTCAGGATCACCTGGAACTGGTAATAATGCTGCAGCCGGTTCGGGTTCTCGCCATAGCGCCCGTCCTTGGGGCGGCGGCTCGGCTGCACATAGGCGGCGCTCCAGGGCTTGGGCCCCAGCGCGCGCAGCGTCGTCGCGGTGTGGAACGTACCGGCGCCCATCTGCATGTCATAGGGCTGCAGGATCACGCAGCCCTGGTTCGCCCAGAATTGCTGGAGCGTCAGGATCAGCCCCTGAAACGAGTTCTTGGGGTCCATATTGGCGGGCAGATTGGGCATCGGGTCAGTCCGGTGGAAGGCGCGCGGAACCTAGTTTGAGGCGCCGCAGCGGTCAACACGCCGCGCCGTACGTGGCTAAGGCGCTGCTGCGCGGTTTCCCGTAGCCGCAGATTCATACAATCTTCGCCAAGCGTTTTATCGGTTTCGGCAGGTTTTTAGGCCAGTTTCAGGGCATATTTGGTTAGTTGAAGGCCCTGCTTACCAGCAATGCAGCCCGTCACGCGCGTCGCGATACTTTGCGTCTTCTGTGCCTTCATGGCGGTGTTCTGGCTGCTGCCGGACTGGCTGGCGCTGACCGAGAGCGATCTGATCCTGCGCGCTGCGACCGTGCAATTGGGCGGCCCGCTCATCGCCGCCCTCGCCTGCTGGTTCGCCGGCCAGCGCAGCAGCGGCACCGACCGCAAGGCGTGGCGTCACTTCGCCATTGGCAGCCTGCTCTATTTCGTGGGCAATTTCGGCTACGTCATGTTTGGCCTCCAGGGCTACACGCCGACTTTCCCCTCCCTGCCCGAACTCGCCTTCTTCCTGATGGCGGGCTTCTTCACGGCGGGCATGCTGCAATACAGCCAGATCCGCTCGCGCATCGGCCCCATCCACATCTACAATTTCGCGCTGATCTACGCCGCGGTGGCGCTGTCGAGCCTGTTCACGCTCAACCACGACATCACCGGCTCCGTCATCGGCCCGTTCGGCACGGCGGTCGCCTTCTTCTACCCGGCCCTGTGGTTCAGCGTCGCCGCCTTCGGCGCCATCTCGCTGGCGCTCTACGTGCATGGCCGCAAGGGCTTTGGCTTCGGCCTCATGGTGCTGGCCGTGCTGGCCGAGGCATTGGCCGACTACCGCTACGCGCTCGGGCTCATGGAGGGACGCTACGAGTTCAGCGGCGTCACGCAGCTGCTCTGGGTCATCTCGTCGGCGCTGATCATCTGGTCGGCCGCCGAGCACATCGTGGCGATGCGGCGCCCTGCCGACAATCGGCCACACCTCACGCGGCGCAGTGATCGCATCATCGCGCAGGCTGCCCTGCCCGCCATCGCCGTCGGCGCCATCCTTGTCACCGCTGCCATTTCGGGCGTCCTCGGCAATGGCCTCTACGCTGCCATCGGATGCGTCATCGCCATCGCCTTCGCGCTCATCGCCGGTTTCCGCGAACACTGGATCATCGAGACCCAGCGACGGTTGCGGTATGACGTCGAAGCAAGCCGTGAAAAGCTCGCCGCCAGCCAGCGCCGGCTCATGGGCGTGCTCGAAAGCACCAATGACAGCGTGCTGGTGGTCGATAAGAACTGGGGCGTTGTCTACTTCAACCAGCACGCCGCGGAGTTGATCGGCCAGGGTGATCGCCTGAAGAACGGGGTCACCCTCTGGGATCTGTTCCCCGAGGCTCTCGCCACCGACGCAGGGGCGCATTATCGCCGCGTCGTCGAGGCGGGACAGCCGGCCGAGTTCGAGATCTTTGTCGGCGACCTTCAGGCGTGGCTCGGCGTCAAGGCCTATCCCACGGACGAGGGTCTATCGATCTTCTTCCGCGACATCACCGAGCAGCGCGCGGCACGCGACGAGATCGAGCATCTCGCCCATCACGACCCACTCACCGGCCTCGCCAACCGAACGCTGTTCCAGCGCAAGCTGCGCGAAGCCGCCGATTCCAGCGCCGATGCCGCAATCCTCCTCATCGACCTCGACCATTTCAAGGAAGTGAACGACACCCTCGGCCATGCCGTGGGCGACGCCCTGCTGGTGGGCACGGCGCGGCGGCTGCGCGACATCCTCGGTACCGCTGTCACCATCGGCCGCCTCGGCGGCGACGAGTTCGCCGCCATCCTCGTCGGTGGCGACGGGCGCAGCGAGACCACGATGTTGGCGCTCAAGCTGATCGACTCCGTCAGCGCCCCGCATATGATCGGCGACCAGTCCGTGCGCGTCGGCGCCAGTATCGGCATCGCGCTCTCCTCCGGCCGCTCCACCGGCCCCAATGAATTGCTGCGCGATGCCGACATCGCGCTCTATGCCGCCAAGACCGAGGCCCGCGGCGCGGTGCGCTTCTTCGAGCCCTCGATGCAGGTCGAACTGCTGCACAAGCAGGCGCTCCGTACCGATCTCGCTGGCGCCCTTGACCGCGGCGAGTTCGCGCTCGCCTTCCAGCCGCAGCTCGATCTGCGCAGCGGCCGCGTCAGCGGCTTCGAGGCGCTGCTGCGCTGGCACCATCCGCATCGCGGGCTGGTCTCGCCCGATGAATTCATCCCCGTGGCCGAAGAGAGCGGGCAGATCGTCGCCATCGGCAATTGGGCGCTGCGCCAGGCCTGCCTCGAGGCGCTGAAATGGCCCGCCGACATCTCCGTTGCCGTCAATCTCTCGCCCCGCCAGTTCGCCACCGACGATCTGGCGGAGATGGTGCATCAAGCCATTGCCGAAACCGGCTTCGACGCGGCGCGGCTTGAGCTCGAAATCACCGAGACCGTGATGATGCGCGACAGCACCACGAACCTCTTGATCCTGCGCCGGCTGCGCAGCCTCGGCATCCGCATCGCGCTCGACGATTTCGGCACCGGCTTCTCGTCGCTCGGCTATCTGCAGAGCTTCCCCTTCTCCAAGATCAAGATCGACCGCACCTTTATCAGTGGCCTTCCCGGCAGCGAGGAAAGCCAGGCGATCGTCCGCTCGGTGATGGGGCTGGGCAAGTCGCTGGGCAAGCGCGTCACCGCCGAGGGCGTCGAGACGCAGGCGCAGCTCGACTGGGTCCGCAATGGTTGCGACGAAGCGCAGGGCTATTTCATCAGCCGTCCGGTTCCGGCCAGCCACATCCCGGCCCTGATCGAACAGCTCAACGCGCCCGAGAATTCGCGCCTCGCCGGCTAGGACCAGCGCTGCTGGCGCACATAGTCGTCCATCCAGCGCATCGCCATGCGCATCCGCCGTCGCCCATGGCCTGGATAGTGCTGCAGGCGCAACGCTGCCCGCAGACGCCGCAGCATCTTCTGCTGCGTGCCGGCACCGGACATGCCGGGGGCAACTACCGCGATCTCGACTGCCAGGCTGCTCATCGACCTCTCCTCACCCGATGCGAGGAGGCTAGCGCATCGGCAGGTGACAGCCTGTCAGCGCAATGGACGACAGGGTCCTGTCGCCCGAAACGGGGACAGCTAGACCGGGGAGACGGCACACAGCAGCACGCGCACCAGAGCAGGCTGCGTGCGCACGCCGGTCTTTTCGAACACGCGGTTCAAATGCGTGCGCGCCGTGTTGGCGGTGATCTCCATCTCGGCGGCAATCTCGTTCAGCGACTTGCCCTCGGCGACCAGCGCGGCCAGCCGCTGCTGCGCCGGCGACAGGCCATAGACCTGCGCGGCAAAGCTCAACCGCTCCTCGCTGAGGCGGGTGCTGCCGAACTGGAACACGATCGTACCGGCATCCACCACCACACAGTAGATGCGGGTCGGCAGTCCCTCGCCGGCCTCGACCAGGATTGGTCTTGCGCCATGCGTCGACATGTAGCCGTCGTCCACGCCCGCCGCCCAGTGCAGTGCTTCCTGCAGCTTGCGGTCGAGGGCGGCGCTGCGAAAGCGGAGCCGGCCGCCCCGCAGCACCACATCGTCGGATTGGGCAATAGCCTCCGGCGCGGCCGGGCTCTGCCACAGCACCTGCCCCGCCGCATCGAGCCACAGCATCACCGCGCCGGGCGGGCCGGCATTGCCGTCGAGAAAGCCGAGGAAGGCAATCTTCCACGCGCCGTCGTGCTTTTCGAACACCCGCATCTCGCGCACGAGGCCGGGCCCGACATGGCCATCGATGGTGCCGGGATAGAGCTGGTCGAATGTCGCCCACGCCATGCCGTCGCCGATCTGCAGGCTCAGATTCTCCACCTTGGTGTCATAGGCGTAGCTGTGATTGGCCTTGGGGCCGGTATGGACGCGCCGGGCGAGTTCGTCCCAGCCGCGGCGGAAGAAGATGCCGCCCACCTTCCAATAGCCCCAGCGCGCCACATAGGGCGCATGCACGAAGCAGGTCGCCCAGGTCTCGAAATCATTGGTCCAGACGGAAATGCGGTTGCGATGGATCAGCGCGATGATCGCTTCGCGGTCGGCGTCCTGTGCAGGCATGGACCGTCCCCCTCGGGGGAAGCAACCTAGCGCATGCGCGCCGGCAAGTCTGTCCCCCGCTTCGGGGACGGCCTAAGGGCGCTTGTCGGGTGGGCGGAAGGTGCCATCCTTGCCGCGTTCGAGCGTAATCACGTCGGGGCGCTTGCGCTCTTCGAGGTCGCGCTTGTGGATCGCCTCGTCCTCGACTTTGAACTGCTTGGTCCAGTCGCGCCAGATGCGGCGCACCCCCAGCCAGATGATCAGGCCGATCGCGGCGACGATCAGGATGCGAAGCATCATAGGCCGAACCTCGACCACAGCGCGCGATCCTCGACCGCGGCCACGACGCCCGCGGCGATGCCGATACGCGGCAGCTGGAACAGGCCGCGCTTGGGCTCGATCAGCCGGGTCCGCACCCGGTCGCCGAAGCGGTCGCGCAGCGTCTGGTGCAGATCGCCCAGCGCGTCGACGAGACCCAGTTGCAGGCCGCGCCCGCCGCTCCAGAATTCGCCGGTGAACAATTCGTCGTCGGGCGCGGTGAACTTGCCGGCACGGCGCGACTTCACCCAGTCGATGAACACCTGGTGGATGTCGGATTCGAGCGTCTTGATGCGCTCCACGTCCTCGGCCTTTTCGGGCAGGAACGGGTCCATCGTCGATTTGTTCTTGCCCGACGTGTGCACGCGGCGCTCGACGCCGAGCTTGGCCAGCGCCTCGGGAAAACCGAAGCCGGCAAAGATCACGCCGATCGAGCCGACAATCGAGCTCGGGTCCGCGATGATCTCGTCGCCGGCGGTGGCGATGAAATAGCCGCCCGAGGCGGCCGCATCCTCGACGAACACCAGCACATGCTTTTCGTGCTCAGCCGCGAGGTCGCGGATGCGCTTGGCGATCAGCCGCGACTGCACGGGCGAGCCGCCGGGCGAATTGACGATGATGGCGACCGTATCGCCGCCCATGCGGAAGGCCCGGTCGAGCAGCGGCGCCACGGTCTCGATATTGAGCCGGCCGGCCCGCGCTTCGGCAGCGATCGTGCCGTGCAGCCGCACCACCGGGATCACGGGGCCACTTCGCCTGAAGGGCCGGGTCACCCAGCCGATGAAACCAGTCGGTTCGCGCATCAAAATTCCCAAAGTCCGGGGGTGATGTAAGGGCCGGAGGCCGCCTTTACCAGTGCAGCCGATCGTCGCCCCGGAAGATCGCCTCGAACTCGGCGCGGAAGGCCCGCCCCGCCGGCGTGTGCACGGCGCGCGATGCGAGCAGCGTCAGCGGCGCGCGGGAACCCTTGATGCCGCGGATCAGGATGCGGTTGGCCGGCTCGTTGTCGCGCGGCGTCAGCGGCAGCACGGTGATGGCGCCGAAGCGGGACGAAAAGCTCTCGAGCAGGGCCGCCAGCCGCTCGGCGACATGGATGAAGATGATCTCGCCCCCCGGCGCCGCATGGGTCGCGGCGGTCTTTACCCAGGCGTCGAGCGCCGCCGCCGACATATGCCGCGCCGCCGCCCGGGCCGCCGCGGGAGCCGTGCCGCCCTCGTAAAAGGGCGGATTGGCGGTCACCGAGGCAAAGTGATCGGCTTTGAGGCCGGCGGCCGAGCGGGTCCGGCCCGGCGCGGTGAGATCGAGGGTCAGCACCGTGCCGCGCCCAGCGAATCCGTTCGCGCCAAGATTGTCGGCCGCCAGCGCCGCCATCCGCGCATCCGATTCGAGCAAAGTGGCCGCCAGCGCCGGGTGACGGGCCAGCGCCACCAGCGTGGCGGTCCCCACCCCAGCGCCCAGATCCAGCAGTTCCCCGCCGGAATGGCCGATTGCCGCGCCAAGCAGCACGGAATCGAGCCCGGCGCGGAAGCCTTTGGCCGGTTGCGCGATCGTCAGCCTGCCGCCGAGAAAGGCGTCATGTGTGACTTCCGTGCGTTTTACAATTTCAGCGCCGTGGGCTAGGGACATCGCAAGTTCTGGGGGCCGTTTCCGCGGCAATCATAGAGCTTTGCGGAAAAGCCTCAACGGCGGGCATAAATGGTGGGAACGGCAACAGCGGCAAAGGAAAAGGCAGCGCTCGGAGCGCTCGACCGGCTTTTGGCCGCCACGCATGACGAGATGGAGAAGGTCAACGCGCTGATTCTGAAGCGCGCCGAATCCCATGTCGAAATGGTGCCGCAACTGGCCCGCTACCTCATCGAGGCCGGCGGCAAGCGTCTGCGCCCCATGCTCACCGTCGCCGCAGCCCTGCTGTTTGACCGCGCCAACGGCGCGCAGACCAATTACGCCGCCGCCGTCGAATTCATGCACAATGCCACCCTCCTCCACGACGATGTCGTCGATGAGAGCGATATGCGCCGGGGCCGTCCGGCCGCGCGCATGATCTGGGGCAATCAGGCGAGCGTCCTCGTTGGCGACTATCTGCTCGGCCAGGCCTTCCTCATGATGGTCGAAACCGGCCGCCTCGATGCGCTCGGCGTCCTCGCCAAGGCGGCGACCGTCATCGCCGAAGGCGAAGTGTTCCAGCTGAGCAAGGCCGGCGACCTCACCGCCACGGCCGAAGATTACGACCAGGTGATCCGCGCCAAGACCGCCATGCTGTTCCAGGCTGCCGCCGAAGTCGGCGCTATGGCCGGCGGCGCCGATGACGCCGGCCGCATCGCCCTGCGCGATTATGGCCTCGAACTCGGCCTCGCCTTCCAGTTGGTCGACGACGTGCTCGACTATCGCGGCGAAGCCGGCGCGATGGGCAAGAACACCGGCGACGACCTTCGCGAAGGTAAGATGACCCTGCCGGTCATCCTCGCTTTCGCCGACGCCAATCCGGCCGAGCGCGAGATCATCAGCTCCGCCCTCGGTAAGGCCGACGCGCCCGACACGGCGCATGCCCAGATCGTCGCCATCATGGACCGCCACAACGCGCTCGGCCGCACCGTCGATCAGGCGCATGCGCATGTCCGCGCCGCCCGTGCAGCCCTCGCCCCGCTGCCCGACAGCGAGATGAAGACGATCCTCTCCGACATCGCCGAGTTCTACGTCAGCCGCGCTTATTGAGCCCGCATCGTGGAAGCTGCGTAGCCTGGCGTTAACCATTCGTAGGGGCCATCGCGAAACGGCGTGACGCAATCGCGCCGGCTGGTCTAGCGTTGTCATCTTGAGAGCGGCGGGGACGATGCGGATCAACTGGCCATGGGTATTGGCGGCAATCACCATTGCTGCCACCTGCGTTGCAGCCGTGTGGCTGCCCTTCCTGCTCACCAGCAGCCCGGAGCCGATCACCCTCAATTGAACCGGTTCGCCGGTCAATTCCGCCCTCGCCAACCTTCTGTTTGCACTTCAGGCGGTAGCCTTCGCCCGTACTTTGCGTCTTTCGGGGCCAGAAGGCCTCGATAATGCTTTTGGGGGGCAGCATGGGGCTGGCAGCTACTCGGCTCGCCATCGCCGGAAATTCCGGTGATATCGACGATCTCGTACTCGAACTGTCCATGGCGCGCGGCCTGGACGAAATCATGCAGACGGTACGCGGCCGGGCCCGCGCCTTGGTCGGTGCCGATGGCGTCACCTTCGTGCTGCGCGATGGCGATCTCTGCCACTACGCCGACGAGGATGCGATCAGCCCGCTGTGGAAGGGCCAGCGCTTCCCCGCATCCTCCTGCATCTCCGGCTGGGCCATGATGCACCGCCAGGCGGCCATCATCGAGGACATCTACGCCGACGACCGCATCCCGCATGCCGCCTATCGCCCGACTTTCGTGCGCAGCCTTGTGATGACGCCGGTCCGCATCGAGGATCCCGTCGCCGCCATCGGCGCCTATTGGTCGCGCACGTTCCGGCCGTCGCAGATGCAGATCGACATGCTTGCGCGCATCGCCAACAGCGCCGCCGTCGCCATGACCAATGTGGCGCTCTACAATTCGCTCGTCGCCAGCCGCGAGGAAGCGACGCGCGCCAAGGACGCCATCGTCTTCGCCATGGCCTCGCTGGCCGAGACGCGCGACAACGAGACCGGCAATCACATCCATCGCACGCAGCACTTCATGCGCGCCCTGGCGCAGGCGGCGCAGACGCTCCATCCGCTCGAACTGACCGACGATGCCGTCGAGCTGCTGTTCAAGACGGCGCCACTCCACGATGTCGGCAAGATCGGCATCGCCGACAAGATCCTGCTCAAGCCCGGCAAGCTGACGCTTGAGGAAGCTGCCATCATGCGGACCCATGCCGAGCTCGGCCGGCGGGCCATTGCGCGCGCCGCCGAAGTGCTCGGCCCCAGCCGTTTCCTCAGCCTCGCCGAGGAAATCGCGCATACGCACCATGAGCGCTGGGATGGCGGCGGCTATCCACGGGCGCTGCGCGGCACGCAGATCCCGCTGGCCGGCCGCCTGATGGCGATTGCCGATGTCTATGATGCGCTGGTCTCGAAGCGTGTCTACAAGGACGCCATTCCACATCTTGAGGCGGTGGCCATCATCGGCAGCGAAGCTGGCCGGCATTTCGATCCGGATTTGGTCGGCGTGTTCCTCACCATCGCCGACCAGTTCGACGCCATCCACCGCGCATTCTTCGACAGCTGATCAGCCGCGCTGCGGCTTCACCTGCATCGGGTCCTCGCCGCGGAACTGCGCGATGCGGATGCGGAAATTGTGCCCGATGCGCTCGGCGCGATCGAGGAACAGCGCCGCGATATGCGGCGGACAGAGCTCGTCCACCGTCTCGCGGAACAGCGTCAGCCAGCGCTGGAAATGCGCGTCGCTCAGTTCCGGGATGGCGATGTGCTTGGGCATCGGCCGGCCCATGTAGCGGCCCGAACCGAGCAGCATCGAGCTCCAGAAATCGGTGATGGTCTGGATATGCTGCGGCCAGTGATCGGCCGCCACGACGCGGTTGAACACCGGGCCGATGACCTCGTCCTGCCGGGCCCTGGCGTAGAACGCCCCGACCACCGCTGCCACCATCGCCTCATCGAGGTCGGGCGGCACCAGCCTGCCGGTCGGCGTCACGCGCTGCGGAACATCGCTCATGCCAGCGATATAGGCCTCCCCCGCCCCCCGTTCCAGCGCAGCAGTGCCGCACTCACGGGGAGGACGAAAGCCATGGTAGGAACGGGCGAACGAGAGTCGCCCCATGGAAATCGATCCGAACCACCGCATTTTTTCGACCAGCGTGGCGAGCGTCTACGTCCATTACATCGCCAAGGCCGAGCGCAAGGGGCGCAGCAAGGCCGAGGTGGACGAGATCATCCGCTGGCTCACCGGCCACAGCCAGAAGTCGCTCGACAGGGAATTGACCGCCAAGACCAATTTCCGCGATTTCTTCGCCAACGCCCCGGCCCCCAACCCCTCGCGCGCGCTGATCACCGGCGTCGTCTGCGGCGTCAAGGTGCAGGACATCACCGAGCCGACGATGCGCGAAATCCGCTATCTCGACAAACTGGTCGACGAGCTGGCCAAGGGCAAGGCGATGGAAAAGATCCTCCGCCAGTAGCCAACTAGTTCAGCAATAGTTGTCAAAGGGATCGTCGTAGCTCTTTTTTGCAATTTCGCAGTAGTGCATTAAGGCCCCCTGCAATTCATAGAACGTTGATTCACTGCGGTGGACGAATAAGCCCCCTTTCATCGACACGTTGGCAACGGCCCAGTGCTTGATGGTGTCGCCGGGCAAGTGGGTGCGCACGACAAGTTCACCATCCGACAGATCGCACTGGACGGTTACGCTTTTGTAGATCGAATTCTGCGCGAATACGGCTCCAAAGACCAGCCGCGCAGCGTACTCTTCCAAGGCACTCTCCGAGACCATGTCAGGACAGGCAGGAAACTCCGTCGGCACTCTCCACCGGACCTGCACCGCCGACGGCGTCAGCGAGGGAAACATCTCTTCGTTCGACACGACATCCTCCAGTATTAACCAATGAGGAGAGGCGGAACGTGGAACCGGACCGATGTAAAGGCGGGGCGTGAAGATACTCGCCCGCGTGTCACTAAATGCATATGTGTATTTCGACGTGAAAAGTTGGGGATGGTTTCTGGGCAGTCCGCCCTTGTCTTGGGCATAGGCATCTCAAGGCATCCGCTACCGCAGGCGATTCGTCGGATGACGGACAGTTACGGAGTATCGAGGATCGTGTCGCGACGGCGGCGTTCGGCCCAGGCGATGTAGGCGCCGGCGACCACGATCATCAGCGCTCCTGCATAGACATAGGCCGCAGGAATTTCCTGCCAGAACAGCCAGCCGAAGACGAAGGCCCAGATCAGCGCCGAATACTCGACGGTCCCGAGCACGCCCGCCGGCACCAGCCGCGCCGCATGCACCAGCGCGTATTGGGCCGCGCCGCCCAGCACGCCGGTCAGCACCACCATCGAGAAGGTGCGCAGATCCATCGCCTGCCACACGAAGATACTGGCGATGCCCATCACCACGACATTGATCGCGTTGACGCCGAGCACCTGGGCCAGTGCACTGTCTTCCTTGGGGATCGAGCGCATGACGATCATCGCCAGCGCCCACAGCGTCGCCGCGCCGAGCACGGCAAGTTCCGGTCCGCCAATGTGGAGACCGGCCGGGTTGCAGGCCACCACCACGCCGGCAAAGCCGAGCAGCGCCGCGCCGACCCGCGACACGGTCAGCTTCTCGCCGAGGAAAATCGCCGCCAGCACCAGCGTGATGATCGGCGCGACGTAATAGAGCGTCGTCATTTCCGCGAGCTGCAGATATTTGCCCATCGCGTAATAGAGGCACCAGGCGCCCAGCATCAGCGCGGCGCGCAGCACGATCAGCCCCTTGCTCGACGAACGCTGGAGGTCGCCGACCACCCTGCCCCGCGTGGCGACGAGGCAGCCGATGACGATCACGAGGCTGCGCACGAACAGAATCTGCGCCACGGCGAGATCGAAGATCACGCCCTTCACCAACACGTCGTGAATGGCAAAGGTGGAATAGGCCGCCGCCCCCATG
Source organism: Hyphomicrobiales bacterium (assembly GCA_004144345.1). Classification (GTDB taxonomy): domain Bacteria; phylum Pseudomonadota; class Alphaproteobacteria; order Rhizobiales; family Devosiaceae; genus Devosia_A. The sequence continues at coordinate 17,438 of SEEL01000047.1, forward strand.
GCGATGCCCCGCAGCGAGGCGGCTTCATTCTTGAGGCTGGCGGCGGTCACGGGGGAGGTCCGGGGGCTGGTTGTCACCGCGAGCAGAAGCACGCGGCCCGCGCCGTTTCAAGCTGCGCCGGTGCCGCCGGGCGTTCAGCCGCAGCGGTCGAGCACCCGCTTGATGGCGGAGGACGAGCCTTTGGCCCCGAAATCATTGCTGTCGAACACTTCGATCCCGCCCTGCTTGCGCACATAGGCGACGCGGATGGTGTGCTGCGCCTGCTGCGCGATGCGCGCCCAGTTGCGCGCCACCGGGCCGCGCACGATCATCGAGGTCCCGTCGGCATGGATCAGCGGCATGTCCTGCGCAAAGCTGGCGCCGGCCGTCGATTTGCGGTCGCTGCCGGCAGCCGGGTCGGCCACCATGGCGAGATGGAGCGAACTGGCCCCTGCCACAGCGCGGCTCGGCGAGCGTACCCAGAACCCCATGGCAAGATCGCCGCCGCGGCAGGCAAACTGGAACTGCGCCACGCCATTGTCATAAAAGGCGATCGGCGTGCCCATATCCTCGTAATACCACTGCTGCGCCACAACGGGCGTCGCCACGAGGAGCAGGGCGAGGGTCGCAAGCATTTTGCGCATGAGCATTCCTGGGATCGTTGAACCGCGACGCTGCCCTAGCGATGCCATCGCGCGCTGAACGAAACCTTACCGCGCCGCGAACTGTTACCCGCCACGATCGATGCGCAGGGTGAAACAATTGTTGGCCGCTGACCTCAGGTGCAGATAGGCGACATCGCCGCGTTCGAAGAGCTTCATAGCCGCTTCCTCGATGTCGGCATTGGCCAGCACCATGCCGGTGCCATAGACGATGCGGTCGTCGGCGCCATAGCCGCGCAGGATGCGGCCGCTGCCGCGCCGCTCGCGCTCGGGCAGGCCGCGCGCCGGATCATGGGCCGGGCACGCATCGGCATGGAGGAACACCGGCCCCACTTCCGCATAAGGCTGCGGCGCCGGGAACGGGCGATAGGCCAGTGTCAGATAGGCATCACCCTTCGCCACATTGCCGAGACAATGCCGGCAGGGCACGCCGTCGCCGTCGGAGATGCGCCGCTCCGGCGCCTGGCCATTGGCATCGGCTTCGCCGGCCCGGTAGCGGGCGGCAAGCTCGGACGGCATTCCCGACTAGCGCAGCATGGGACCTCTCCCCCGGTTGAGAGCCCAGTAAAGCCTCAGGACCGCGCCGCCGGCGACCCGGTTTTGACGTCAGATCAGGCCGGGGATCACCGCCCGGCGGTCGGCCGGATAGTCGGGGAATTTGGCGCGGTACCATTTGTGATGGCTCACGGCGCGCGGGATCAGATTGGCCGCCGTCCACACGGCAAAGCTCAGCGCCGGCAAATTCCAGCACATGATGGCAAAGCCGGTCCACTGGATGATCTCGCCCATCAGATTGGGGCAGGAGACGAAGCGGAACAGCCCGCCCTGCGGGATCGTGTAGTCCGTCCCGCCCTTGGCGCGCAGCCCGATCAGCCGGTTGTCCGACGAGATATTGATCGCCGCGCCCAGCGCGAACACCATCAGCCCGCCGATGAAGCGCGGATCGCTGATCCATTCGGGCGGATAGACCGGGCCCCACGAGCCGAGATAGCCGCCATTGAGCCCGGCGTTGACGATGTTGAACAGCGCCGCGCTGGCGACGATGGCCACCGGCATGGACTTGCCACGCGTATGGGTGCGCCACGGAAAGATCAGGCTGCGATTGATGTAGTGGGCCGCCCACAGCGCGAAGAACACCCACATCGGCTCGGTTTTGTCGTTCGGCCCGAGCAGGAACAGCCCGGCGAACACGACCAGCGACACCAGCTCCATGATGCACCAGCCCAGCTGGTTGCCGATCGAGGGCCCCCAGTCGGTCCGTGCATGGCGGCCATAGGGCGCCGTGGTCTTGAGCTGCATGGGGACCAGCGCCAGCGCGAGCAGCGTCCAGGCGATCGCGACGATATCGACGATGCTCATCGCGAGCCTCCGGTCGAGCCAATCTGGCGCGAGCTTAGCGGCGCGGCCCCGGCCCGTCCACTCGCCCCCTTTCCGCGCGCCGCCCGGCGTGCCACCCTCCGCCAATGAGACCCATCCGCTATTCGATCAACATCACGCTCGACGGCTGCTGCGACCACCGCGCGGGCATCCCCAATGCCTCCACCCATCGCCATGCTGCGGCCGGTGTCGCGGGCGCCGATGCGCTGCTGTTCGGCCGCATCACCTGCCAGATGATGGAAGATGGCTGGCGGCCGCTGGCCCGCGGCCAGCGGGCGGACTGGGTCGAGGACTGGATGGTCCCCTTCGCCCAGACCATCGACCGGGCGAAGAAATACATCGTCTCGGACACGCTCTCCTCTTCCGACTGGAACGCCGATATAGTGCGTGGCCGCGACCTTGAGGCGACGGTTCGCGACCTCAAGCAGCAACCGGGCAGCTACATCGCGACCGGCGGCGTCACCCTGCCGCTGGCGCTCGCGAGGCTCGGGCTGATCGACGAATACGATATCGTCGTCCACCCCCGCCTCGCCGGCCACGGCCCCTATCTGCTCGCCGGCCTCGCCGCCCATGTCGATCTGCAACTGGCCGGCCGCACCGAACTCGACGGCGGCATCGTCGCCCTGCATTACGTTCCCCGCCTCAGCTGAGGCGCGGCGCCTGCCCCTGACGTCAGCCCGTGCCCTCAATAGGCAATCAGGTGCCAGCGGATGGTGTAGTCGGAGAGGACCTTCGGAAACGGGATCGTCCACTCGATCTCGCGCTCCGTGACGTCCCGCTGATCGTCGTCGGGCTGGAAGCTGTGCGTGCCGAGCTTGGCGGCGAACTCGACACTACCGATGCGGAAGTTGCTGCCGAAGCTGACCCCGATCTTCAGTTCCCGGCAGGGCAGCGGCTGCTCGATGAAGAAATAGTCGTCGGGAAACTTGAAGCTGCCGCGCAGGCGTGAGGTGACGTTGCGCTCGATCCGCTGGCCGCGCCTGACCGGCGGATCGAATTTCGAGAGGAAGTATTGCCGGGCCCGCTCGAGCCGGATCGGCTGCACCAATTGGCCATTGATCCGGACTTCCTCGATCTCGCCCTCGCCGAAGACGCTGCCTTCCTTTTCGGCAACCTCATCCTTGCAGCAGACCTGCTCGGATTCCGCGATCATGTAGCTGGTGCGCCGGTCGTTCTCGATCACGATCCTGACGTGCCGGCGGAGCATGAGGAAATCGGCGTCGATACCGGCTGCGCCATAGACGTAGTCGTTCATGACGATGACCGACACCGCCTCGCGCTGGTTTGAGACGCCGCATTTCACCACGATATTGGCAATGTGCTTCTTGACCGTCTCCGACGAGATACCGAGCGCCGAGGCGATTTCGGGCCGCGTCAGGCCCTTGACCATCAGGCCGGCGACTTCCCGTTCTCGCGCCGTCAGGTTGAGCGGCTCCAGAAACATCCTGATCCCCCAAAGACCCATGGTCCCCATTTGGGGACCAGAGATGCATGCCGCCACCATGCTACGAAGTGCCGGGGCAGGAAGCGATAGGCCCATTACGAATGCTTCAGGTCCCGCGTCGGCAGGCCGCTGCCGCGCAACGCTAGCCCGAGAGGAGCAAACATGGGCAAGCATGATCTCGAGAAGGCCCACAATGACGGCCAACGCGACGGAGCCAATGGCGAGTATGTCGGCTCCTGGTTCGGTGGCCGGACGTCCGAGGAACAGGAAGCGTACAACCATGGCCATGTCCATGGGGAAGGCACGCGCGACGGAGCCGATGGCAATTACGTCGGAACGCTGTTCAGCGGACGAAGCTCGGAAGACCAGGAAATCTACAACGCCGGATATTCGGCCGGCAGCCGGAAGTAGATAGCCAGGCGCCCTGCACCAAAAAGCGTAAGTCCCGCTCGCGCGGGGCTTACTTTTGCCAACTCACCTGAGGCGGGCGGCCATCGTCGGGCTGCTAGCGCCCGCCACCGCTCTCGGTCTGCAGTTTCCGCCAGCGCGCCAGGCGCTCGGGATCGAGCGTGCCCGCGGCGACCGCGGCGCGCACCGCGCAGCCCGGTTCATGGTCATGGGTGCAATTGCGGAACTTGCAGGACGGGGCGAGTTCGGTGATCTCGGCGAACAGGATGTCGAGCCCCTCCGCCATGTCCTTGAGATGGAGGGTCCGGATACCCGGCGTGTCGATTACCCAGCCGCCGCCTTGCATGGCATGCAGCGAGCGTGAGGTCGTCGTGTGGCGGCCCTTGGCATCGGCCTCGCGCACGCCGCCGGTCAACTGCCGCTCGCCCCAGGCCACGCCCACCAGCGTGTTGACGAGCGTCGATTTGCCAACCCCGGACGAGCCGACCAGCGCCACCGTCGCGCCGGCGCCGCACCAGGGGCTCAGCGCCACGACTGCGTCGGCCGAGCGCGCATTGAGCGTGACCACCGGCAAATCGCGTTGCAGCGCCGCCGCCTGCTGCTCGAACGCGGCGGCGTCGTCGGCCGTATCGGCCTTGGTCAAGACGATCACGGGTTCGGTGCCGGCGTCATTGGCGAAGGCGAGATAGCGTTCGAGCCGCGCAATGTTGAAATCGGCATTGCACGAGGCGACGATGAACAGCGTATCGATGTTGGCCGCCACCAATTGCGTCGGCCGCCGGCCTTCGCCCGGCCGCTGCAGCAGCGCCTTTCGCTCCAGCCGGCGGTGCAGCGCGCCCGTCACCGGATCAGCCAGCACCCAGTCCCCCACGGCATACTGGCTGGTGTCGTCGCGGGCCGGCAGCGTGATCTCGATCTGTCCCGCCACCGTGAGTGCCGTCAGCCGGCCGCGATGCACGGCGTCGACGCGCGCCGGCGACAGCGCCGCCTCGTCGGCCGCGAGCTGATCGGCAAAAAAGCTCGACCAACCAAGGCGCTCCGGGAGCCGGTCAGCCAATCGCGCTATTCCTCGGCCGGCGTGTCAGTCGCGTTCTCGTCGGGGGCGCTGCCCTCGGCATCACCGGCCGCCGGCTTGGCCTTGGCCTCGGCGCGAGCGGCCTTTTGCAGCTTTTTCAGGCGCTCGCGCTCTTTGCGCTCGAAATCATAGTTTGGCTTGCGCGGCATGTAGCCTCTTTCTGTAAGGCCCTTACCTGACCCTTCCGCCGCCGGAACACAAGCCGCAACGCCGCGGCCAGCAAAAGCGCAGGTCCCGCCTCACCTCAGGCGCGGGGCGAGTTTGCCGACGCGCTGGCGGTAAGCCTCGTAATCGCTGCCGAACAGGGCGATCAGGTCGCGCTCCTCGAACTCGATGGCGATGAGGATGTAGACCGACATGGAAGCCGAAAAGATCAGATGGCCAGCGCTCATCGCCGGCGTCGCCCAGAAGGCGATGAGGAAGCCGGCATAGAGCGGATGCCGCACGAGCTTGTAGAACAGCGGCTGGCGCAGGCGCGGCGGCGCTGGCGTCTTCGCCTTGAGGTAGCGCCACACCTGCGACAGGCCGAACAGCTCGAAATGGTTGATGAGGAAGGTGCTGAGCAGCACGATGCCCCAGCCCAGCGCGCAGAGCGCCCACAGGATCGGCTCACCCACGGTGCCGCGCGCATCCCACAGCAGCATCGGCAGCGGCTGCCAGAAAACGAACATCGCTATCAGCGCGAGGCAGGTGAACACCATATAGCCGCTCCGCTCGATCGGCTTGGGCATGAGTTTCGTCCATGCCGCCTTGAAGCCCTGGCGCGCCATCAGGGTGTGCTGCAGCCCGAACAGCCCCACGAGACCTAGATTGACAGCACCGCCAATGCCGCCGGCAGGGTCGAGACCGGATGATCGATCGAACGCGCGATCACCGGCAAGCCGGCGATGAACGCGATCAGATAAAGGAAGGTCAGCAGGAAGATCGCATAGGCCGCCAGCGAGAAGGCGAGGAACGTCGCGCGTTTCATGTCTGTTTCTCTGTGTCAGGTCCGCCGCCCGTCCCAGCGCCAACACCGGGCGCCCGGGCTTATTCCCCGCCCTGATGACAGAGATCGCAGCACGCCGCGTCATCCGTCCGGATGATGCCCCTGACTGAAAGTCTGCTTCTGGCGGCTGAAACGCCGCCCTAGACGCCGATCAGCGGCGCCGCAGCCACCCAATAGCCGGGCCACTTCTCGCGCAGATCATGCGCCGCCTGATGGGCCTGGGCGCTCGACCCGAAGAGGCCGAACACCGTCGCGCCCGAGCCCGACATGCGGGCGAGGATACAGCCGCTCGCCTGCCCCAGCCGGCCGATCAACTCGCCGATGGCCGGCACCAGGGCGATGGCAGGCGGTTCAAGATCGTTGCGGGTTTCGCTGAGCCAGAGGCCAAGTTGCGCCGGCCGCGTCAGGGGATCGCCGAGATCGGGGATGCCCGGATTGTCGCGCCGCTCGAGCCGCCGGAATACGTCGGCGGTCACCACCGGCTGCAGCGGATTGACCAGCACCACATGGCAATCGGGGAAGTGCTTCAGCGGCAGCACGATTTCGCCGATGCCGCGCACTTCGGCCGGGCGCGAATAGAGGCACATCGGCACGTCGGCGCCGAGGCCGCGCGCCATCTCCAGCAATTCGGCGAAAGGCGCCGGACCATCGGCCATGCCGGCAAACAGGCGCAACGCCGCCGCCGCATCGGCCGAACCGCCGCCCAGACCTGCCGCCACCGGTAGATTCTTCGCCAGCGTCAGCGCCAGCCCTTCGGGCAAGGCACCGGGCCAGCGGGCGCGGAACGCCGCCAGGGCCTTCAGCACCAGATTGCCCTCGCCATTGCCAAGCGCCGGCGCGAACGGCCCGGTGATGGTCAGCGAATCCTTGTTCGCGGGAACCGCTTCCAGCTCGTCGCCCAGCTCGGCGAAGGCCACCAGCATTTCAAGCGCGTGATAGCCATCGGCGCGGCGGCCGGTGACGTGCAGCGCCAGATTGATCTTGGCCGGTGCTGCTTCGACGAAGGAGGGCACTACTCGACCGATGCCTGATCCCCGGGGACGTCCTCGATCGGCGCGGAATCCTCGGTCACCGGCGCGGCGTCGAGGCCATCCTTGAGCTTGGGCGCCACGCGGGCCTTGACGTTGCCTTCCTCGTCCACCGATGAAGCGACGTTCCACTGGAAGCGTGCTTCGAGCTTGCGGCCGGCGCGCCAATAGGCGTCGCCGAGATGGTCGTTGATCTCGGGATCGGCGGCGCGCAGCTGCACGGCACGTTCGAGCTGCTCGACGGCTTCCTCGAAGCGGCCGAGCCGGTAATAGGCCCAGCCGAGGCTGTCGATGATGTAGCCGTCATTGGGCGCCGCCTCGACCGCCTTCTGGATCATGTCCAGCGCGCGGGTCAGGTTCATGCCCTTGTCCACCCAGCTGTAGCCCAGATAGTTCAGCACCTGCGGCTGGTTCGGGTTGAGCTCCAGGGCCCTCAGGAAATCGGCCTCGGCCAGCGGGAACTCGTCGTTGCGCTCATAGGCGATGCCGCGCACGTAATAGAAGCGCCAGTCGCTCGGCGATTTGCCGCCGGTCACCGCGAGCGCCTTGGTATAGGCGGCGGCCGCCTCGCCATACTGCTTGTCGGTGCGCAGCAGATCGCCCAGCACCGAGATGGCCTCGATGTCGGTGGGGTTGGTGGCCACGATATTGCTCAGCCGGCGCAGCGCCTGCGGCCGGTCGCCCAGCGCGTCGAGATTGTCGGCGACGCGCACGATCGCCATTGGCTTCAGCAGCGAGTTGGCGGGGATGGAATCGTAGAGCGCATTGGCGAGCTCATGCTGGCCCGCGCCGTCATAGAGCTGGCCGAGCACCAGCGTCACGGTGTCGTTGCGCGGGTCGAGATATTGCGCCAGCCGCTCCAGCACCAGCGCGATGTCGTTGATGCCTTCGCGGGCATAGGCGACGCCGACGCTGTGGAACATTTCGGCGGCGCCCGCCTGGGCGCTGTCGGCGAACAGGCCCGGCCGCTGCCTGGCGACCAGCTTGGCCTTCACCGCGCTGACCGAGGGATGCGTCATGCCCTGCGCCTCGAACTTGGCGATGGCGGCCAGCGCTTCGTCGAAGCGGCCGGCATTGCCGTAGATGCGCGCATAGGATTCGACGATATCGGCGGTGAAGGGATCAACCTCCTGCGCCCGGGTGATGTATTCGATCGCGTCGTCGGTCCGGCCGGCGACATCGGCCATGATGGCGCGGTGGAAGACGAGGAATTCCTCGAGCCCGCCCTGCCCCACTTCGTCGAGCGAGGCGAACGCCTCATCGACGCGGTTGTCGCCGGTCATCGCCCAGGCCTTGAGGATCGCCCCGGTGATGCCCTCGAAACTGTCGGCGCCGAGCGCGTCCAGGTCGCGGATGGTCGCCGCATAGCGGCGCTGCTTCAGCGACTCGGTGGCGATCACCAATTGCGCCAGCTGGTTGCTGCCGCCGCCGAGTTTCAGCAGCCGCCGCGCCGCATCCGCTGCCTGGTCGATTTCGCCATTGGCGGCGAAGGCGACAAAAGCGCGGTTGAGCAGCAGCGGATTTTCCCACTGCTCCAGCAGCGCCTCATGGAAGAAGCGCGACGCGTCGGGCGTCTGCAGCTTGTCCATCGCTTCCTGCCCGGCGAGGTAGCTGCCGGTCGTGCTGGGCGACGCCAGATCGAGAAAGCCCTCCGCGGCCACCGGCGCCGAAAGGCAGAGGGCAACGCCTGAGGCGACGACAAAGCGCTGGAGGATGTTCACGAGTCTACCGGTCTCCGGGAAAGCGTCAGCTACGCCCGGAAACATTGTCGATTTTGCGACTGCGCCGCAAGGGCACACGGGGATTTGAGGACCCCGCGCGCCCGCCCCGCGGCCTGGCTACATGCCGCTATAGCTCGGCCCCGAGCCGCCTTCCGGCGGCACCCAGGTTATGTTGCGGGCCGGGTCCTTGATATCGCAGGTCTTGCAGTGGACGCAGTTGGCCGGGCTGATGCGGAACACCGGCGCGCCGCCCTGCTCCACGACCTCGTAAACCCCCGCCGGGCAGTAATTCGGCGCCGGCTCCGCCCCATAGGCGGGGAGCGTGTCGCGTACCGGCACTGCCGGGTCCGCCAGCCTGAGATGCACCGGCTGGTCCTCGTCATGGGCGATATTGGCGAGGAACACCGACGAGGCGCGGTCGAAGCTCACTTTGCCGTCGGGCCGCTGGTAAGTCCGCTCGCCGGTGGCGGAAACCGGCCACAGCGCATCGGCGTCCGCTTTCTTATGCTTCAGCGTGCCGAAGGGCGAGAAGCGGAACAGCTGGTTCACCCACATGTCGGCGCCGCCCAGCAACACGCCGAGCAGGGTGCCGAAGCGCGACCAGAGCGGCTTCACATTGCGTACGCGATAGAGTTCGCGGCCCACCGGCCCGTCCATCACCCGCGCCGTCAGCGCGTCGAGCCGGTCGTTGGCCCGCCCCGCCGCCAGCGCCTCGGCGATACTGTCGGCCGCCGCGATGCCGGAGCGGAATGCCGAATGGATGGCCTTCAGCCGCGGCGCGTTCATGAAGCCCGCCGCGCAGCCGATCAGCGCGCCGCCGGGGAACACCAGTTCGGGGATCGACTGCCAGCCGCCCGACGTCACCGTCCGCGCGCCATAGCTCAACCGCGTGCCACCCTTGAGCAGCCGCGCCACGGATTTGTGCTGCTTGAAGCGCTGGAACTCGTCGAAGGGCGACAGCGTCGGGTCGCGATAATCGAGATGGGTGATCAGCCCGACGTAAACCTTGCGGTCATTGGCGTGGTAGACGAAGCCCCCGCCCTGCGTCGCATCATCAAGCGGCCAGCCGAGATAATGATCGACCCGGCCGGGTTCATGGAGAGAATCCGGGATCTCCCATATCTCCTTGATCCCGAGTCCGTATTTCTGTGGCGAGCGCCCCTCGGTCAGCTCGTAGCGCTGCATCAATTGCTTCGCCAGCGAGCCGCGCGCGCCTTCCCCGATCAGCGTGTATTTGGCCCTCAGCCCGATGCCTGCGGCGTAGCCCGATTTGGGCTGCCCGTCGCGGCCGACCCCGAGGTCGCCGGTGACGATGCCCTCGACCGCCCCCGCTTGGTTGACCAGCACATCCACGGCCGCCGTCATCGGATAGATGTCGACGCCCAGTGCCTGTGCCTGCTCGCCCAGCCAGCGCACGAGGTCGCCCAGCGAGGTCACCACCCCGCCATGCGTCTGCATCAGCGGCGGCAGCATGAAGTTCGGCAGGCGGAAATCGCCCTTGCGCGTCAGCACATGGAAGCTGTCGCGCGTCACCTTCGGCCCGACCGGCGCGCCGAGCTGCCGCCAGTCCGGCAGCAATTCGTCGAGCCCCACCGGGTCCATCACCGCGCCCGAGAGGATATGGCCGCCGATCTCGGCCGCCTTCTCCACCACGACGACCGCCGTTTCCGGCGATTTCTGCTTGAGCCGGATGGCGGCGGCGAGCCCTGCCGGGCCGGCGCCGACGATCACCACGTCGGTATCGATAATGTCGCGCTCGGCCATAAGGGTTCCAGCCAGGTTCGCGGCGTGACATAACAGAGCCGATGTCTCCAAATCACCCGCTAAATGACGCCGAAGCCGCTCGGGCTGAAGATCTGGCGCAGCTCGACTGGTATCGGGCGGCGGGCGTCGATGTCGCCGTGGGCGAGGAGCCGGTCGACCGGTTTGCCACCTCCGCCGTGGCGCAGCCGCGCAAGGCGCCATTGGCCCTCCCCGGTGCCGCGCCGCCCCCGGCGCCCATCCCGGCCGCGCCGCTGGTGACCGATCCGAACGAGACCCGCGCCATCGCCGCCGCCGCGCAGACGCTCGACCAATTGCGCGCCGCGATGGATGCCTATGAGGGCTGCGCCCTCAAGCACCGCGCCACCCAGCTGGTGTTCGCCGATGGCAATCCGGAAGCGCAGATCATGCTGGTGGGCGAAGGCCCGGGCGAGCAGGAGGACAAGCTCGGCAAGCCCTTCGTCGGCCGCGCCGGCCAATTGCTCGACCGCATGCTCGCCGCCATCGGCCTCGACCGCACGAAGGTCTACATCGCCAATATGGTGCCGTGGCGGCCGCCGGGTAACCGCAACCCGACGCCGGACGAGCTGGCGCAATGCGCCCCGTTCCTCCACCGCCAGGTCGAACTGGTCGCGCCCAAGCTGCTGCTCACCCTCGGCAACGTGCCGACGCAGGCGCTGTTCGAGACGGCGCAGGGCATCACCCGCATGCGCGGCACCTGGAAAAACCTCGCTATCGGCAATTGGAGCGGGCCGGTCCTCCCCACCCTCCACCCCGC
>SEEL01000008.1 GCA_004144345.1 Hyphomicrobiales bacterium
GTGATTGGGGTCGCCCCACCACCGCTGCGCGGTCCCCCTCCCCCGTTGTACGGGGGAGGATATTCCTGACTGCGGGGCTGGGCTCTCGGCCGCCGCCTCCTCCACCATCTTTGCTGGACCGGCGAGCTGACTGTCGGGTTTGGCACAGGCGTGAAAGAGCGGGGATCAGGGGTGGGATAGCGGGGAGGGGGTGGGTGGCGTTAACGGTTGATTCACGGCTACACGGATGTTGCTGGACGAGAACAAAAGACGAACATATAAGAACACAACGGCAACAACGGAGGTCGAGATGCTGACTTTTCTGAAGGACGCGATGGCGATGGTTACCCTTGTAGGGTTCACGGCCGCGATGCTGACCTGGATGGATATGGCCAGCCGACTCGTGTGACCTGTGGATTGAACCGGCGCTGTGTGGCCCCACATCGGGCGGCGGCGTAGGACCATCCCATGACCAATTCTCCCGGCTTCATCCACCTGCATGTGCACTCGCAGTATTCGCTGCTCGAAGGGGCGCTGAAGCTCGGAACGCTGATCGATCTGGCCAAGGCCGACAAGCAGCCGGCCTTGGGGATCGCCGACAGCAACAACCTCTTTGGCGCGCTGGAATTTTCGGAGAAACTCGCCGGCAAGGGCATCCAGCCGCTGCTCGGGGTGGAGCTGGCGCTCGATTTCGAGCCGATCGGCGACCGCATCATGGAGCGCAACCAGGATCGCGGGCAGTTCGGCAAATCGAGCGTGGTGCTGATTGCGGCCAATGAGACCGGCTATGGCAATCTGCAGCGGCTGGTGTCGAAGGCCTATCTCGATGGCGAGACGGGGCGCGCCGCGGCGCAGCTGCATTGGCTCGAGCCCGAGATCCTCGATGGCATGATGTGCCTGTCGGGTGGGCCGGAAGGCGCGATCGACCCCTATTATGCGGCGGGCCTAGACGGGCAGGCCGAGAACCGGCTCGAAACGCTAAGGCATCTGTTCGGCGACCGGCTTTATGTCGAATTGCAGCGCCATGGACGGCAGCAGGAAGCCGGCAATGAAGCCAAGCTGATCGACTATGCCTATCGCCGCGGCGTGCCGCTCATTGCGACGAACGAGCCCTATTTCGCAACCCGCGCCGATTATGAGGCGCATGATGCGCTGCTGGCGATCGCGGCCGGGTCGGTGGTGGCGCAGACCGAGCGGCGGAAGCTGACGCCGGAGCATTATTTCAAGTCGCGCGACGAGATGCTGGCGCTGTTCAGCGATCTGCCGGAAGCGACGGACAACACCATCGAGATCGCGCAGCGCGTGTCGTACCGGCCGCGCACCCGCGGGCCGATCCTGCCGCGCTTTGCGGCGTCGCCCGACCAGACGGCCGAAGAGGGCATGGCGGCGGAAGCCGAGCGGCTGCGCGTCGAGGCGCATGCCGGACTGAAACGGCGTTTTGAAATCTACGGGCGCGACGAGCGCTTTACCGTCGAGCAGTATGAAGAGCGGCTCAATTTCGAGCTCGGCATCATCATCCGGATGCAATATCCGGGCTATTTCCTGATCGTGGCCGACTTCATCCAATGGGCCAAGGCGCAGGGCATTCCGGTGGGGCCGGGGCGCGGCTCGGGCGCCGGCTCGCTGGTGGCCTATGCGACGACGATCACCGATCTCGATCCGCTGCGCTACGACCTCTTGTTCGAGCGCTTCCTGAACCCGGATCGCGTGTCGATGCCGGACTTCGATATCGACTTCTGCCAGGACCGGCGCGGCGAGGTGATCCGCTACGTCCAGCAGAAGTACGGCGACAACCAAGTGGCCCAGATCATCACCTTCGGAACGCTGCAGGCCAAGGCCGTGGTGCGCGACGTGGGCCGCGTGCTGCAGATGCCGTATGGGCAGGTCGACCGCATTTCCAAGATGATCCCGGCGAATCCGGCCAATCCGGTGACGCTGGCGCAGGCGCTCGACATGGAGCCGGCGCTCAAGCAGATGCGCGACAGCGACGAGCAGGTGGCCGATCTGATTGCCACGGCGCAAAAGCTCGAAGGGCTTTACCGCCACGCCTCGACGCATGCCGCCGGTATCGTGATCGGCGAGCGGCCGCTGACCGAGCTGGTGCCGATGTACCGCGACCCGCGCTCGGACATGCCGGTGACGCAGTACTCGCTCAAATGGGTGGAGCCTGCCGGGCTCGTGAAGTTCGACTTCCTCGGGCTCAAGACGCTGACCGTCATCGACAAGGCGGTCAAGATGATCAACCGCAACGGTACGGCGTTTGCCCTGTCGGACATGCCGATCGACGATGCCGAGACATTCCAGAAGCTGACCAAGGGCGACGTGGTTGGCGTGTTCCAGGTGGAAAGCTCGGGCATGCGGCGGGCGCTGGTCGACATGCAGCCAGACCGGTTCGAGGACCTTATCGCGCTCGTCGCGCTCTATCGCCCGGGCCCGATGGCGAACATTCCCATCTACTGCGCACGTAAGAAGGGACTCGAGGAAACGGAGTATCTGCATCCGCTACTCGAACCGATCCTCGCCCCGACGTATGGCGTCATCACCTATCAGGAGCAGGTGCAGCAGATCGCCCGGGCGCTCGCCGGCTACACGCTCGCCGAAGCCGATCTGTTGCGCCGCGCCATGGGCAAGAAGATCAAGTCGGAGATGGATGCGCAGCGCGAGCGCTTCCTCAAGGGCGCCGAGGAGCAGCACGGCATCGCCAAGGGGCTGGCCAACACGATCTTCGACGCCTGCGCCAAATTCGCGGAGTACGGTTTCAACAAATCGCACTCGGCGCCCTATGGCTTCATCACCTACCAGACGGCGTATCTGAAGGCGCATTTCACGCAGGAATTCATTGCCGCGTCGATGACCTACGACATGGGCAATACCGACAAGCTCAACGAATTCCGCGAGGACGCCAAGAAGCACGGCATCGAGATCGTGCCGCCGTCGGTCAACACGTCGGATGATGTGTTCACGGCGCGCGACAACAAGATCTTCTACGCCATCGGCGCGATCAAGGGCGTGGGGCAGGCGGTGGCCGAGCACATCGTCGAGGCGCGCGGCGGCACGCCGTTCGCCGATCTCGCCGATTTCGCGACGCGGGTCGATCCGCGCGTCATCAACCGGCGGACGCTCGAAACGCTGGTCAATGCCGGGGCGCTCGATTGCCTCGCGCGGCGCGAGCAGGCGTTTACGGCGATCGACCAGATCATCGCCAGCGCGCAGCGGACCAATGACAATGCCGCCAATGGCATCATGGACATGTTCGCCACCGACGCGCCCGAGCCGATCCGGCTGACGCAGAATTTCGAGCCGTGGGGGCTGGCGGAAAAGCTCGACCGCGAGCGTAACGCCATCGGCTTCCACATCTCGGCGCATCCGCTCGACGAATATACGAGCCTGTTCGGCGCGATGAGCATCTGGTCCTACGCGCAGCTCGAAGCCGAGGTGAAGGAGCGCGGCGGCAGCTCGCGCAAGCTCGCCGGCACGGTGGTGAGCCGGTCGGACCGGCGGACCAAGAAGGGCACGCCGATGATGGTGGTGGCGCTGTCGGACCCCTCGGGCAGCTATGAAGTGATCGGCTTTTCCGAGGACGTGCAGAAATACGGCCCGATCCTCCAGCCGGGCGCCAATGTGGTGATCGGCGTCGAGGGTGAGGAGCGCGAGGACAGCGTGAGCCTCCGCATCCAGTCAGCGCAATTGCTCGACGAGGCGTCGCGCAAGGTGGGCAAGAGCCTCGAGATCGAGACCGACGACGAAAAATGCCTCGGCGCCATCGTCCAGCAGCTGAAGCCGGGCGGCAACGGCCGGGTGCGCTTCATCGTGGCGCGCGAGCAGGGCCGGCGGCTCTACGAGATCGACATCGGCGCGACCTGGCAGGTGAGCCCGTCGCTGGCGGGGGCGATCAAGTCGTTCGACGGCGTGGTGGATGTGCGGCTGAGCTAGGGCTACTGGCCGCTGACGTAGTTGCGGTTGACCCAGCCCTCATAGCCATCGGCGCGGATTTTCTGCCAATTGCCCACGGCATAGGGCAGGAAGGCGATGTCGCACTGGTCCGGCGCGAGCTCGGTCTCGATGGCGGACACCGATGAGGGCCAGCGGCGGAGGTTGAGGACGTCGTCATCGTCGACGCCATCGACGCAATAGAGCGCGGGCGACACCATCGAGATGTAGCGGCCGTTGACCCAGCCGGCGAAATGGCCGTCCTCGACGGGATACCAGCTGCCGATTGCGTCGCCGGTCACGACGATGCCGCAGGCGCCGTAGCGCAGGCGGGTTTCGATGCCGCCGCTGGACGAGGGCTCGTCGCGGACGTTCAGGCGGTCCCAGGACGGGATGTTGACGACGCAATGCTCCTCGCCCTCGACGACCAGAGTGTCGGCGGCGCGGGCGGGCAGGGCGGCGAAGAGGGTTGCGGCGGCGCAGGCGGCCAGAGCGATGCGGAACATGGGCGATCTCCCGTTTGTTGGCAGGAGGTTGCGCGGGCCGGCTTGAACCGGGGGTGAATGGGGCAGGAGACTACTCGAAGGCTTCCGGCCAGTCCCGTGCGGTGTGGACGACAGCGAGGATTTCAACCCGCGAGGGTGACTCGGTAGACAATGATGTAGGGCAGGTCAGCGAGAACGAGTTCCCGCGTTCCCCGGGCTCGACCGGTGCGGCCGATAAAGGGGATTCAGCGAGAAGCTGAGGACGCGCGAAGAGGTCGTGCACCAGACGGTGAGCGGCGAGGGGGGCTTTCTACCGCGACATAGTCCTGAATGGCATCGAGGTCTGATAACGCCGAGCGCGTCCAGACAACGAACATCAGCTTGGGCGGTATTTGTTGAGGATAGCCTCAATCTCGCGTTCGGAGGCGAACTGACCCTGCTCGGCCTCCGCGAGGCCACTGGCAACGCGCTCAAGAAAGCGCTCCTGCCAGGCGAGGGAACGGCCATGCTCAAGCGCGTCGGCGATGATCTGGGCGGGCGTCAGGCTTGACCGCGCGGCGATAGCCTCGACGCGGGCGCGCAGATTGTCGGGGAGGTCCATCTGGTCGCTCATGGGCAGACTATGCCAGCTTTAGCGGACCAAGTGAACGAAAACCGAACGTCGTGCCGCCTTGCGCTTTTTGGGCGATTCCCCTATATGCGCGGCGCGCCCAGCCTTTCCCGGGCGTAATTCACATGTGGAGCCGGCCCTTTCGAGGTCCCTCCGGTGGCGGTTTCGACCGCTAGCCGCTCCACAGAGGCAAAACCGGTAAAGGAGCCTTTTATGGCATTGCCCGACTTTTCCATGCGTCAGCTGCTCGAAGCAGGCGTTCACTTCGGCCACCAGTCGCACCGCTGGAACCCGAAGATGGAACGCTACATTTTCGGCGTGCGCAACGACATCCACATCCTCGACCTCGGCCAGACCGTGCCGCTGCTGCAGCGCGCGCTGCAGCTCGTGTCGGACACCGTGGCCGATGGCGGCCGCGTGCTGTTCGTGGGCACCAAGCGCCAGGCGGCGCCGGTGGTGGCCCAGGCCGCTCGTGAATCGGCCCAGTATTTCGTCAATTCGCGTTGGCTCGGCGGCACGCTGACCAACTGGCAGACGATCTCGCAGTCGATCGCCCGCCTGCGCGTGCTCGAAGGCCAGCTGGCCGACGGCGCCGAAGGCCTGACCAAGAAGGAGCGCCTGCTCCTCGACCGTGAGCGTGAGCGTCTCGACCGCGACCTCGGCGGCATCAAGGACATGGGCAATCTGCCCAACCTGCTGTTCGTGATCGACACGAACAAGGAAGCCAATGCCATCAAGGAAGCCCGCCGGCTGAACATCCCGGTGATCGCGATCATCGACTCGAACTCCGATCCCGACACCGTCGACTACCCGGTCCCGGGCAATGACGACGCGGCCCGTGCGCTCGAGCTGTATGCCAACCTCGTGTCCCGCGCGGCCATCGACGGCATCGCCCGTTCGTCGGCCGGCCGTGGCGCCGATCTCGGTGCGTCCGCCGAGGCGCCGACCGAAGACGCGATCCAGGCAGCCGAGTAACCGGCTGCCGTCACGGCATTTTCATTTTCAATCGATAGGCGCGGCCCGGTTCACTCCGGGTCGCATGAAAGGTGATCGAAATGGCAGTCACTGCACAGCAGGTCAAAGAGCTCCGCGACGCTACCGGCGTGGGGATGATGGATTGCAAGAAGGCGCTGGAAGAGACCGGCGGCGACATGGAAGCGGCGATCGACTGGCTGCGTACGCGCGGTCTCGCCAAGGCCGCCAAGAAGGCCGGCCGCGTCGCGGCTGAGGGCCTCGTCGGCGTGTCGCTGGACGGCACCAAGGGCGCCATCGTCGAAGTGAATTCCGAGACCGACTTCGTGGCCCGTAACGAACAGTTCCAGGGCATCGTGGGTAACGTTGCCAAGCTGGCCGGCGAAGCCGCCGGCAACATCGAAAAGCTCGCCGAGATGCCGTTCCCCGGCACCGGCCGTTCGGTGGCCGCCGAGCTGACCGATGCCATCGCCAAGATCGGCGAGAACATGAACCTCCGCCGTTCGGCGGTGATCGAAGTCAAGGACGGCCTGATTGGCTCGTATGTCCACAACACGGTGAAGCCGGGTCTGGGCAAGCTGGGCGTGATCGTCGGCCTCGAGTCGACCGGCGACAAGGCCGTGCTGGCCGGCCTCGGCAAGCAGCTCGCGATGCACATCGCCAACACCAACCCGCTCAGCGTGTCGCCCGACGACATCGACCCGGCGGTGGTGGCCAAGGAGCGCGAGATCTTCACCGAGCAGGCCAAGGAATCGGGCAAGCCGGCGGAAGTCATCGCCAAGATGGTCGAAGGCCGCGTGCGCAAGTTCTACGAAGAGTCGACGCTGCTGGCGCAGACCTTCGTGATCGACGGCGAAAGCAAGGTGCAGGCCATTGTCGACGCCGCCGCCAAGGAAGCCGGCGCGCCGATCAAGGTGACCAGCTTCGTGCGCTATGCGCTGGGCGAGGGCATCGAGAAGGCCGAGACCGACTTCGCCGCCGAAGTCGCCGCCACTTCAGGCGTGCCGCAGTCCGCATAAGCTGCATAAGAGATAAATTCATCGGGCGGGCTGGTAACAGGCCCGCCCGAATGTCATCTAAACTGCCGTCGCCACGCGGGATTCGCCCGCGGCATGTCCGGTGAGAGGCGCTGATGGCCAAGCTTCCCTACAAGCGCATCCTACTGAAGGTTTCCGGCGAAGTGCTCGCCGGCGACCAATCGTTCGGCATCGAGCCGCAATTCCTCAACGCCATGGCCGAGCAGATCGTCGCCGCCTCCAAGGCCGGCGCGCAGATCGCCATCGTGATCGGGGCCGGCAACATCTTCCGCGGCATGGCCGTGGCCGCCGAGGGCACCGACCGGGTGACGGCGGACCTCATGGGCATGCTCGGCACGGTGATCAATTCGCTGGCGCTGTCGAATGCGATCAGCCGGGGCGGGGTGAAGTCGAAGGTGTTTTCGGCTCTCACCATGCCCTCGGTCGCCGACAGCTTTACCGCCCGCGCCGCCAAGGCCGCGCTCGACGAAGGCTTCGTGGTGGTCTGCGCCGGCGGCACCGGCAATCCATTCTTCACGACGGACACCGCGGCAGCGCTCAAGGCGATCGAACTCGATTGCGACGTGCTGCTCAAGGGCACGAAAGTGGACGGGGTCTATGACCAGGACCCCAAAAAGAACCCGAAGGCCAAGCGCTATGAAACCGTCAGCTATGACGAAGTCATTGCCCGTAACCTCAAGGTCATGGACACGGCGGCCTTCGCTCTTGCGCGCGACAATGGCCTGCCGATACTGGTCTATGCACTGGACGATAAGGAAGGGCTGATGGGAGTGCTGAGCGGCAAGACGCGCTCAACCTTCGTCGGCACCGAAAAGAAGTAGGAGTTATCATGGCCGCCCCCCCGACTTTCTCGATCGATGAGCTCAAGGAGCGCATGCAGAAGTCGATCACCTCGCTGCGCGACGAACTGCAGGGCCTGCGTACGGGCCGCGCCAGCGCGAGCCTGCTCGAGCCGGTGATGGTGGAAGCCTACGGGTCGCGCATGCCGCTCAACCAGGTGGCGACCGTGACGGTGCCGGAAGCCCGGCTGCTGTCGGTCTCGGTGTGGGACCGCACGATGGCGCCCGCCGTCGACAAGGCGATCCGCAATTCCGGCCTCGGCCTCAACCCCTCGACCGAGGGCGCGACGATCCGCGTGCCGCTGCCCGAACTCAACGAAGAGCGCCGCCGCGAGTTGACCAAGGTTGCGCACAATTATGCCGAGCAGGCGCGCGTCGCCATCCGCCACATCCGGCGCGACGGCATGGACCTGCTCAAGAAGTTGGAAAAGGACGGCCATATCAGCCAGGACGATAGCCGGGGCAAGTCGGACCTCGTGCAGAAGGCCACCGACGCGGCGATCACCGATGTCGATCAGATTGTTGCCGCTAAGGAACAGGAAATTATGCAGGTTTAACCTGCGACCGATCATTTGAGGCCCGGAGGGCCATTGATGTCCACTGAACCCGCCACCCAGCAGCGCGTCGCCCTGCGGCCCGACCTGCGGATTCCGGCGCATGTCGGGGTCATCATGGATGGCAATGGCCGCTGGGCCCAGGCGCGCGGCAAGCCGCGCAGCGAAGGCCATGTAGCGGGCGTCAAGGCGCTGCGGGCGCTGGTCGAAAGCTGCATCAATTACGGCATCGGACACCTGACGGTGTTCAGCTTCTCGTCGGAGAACTGGACCCGGCCGAAGGACGAAATCAGCTTTATTTTCGGGCTGTTGCGTCGGTTCGTGGCGTCCGATCTCGAAAAGCTGCACCGCAACAATGTGCGGGTGAAGATCATCGGCTCGCGCGACGGGCTGGACGAGTCGCTGCGCCGGTTGATCGCCGAAGTGGAAGCCACGACCGCGATGAATACGGGCCTCAAGCTGCAGGTGGCCTTCAACTATGGCGGCAAGGCCGAGATCACCGAGGCTGTGCAGCGCGTGGCGTCGCTGGTGGCGGCGGGCCGGCTGAAGCCTGAGGACATCACCGAGGAAACGATCAGCCGGGCGCTCTACACCGCCGGGCTGCCCGACCCCGACATCATCATCCGGACCAGCGGCGAGCAGCGCTTCTCGAATTTCCTGCTGTGGCAGAGCGCCTATGCGGAACTGGTCTTCGTCGACGAGAACTGGCCCGATTTCAACGACGCGGCCTTCCTGAGGGTGCTTGAGGACTATTCCGGCCGCGACCGCCGCTACGGGGGCGTCGAGGCGCAGCGACGGTGAGTTCGACCGGTCCTTCAGGCTCCGCTCCGCCGCGCGCATCCTGGACCGATCTCGGTCCGCGCCTGATATCGGCGGCGGTGCTGATCGCCATTATCGCCGTCGGCCTCCATTTCGGCGGCTATGTCTGGGCCGGGCTCGCGGCGGTGGTGTTCGGCATCACCTATCGCGAGTGGGAGCAGATGGTGACGCTCAAGCCATTGGCGCCGCTCGGCATGGCGCTGATTGCGCTGCTGGCCATCGGCACCCTGGCATTCCCGGCATTCGGACCGTCGGCGCTGCTCGTGGCGGCGCTGATCGCCATCGGCATCTCGCTGTTCGGCGACCGGCCGGTAATCGTCTGGCGCGTCGGCGGGGTGGTGTATTTCGCCATCACCATCATCGCCGTGCTGGCCATGCGGGGCAACGAGCCGGCCGGCATCATCGCCGGCTGGTATCTGGGCGTGGTCATCGCCAGCAACGATACGGGCGCCTATTTCGTCGGCCGGGTGGTCGGCGGCACCAAGCTGGCGCCGATGATTTCGCCGGCCAAGACGGTGTCGGGTGCGGTCGGCGGCTGGCTGATCGGGACGGTAGCGGGCACGATCTTCTGGATGATCTTCACACCGTCGCCCTGGTGGCTGGGGCTGATCTTTTCGGCCGTGCTGGGACTGACAGGGCAGGCGGGCGACCTCACCGAGAGCGCCATCAAGCGGCTGTTCCGCATCAAGGATTCGGGCGACATCATCCCCGGCCATGGCGGCTTCATGGACCGGCTCGACAGCGTGACGGCGGGCGTGATCTTGGTGTTCGTGATCGGCGCGCTGCATGGCGGCATCGACCATGTCGCAACGGGTTTTCTCTATTGGTGACGGGCACTTTGAGGTCATGACGATGCCCGGGTGGCGTCCAACTGTGACCGCAATCGCCGCCTAGTCAGGCTCACGCAAACGGAGCGTCGAAAACTGTCCTTCCTCAGCCTGCCGATCCTCTACGCCATCCCTGCCTTCATCGCGGTCCTGACGCTGATCGTGTTCGTGCATGAGATGGGGCATTATCTCGTGGCGCGCTGGAATGGCGTGGCGATCCACACTTTCTCGATCGGCTTCGGGCCGGAGCTTATCGGCTTCAACGACCGGCACGGCACCCGCTGGCGCCTGTCGGCCATTCCGCTGGGCGGCTATGTGCGCTTCGTTGGCGACATGAACGCGGCGTCGATGCCGGACCCCGAGGCGGCGGCGGAATATCCGCCGGAGATGCAGGACCGGCTGTTCGTCAACAAGAACGTCTGGCAGCGGATCGCCGTGGTGGCGGCCGGGCCGGTCGCCAATGTGCTGCTGACCTTCGTCATCCTCTACGCGCTGCTGCTGGGCTACGGCCGGTACACGATTCCGCCGGTCATCGGCGACGTGGTGAGCGGCGGCATCGCCGCGGAAGCCGGGCTGCTGCCGGGCGACACGGTTGTCTCCGTTGACGGTTTTGGCGTCTCGAGCTTTTCGGACTTCCAGCGGCTGATCGCGACGGCGCCGGGCCGGCAGGTGACCGTGGTCATCGCCCGGGCGGCCGAACAGCAGACGCTGCTGATGATCCCGGCGATCGCCGAGGAGACCGACAATTTCGGCAACAGGCACCGGGTCGGCCGCATCGGCGTGAGCCGGAGCGTCGAGCAGAGCGATTTGACCCTCTACCGGCCCAATCCGGTCGAGGCGGTTGGCATGACGGCGCAGGAGATTCGCTTCATCGTCGACCGGACGGTGGCGTTCCTGGGCGATTTCTTCGTCGGCCGGGGGGATGTCGAGCAGCTCGGCGGACCGGTCAAGGTGGCGAAGGTCTCGGGCGAGGTGGCGACGATGGGCATCATCGCGCTGATCAACCTCGCGGCGCTGCTGTCGCTCAATATCGGCATCTTCAATCTGCTGCCGATCCCGGTGCTCGATGGCGGGCACCTCGTCTACTATCTGATCGAGGCCGCCAGAGGCCGGCCATTGAGCCAAAAGGCGCAGGAAATCGGCTTCCGCGTGGGGTTCGCCATCGTCGGGACGCTGATGATCTTCACGCTGGTGAACGATACCCTGCTGTCGATACTCCGGCACGCTTCGTAAGTACTTGTTAACCTTGGTTTTCAGGGTGTTGCAGGAATGCACGGGGACCAAGCTTTCGCTAACGCAAAGGGGCGTTGCGGCTTGCCCTTGGTTAAAAAACCAGTAAATGCTTCGACTGGAGTTAGCTGGGGGCAGCTGTAACAGGCGATTCCCCCGGCCTTTCGTCTGAGAGGCATACAGAATCATGATCGATCCCACCAAGCTCGTGCGTAGTGCGGCCATGGCACTCGCGCTGATGTTCTTGGCGCCACTGACAGGTGTCGGCGGTGCAGTGCTGGGGGTCGGTGCTGCCCAGGCGCAGACCGCGCCGCTCGTTGCATCCGTGCTGTTCGAGGGCAATCAGCGCTTCTCGGACGCCAATCTGGTGGCGATGATCGACACGCAGGATCGCGGAACGGTCGACGAAGCCGGTCTCGCGCGTGACGTGCAGTCGATCCGGCAGGCCTATCAGGACGTCGGTTATTCCGACGTGCAGGTCACCACCCGGCTCGAGCCGGTGGCCGACGGCCGCGTGCGGGTGATCTTCGTGGTCGTTGAAGGCAATCGCGCGGGCATCGCGGCGATCAACTTCACCGGCAACAACAATATCGGTGCGTGGAACCTCAAATCGGTCATCCGCACCAAGGAAACGGGCTGGCTGAGCTGGCTGCTGCGCGACGACAACTACACGCAGGCCCAGCTCGATATCGATCGCGAGCTGATCCGCCAATACTATTCCAATCATGGCTATCCGGATGCGCAGGTGACGTCGGCGGTTGCCGAGTACAATGCCGAGCGCAACGGCTACTTCATCAGCTTCACCGTGGTGGAAGGCGAGCGATACGCCTTTGGCGATATCGGGGTCGAAACCTCGATTGCCGGGCTCGACGCCAACAATCTCACCGGCTCGATCCGCACTCGCAAGGGCGACCGCTTCTCGGCCAACGACCTGGCGCGTTCGGCGCAGGACATGGCGGTGGAAGCCACCAATCTAGGCTACCCGTTCGCCGATGTGCGTCCGCGCATCGTCCGCGATCCGGGCACCGGCTCGTTCTCGGTGACCTACCTCGTCGACGAAGGCCAGCGGCTCTATGTCGAGCGCATCAACATCACGGGCAATGAAAAGACCCGCGATTTCGTGATCCGCCGCGAGCTGCCGTTCTCCGAAGGCGACCCGTTCAACCGCGCGCTGGTCACCCAGGGCAAGGGCAACATCGAAAGCCTCGGCTTCTTCTCGGTGGTGGCGATCAATGCCGAGCAGGGCAGTTCCGCTGACAAGGTCGTGCTGAACATCGCCGTGACCGAGCAGTCGACGGGCGACTACGGCGTCACCGCCGGCTACGATTCGCAGGCGGGTATCCTCGGCGAACTGTCGCTGACCGAGCGCAATTTCCTCGGTCGTGGCCAGTTCCTGCGCGCCTCGATCGGTGCCAGCCAGGGTGGCAAGTCGATCGACTTCTCGTTCACCGAGCCCTATTTCATGGGTCTCAAGATGTCGGCAGGCTTTGACGTCTACCACCGCATCACCGACGAGAACGCCACCAACGTCTACGGCACCACGTCGACCGGCGCGCAGATGCGCTTCGGCCTGCCGGTGACGCGTGACCTCCAGGCTCAGGTGTTCTTCGGCGGCGACCGTACGGTCGTGACCGATACCGTGCTTGGCGGCTCGACGGAGATTCTTTCGGCCGGCACCTACGACAAGGGCTGGGTCGGCTATAGCCTGAACTATGACGGCACCGACGACCGGAAGCGCCCGACCGAAGGTTTCGCGGCTTCGCTGACGCAGACCTACGTTGGCCTCGGCTACAACTTCATCAAGACGGAAGCCAAGGCGCGCTACTTCATGCCGCTCAACTCCGATCTCGGGCTGGTTGGCAGCGTGAAGGTGCAGGGCGGTATCATCAACAATTTCGGCGGCACGGCCGTGAACTCGCTGGAGAACTTCACCTACGGCAATACGCTGGTGCGCGGCTTCGTGCAGCGCGGCATCGGGCCCAAGACCAGCCTCGGCGAGATCGTGGGCTACACTGCCTATGCGGGCGCCTCGGCTGAAATGACCTTCCCGATCCCGGGTCTGCCGGAAAGCTACGGCCTGTCTGGTGCGCTGTTCGCGGATGCGGCGGTCGTGAGCGGCGTGGGTGAGCTCGGTACCGGTACCCTCGATGGCGCCTCGACGGCCAACCCGCTCAAGAGCTCGGTCGGTGCGTCGGTGATCTGGGACTCGCCGTTCGGTCCGCTGCGTGGCGACATGGCCTGGATTCTCAGCCAGTCGACGACGGACAGCACGACGAAGGTCTGCTCGTCGGTCTACTGCCCGGCCTTCGCGCTGACGCTGCAGACCTTGCTCTGATAAAGAGGGCGTGAAACAGTTTAAGGGCCGCGGGGCCTAGCGCCGCGGCCCTTTTTCATTGCAGAACGATGGTCGATACACGTTTCCACCAGTTTTCCGGGTCGGTGCCGCTCAGCCAGTTGCTCGAGGCGCTGCAGCTTGCCAGCGAGTTCGAGGGCAGCGGGCCCGTCATCGAGGGCGTCGAGGAACTGCATCTGGCGGGGCCGGGGCATGTCGCCCTCGCGGCACAGGCCCAGTATCGCGATGCGCTGCGGGCGACGGGTGCGGGTGCCGTGATCGTCGGCAAGGATTTGCGCGGCGAGGTGCCCGCGGGCGCCATCGCGATCGTCGTCGATAATCCGCATCTCGCCTTTGTTGGCCTCTTGGAGCGGCTCTATCCTCAGGACACGCGCGGGACGCTGAACGCCTTCGGCATCGACGCGCGCGCGCCCTTCGTCGAGGCCGATGTGCGCATCGGGCCCGGGGTGGTGATCGGGCCGGACGTCGAGATCGGGCGGGGCTCGGTGATCGGGCCGAACACAGTCATCGGGGCCGGGGTCACGATCGGCCGCAATGCGGTCATCGGCTCCAATTGCAGCATCGAATGCGCCTATCTGGGAAATAATGTCGTGCTGCATGCCGGGGCGCGGATCGGCTCGGAGGGGTTTGGCTGGCTGGACCATGGCCGCTCGAACCGCAAGATTCCGCAACTTGGGCGGGTGATCGTCCAGGACCGGGTCGAAATCGGCGCCAACAGCACGATCGACCGGGGGGCGCTGGGCGATACGGTGATCGGCGAGGGCACCAAGATCGATAATCTGGTGCAGATCGGGCACAATTGCCGGATCGGGCGCAATTGCCTGATCGCAGGAATGACCGGACTTGCCGGCTCGACCATTGTCGAGGATTCGGTGATGATTGGCGGGGCGGCCAGCCTCACCGGCCACCTGACCGTGGGGGCGGGCTCGATCATTCTTGCTCGTACGGTCGTGACGAAGGATGTTAAGCGAGGGGGACGCGTCGGTGGTTATCCGGCGCAGGACGTACATGCGTGGCGCCGGGAGACCGCCACGCTCCGGTTGTTGAGCAAAGGGAAGAAGAGTGGACGCGAAAACTGATCCGAGCCTGGGCGAGAGCAAGGAACTGACGTCGATCGATATCGACCGGATTCTCACGCTGCTGCCGCATCGCTATCCGTTCCTGATGATCGACAAGATCATCAATGTGGACAGTGACGACGCCGCCGTCGGCATCAAGAACGTGTCGTTCAACGAGCCGATCTTTCAGGGCCATTTTCCCGGCAACCCGGTGTTCCCGGGGGTGCTGATCATCGAGGGCATGGCGCAGACGGCCGGGGCGATCGCGATCGCGGCCGACCAGACCTCCGGGCGGCACGTCGTCTACATGGTGACGGTCGACAAGTGCAAATTCCGCAAGCCGGCCCGGCCGGGCGATGTGATCGAGTACCACATCCGCAAGATCCGGCGCCGTAGCGCCATGGGCTGGTACGAGGCCAGGGCCATGGTCGGCACGACGCTGATCGCCGAGGCCGAAGTCGGCGCAATGGTGATGGTCGAAGGCGCGTAATGCCCCACAACATTCATCCGACGGCCATCGTCGAGGACGGCGCGGTGCTTGGCGCCGATGTCGTCGTTGGACCGTTCTGCGTCGTCGGCAGCGACGTGAAGCTGGGCGACGGCGTGCAACTGATCTCGCATGCTGTCGTGACCGGGCGCACGACGCTGGGCGCGCGCTCCACGGTGTTCCCGTTCGCTTCGATCGGGCACCGGCCGCAGGACCTCAAATATGCCGGCGAGCCGTCGACGCTGGAGATCGGCGAGAACACGACGATCCGCGAGCATGTGACGATCAACCCCGGCACGGCTGGCGGCGGTATGATCACCAAGATCGGCGACAATTGCCTGATCATGATCGGCGTCCATATCGGGCATGACTGCATCGTCGGCAACCATGTCGTCATGTCGAACAATGTGACCTTCGCCGGCCATTGCCGCATCGACGACTACGTCGTGATGAGCGGCTATTCGGGCGCGACGCAGTTCGTCCATATCGGGGCGCACGCCTTTGTGGGCGGCCTGACCAAGGTCGAAAAGCACCTCATTCCCTATGGCGCGGCGGTCGGCAATCCGGCCGAACTGTCGGGGCTCAACCTTGTGGGCCTCAAGCGCCGCGGCTTCGACCGCGAAGCGATCCATAACCTCCGCACGGCTTACCGGATGATCTTTGCCAGCGAGGGGACGCTGCGTGAACGGGTGGACGACGCCGCGGCAATCTTCCCCAAGGACGAACTGGTGCAGGACGTGGTCGCCTTCATCGTCAACGCCAAGGACAGCCCGCTGACGCTGCCGCGGAACGGGCACGGCGACGCCTGATGGCGCGGCGGCTGACCCTCGTTGCGGGGGCAGGCGATCTCGTCCCCCACCTGGCAGCGGCAATCGCGCGCAGCGGCGATCCCGTGCAAATCCTCGACCTCGCGGGGCGGGCGCCGACGCTCGGCCCGCATGCAATTCCCGTGTCGCTCGATGACCCCGCGGGGCTGGTTCGGGCTGTAACATCGTTCCGGACGTCGCATATCGTGCTGGCGGGTGGAGTGCATCTCTCCGATACCCACAGGGAAGGGCTGGCGGCGGCGCTGGGCCTGCCCGACAAGATTGCCGGCAGCCTTGGCGACATCGGGCTCGCGACGATGGTCATGGCCTTTGCGGCCAGGCACCGCGTCCGGCTGGTCGGCGCCCATCACGTCGCGCCCGAACTGGTGGCCCCCGAGGGCCATATCGCCGGTCCTGTTGTCGACGCCAGCGCCTTCGCGGCTGGTGCATTGAAGGCCGCCAGAGCGGTCGGCACGCTTGATCTGGGGCAGGCGATCGTCATGGCCGGCAAGCGGGCGATCGCGGCAGAGGATGCCGGCGGCACGGATGCGCTGCTGGCGCGGGTCGCGGTGCTGCGCGAGGAGGGGCGGACCGGCAATGGCCAATATCCGCTGATCCTCGCCAAGGCGCGCAAGCCCAAGCAGCCGGACTATGTCGATCTGCCGGCGATCGGGCCGGAGACGGTGATCAATGCCGCTGCGGCGGGGATTTCGATCATCGTGGTCGAGGCGCGGACGACGCTGGTGATCGAGCGGGCGCGGCTCGAGGCCGAAGCGGCGGTCCGTGGGATCAGTGTCATCGGGCTGCGTCATGGCTGAGGCACTGCGGCTGTTCATCCTCGCGGGCGAGCCGTCGGGCGACCGGATCGGCGCCGACATCGTCAAGCGGTTGCGGGTCGAGCGGCGCGTGACCGTCACGGGCGTGGGCGGCGCCGAGCTGATGGGCGAGGGGCTGAAGCCGCTGTTCCCGATGACCGACCTGTCGGTCATGGGCGTAACCGATGTGCTGAAGCGGCTGCCGCTGCTGTTGTGGCGGGCACGGCAGACGGCACGGGCCGTCCTCGCCGAGCAGCCGGACCTCGTGGTGTTCATCGACTCGCAGGTGTTCTGCGAGACGGTGGCCAAGCAATTGCGCAAGGCGGGCTATCAGGGCGAGATCCTGCTCTATGTGGCGCCGAGCGTGTGGGCCTGGAAGCCGGAACGGGCGCCGCTCCTCAAGCCGCTCTATAATGAGATTCTAGCCGTGCTGCCGTTTGAGCCGGCGGTGATGAAAAAGCTCGACGGGCCGCCGACGAGCTATGTCGGGCATCCGGCGCTCGGGCATACGAACTTCCGTGCAACACAGCCGGAGCGCGGCCCCGTGCTGCTGCTGCCGGGCAGCCGGACGGGTGAATTGCGGCGGCATCTGCCGCTGATGCGCAAGGTGGCGGGGGCGCTGCGCGATCATCCAAGGGTGACAGGCTTCGTGCTGCCGACGCCCAAGCATGTCGAGCAGCAGGTGCTCGAAACCGTGATGACGTGGAAGACGCCGGTGTTCGTGACCTCGGCGGGCGATGCCAAGCGTAAAGCGTTCGCGGAGTCGATCGTGGCGGCGGCGGTGAGCGGTACGGTGACACTGGAGCTGGCGCTGACGGGCGTGCCGATGGTGATCACCTATGTCGGCGATCGCGGCCAGATCTCCCGCTGGCGCAAGCACAAGCCGCGCTTCATCGGCCTGCCCAACATCCTGTTCGGCAATGATCTGGTGCCCGAATATGTGGGGCCGGCGGCGCAGCCCGAGCCATTCATCGCCGATCTGAAGCTGCTACTGGACGAACCGGACGAGATGGAGCGGCAGCGTTCAGGCTTTGCGCGGGTCCGCGCCGGAATGGAAAAAGGGGCGCCGGAGGCGCCCCTGGTCGATGCCGTCGAACGGGTGCTGGCGCACGCGCCTCAGCGTTCGGAGATCGGCACGTAATCGCGGGCCACGGCGCCGTGGTAGAGTTGGCGCGGGCGGCCGATCTTCTTCTGCGGGTCGCCGATCATTTCCTTCCACTGCGCGATCCAGCCCGAGGTGCGGCTGAGCGCGAAGATGGCGGTGAACATCGAGGTGGGGAAGCCGATCGCCTCGAGGATGATGCCCGAGTAGAAATCGACGTTGGGATAGAGCTTGCGCGAGATGAAATATTCATCGGTGAGCGCGATGTGCTCGAGCTGCTGCGCCACCTGCAGGAGCGGGTTGTCCTCGACGCCGAGCAGGGCCAGCACTTCCTTGGCGGTCTGCTGCATCACCGTGGCGCGCGGATCGTAGTTCTTGTAGACGCGATGGCCAAAGCCCATCAGGCGGATGCCGCTCGACTTATCCTTCACCTTGGCAATGAAGTCCGGGATGTTGTCCGGCGTGCCGATCTGCTTGAGCATGTTGAGCGCCGCCTCATTGGCGCCGCCATGGGCCGGGCCCCAGAGGCAGGCTACGCCGGCGGCGATGCAGGCGAAGGGGTTGGCGTCGGACGAGCCAGCGAGACGCACGGTCGAGGTCGATGCGTTCTGCTCGTGATCGGCGTGAAGGGTGAAGATCAGATCCATCGCGCGGGCAATGGTGGGGTTGATCTTGTATTCCTCGGCCGGGACCGAGAAGCACATGTTGAGGAAGTTGCTGGCGTAGTCGAGATCGTTGCGGGGATACACGAAGGGCTGGCCCACCGAGTATTTGTAGGCCATCGCGACGATGGTCGGGATCTTGGCGATGAGGCGGATCGAGGCGATCTCGCGCTGCATCGGGTCGGTGATGTCGGTCGAGTCGTGGTAGAAGGCGGCCATGGCGCCGACGACGCCGCAGACCACCGCCATCGGATGCGCGTCACGGCGGAAGCCGCGATAGAGGAAGTGCATCTGCTCGTGCAGCATCGTGTGCGTGGTGACGCGATGCTTGAAATCGGCCATCTGCGCCTTGTCGGGCAGATTGCCGTAGAGCAGCAGGAAGCAGACCTCGAGGTAGTTCGACTTGTCGGCCAGCTGGTCGATGGGATAGCCGCGATACATCAGCTCGCCCTTGTCGCCATCGATGTAGGTGATGGTGCTGTCGGTGGCGGCCGTCGAGGTGAAGCCGGGGTCGTAAGTGAACATCCCGGTCTTGGCGTAGAGCGTTCGGATATCGACCACGTCGGGACCGACGCTGCCGGACAGCACCGGAAACTCGTAGGTCTCGTCACCAATGGTGAGTTTCGCGGTCGTATCTGACATGGGGTGCTCTCCTTGGGGACCGTCGGCGTACCGAAGAGCACGCGAAGCGGCCAGAAACATGGGCGGATGCTGTGACAATTGGCCTAGCTTATTTGCCCCATCACTGCAACAGATGGGTGAACAAAGCTGACCTATTTGGCGGTCGTCAGGCTCCTGAATGATCGCCGATACGGGCCAGGGTTTCGTCCCGGCCGATCAGTACCATGACTTCAAAAACACCCGGTGACACGGTGCGGCCGGTGAGGGCGACGCGGAGCGGCTGGGCCACCTTGCCGAGCTTCAGGCCACGGCTTTCGGCGAAGGCACGGATAGCGGCGTCGATGGCGGGGACCGACCAGTCGTTGATGGCAGCGAGCACGTCGCGGGCGCCGGTGAGAATGGATTTGCCGTCGGCGTTGATGTGGTCGGCAGCGGCGGGATCGATGGCGATGGGACGGACGGCGTAGATGAACTGGGCGAGGTCGATCAGTTCGAGCACCGTCTTGGCGCGCGGCTGCAGCTCGGGCAGGGCGGCGAGCACGGTGTCCTTGTTGGCGACGAGACCCCCATGGTCGGTCTCGCGGCCGACTTCGAGCGCGGTATCGACCATCACCTTGTAGAGATAGTCGGGCTTGGCCTCGCGGATGTAATGGCCATTGA
Organism: Hyphomicrobiales bacterium; assembly: GCA_004144345.1. Lineage (GTDB taxonomy): Bacteria > Pseudomonadota > Alphaproteobacteria > Rhizobiales > Devosiaceae > Devosia_A. The sequence goes on from SEEL01000008.1 coordinate 19,847, forward strand.
CGTTCTCGAGCTTGACGAAATCGAAGCGCGCGGCGCCCTTGTTGAGGCCTTCGAGCGAGAACCAGTCGATCATCTGCTGGACCGAGAACAACTCGTCATCGCCATGCGACCAGCCGAGGCGGGCGAGATAGTTGATCATGGCCTCGGGCAGATAGCCCAGCTGGCGGTAGGCGCCGACGCCCAGCGCGCCGTGGCGCTTGCTGAGCTTGGCGCCGTCGGGGCCATGGATCAGCGGGATATGCGCCATCTCCGGCACTTCCCAGCCCATGCCGTTGTAAATGATGATCTGGCGGGCGGCGTTGGTCAGGTGATCGTCGCCGCGGATGATGTGGGTGACGCCCATGTCATGGTCATCGACCACCACGGCAAGCATGTAGGTGGGCGTGCCGTCGGAGCGCAGGATGATGAAATCGTCGAGGTTCTCGGTCTTGAACACGACCTTGCCCTGCACATGATCGTCGACGACGATCTCGCCAGACAGCGGGGCCTTGATGCGGATCACAGGGGCGACGCCGGCAGGGGCCTCGGACGGGTCGCGGTCGCGCCACATGCCGTTGTAGCGCGGCGGCTTGCCGGAGGCGCGGGCGTCCTCGCGCATGGTCGCGAGCTCTTCGGGCGAACAATAGCAGTAGTAGGCCTGGCCACGGGCCAGCAGCTCGTTGGCGACTTCGGCGTGGCGGGCGGCGCGGCCGAACTGCAGCGTCGGCTCGCCATCCCAGGTCAGCCCGAGCCAGTTGAGGCCTTCATAGATGGCCTGGACGGCGTCCTCGGTGGAGCGCTCGCGGTCGGTATCCTCGATGCGCAGGAGGAATTTGCCGCCGGTGTTGCGCGAATAGGCCCAGGAAAACAGCGCCGTACGGGCGCTGCCGATGTGCAGGTAACCGGTGGGCGAGGGGGCGAAGCGGGTGACGACGGGCTTGGACATTGGGACCTTGGAGTTGCAGGCGGCCCCCGTGTAGCATGGTCGATGGGGATCGCAAGGGCGCGGGGGGCTCGATGGTTGAGACCCTTGAAACCGGGCGGCTTGCCGCCGGGAATGCCGCGCGGCCGGAGGGGGCCGCGGCAGCGTGGACGAGGGCCAGCGAGCGGGACAGGCGGCGCGGGCTGGCGGGGAGCCTGATTGTTGCGCTCGACGAGCGCCGCTTGTCCATCCTTTTGCCGTTCGGGCTGATTTTGGGCCTGATCCTCTCGATCCAGCTGCCGAGCGAGCCCAATCCGGCCGCGCTGGGCGTCGGGGCAGTGTCGCTCGCGGTGGCGGGGCTGCTTGCGCTGCGCTCGCTGACCTGCCTGCGGGTGGTGGCGCTGCTGGCGTCGGTCTGGGCGGGGCTCTGCCTGTTGCCGCTGCATGGCGCGCTGTGGGGCACCGCCATGCTGGAGCGGCCGGCCTATGGCGAGTATCGCGCGCGGGTGGACGAGATCCTCTCGGAGACGGCGGCGCAGAAGCGGGTGATCCTCTCCGAGATCGCGCCGCTGGGGACGGCGCGGGCGCTGCCGATCCGGCGCGGGCGGGTGGTGATCGAGGCGGGGCCCGATCTGTCGCCGGGCGATGTGATCAGCGGGCCGTTCCGCTTCGCGCCGGTGCCCGGACCGGTCTATCCGGGCGGCTTCGACACGCAGTTCCACGCCTATTTCGACGGGATCGGCGCCTATGGGAATGCGACGCGGCCACCGGTCATCGTCAGTACCGGGAGCGAGACGGCGCCGGCGCATGTGATCGATGCGGTGCGGCGCGGGATTTCGGCGCGCGTCGACGCCGAGCTGCCGCAGCCTTCGGCGGGAATTGCGCGGGCGATCATCAATGGCGACCAGAGTGCGGTGACCGACGAGGCGCGCGAGGTGATGGCGACGGCCGGGATCGCGCATGTGCTGTCGGTGTCGGGGCTGCATCTGACGATCGTCGCGGGCGGGGTGTTCGGGGTGCTGCGGCTGCTGCTGGCGGGGATCGAGCCGGTGGCGGCGCGGGTGCCGGTGAAGCGGGTGGCAGCGGTGGCCGGGATCGCGGCGGCGGTGCTCTATTTCGCGATTTCGGGCGGCAATGTCGCGGCGTTCCGTTCGACGCTGATGATCCTTTTGGTGTTCGGCGCGGTGCTGTTCGGGCGGCGGGCGCTGACGATGCGCAATGTGGCGATCGCGGCCCTCGTGGTGATCGCGACGGACCCGGCGAGCGTCTTCCGGCCGAGCTTTCAGTTGAGCTTTGCGGCGGTGGTGGCGCTGGTCGGGGCGTATGAGAATCTGCGCAGCGAGAGGCTCAAGGACGCCAATCTGCTGGCGCATGCCTGGGCCTATGGCAAGGGCGTGGTGATCACGAGCCTCGTGGCGGGCGGGGCGACGGTGCTGTTCTCGATCTATCATTTCCAGCAGACCTCGCCGCTGGGGGTGGTGGGCAATCTGCTGAGCCTGCCGCTGGTCGGGTTTGTGATGATGCCGGCTGCGGCGTTGGCAGTGCTGCTGATGCCGCTGGGGCTGGAGTGGCCGTTCCTCGCCGCGATGGGCTGGTCGATTGACCGCATGCTGGAGATGGCGGCAATCGTCGCCGCCTGGTCGGAGCATTTGCGGGCGAGCCCGCTGCTGACGCCGTGGGCGCTGGTGATCGGGCTCGGGGCGCTGGCGTGGTTCGCGTTCTTCCGCGACCGGTGGCGCCTGCTGGCCCCGGCTCTCGCTGTGCCGCTGGTGGTGCTGCTGGCGGTGGACCAGCCGCCCGATGTGCTGATCGCCGATACGACGCAGGCGATGGTGGTGCGGGGACCGACGGGGCTGGAGCTGGCCGATGGCAAGGCCGAGAGCTTTGCGCTCAATGTCTGGCGCGAGACGTACGCGTCGCCGATCGACATTGCGGCGGAGCAGGGCTGCGACAGCCTGGCCTGCGTGGGGACGAGCAGCGCGGGGTTCCGCTACGCGATTGTCGCCAATGCCGGGGCGTTCGCGGAAGAGTGCGGGGCGGTGGAGCTGGTGGTGACGCGGCTCCGCGCGCCGTCCTATTGCGCCGCGGCGGCGGTGGTCGATGCCGATGATCTTGCCGCGCGTGGGGTGCACTGGCTGAAGTGGAACGCCAGTACACAGAAGTTCGAAATCCGGCCGGCCATCGGCGAACTCAACCGGCCGTGGCGGCTCACGCCCTGAACAGATTCTCCGGCTGCCCGGGGACGTCTACATCGATGGCGAAGACGCCGCCGGCGCCCGGTTCGATCGCCAGCTGCTCGGCGCTCAGATTGGCGCGCGACGAGGTGATGTACATCGTCTTCAGATCCTTGCCGCCGAAAGCGGGGCAGGTGGGGCGGCTGGCCTCGGTCTTGACGATGCGGTCGACGCGGCCATCGGGGGCGAAGCGGATGACGCAGGAGCCGTCCCAGCGGGCGTTCCAGACAAAGCCTTCGGCATCGACGACGGCACCATCGGGATGGCCGGGATGGCCCTTGCCGACGAATTCGCGCCATTCGCCGCGCGGCAGACCGGTTTCCGGGTCGGTTTCGACCGTGCGGATGATGCCGGTGCTGGTGTCGGTATAGTAGGCGCGGCGGCCATCGGGCGAAAAGCAGGTGGCGTTCGGGATGTGCTGGTCGTCGAGGAGCTTGGTCACCTGGCCGGCGCGGACCTGGTAGAGCTTGCCCGAGGCATTGCTGCCCGCATCCTTGAGGTCCATCGTGCCGATCCACAGCCCGCCCGCCGGATTGACGCGGCCGTCATTGGTGCGGGTGGTGGTGTTTTCGGGGTCGAGCGGCGTGATGATTTCGCGCGTGTCGGTCGAAATCTGCAACTTGTAGATGCCCTGGATGGCGGCGATGGCAAGGTTGTCGGCGTCGATGACGCCGGCAGCGCTGACCGTTGCATCGAAGGTGAAGCGGTCGACCATGATGCCGCCCGCGGTGGCCGAGAACAGCGTTTTATTGAGGATATCGAACCAGAACAGGCGTTCCTGCAGCGGGTGCCAGAACGGCCCCTCGCCCAGTTCGCAGCGGCTGTCGATGAATAGCTCGGCTTTGTCGCTCATCTGTCCTGTCCCTCGTCATAGGCGGCGACCGCGGCGCGGGCTCGCCGCTCGATCTCGCCCAGATCCATGCCCGGCTTGAAGATATAGCTGCCAAGGCCGAAACCCGCACAGCCCGCTTCGAAATATTCCCTGAAATTATCAGGGCTTGCGCCGCCCACGGCATAGAGCGGCAAGTCCTTAGGAAGCACGGCTTTCATCGCCTTGATGCCCTTGGGCCCGAGCACTTCGGCGGGGAAGAATTTGAGCCCGGTGGCGCCGGCGCGGATGGCGCGGAAGGCGTCGGTGGGTGTGAAGACGCCGGGATAGGAGGCCATGCCGAGCGCGCAGGTGCGGCGGATGACATCCTCATTGGTGTCGGGCGAGACGACGAAGCTGCCGCCCGCTGCGTGGGTAGTCTCGACGTCCTCGACCGTCAGCGCGGTGCCGCAGCCGATCTCGGCGCGGCCGGCGAGGGCCTTGGCGGCGGCAGCGATGGACTTGGCCGCTTCGGGCGAATTGAACGGCACTTCGATCATGGTGATGCCGGCGTCGCAGAGCGTCCGGCAGACATTGATGGCCTCGGGCGGCGTCAGGCCGCGGAGGATGGCGATGATCTGGCGGTGCTGGTTCATGCCTGCGCCCTTGCGAGTTTCAGACCGGCGAGCGTGGCGGCGGCCGCATCAATGGGTTCGCCGGCAAGGCCGATGGATTTGAGCGCGGCGCCATAGAGCTGGCCGAAGCGGGCCGAGCCGATGAGCGGTACCGGGGCGGTGCCGAGCCAGTCGCGATGGCCGCCGATTTCGGCGCCGACGAGGAGGCCGGAGAGATAGCCCGAGCACCAGCCCGGGCCCTTGCCCGAGAGGAGGGCGGCGGCGCGGGTGCGGAAGAAGAGCCCGGTGACGCGCTCGGGATGCTCGAGCCCGGCGACGATACCTTCGGCGATGCCGCGCTCGGTCTCGGCCGGTTCGATCTCACCGGCAAAGGAATGGCGGAGTACGGAGTGGGTGGAGAGGATTTCGTAGAGTTCGCCGGTCATGGCGGTGACGAACCGCGTGACGCGGCCGCCCCGGATTTCGACCCATTTCGAATGGGTGCCGGGGAGGATGACGGTGCCCTCGAAGCCGGGCCGCAAGGCGAGGAGGCCGAGGAGCTGGGTTTCCTCGCCGCGCATCACATCTTCGCCGCCGACGCGCTGGCAGACGCCCGGGAGGATGCGCACGTCGAGATCGCCAGCCGCCGGGCGCACGGCGCCCTGGGTGATGGCGGTGAGGTCGGCGGGGGTATCGAGATAGGGGGCTTCGAGCCAGCCCTGGCGGGCGCCGGCCATGCCGCAGACGATCACCTTGCCGCTCGCCGGGGTGTTGTCGCCGATGAGGGAGGCGAGGATTTCGGGGTAATCGGCGCGGGCGATCTTGCCCATCCCCTTGTCGGAGCTGGCGGCAAACGTCTCGCTGCCATCGGCGGCGATGCCCCAGGCGCGCACATTGGATGTGCCCCAGTCGATGGCGACCCAGTCGGTAGTCGAACGCACCCGCAACTCCCTGATTCAGCGGCGCGACCGTAGTCCAAGAGGGCCGCAAGGGGGAGAGCGTTTGCGCGAAAATTCGCCCATGCGAGCGCGTCGAGGCGAACAATTAGTGGGGCTGAAAACAAAAAAGCCCCGCGTTGGCGGGGCTTTCGGGAAGTCGGCTTGTGGGCCGATCTTACTTGATCTTGGCTTCCTTGAACTCGACATGCTTGCGCACGACGGGGTCGTACTTCTTGAAGCTGAGCTTTTCGGTCTGCGTGCGCGAGTTCTTCTCGGTCACGTAGTAGAAGCCGGTGTCGGCGGTGGACACGAGCTTGATCTTGATCGAGGCGGCTTTTGCCATGGTAGAGTCCTTGGGAAGAGGCCGCCCGGGGGCAGGGCCCTGAAATTTGCGCGCAACCTACGGATTTAGGCCCGGATGTCAAGCCGAGCCGGAATCCCTCAGGGATATGAGGGAAGTCCGGGGTCCCGGCGGCTGGCCGCATCGAATCCGAACATGCGGTTGGCCCATTGCATGCCGACCACGGCGCCCTTGATGGAGGGCAGGCTGATCAGCGGCAGGATGACCGACGCCGGCACCATGGTGACCATGTAGATCCACGGCGCCACATCGTCATAGGCGAGTTCGAGATGCAGCATCACGCCGACGATGACGTGGCCCACGATGATGATCGAGATGTAGGGCGGGAAGTCGTCGGCGCGGTGGTGGAACAGCTCTTCGCCGCACACCTCGCACTGGTCGGCGACCTTGAGGAAGCTCTTGAACATGTGCCCCTTGCCGCAATGCGGGCAGCGCAGCTTCATGCCGTTCCAGACGGCTTTTCCGAGCGAACGGGGCGGTTTGGTATCACTGACAGTGTTGACGGTGACGGGCATGCCTATCTCCTGCGGCCTTTCGGTCCGTAGGTCCGAGATGGGCGTTTTCCGCCGCGTTTCACAGATGACGGTTTGACGCGGACGCCCTCGGACAGCAGCTCGAAGCGCAGCGCGCCGGCTACCGGGGCGGCCTCCAGCAGCCGGACCTTGACGTTGTCGCCGATGCGGAACATCTCGCCGGTGCGGTCGCCGACCATCGCCTGCATCTCCTCGACGAAACGGTAGTAGTCCTGGCCCAGCGTCGAGGCGGGGATGAAGCCGTCGGCGCCGGTGTCGAGCAGGCGAACGAACAGGCCCGAGCGGGTGACGCCGGCGACCCGGCCCATGAATTCGGCGCCGATCTTGGTGGCGAGGAACTGCGCCAGCAGGCGGTCGGAGGTTTCGCGCTCGGCGATCATGGCGCGGCGTTCGGTGGACGAGATGTGCTGGCCGATGGCCGGCAGTTTCGAGATCTCGCCATCGGTCAGCCCGTCCGGCCCGAAATCGAGCGCCGCGATCAGCGCGCGGTGCACGATGAGGTCGGCATAGCGGCGGATGGGCGAGGTGAAGTGGGCGTAGCGGTCGAGATTGAGGCCGAAATGGCCGTAATTCTCATGCGCGTACTCGGCCTGTGCCTGGGAACGCAGCACCATCTCGGACACCTGCTGGATCTTGTTGTCCTGCCGGGCCTTGGCCAGCACGCGGTTGAAATCAACCGGGCGCACGGCCTCGGACTTGCCAAAACCCAGATCGAGCGAGGTGAGGAATTCGCGCAGCGCGTCGAGCTTTTCGCGGCTCGGCGTATCGTGGACGCGGTAGAGCAGGGCGGTCTTGCGCTTTTCGAGCGTTTCGGCCGCCGCCACATTGGCCGCGATCATCATCTCCTCGATGAGCCGCATGGTTTCGAGCCGCTCGGGCACGCGGACATCGGCGACCATGCCGTTGCCGTCGAGGATGATCTTCCGCTCGGGCAGATCGAGGTCGAGCGGGCCGCGCTTGTCGCGGGCCCTGACCATGGCCTGATAGGCGCGCCAGAGCGGCAGCAGGATCGGTTCGAGCAGCGGGCCGGTCTGGTCGTCGGGCTTGCCGTCGATGGCCGCCTGCGCCTGCTGGTAGCTGAGCTTGGCGGCGGAGCGGAAGACGACGCGGTGGAAGCTGTGGCGCTGCTTGCGGCCCTCTGAGTCGAACACCATTCTGACGGCGATCGAGGGGCGGTTGACGCCTTCCTTGAGCGAGCAGAGGTCGTTGGAGATGCGCTCGGGCAGCATCGGCACGACGCGGTCGGGGAAATAGACCGAATTGCCGCGCAGGTAGGCTTCACGGTCGAGGGCACTGCCCGGTGTCACATAGGCCGCGACATCGGCGATGGCGACGGTGACGATGTGGCCGCCGGGATTGGCGGCGTCGGTATCGGGCTCGGCGTGGACGGCGTCGTCATGGTCCTTGGCGTCGGGCGGATCGATAGTGATGAGCGGGATGTGGCGCCAGTCCTCGCGGCCCTTGAGCGACACCTCGCCGGCCTCCTCGGCTTCCTTCAGCACGGAAGCGGGGAAGCGGTAGGGGATTTCGAGATTGTGGATGGCGATCATCGAGATCGCCCCCTCGGACTTCGGATTGCCGATGACCGAGACGACCTTGGCCTTCTGGATCATCAGCCGGCCGGCGGTGCGGATGGTGACTTCGACGAGGTCGCCGTCGCGCGCTTCGCCCAGATCGCCGGCGTCGATGCGCATTTCCTTGACCTTGCGGTCGACCGGAATGAGCCGGGCGCCGTCCTGGTCGAGGCGCACGATGCCGATCTGGCCGCGGCGCGGCTTGTCGAGGATCTTCATCGGCTTGGCGGTATAGACCGGGACCGGTTCGTCGCCGGCATCGATGCGGGCGAGGATGCGGTCGCCGGGCGCCGGCACGACACGCGAATCCTTGGGCTGGAGCACGCGGACGCGCGGCTTTTCGCCCTCGGCTTCGTCCCAGATGGCGGGGAAGGCGTGGAGATTGTCGGGGTCGGCGTCAGCCGGAATGTCGAGCGTCGTCACCTGCGGCAGCGTCGCCGTGCGGCGCAGCTGCTTCCTGGTACGCGCGATGAATCCCTCGCCTTCCATCTCCTTGAGCAGGAGCTTGAAGGGCGTCTTCATGTCGCCGTGGATGCCGAAATATTTGTAGAGGTCCCGCTTGCCGTCGAGGTCGGGATGGTCGGCCATCGCCTTGAGGATGTCCTCGCGGGCGGGCAGCGCACCGATATGGTACTGCCGGGGCGCCTTCAGCTTGGTGGTCTTGGGTTTTGGCGTCTTCGCCATTTGTATCTTTCGTCGTGTTGAGCCACGACGTCATTCCCGCGCTGGCGGGAATCCAGGGTCACACACCCGGGCCGGCGAGCGGGCCCTGGATCCCCGCTCTCGCGGGGATGACGCAGTGGGTGGTGGGACCTTGGATCAGGCCTCCACCTTCGTTGCTTTCTTCGCAGCGGCCTTTTTGGCCGGCGCTTTCTTGGCGGCTGCCTTTTTGGCAGGCGCCTTCTTTGCCGCAGGTTTTGCGGTCGCCTTCTTGGCTGCCGCTTTCTTGGCCGGGGCCTTCTTGGCGGCGGCCTTGCGGGCTGGTTTCTTGCCGCCGCCCTTGGCGGCGCGTTCGGCGAGCAGTTCGAGCGCCTGTTCGAGCGTCACGTCCGCCGGCGCGGTGGTCTTGGGCAGCGTCGCGTTGACCTTGCCCTGATTCACATAGGGGCCATAGCGACCGTCGCGCACCGAGATCACGCCCTCGGCATGCTCGAAGGTCTTGATCGCCGCCACGGGGGTGGCGCCGCGTCCGAACCGGCCACCGCCGGCGGCCTTCTGGGCGAGGAGATCGACGGCGCGGTTGAGCCCGACCGTGAACACCTCCTCCACATCCGGGAGGTTGGCATATTTGCCGTCATGCAGGATGAACGGGCCGTAGCGGCCAATTCCCGCGCTGATCGGATTCCCCGTTTCCGGGTGAAGTCCGACCGCGCGGGGCAGCGCCAGCAACTGCAGCGCCTTCTCCAGCGTCAGGGAGTCGGGAGACCAACCTTTTGGCAGGGAAGAGCGCTTCGGCTCGTCGCCGTCGCCGAGTTGCACATATGGGCCGAAACGACCGGACTTCAAGAGCACGTTGAGACCCGATTCCGGGTCGGTGCCGAGGATGCCATCGCCGGGCGCCGCGCTGTCGGCGCCGCCGGTCGCGGCGTCGCTCAGCTGCATGGTGTATTTGCACTCGGGATAGTTCGAGCAGCCGATGAAGGCGCCGAATTTGCCGAGTTTCAGCGACAGCTGGCCCTCGCCGCAATTGGGACAGCGGCGCGGATCGGAACCATCGGCCTTGGCCGGGAAGATGTGATCCTTGAGCGATTCGTTGAGCGCATCGAGGACTTCCGAGACGCGGAGATCCTTGATCTCGTCGGTCTGCTTGGTGAAGTCGTTCCAGAAGTCGCGCAGAACGTCCTTCCAGCGCAACTGGCCGGCGGAGATGTCGTCGAGCTTTTCCTCAAGGCCGGCGGTGAAGCCGTATTCGACGAGCTTCTTGAAGAAGTTCTCGAGGAAGGCCGTGACGATGCGGCCGCGGTCCTCGGGGACGATGGCGCGCTTTTCGAGCCGGATGTAGCTGCGGTCCTGCAGCACCGAGACGGTCGCCGCATAGGTCGAGGGACGGCCGATGCCGATCTCTTCCATCTTCTTGATGAGGCTGGCTTCGGTGTAGCGCGGCGGCGGCTGGGTGAAATGCTGTTCGATCAGCGCGGCCTCGAGCTTGGGCGTATCGCCCACGGCGAGCGGCGGCAGTTCGCGATCGTCATCGTCCTGGTCGTCGCTGTCACGGTCTTCCTTGGCGGCTACGCCATAGACGGCGAGGAAGCCGGCGAAGGTGACGACCGAGCCGACGGCGCGGAGGTTGATGTCACGGCCGGGGGCGTTGACGGCGATATCGGCGGTGGTGCGCGCGATCTCGGCCGGGCGCATCTGGCTGGCGAGGGTGCGGCGCCAGATCAGGCCGTAGAGCTTTTTCTGGTCGACGTCGGTGACGGTATCGGGGTGGCGATACATGTCGGTGGGGCGGATGGCTTCGTGCGCTTCCTGCGCGTTCTTGGCCTTGTTCTGGTAGACGCGCGGGGTCGAGGGCAGGTAGGCGGTGCCAAATTCCTTCTCGATGGCGCCGCGGGCGGCCTGGACCGCTTCGGGCGCCATGTCGATGCCGTCGGTTCGCATATAGGTGATGACGCCGTCCTCGTAGAGGCGCTGGGCGAGCTGCATGGTGCGGCTGGGCGAGAAGCCGAGGCGCGAGCTGGCATCCTGCTGCAGCGACGAGGTGGTGAAGGGAGCGTAGGGATTGCGCTTGGTCGGCTTCTTGTCGACCGACTTCACTTCAAAGCGGCCGGCCTCGATGGCGGCCTTGAGCTTCTGGGCGTCGTCGCCATTGCTGATGGCGAGCTTGTCGGTGACCTTGCCGTCGACCGAATAGAGGCGGGCGTCGAAGCTCTTGCCCTTTTCGAGCAGCTTGGCGTCGACCGACCAGTATTCGACCGGCTTGAACTTCTCGATCTCGGATTCGCGGTCGCAGACGAGGCGCAGCGTTACCGACTGCACGCGGCCGGCCGAGCGCGAGCCCGGTAGCTTGCGCCAGAGGATCGGCGAGAGGGTGAAGCCGACGAGATAATCGAGGGCGCGGCGGGCGAGATAAGCATCGACCAGCGGGATGTCGATATCGCGCGGATGCAGCATCGCCTCGGTGATGGCGGATTTGGTGATCGCGTTGAAGACGACGCGGCTGACCGGCTTGTCCTTGACCAGCTTCTTCTGCCTGAGCACGTCGAGCACGTGCCAGGAGATGGCCTCGCCTTCGCGATCAGGGTCGGTTGCGAGGATCAGCTCGTCCGCATCCTTGAGGGCGTTGCCGATGTCGGCGAGGCGCTTCTTTGATGCCGTGTCGACTTCCCACGACATGGAGAAGTCATCATCGGGCAGCACCGAGCCGTCCTTGGCGGGCAGGTCGCGCACATGGCCATAGCTGGCGAGGACCTCATAGTCCTTGCCCAGATACTTATTGATGGTCTTTGCCTTGGCCGGGCTCTCGACGACGACCAGTTTCATAAACAACGCTTTCGGAGGGTCGGTAAACGCGGCGCAAAATGGTGAAGGGGACCGGCCCTGTCAACCTAGGCGGAGGCGGGCAGTTTCCCTCCCCCTAAAGGGGGAGAAAGAAATGCATCAGGGACGGAGCGCCACCAGCTGGCCGCTCGACCATTCGATGCGGGCCGCCAGATCGAGCTCGAGCAGCAGCATCTGGATGGCGCTGACACTGAGTCCGGTGGCGCCGATCAGCGCGTCGACCGGCGTGGGCGTGAGGCTCATGGCTTCGAGGAGGCGGGCGCGATCGTCGGTGGTCGGATCGGGGTCGGCAAAGCTCTCGCCGGGCTCGGGCTGCCAGTCGGGTTCGAGCAGCGACTGCCGCGCCGGATCTGCGGTGGCGAGCGACTCAAGGATGTCGGCGGCAGAGGTGACGAGCCTGGCGCCCTGCTGGATGAGATGATTGCCGCCTTCGGCGCGCGGATCGAGCGGCGAGCCGGGCACGGCGAAGACGTCGCGGTTCTGTTCGAGGGCGAGGCGCGCGGTGATCAGCGAGCCGGAGCGTTTCGCCGCTTCGACCACGACGACGCCGAGCGAGAGGCCGGAGACGAGGCGGTTGCGGCGCGGGAAATCCTGCGCCCGGGGCTGCCAGCCGAGTGGCATTTCGGTCACCAGCATGCCGCCGGCCTCGACGATCGAGCGGGCCAGCGGGATGTTCTCGTCGGGATAGATGCAGTCCATGCCGCCGGCGAGGACGGCGACGGTGCCGCCTGTGAGCGAGGCCCTGTGGGCGGCGGCGTCGATGCCGCGGGCGAGGCCGGAGACGACGGTATAGCCGTGTTCGCCGAGGTCGGTGGCCAGCATTTGCGTCATCCGCTGGCCGGCAGCGGAGGCGTTGCGGGCGCCGACGATGGCGACGGTGCGGTGGAGGTCGAGCCGCTCGCCGCCGATCACCGAGAGCAGCGGTGGCGCGCCGGAGATGTGCGTGAGGAGCGGCGGGTAGTCGGGCTCGCAGGAAGCGATCAGCCGGCCGCCGAGCTTTTCGAGCGCGGCGATCTCGTCCTCGGCTTCGCTGATCGACGGGATGCGCGCGCCGACCCCGATACGGCCGGCAAGGCTGGGCAACGCCGCAATGGCCGCGTCGGCCGAGCCGTTCCGGTTGAGAAGCTGGCGGAAGGTCTGCGGGCCGACATTGGCCGTGCGGATGAGCCTCAGCCAGGATACTCGCTGCGACGGACCAAGTGAGGTGCCCGTCGCCCGCGCCATCAGCTTGGCTCGGCCTTCTTGCCGATCTTGGGCTCGGTGCCTGACATCAGCCGCGCAATGTTGGAGCTGTGCCGGATGATGAGCAGCAGCGACAGCACCGCCACCGTCATGGCGAAGACCACGCCTTCGGGCGCCCAGCCCATCAAGAAGGCGACATAGGCGAAGACGGGCGCCGTTACCGCCGCGGTGATGGCCGAGAGCGAGGAGATGCGCTGGGCGAAGGCGATGACCAGCCAGACGGCGCAGAAAATGAGGCCGACGGGCCAGGCGAGGCCGAACAACACGCCGATGAGCGTGGCGACGCCCTTGCCGCCCTTGAAGCCGAGCCAGACGGGGTAGCAATGGCCGATGAAGGCGGCGACGCCCGCGACATAGGTCGCGAACAGCGTTACCTGCGGATCGGCGGGAAAGATGGAGGGCAGGACAAGGCGCGCCAGCAAGACGGCGGCGAGGCCCTTCAGCGCGTCGAGCAGCAGGGTGGCGGCGGCAAGGCCGCGATTGCCGGTACGCAGCACATTGGTAGCGCCGATGCTGCCCGAGCCGATCTTGCGCACGTCACCGAGGCCGGCGGCGCGGGTCAGCAGCAGGCCGAACGGTACCGACCCCAGCAAATAGCCGGCGATTGCCGCAATGGCGTAGTTGATCATGCCGAAAACTCCCCGGCGGCAGCATGGCTGAACACGCGGCGGCCCGCAACGAAAGTGTGCATCACGGCGCCCTGCATGCGGGCGCCCTCGAAGGCGGTGTTGCGCGAGCGCGAGACGATGTCGGCTTCGGCGACGACCCAAGGGAAATCGAGGTCGAGCAGGATGAAATCGGCCGGAGCGCCGGCGGCGAGGCGGCCGGAGTTCAGTCCAAGGATTTCGGCGGGACGCAGCGTCAGGGCGCGGAGGATCGTCAGCAGCGGCACATCGCCGGAATGGACGAGGCGGAGGGCGGCCGCCAGCAGCGTTTCGAGACCGATGGCGCCATCGGCGGCCTCTGCGAAGGGCTGGCGCTTCACTTCGGTGTCCTGCGGATCGTGCGCCGAGTGGATGGTGTCGATGGTGCCGGATTTCAGCCCCTCGATCATTGCCTGGCGGTCGTCTTCGGAACGGAGCGGCGGCGACAGCTTGAAAAAGGAGCGGTAGGGCGCGACGTCGTTCTCGTTGAGGGCGAGATTGTTGATCGAAATGCCGGCCGAGATGGTGCCGCGCTGGCGGGCGGCGGCGACCAGTTCGACCGAGCCCGATGTCGAAATCTGCGCGGCGTGATAGCGGGCGCCGGTGAGCGCCGCGAGCTGCAGATCGCGGGCAAGCGGGATGGTTTCGGCCTCGGCGGGGATGCCCTTGAGGCCGAAGACGGTCGCGAGCGTGCCCTCGTTCATTACGCCTTCGCCGATCAGCGATTTTTCGGCGACGTGATGGACGATGGGCAGGTCGAAATTGGCGGCGTAGCTCATGGCGGCGCGCAGCAAAGCGGCCGACTGGATGGAATTGCGGCCATCGGCGAGGCAGACGGCACCGGCCTCCTTGAGGAGGCCGAATTCGGTGATTTCCTCGCCGCGCAGACCCCGGGTGATGGCGGCGGCGGGGAGGACATTGACCTTGGCCGTGGCGGCGGCGCGGCGGATGATGAAATCGACGATGGCGCCATCGTCCACGGCGGGCGTGGTGTCGGGCATCAACACGAAGCTGGTGACGCCGCCAGCAGCTGCGGCTTCGCCGGCGGTGGCGAGGGTTTCGCGGTATTCGTGTCCGGGCTCGCCCGTGAAGACGCGCATGTCGATGAGGCCGGGGGCGACGATGAGCCCCCTGGCATCGACCAGGGTGGCGCCTTCCGGCGCGCCCTGCGGCGCGCCTTCGGAGACGCCCGCTATCTTGCCGTCGGCGACGAGGAGGGCACCGCGCTTGTCGGTGTTCGTCGCCGGATCGACGATTCTTGCGTTGCTTATGACGATCGGGGCGCTCATGCGGTCACCTCGCGGTCGGCGAGCAGGGCATCGAGCACGGCCATGCGGACGGCGACCCCCATTTCGACCTGTTGGTTGATGACGGAGCGCGGGCCATCGGCGATGGCCGGGTCGATCTCGACGCCGCGGTTCATCGGGCCGGGATGCATGACGATGGCGTCGGGCTTGGCGAGCGCCAGCTTTTCGGCATCGAGGCCGTAGAAGCGGTAATATTCGCGGATCGAGGGGATGAGCTTGCCGGCGGCGCGCTCATGTTGGAGCCGCAGCATCATCACCACATCGGCGCCCTTGAGGCCCTCGCGCATGTCGGTGAAGACTTCCGTCGCCATCGCCTCGATGCCGCGCGGCAGCAGGGTTTTGGGGGCGATGACGCGGGTGCGGGCCTGCATGGCGCCCAGCAGCAGCAGATTGGAGCGGGCGACGCGCGAATTGGCGATGTCGCCGCAGATGGCGACCGTGAGGCCCGCGAGACTGCCCTTGTGCTGGCGGATCGTCAGCGCATCGAGCAGCGCCTGGGTCGGGTGCTCATGGGCGCCGTCGCCGGCGTTGATGACCGCACAGCCGACCTTCTGGCTCAGCAGTTCGACCGCGCCGGCCGCACCATGGCGGACGATGATGACGTCCGGCTGCATGGCGTTGAGCGTGGCGGCGGTATCGATCAGCGTCTCCCCCTTGGTCACCGACGAGGTCTTCACCGACATGTTGGTGACCTGCGCGCCGAGGCGCTTGCCGGCGATCTCGAAACTCGACTGGGTGCGGGTGGAGGGCTCGAAGAAGAGGTTGATCTGCGTCTTGCCCGAAAGGGTCGGCAGCGTCTTGCGGGGCTGGCGGGAGATCGGGATCATCGCCTCGGCCCGGTCGATCAGGTCGAGAATTTCGTACTGATTGAGCTGGGAAATACCGAGGAGATTCCGGTGGGGAAAAGGCCGCCTGGTGCCGGTTTCTGTCGGACTGCTCATGCTGCTCCGTCCTTGATGCGGCCGGGGTCTAGCCCAGCCTTTCCGATGGGGCAAGCCGGGTCAGGGGTTTATCCTTAGCCGGTCGAGAAAACCCTGGAGGATGTAGGAGGCGGCGAGCTTGTCGACGACCTCGGCCCGCTTGTCGCGACGGGTGTCGGCCTCGATCAGCATGCGGGTGACCGCGGAGGTGGACAGCCGCTCGTCCCAGAACAGGATGGCGAGCGGGGTTTTCTGGCTCAGATTGCGCGCAAAAGTGCGGGTCGACTGGGCACGGGGCCCCTCGGAACCGTCCATGTTGAGCGGGAGGCCGAGGACCAGGGCGACGGCGGCGTTTTCGTTGATGAGCTCAAGCAGGCGGACGGCATCGGCGGTGAATTTGGTACGCTGGATGGTTTCGAGCGGCGTCGCCGAATAGCGCATGCCGTCCGACACGGCCACGCCGATGGTTTTCGTGCCGAGGTCGAGGCCGAGCAGCTTGCCGGTGGGGGGGAGGCCTGCGATGGAAAGAGCGTCGGACATGGCGGTTCGGTAGCGGTCCACGGGCGCTGAGGCAAGGAATCGATGAAACTCACCTGGTTCGGGGGCACGACGCTGCGGGCCTATGTCGGCGGCGAGATCGTGGTGATCGACCCGGATGGGGCGCCGGAGGGGATTGATCGGGCGGAATTGCTGGCGGGGGCGGATCGGGCGGTTGCGCTGCGGGGCGATGCCACGGTGCCGCTGGTCGATCCCGCGGGCTGGCGGCCGAAGACGGTGCGGCCGCTGGACGAGGCGGGGCCGGTCGAGATCGTGCGGATCGGGCCATCGGCGCTGCTCGTGGCGGGAATTGGCGAGTCGCCGCTGGTGGTGCTGGGGGCGGATGCGCCGCCGCGTTTCGGGCGTTGGGCGGATGGCGCGGTGATCGTGTTGGCGTCGGGTGGCGACGCACTCGTGGCAGAAGCTACGGTGCTGCTCGATTTGGCGCGACCTCGGCTGCTTGCGCTGGCCGTGGACGAGCAGACGCTGGATCTGTCGGTGGCGGCCTTGTCGGAGCATCTCGACGGCGCCGGGCTGGTCTCGCTTGAGCCGGGGCTTGCGCTGGAAGTTTGAGCGCGGCTAGAACCGGGCCAACAGGAGAATTCGCATGTCCGTCGACGCCGCAACCGTCAAGCGCATCGGCCGTCTCGCCCGCATCCGGGTCGAGGCGGAAGAGGTCGAGAAGTATCAGGGCGAGATCAACGCCATCCTCGGCTTTGTCGAGCAGCTGGACGAGGTCAATGTCGACGGCGTCGAGCCGATGACCTCGGTGACGCCGATGCAGTTGCGCCGCCGCGACGACAATGTGACCGATGGCGGCTATCCCGAGAAGGTCGTGGCCAACGCGCCGCTGACCGAGGACAATTTCTTCATGGTCCCCAAGGTGATCGAGTAAAAATGCCGGTTGCCGTCGCCATCGAGACGCCGTTGCAGGACGATGTGCGCGAACTGGTGGCGCTGCTGAACGAGCATCTGCTGCCGCTCTCGCCGGTCGAGTTCCAGTGGAAGATGACCGTCGACCAGATGGCGGGACCGGATACCACGGTGTTCGTGGCGCGCGACGAAAATGGCCGGGCCATCGGCATGGGCGCGCTGAAGATCGCCGCGGACGGGCTGGCCGAGGTCAAGCGCATGTTCACGCGGCCGGAAGTTCGGGGCCAGCGGGTCGGCTCGGCGCTGCTCGAGGCGATCGAGGGGCTGGCGCGGATGCGGGGGATCAAGACGCTGCTGCTCGAAACCGGCACCGGGCCGGGCTTTGCCGGCGCCTTCCGGCTCTACGAAAACAGCGGATTTACCGTGCGCGGGGCGTTTTTCGACTACCCCGAGAGCGAGTGGTCGCGGTTTTACGAGAAGCCGCTGGGCCAGCCGGCTGTCGCGTAATGTTGCGATAATCGCAACAGCCCGGTAGGACAGGCCAGACGCTTCTCATACCGAGCCGAGACTTTGACCGACCTGACCAAGCTGACCCTTGCCGCCGCCCGCAAAGGGTTGGACGACAAGAGCTTTTCCGCCACCGAACTGACCGGCGCCTATTTGCAGGCGATCGACGCAGCCAATCCCAAGCTCAACGCCTATGTGGCGGTGACCCCGGAGCAGGCGCTCGACATGGCGAAAGCCTCGGATGCCAATCTCGCGGCCGGGCAGGGCGGACCGCTCGAAGGCATTCCGCTCGGCATCAAGGATCTGTTCGCGACCAAGGGCGTCCATACGCAGGCGGCGAGCCACATCCTCGACGGCTTCAAGCCGGAATATGAGTCGACGGTGACGTCGAACCTCTGGCGCGATGGCGCGGTCATGCTGGGCAAGCTCAACATGGACGAATTCGCCATGGGGTCGTCCAACGAGACCTCGTATTACGGCCCGGTCATCAATCCGTGGCGCTCCGAGGGTTCGAATGCGCAGCTAGTGCCGGGCGGCTCGTCCGGCGGTTCGGCTTCCGCGGTGAGCGCCTGGCTCTGCGCGGCGGCGACGGCCACCGATACCGGCGGCTCGATCCGCCAGCCGGCAGCCTTCACCGGCACTGTGGGCATCAAGCCGACCTATGGCCGCTGCTCGCGCTGGGGCGTGGTGGCGTTCGCTTCCTCGCTCGACCAGGCCGGTCCGATCGCCCGGACGGTCGAGGATGCGGCGATCATGCTGCGCTCGATGTCGGGATTCGATGCCAAGGATTCGACCAGCGTCGATCTCGCCGTGCCGGATTTCGCGGCGGCGGTGGCGCGCGGCGTCAAGGGCCTCACCATCGGCATTCCGCGCGAATACCGCATGGACGGCATGCCGGCCGAGATCGAGGCGCTGTGGCAGCAGGGCATCGAGTGGCTGAAGGCCGAGGGCGCGACCATCCGCGACATCTCGCTGCCGCACACCAAATACGCTTTGCCGGCCTATTACATCGTGGCCCCGGCCGAAGCCTCGTCCAACCTCGCGCGCTATGACGGCGTGAAATACGGGCTCCGGGTGACCGGCAAGGACATCACCGACATGTACGAACTGACCCGCGCCAAGGGGTTTGGCGCGGAAGTCCGGCGCCGCCTGATGATCGGCACCTATGTGCTGAGCGCCGGCTATTACGACGCGTATTATGTGCGGGCGCAAAAGGTCCGGACGCTGATCAAGCGCGATTTCGAACTGGCCTTTGCTGATGGCGTCGACGCCATCCTGACCCCGGCAACGCCGTCGGCTGCGTTCGGCGTGGGCGACGAGGACATGAATGCCGATCCGGTGAAGATGTACCTCAATGACGTGTTCACGGTGACAGTGAACATGGCGGGCCTGCCGGGTATCGCCGTGCCGGCCGGCAAGGATGCGTCAGGCCTGCCGCTCGGCCTCCAGCTCATTGGAAAACCGTTCGACGAAGAGACGCTGTTCGCCGCCGGACGGGTGATCGAGCGCGCCGCGGGCATGGATTTCACGCCCGCCAAATGGTGGTAGCCATGGCGGACGATATCTTTTCGACCGCCGACTGGCGGGACGTTCCCAAGGATATGTCGAAGCCGCTCCAGGCGCTGTGGTGGATCCGCAAGGGCGAGTTCCGCGTCGGCGCCGAGTGGGAAGAGGCGCATGTCATCGTCCAGGCGATGGAAGGCGTGGCCGAATTCGACTGGGTGCACGCGCTGCTGCACTGGATCGAAGCCGACATGGGCAATGCCGATTATTGGTACCGCCGCGCCGGCAAGAAGCGCTCGGCCCCGAGCGTGAAAGCGGAATGGGAAGTGATGGCCCAGACGCTGAGCGGCGTGACCAAGCACTAGAGCGCCTGACTAGGTCGGGGTAGTGCCGTCCTCGCCGCCAATCACTGCCCTGACCTCGGCGACCGTTGCGAGCAGCGGCATGATGAGGTCCGCATACTGCACGCGCCAAGCCTCTGCCTGCTCCGCCGTGGGCGGTTCCGCCCAGGCCAGGAGTTCCTGCAGGAGAGTATTTCTCGCCGTGGCGAGCCCCTTCAGCTTGTCGAGGTGAGGCTGCAACTCGCTGTCGATGCTGGGCTGGCTGACAATGAGTGAAGTGATGGCCGCGATGACCAGATCGTGAGTGAGGTTGGCATAGTCCTTTAACGCGGCCCAGCGCGCCGGCGTGGGATTCTTGATGTAAGACCGCATCTCCGGTTCGAAGAACGCGTAGTTGGAAGTTCCCAGCGTGTAATATTGCGTGAGGACGTAGTCGATGTTGCGCTGGGCAACCGCGAGACGTTCGCCGGCATCCTTGATGAAGATGCACTCGACTTTGACGTCGCCGTTCACGTCCTCGATGACTGGACTGCAATCGCCAAAGGTCACTTGCGCCAATATGGGAGGCGGCACCGTCGCCAGCGCGACCAAGACGAAGACAATGGCCGCTCGAGTCCTCACTGGCTGACACTTTGCGATACGGTCACGTCGCCATCGACACCGCTGATGACCGGGGAGCCGTCGCCGAAGGTCACACCGCCCCCGCCAATAATGTAGACGATCGCGACCACGGCAAGGAGCAAGGCAATGGCGCCGACCGTGAGGGCCATCTGCAATTGCCGTTTCGCGTGGAGGTCCAACTCCTTCTGGGCAAGTTGGAACTGCTGGTCCTGGGTGAGGCTGTCCGCGTTGATGTGATAACGACGAAGGACGAGGTTGAGCGCCTTGAGCTTGGTGGGCGAGTTCGCGCCTTTGAGCAGATCCGAGCTTTGTTTGAGTTGCGAGCGGTAGGCCAGAAGGCCGATCGCAGCGACGAATGCCAGCAGGCTGAAAATGCCCGTAATCAACGGGATGGTCTGGAACATAGCGCCCCCGAAGTATTCGCAAAGTAATCGCAATTCTACCGCCTCGACTGACTAATGAATAGTGGCGTCGAGGGTCGGTGGATAAAGCAGCTTCGCTGTCGGCTAGTCGAGGACCGCGCGCTTCACTGCATCGTAGTCGTCGAACAGGAAGTCCGGATGGGCGGCGGCCAATGCCTTGCGGGAATTGTAGCCGAAGGTGATGGAGCCGGCGCTGAGGCCCGCTTTGCGGGCGGCGTCGATGTCGCGGATTTCGTCGCCGATGCCGATGGTTCGGGCCGGGGACTGGCGCAGGGTGCGCAGCACGCTTTTGAACTTTTCGGCCTTGCCCCAGAGCGAGGAGCCGCAGGCGTAGTGGTCGACGATATCGGCGGCGGGGCCGAGGACGTGGCGGACGTTGTTTTCGGTGTTGGAGCTGACCAGCGCCAGCTTCACGCCCGCCTCATGCAGCGCGAACAGCGTCTCCGACGCGCCCGGGAATAGCGGGATGTCGTGGATGCCCTCGGCGAAGAGGTTGCGCATATAGACCGAGATTGCCGGGAGCTTCAGCATCGGTACGCGCAGATGGTTGAGCGCCTCGCGGCTCGAAAGTTCGCGCAGCGACTCGATCTCGTCGGGCTGGACCCGGTTGAGGCCGAAATGCTCGCTGGTCTGGTCGAGCGAGGCAATGAACCACGGAAAGCTGTCGGCCAGCGTGCCGTCGAAATCGAAAATGGCGAGCGAATAGTTGGGCATGGGGCGCGTGTGTGACGCGCGGACGGCCGAAAATCAACCGCGTCAGCCGTAGAAAGCGACGCTGGCGCCCTGATGGGTGGCGCCGGACTGCTCCGTGAGCTTGCTGACGAGGACGTCGACTTCCATGCCGAGATAGTAGGCGCGGTCGCCACGGAAGCTGCCGCTCAGGGGTTTGGCGTGGCGCGGGTCGCGGGCGACGCCGACGCGGATCAGGTCGCGATTGCCGATGATGCCATTGGTCGGATCGAACTCGACCCAGCCGGCGCCGGGCAGGAAAATCTGCACCCAGGCATGGGTGGCGCCACCGCCCCGGATGCGGCCTTCGTCGCGGGCCGGGACATAGATGTAGCCGGTGACGAAACGCGCTGCGAAGCCGAGCACGCGGGCCGCTTCCATCATCAGCAGGGTGAAGTCGCGACAGGTGCCGCGGCGGCGCTCAAGGGTGAGGGCGGGCGGCTGCGTGCCGGGATCGGTGCGGCGGCTGTAGCTGCAGGTTTCGCGCACCGCCTGGGTCAGCGTCAGCAGCAGCTTGGCCGTATCGGCGACGCCGCCATAGGGCACGAGCCGCTTCGCCCAGGCCTCGACATCGGGGTCGGGGTAGTGGATCCGGCGGTAGGGCTCGATGTCGGTGAGGGTGTCGGCATCGTACTCGAACGGCCAGCTGCGCGCCTCGTCGTCGGTAGAAAAGCGCGGGCCGGTCTGGGGCGTGTGCTCGAGCGTGATGTCGCTCTCGAAGGTCAGTTCATGGGCGCGTTCGTCGAAGGTGACGAGGGCGATCTGGTTGGAAAAGACGTCGTGGATCCAGGTGATCTCGGCCGGTTCCGGCGAGATCTGCCGCTCGGCGAGGATCAGCCGCTGCTCCTGGCTGTCGCGCGGCCGGAACAGCCAGCGGTGATCGCCGAAGCCGACCGGCTCGCTGTAGCGATACGTGGTGCGGTGGTGGACCTTGAGGATGCTCATGGCGAGCAGAACGAGCGTGCCGGACACGGGTTGCAGGCGGAACTTTCGGCCCGGCCAGGGGTTTGGCGGCATTCCCACGGGGCTGCGCCATGAAATTTTCACTGGGTTCGGAGCTGATCTACACGGCCGAACGCGAGACCACGCTGATCCTCAATATCGAGGCACAGCACATGCAGGCGGGCCAAAAGGTGCTGCGCGAACGCTTTGCGATCAACCCAGACCTTCGCTCGGAGCCGCATGAAATCCCGGAGACGCTCAACCGCTACCGGCGGCTGGTGCTGCAGCCGGGGCGCTACACCATCCGCTATGAGGCGGAAGTCGCGACCGATCCGGTGCTGACGCATCCGGGGCAGGTCGACGAGGTGCCGGTAGCCGAATTGCCTCTTGGGGTGATGAGCCATCTGTTTCCGTCGCGCTATTGCGAGTCGGACCAATTGGCGCGCTTTGCCTGGCGGCGCTTCGGCGATGCACCGGCGGGACACCAGCGGGTTGACGCCATCTGCGACTGGATCCACGACAATGTCGACTATCTCGAAGGCAGCAGCGACGGCAGCACGTCGGCCTATGACACGTTCACGACCCGCGCCGGGGTGTGCCGCGATTTCGCGCATCTGGGGATCACATTCTGCCGGGCGCTGGGGATACCGGCGCGCTTCGTGTCGGCTTATGGCTGGAAGCTTGAGCCGCAGGACTTTCACGCGGTGTTCGAGGCGTATCTCTCGGGCCGCTGGTATCTGTTCGACCCGACGCGCCTGTCGCCGCCCGATGGCGTGATCCGCATCGGCGTCGGGCGGGACGCGGCCGATACGGCCTTCGCGACGTGGTTCGGGCAGATGCAGAGCGAGCCCAAGAGCGTGTGGGTGGAGGCGGTCGCGGAAGCGACGGCAGCGCCCGAGCAGGCGGTGAGCCTGTCCGCGACCTGAGCAATTTGGGGAAAGTGGTGGGCCCCGCAGCCCGATTGGGATTTTTCTGCGAGGCCCACAATAGTTTAACTTGGGTGAAGCGGGAGGGTTCCCGGCCTCAGCGCAAGGTACCCCTCGCCCGCAGGCGGGAGAGGGAAGTTCGTGCCGAACTGCCCGCTCAGCGATTGTCGAACTCGCTGCGGACCAGTTCGAGGCCGCGCCGCGTGATGCGGTAGGGCTGGCTGTCCTGCGATGCGATCGCCTTCTTACGCTGCAGTTTCTTGAACAGGTGCAAGTCGATGATCGGCAGCCGCCAGCCGTCGCGGTTATAGAGTTCGAGGGCGTGGATGCGGCCCTTGATGTTCTTGAGCGGCGTGATGTTGCCGCCCTGCGCGAGCACATGCAGCACGCGCTGTTCGTCTCTGGAAATGTCCAATTGGTGGTGACCCGGGAAATGCGCCATGGCGCAAACACGCGAGGTCCCGTCCGCATCGCGCTGGACGGCACCTTGTTCCCAATCGACCTCGTTCGGCGGCAGCGCTCAGGCTACCGGGCGGACGAGGCCCTAGCAGGTCTCCACAATGCTAGACATGTTTCGTACTCCGGGCGGCCGCACTAAGGCGCGGCCGCTGAATAGAGGCTGAATAGCCCCGAACGCCCCGCGCCGTCTAGCCGGGGGGCAGGCTGTCGGGCATCGGCTCACCGAGGCCGCCGGGCAGCGACTTGATGTACTGGTAGAGCGAGCGCGACTCGACGTCGGTGAAGGCGTGGACGTTGAACCACGGCATCGGCGGCGCCGTCTCAAAAGTGTCTGAGAACAGCAGCCAGTCGTCCTCGCTCATGTTGGCGAGCGTCAGCCGGAGGTTCTTGGCGAAGGTTTTGCCCCACGGCCCCTCGAAGCCGGCCGGATTGCCGGCGAGCGAGACATTCGGGTCGACCTTGCCGCCGCTCTCATTGTAGCCGACCGTGTGGCAATCATGGCAGCCGCCGATGACGGCAAGATGCTCGCCGAAGGCCACCGACACTTCCTGTGCCCCCGCGGTCCCGAACGACAGCGCGAGGCCCGCGGCAGCGAGCCCGACAAGTTTGATCATGATGCTTTCCCTTCCCATCAGGCTCTGGGCCTGTTGCGATGAGCCTAGGCCATTAGCCGCAACACAAACAAGGCGGCATGCGGTTGAAATCGTGGGCCGGGACGTGCAAACCAGCAGGAGATTTCCATTTCCCGCCTGTTGCGAGCACCAAGTGAACAAACCCCCCGCCGATTGCACGAGCAAGGAAGATGTCCGGACCGAACTGGACCGGATCGACCTGGCGCTGCTGACGCTGTTTGCGGAGCGGCACCGCTATGTGACGCGCATGGCAGAGATCAAGACCGATCCGCACGAAGCCTATGATCCGGCGCGCATCTCGGCGATCCTCAGCAAGCAGCGCAAACGGGCCGATGAACTGGGTCTCGACGAGGATCAGGCCGAGTTGATCTGGAAGACGCTTATCGACTGGAACGTGAACTACGAAAAGGGCATTATCGTCGCTCGTCGCGGCACGAAGTAATCCCTTTCATGGCACTCAACACGCTAATCCGCCGAGCTTTTCCCAGCGAGATCGAGACGCTGGCGGACATTGCGTTCGTCGCCTGGGAGCGCGATCTGCTGCCGTTCCTGTCGGGGGCGGCCGCGTCGCGGCACGCCGAGCAGGAGCGCCTGCTCGCGGCGGTGCGCGATGGGCTCGACCGGATCATCGTCGCCGAAGTGAACGGGGTGGCGGTGGGCTGGTGCCAGCGGGCGCGGGGCAGGGCCTATGTCCCGTTCCTGTTCGTGACGCCGCTGCTGCAGAATAATGGCGTCGGCTCGGCACTGCTCAGGCGCATCGAATCCATGCTTGAGCTCGAAGGCGCCGACCGCATTCAACTCGATACGCTCGCCGACAATGTGCGGGCGGTGAATTTCTACCAGCACCAGGGCTACCAGATACTGGCCCTCAAATCGGAAGGCCGCCCGGGCCACGAGACGCAGATGAGCGTGAGGCTCGAAAAGCGGCTCGACCCCTGGACTGGCCCCATCGACGACATCGGACAATAATGACCCTCATCGACACGCGTACCCCGAACCCCAAGAGCTTCATCAAGGGCCAGACCGGCGATTGGGAAGTAATCATCGGCATGGAAGTGCATGCCCAGGTGACGTCGGAGAGCAAGCTGTTCAGCGGCTCCTCGACCGAGTTCGGCCGGCCGGCCAATTCCAATGTCAGCTTCGTCGATGCGGCGATGCCCGGCATGCTGCCCACCATCAACGAGGAATGCGTCCGCCAGGCGGTACGCACGGGGCTCGGGCTGAAGGCGGCGATCAACAAGCGGTCGATCTTCGACCGCAAGAACTATTTTTATCCGGATTTGCCGCAAGGTTACCAGATCAGCCAGTTCAAGGACCCCATTGTCGGCGAGGGCAAGGTGCTGCTCGATATGCCGGAGGGGCAGATCGAGATCGGTATCGAGCGCCTGCATCTCGAGCAGGACGCCGGCAAGTCGATCCACGACCAGCATCCAAACATGAGCTTTGTCGATCTCAACCGCTCGGGCGTGGCGCTGATGGAGATCGTCTCCAAGCCCGACCTCCGCTCCTCGGAAGAGGCCAAGGAGTATTTGAGCAAGCTGCGCGCCATCCTGCGCTATCTCGGCACCTGCGACGGCAATATGGAACAGGGTTCCATGCGCGCCGACGTTAACGTTTCGGTAAGGAAGCCGGGCGGCGAGTTCGGTACGCGCTGCGAAATCAAGAACGTCAATTCAATCCGCTTCGCCGGCCAGGCGATCGAGTATGAAGCGCGCCGCCAGATCGACATTCTGGAGGATGGCGGGAAGATCGACCAGGAGACGCGCCTGTTCGACCCGAAGCTGGGCGAGACGCGTTCGATGCGTTCCAAGGAAGAAGCGCATGACTATCGCTACTTTCCCGATCCGGACCTGCTGCCGCTCGAATTCGATGATGCCTTCATTGCGGCGTTGGCCGAACACCTGCCGGAACTGCCGGACGAAAAGATGGCCCGCTTCATCCGCGACTATGGCGTGACGCCCTATGATGCGATGGTGCTGACACTCGAGCGCGAGAGCGCCGACTACTACGAGGCGGCCGTGGCGCATGGCGGCAAGAAGCGCGACGGCAAGGCGGTGGCGAACTGGGTGATGGGCGACATTTCGGCCTATGCCAACAGCGTCGGGCTCTCAATGTATGAGACGCACATCACGCCGGCGCAGGTCGCGGGCATTGTCGATCTCGTCGCCGACAGCACGATCTCGGGCAAGATTGCCAAGGATCTGCTGCAGATCATCATCACCGACGACAAGAGCGGCGACCCGGCGGCCATCGTCGAAGCGCGCGGCATGAAGCAGGTGACCGACATCGGCGCCATCGAGAAGGTGGTGGACGAGATCATCGCCGCCAATCCGGATCAGGTGGCCAAGGTGCTGGCGAAGCCGACGCTGATCGGCTGGTTCGTCGGCCAGGCGATGAAGGCCTCGGGCGGCAAGGCCAACCCGCAGGCGCTCAACGAGATCCTGAAAAAGAAACTCGGGCTCGAATAATGGCGACCAAGACAACCCCGGCGTCGCCGACCGAAGCCCGTCCGAAGTCGAAGGCTTTCGCGGTGGCCGGCGCCTTCGTGCGCGCCATCATCATCCTGCCGGTGGTGGCCACGATGGCTGCCGCCCTCGCGCTGATGGTGTGGGGCACGATCGACACCTGGAACTTCATCCAGCATCTGTTGGTGCCGGGCGAGCACCCGCTGAGCCGGGACGCGGCGCTGCTGCATGCGATCGAGATCGTCGATCTGTTCCTGCTGGCAACGGTTGTGCAGGTGGTATCGCTTGGCCTCTACCAGCTCTATTTCCGGCAGGACCTCGAACTGCCCAACTGGCTGAGGATCAACGATCTCGACGACCTCAAGTCAAAGCTTGTGGGCGTCTCGATCACCGTGCTTGCCGTGTTCTTTCTGGGCAAGGCGATCACCTGGAGCGGCGGGATCGACATTCTCTATCTCGGCGGCGCCGGGGCACTGGTGATCGTCGCGCTGACCTATTTCCTCAGCAAGATCGATAAGCACTAGCGACGGCGCCGTTCGCCGCGGTCCTTCTCCTCCGCCGGCGGACGGTTGCCGCTGTGCGGATGGACGCCATTGCCCTCGTCGAACTGGTCTGGCAGGGGCGTGTCGCGGCCCGGATCGGCGGGTGAGGAACCCGGCGGCAAGATCGGGTGCGAAATCGGAAACGGCGTGAACGGCTTTTCGGCCGGAATATGCGGGTCGCGGGACATGGCGAGGCTCCCTTTCGGGAGTGCAACGGACCGGCCGGGGCGGGGTTCCGCGATTTCTTCCCGACAGTATCGCCAATCATGGGAAGCAGTATTGGTGGATACGTTCTGCCTAGTCGCGCGCGGCAAAATTACCTAGACATTAACGAAATTGCAGCTGTACTGCTGGTCGAGTGGACTCGACTTGCTGGCGGCACTGAACGAGATACTTAAATGAATATGGGGTTTTTGGCCCGAAGGGATTAGCTCGTGGTGGATGATGAGCCCAAGAAGTCAAAGCCATCGGTTCGCAAGCGCGCCGAAGCGATCAAGAACTTTCGCTGCAAGAATTTGATCGCGGTCATCGAAGACCCGAACGACATCAAGAATATCGGAACGGTTATCCGGAACGTCAACGCGCTCGGCGTCGAGAAGGTTTATGTGGTCGATCCACGCAACACCCTGCCCGACGACTGGCAGGAGATGCGCGGCCGGCCGTCGCTGTTCAATACCTCCGTTTCGGCCGTCAAATGGACGTTCGTGCGACGCTTCGACAGTACTGAGGCCTGCCTCTCGTATCTGGAAAGCAAGGGTTTCGCCTCAGTCGTCACCTCGCCGCATGTGAAGGGAAAGACCAGCATCTTCCTCCATGAGGGAGACTACACGCGCCATACCAAGCTCGCCGTTTGGTTCGGCAATGAGAGCCGTGGCATCAGCCCGCTGGCGGTCGAACGCAGCGAGATGTGTGTGGCCATTCCGATGTTCGGCATGATCGAGAGCCTCAATCTCGGGACCAGTTCGGGCATCGTGCTTTACGAGATCGCCAGGCAGCGGCGCGAGTATCAAAGCAAGTACCGCTACCGCAAGCATAAGGGCGAGCGCGCCACGCCCTTGCCGACCGTAATGGCACCGGAAGGTGTTGCTCCTGAGGATGCCGGGCAGTGAAGGCGTCTGGTCTTCTCTAGGGGAGACGCGCCGCTATTTCTTGCCCACCGCCAGTTCGGCCCGGATGGCCGGGTCGTCGTCGAGGAAGGACGGCTCGACCGTCGCGCCGACGGCGTCGAAATAGCGGCTCATAAAGCTGCGGAAGGACGCGGCGAGGGCGATGTCGGCGATGTTGATGTCGGTGAAGCCGTGGGCGCGCAGCGCCGCGATATCGGCTTCGGTGATCTTGCTCGCATCGATGGCGATCTGCTCGGCATAGGCGAGCATGGCGACGTCCTTCGGCTCCAGCCCGGCATTGCGGAAGTCACGCTGGATGGCGAGCACCTTGTCGCGACCGAGGGCCTTCGACAGCGTGTAGAAATAGACGTGGCTGCAATAGCTTGACGGGATGTGCTTGGCGGCGATCAGCGTGATGAGCCGGAAGTTGATGAGGCCGAGCGAGCAGCCGTCGCGCATCTGGTGCAGCAGATGCTCGATGGGCAGGATCATGTCGGGACGGGCCGACCAGCAGCTGGTCGCCTCCATCACCCGGCCCATGGCGGCGATCTCCGCCTGATACATGCCGGCGAGCTCGCCGGTGGCTTCCGCCGGGCTGATGGTCTTCAAGTACATGGCCGATCCCTCCGTATCCCCGAAGCTGCACCGACCTGCCTGAACGCCGATTGAACCGTCCGCCCGCCGGCTAGGCCGGCTTTGGCATGAAGCGCTTCACCAGCCTGCCGTCGATGAAGACCAGCCCGAGGAAGATCACGACTATGCCCGCGATGTGGATGAGCTGGAAGCGCTCATGGAGGACCAGCACGCCAAGCAGGATCGCCGAGATCGGGGTGATGAAGGTGTTGAGCGACAGATTCGTCGCGCCGACCTTGGGCAGCAGCCAGTAGACCAGCAGGAAGCTGAAGCTGGTCGAGAAGATGCCGATGCCGAACAGCGACAGCCAGGTTTCGGTGCGGGTGATGACCGGCACGCCGGAAAAGAGCAGGGCGACCGGAATGGCGACCAGAGCCGCGGCGGTGAGCGACAGGGAGGCGATGGTGGGCGAGTCGATGTCCTTGAAGCGGCGCGCGTAATTGAGGGTGAGCGCGTAGCAGAGCGTTGCCGCGAGGGCGGCCAACAGGCCGATTACCTGCGCCGAAGCCCCGTCGCCGAAGGCCGGCGAGGCAAGGATGATGGCGCCGATGAAGCCGATGATCACGCCGATGGATTTGTTCCAGGTGGCCTTCTCGCCGCCCGGCCAGAGCTGGCTGACGATGACCGTGGTCATCGGCGTCATGCCGTTGATGACCCCGACAATGCCGCTGGCGACGGTCTGCTCGGCAAACGGGAACAGCGCGAAGGGGATGGCGTAGTTCAGCATGCCGAGGACGATCAGCTGGGGATAGAGCCGCCAGTCGGTGGGCAGCTTCTTGCGCAGGGCAAAAAAGAACACCCAGCAGATGGCGGCGCCGATGGTGACGCGGCCGGCCGAGACCCAGAGCGGGCTGATTTCGCGGATCAGCACCGCGTTGAACAGGAACGAACAACCCCAGACGGCGCCCAGCGAAATGATGAGCGCCCAGTAGCGTAGCGGCATGAAGGCCTCCGAAAGCGCGCACGCTATGCCGCGGGGGGAGTCGGGTCGAACCGATTTTGACGATGGCACCGATCAAATCGAGTGATGGCGCCGGGGTCGGGTTGAATGCAATGCATTCTTTATCCGGCCAATACAGAATTCTTGCGCGGTTTGTCTGTTCTTTAACTGCCGATGGGCACGGTGCCGCTAGTTGAATATCCCATTGTTTTAATTGCGTATCGAGTTGCTGCCTTGATCAGCCAGCCCAGCCGACTGTCTGGACTGCTCCGTCGCGTGGGCGGGGCCTATTTCAACGAGCCCGAATTGCTCGTGGCGCGCGCCTATGCGCTGCAGAGCCACATCCCGGTCATGTACGCGATCGTGCTGATCTGCAGCGGCGCAATGGTCGCGACGTTCTGGGGCGAAGCGCCCGACGTCATGGTCATCTACCTGCCGCTGTTGCTGGCAGCGGTGTGCGTCTGGCGCACGACACGGTGGTGGCGGAGCCGCGATTTCGAGATCACGCCCTTCATGGCGGCGCGGATGATGCGCATGACGGTGCTTTTCGCCGTTGTGCTCGGCTGCAGCTTCGCGGCCTGGGGCATTGCGCTGAGCAACTACGGCGGGCCGCAGGAACGTGCCTACGTGACGTTCTTTCTGTCGCTGACGCCGATCGGCTGCCTGTTCTGCCTGATGCATCTGCGGCTCGCGGCCTACGCGCTTGCCCTGACGGTGCTGCTGCCGACGCTGGTTTATCTACACTTCACCGACCAGCACGTGCTGCTGCTCAATCTGCTGCTGGTCGAGGCGGTGATGATTGCTATCCTGATCCGCAATTCGGTGCAGTTCGACGAACTGGTCCGCTCGCGCCTTGATGCGCGCCAGCGGGAGGAAACGGCGCGCGAATTGTCGGAGGTGAACGGCCGGCTTGCCAATATGGATGCGCTGACCGAGCTGCCCAATCGCCGGCATTTCCTGGCGCTGCTGAAGGAGCGGCTGGGGGCGCGCAAGCCGGGACATGAACTGATCGTCGGGATCGTCGATCTGGACGGCTTCAAGTCGATCAATGACGTGTTCGGCCATGCCATCGGCGACCAGGTGCTCAAGGATGTGGGAACCCGGCTGAGCCAGTTGGTGAGGCCGGGAACGATTGTGGCGCGGCTGGGCGGCGACGAGTTCGGCCTCGTCATGCCGTCGGGCACGCGCACCGAAGATCTAGACGCCAGCGCCGCCGCCATCGTCGGGGCGCTGCAGCAGCCGTTCCGCTACGCCAATGCCGTGGCGCGGCTGTCGGGTTCGGTGGGCTTTGCTGAATCGCGCCATGACGACACGGCCGAGATGAACCTCGCGCGCGCCGACTACGCCGCCTATGCCGCCAAGGGCAAAACGCGCGGCAGCGCCGTGCGCTTCTCGGACGAGCACGCCCACCGCATCGCCATCGAGCGGCGGCTCGAGGCGGCGCTGATGGCGGCCGATCTTGCCACGGAGCTCGAAGCCGTGTTCCAGCCCATCGTCGACGTGCGCAGCGGCGAGCGCATCGGCTATGAGGCCCTGGCGCGCTGGCGCAGCCCGACGCTCGGCCAGGTGTCGCCCGCCGACTTCATCCCGATCGCCGAACGGCTCGGCCTCGTGCCGATCATCACCCGCGCCATGGTGGTGAAGGCCCAGGCCATGCTGCACGACGTGCCGGCGCCGCTCCGTATCGCGGTCAACCTGTCGGTGCTCGATCTGGCGTCGATCGACGCGATGCAATTGCTGTCGCAGACGCTGGCGGCCTCGCCCGTAAAGCCCTGCCGGCTCGATTTCGAGATCACCGAGACAGCGGTGATGCGCGACATGGGCGAGGCGACGGAGGCCCTGCTGATGCTGCTGGCGCATGGCGCGCGGATTTCGCTCGACGATTTCGGCACCGGCCATTCGAGTCTCAGCCGGGTGCAATTGCTGCCGCTGAACCGCATCAAGGTCGACCGGGCCTTCGTCGCGACCATCGAGAGCGACCGGGCCAGCCAGGCGATCGTCAAGACGACCGTCGATCTCTGCCACAATCTCGGTCTCGACTGCGTCATCGAAGGCGTCGAAACCCAGGGCCAGCTCAACGCCCTGATGGGGCTCGGCGCCCGACTGTTCCAGGGCTTTTACTTCGGTAAACCGCTCGGCGCCGGCGACGTGACCGCCTATCACCGCGCGGCGGCAGCGCGCCGGCTGGCGTAGAACGCGGCACTAGACGGACCGTCTAGTCGCTCCAGCCGATGTCGCGCATCTGCCTGACCCAGACCTCGTCCTCAATATGGCGCTGTGGCCGGTAGCGGCGGCGGCCACGGATGCGGTCGTACTTCCAATTGTTGGTGATGCCACGGAAGTGGCGGAAGGTGATCTCGGGGACGTAGGTGGCCTCGAAGGCGCCGATGAAGCGGTGAATGCCGAGCTGCACGTCATCGGGCACGCGCGCCGGGACACACGTCCATTTGTTGAGATAGGGCGCTTCGCCGTCGAGGCGGTAGCGAAAGTCGCGATGCCGCCGGCCGCTCCAATGCAGACCACGGCGGACGGGTGTGATCCATTGGCCGGGATAGAGCAGGGCGCCCGAGGGTGAGCGCGCCAAGTGATCGAACAAGGTGCCGCCGCTCGCGGCGACGATGAGTTCGTCGATGTCGGCGTTCACCATAGCGGCGGCGCGCATGAGGAAACGGCGGCGCGCATGTTCCCACATCACCGGCTGCGCGAAACTGCTGTCCCAGAAGCGGCCGTCGGGCAGGCCGTCCGGTCCATATTTGTAGGGCCACGGCACGACGACCGCGGCGGCTAGGCCAGGCACGTGGCGAATGCGTTCGAGGAGGTCGGCTGGGGAATAGCTCTGCGAGCCATTGTCATAGATCAGCGCGGCGTCGACGCCGTGCACGCGAGTGTGGAATTCCAGCCAGTCGACGATCCAGTCGAGCCGGTTGTCCTTCGAAATGGTGAGGAGCACGCGACGGCCGTCGAAGACGTCGAGCTGAGCCGGCTGTACCGGGGCTTCGAGGCGTCCCACGCCGGCGCCAGCCTCGAGCGACAGCACCTTGCCGCTGCCCGGAAAGCTGCTGCGCTCCACATTGAGCAGCAGGTCGGACTCCCGCGATACCGGCTGGCCGTCGAGCGATGCGCTGACGGAGTCGACCAGTTCGGCCAGATTGCGGAGCGGCGGGCCGACAGCGACGACGCGGCCATCGAGCTGGAAGACGTCGTAGAACAGGGACGTGTCGTCGAACCGGCGCGCGTAGTCAGTGTCCTGATGCTCCAAGGGACGCGGCCGGCTGCGCCGGATCGACGGGTGGCGTGGCAGCTCGAGCCCGGAAATCCCGGCGACGAAGTAGTTGCCGGTCTGTGGCAGAGGCGGGCGGATGGCGGCACGAAGGCGGTGGCCGAGGAAACGGCCACGATAAGCAAGCGCGCGGAGGGCGGACATCAGGAAGCGAAGCGGACTTCGCCCCGCGCCAGCATGGCGAGGGCCGCGGGGTAGAGTTTGTGCTCTTCGACGAGGACGCGGGCGGCAAGGGAGTCGGAAGTGTCGCCGGGGAGGACAGGGACACGGGCCTGGGCGATCAGCGGGCCTTCGTCCATGCCGGGCGTGACGAAATGTACGGTGCAGCCATGTTCCGCCACACCCGCAGCGAGGGCCTGTTCGTGGGTGTGGAGGCCCTTATGTAGCGGCAGCAGCGAGGGGTGGATGTTGATCAGCTTGCCGGCCCAGCGATTGCAGAAATCGGCGCTGAGGAGGCGCATGAATCCGGCGAGGCAGATGATGTCGGGCTGCCAGGCGTCGAGGGCAGCGTTCATCGCGGCCTCGAAGGATGGCTTGTCGGGGTAGGCCTTGTGGGACAGGGCGGCGGTCGCAATGCCATCCACCGCGGCGACGGCGAGACCCGCGGCGTCAGGATTGTTCGAGAAGATGCCGACGATTTCGGCCGGATAGTCGGGCGCCCGGGCGGCGGCGATCAGCGCGCTCATGTTCGAGCCGCGACCTGAGATGAGGATCGCGACGCGCTTTTTCACAGCGCCAGCTTGCCTTCGAAGGTTACCGGCTCGGCGCCAGCCTCGGTGATGCGGCCGATGATGGCGGGCTTTTCGCCCTGCTCGTAGAGATGGGCGACCAGGGTTTCGGCCTCACTGGGGTCGACCACGCAGATCATGCCGACGCCGCAATTGAAGGTGCGCAGCATCTCGCGTTCGCTCATGCCGCCGACGCGGGCGAGCCAGCCGAAGACCTTCGGCACGCTGACGGCGTTGAGGTCGATATGGGCCGAGACGTTCTCGGGCAGAACGCGCGGGATATTGTCGATGAAGCCGCCGCCGGTGATGTGGGCCAGGGCCTTGAGGCCGATGCCCGCCTTCATGGCTGAGAGAAGCGGCTTCACATAGATTCGCGTGGGGGTGAGCAGGGCGCCCGACAGGGTGCGGCTCTCGTCCCAGGGGGCGGGCAGATACCAGTCGACGCCCGAGATCTCGACGATCTTCCGGACCAGCGAATAGCCGTTGGAATGGACGCCCGAGGAGGCGATGGCGACGATGGCGTCGCCCGCCTTGACGTCGGGGCGGGGCAGCAGGGTGCCGCGCTCGGCGGCGCCGACGGCAAAGCCGGCCAGGTCGTAGTCGTGGCCGTGATACATGCCCGGCATTTCGGCCGTTTCGCCCCCGATCAGGGCGCAGCCGGCGATCCGGCAGCCCTCGGCAATGCCTTCGACGATGGCCGTGGCGACCGCGACGTCGAGCTTGCCGGTGGCGAAATAGTCGAGGAAGAACAGCGGCTCGGCGCCCTGGACGACGATGTCGTTGACGCACATGGCGACGAGGTCGATGCCGATGGTCGAATGCGCGCCGGTATCGATGGCGATCTTCAGCTTGGTGCCGACGCCATCATTGGCGGCGACCAGCACCGGGTCGATGAAGCCTGCGGCCTTGAGGTCGAACAGGCCGCCAAATCCGCCGATTTCACCGTCGGCACCGGGGCGGCGGGTCGACCGGACGGCCGGCTTGATGGCGTCCACAAGTGCGTTTCCGGCGTCGATGTCGACGCCCGCATGCTTGTAGCTAAGCCCATTTGATGGCAGGTTCGATGCGTCGGACATAGGCGCTTTCGCCGGCTCGGGGAGGGGTCGGAACAGACGCGCTGATAGCCGCTTGACTAGGGCGACGCAAGGGTACGTGCGGGCATGACACTGAGAACTCAGGTGCTGATCTGGGTCGGCTTCACCGTCGTTGTGGTTTTCGCCCTTTGGCTGTTCCGCCCGATCCTGCTGCCCTTCGTGGTCGGTATCGCCCTCGCATACATTCTCAATCCACTGGTCAATCTGGTCGAACGGCTGCGCATCGGGCGCGGCTGGGCGACGGCGATTGTGCTGCTGGGGGTGATCGGCGCGATCATCGGCGTGTTCTTCATCGTGGCGCCGCTGATCATCTCGCAGATTGGCGGCCTGGCGCTCCGCCTGCCGGGCTATTTCGGTGAGCTGAACGAACTGGTGCGCACAATGGTGCCGCAACTGACCGAGTGGCTAGGGCCGGAACGGACAAACCAGCTGCAGTCGAGCCTCGCGCAGTTCCTCGGCACCGGCGTGGAGTTCATCGGCAACCTCACGGCGCAGGTGCTGCAGAGCGGCATTACCGTGTTCGGCGCCCTCGCCTTCGTCATCCTGACGCCGGTCGTCGCCTTCTACCTGCTGCTCGACTGGGAAGGCATGGTGAAGGGCATCGACGATCTGCTGCCGCGCGAGCATCGGCGGGAAGTCCGCACGGTGATCGACCAGATCGACCGCTCGATGGCCGGCGTGTTTCGCGGCCAGGGCTCGGTGATCCTGGTGCTGACAATCTATTACACGACGGCACTGACGCTGACGGGCCTCAATTTCGGGCTCGTCATCGGCCTCATCACCGGGCTGTTCAGCTTCGTGCCGTTCTTCGGCTTCCTCACCGGCTTTACCCTGTCGATGGGTATTGCGCTGGTGCAGTTCTCGCCGAACTGGTGGTTCGTCGTGATCGTGTTCCTCGTCTACATGGTCGGCCAGTTCCTCGAAGGGAACGTGCTCTATCCCAAGCTCGTCGGGCAGAGCATCAACATCAACCCGGTGTGGCTGATGTTCGCGTTGTTCGCCTTCGGCCTGCTGTTCGGCTTTGTCGGCCTGATCCTCGCGGTGCCGCTTGCGGCGATCACCGCGACGCTGACCCGCTATGCCGTCAAGCGCTACAAGGAGAGCGCGCTCTACAATGGCGAGCGGCCGACCCGGCTGGCGGCCGCCGACGGGATTGAGCCCGAAGTCGAGCTGGCCATGGCTGCGGCAGCGCCCGCATCGCCGGCTAGCGACACTGCGCCGGCATCGCGCCGCCGCAAGAGATTGACGCCCGAAAAATGAGCCCGGTCAGCCATGGCGGACAGTTGCCCTTCGACTATGGGCATGAGCCGTCGCATCTTGAGGATGATTTCATCGAGGGCGACGGCAACCGGCTGGCGCTTGCCCATATCAGGGCATTTCCGGACTGGGCCGGACCGCTGACGCTGATCGAGGGGCCGGCAAAATCCGGCAAGTCGCATCTGAGCCGGATCTGGGCGGAGCGGGCCGGGGCGCATGTCGCGGCACCGGACGAACTGGAAGAGCTGTCACGGCAGGGCGGTACCCGCCCCTTGGTGGTCGAGGACGTAGAGCGGAGCGGATTTGACGAGGACGCGTTGTTCCACCTGCTTAACCAAGCCATGCGGGATAGCCGTCCGGTGTTGATGACCAGCCGCGAACCGGTTGCAAACTGGCCCTTCGAGACAGATGATCTGAAGTCGCGGGCGCGTCTCGCGGCGTGGTTCACGATGTCGCTGAGCGACGACATCCAATTGTCACAGATGTTCGTGAAGCTCTTCGGCGATCGGCAGGTGAGCGTCGATCCGAAGATCATCCAGTATCTGGTGGCCCGGATGGAGCGCTCGCCCGAAGAGGCGGTTGCGCTGGTCGATCTCGTGGACCGGATCGCGCTGAGCCGCGGGACGGCGATAACCCGTTCGGTAGCCGCTGCGGCGCTGGCCGAGCGCGGTGTCGATCAGCTGGAATTCGACCTGGAAGGCGATGACGATGAATGAGATGGCCGAAATCCTGCCCGACGAGGCCGCGACGCCCGATGTCGAGGCGCTGAAGTCGAGCCCGGCGCGTTTCGTCAACCGCGAGGTCAGCTGGCTGCAGTTTAACATGCGGGTGCTGGAGGAAGCGGGCAACAAGAACCACCCGCTGCTCGAGCGCATGCGGTTCGTTTCGATCTCGGCCAACAATCTCGACGAATTCTTCATGGTGCGGGTCGCCGGCCTGAAGGGGCAGTTGCGCGCCGGTCTCCAGAAGCAGAGCGCCGACGGGCTGACGCCGGCCGAGCAACTCGACGAGATCGCGACGCTCGCCCAACATTTGCAGCTCGAGCAGCAGGACCATTGGCAGACGCTGCGCGAAGAATTGTTCGCCAAGGACGTGGTGATCCACGAAGCCGATGATTTGACGCAGGACCAGATCCGCTATCTGCAGCGGCTGTTCCGCGAGGAAATCTTCCCGGTGCTGACGCCGATCGCCGTCGATCCGGCGCACCCGTTCCCGTTCATTCCCAATCTCGGCTTCACGCTGGCGTTCGAGTTGGTGCGGCCGGGCTCGGCGCAGACGCTCACGGCGCTGGTGCGCGTGCCGTCCAATCTCGACCGCTTCATCACGTTGCCATCGGGACTGGTGGCAGATGGCAGGGTCGAGGTTGTGACCATCGACACGCTGATCAACCTGTTCCTGCACAAGATGTTCCCCGGCTATGAAGTGGCGGGTTCCGGCGCCTTCCGCATCATCCGCGACAGCGAAATCGAAATCGACGACGAGGCGGCCGACCTCGTGGTCGAGTTCGAACTGGCCCTGCGCCAACGCCGGCGCGGCCAGGTGATCCGGCTCGAGATCGAGAAAAAGATGCCGCGGGCACTGCGGCGCCAGATCTCGGAGCGGCTGGGCGCCACGGCCGCCGACACGTTCGAGGTGGAAGGCTTTCTCGGCCTCGCCGACGCCAGCAAGATCTGCGAGATCGACCGGCCGGATTTGAAGTTCCAGCCCTATATTCCGCGCTATCCCGAGCGGGTGCGCGACTATAATGGCGATCTGTTCGCGGCCATCAGGGCCAAGGATCTGCTCGTCCATCATCCGTTCGAATCGTTCGACGTGGTGGCACAGTTCCTGATGCAGGCGGCGCGCGACCCCGATGTGGTAGCGATCAAGCAGACGCTCTACCGCACGTCGCGCGACAGCCCGATCGTCAAGGCGCTGGTGATTGCGGCCGAGGCGGGCAAGTCGGTGACGGCGCTGGTCGAGCTCAAGGCGCGGTTCGACGAAGAGGCCAATATCCGCTGGGCGCGCGACCTCGAACGGGCCGGCGCGCAGGTGGTGTTCGGCTTCATCGAGCTCAAGACGCACGCCAAGATGAGCCAGGTGGTGCGGCGCGAGGGCGGCAAGCTGGTCAGCTATTGCCACCTCGGCACTGGCAATTATCACCCCATCACCGCCAAGATTTATACCGACCTCAGCTATTTCACGACCGACCCGTCGATCACCCGCGACGTGGCCCGCGTGTTCAACTTCATCACGGGCTATGCGCGGCCGACCGAACTCGAGGCGATTGCGGTTTCGCCGGTAAACCTCCGCTCGACGCTGCTTGAGCACATCGCCAGGGAAGTGGGGTTCGCCGAGCGCGGCCAACCGGCCAACATCTGGCTCAAGATGAACGCGCTGGTCGATCCGGAGATCATCGACGCGCTCTATGGCGCCAGCCAGAAGGGCGTGAAGATCGAGCTGATTGTGCGCGGTATCTGCTGCCTGAGGCCCGGAATTCCGGGCTTTTCCGACAATATCCGGGTCAAATCGGTGGTCGGGCGCTTCCTCGAGCATTCGCGCATCTATTGCTTCGGGCAGGGCGAGCCGATGCCCTCGCGCAAGGCCAAGGTCTACATGTCATCGGCCGACATCATGCAGCGCAACCTCGACTGGCGCGTGGAGGTGATGGTTCCCATCCTGAACAAGACCGTGCATAAGCAGATCCTCGACCGCATGCTCGTGGCGTATCTCAAGGACAACCAGCAGAGCTGGGAGGTTCTCCCCGACGGCAGTTCGCATCGGCAGCCGCTGGCGGAGGGAGAAGAACCCTACAGCGCGCATAACTACTTCATGACCAATGCGAGCCTGAGTGGTCGCGGCAGCGCTCTACCGCGCGACAACGAAGAGAGTGACGATTGAACCAACTCTGGGGTCTCGAGTCGGACCCGACGGCGCAGGGACGCATTCAGGGTGCGCGGCCCGTGGCCGTGCTCGACATCGGCTCGAACTCGGTGCGTCTGGTCGTCTATGAGCGGCTCGCCCGTTCGCTCACGCCGCTCTACAACGAAAAATCCTCCTGCGCGCTGGGCCGCGGACTCGCCCAGACCGGGCGGCTGGCCTACGAGAATGTCGACCGGGCGCTGACGGCGATCCAGCGCTTCGCGCTGGTGGCGCGGCTGATGAAGGCCGGTGAGGTACACATCCTTGCGACGTCCGCCGTCCGCGATGCCTCCAATTCCAAGGCGTTCGTGGATGCCGTCGAGGCGACGATGGGGGCTAGCGTGCAGGTGCTGAGCGGCGAGGCCGAGGCGCATTTCGCGGCGCTTGGCGTGGTGGCCGGCATTCCCAATTTTACCGGCATCGTCGGCGACCTCGGCGGCGGCAGCCTCGAACTGTCGTCGATCACCGCCGGCCATGACGCGGTGGGCGAGACCCACGAACTCGGCGTCATCCGCATGCAGGACGATTCCGGCAAATCGGTCGCCAAGGCGCGCGAACTGGCGCGGCAGCGGGTTGCCACATCGGCGCTGCTCGACCGCAAGGCCGGCGGCCAGTTCTGCGCCATTGGCGGTACGTGGCGGACGCTGGCGAAGATCCACCAGGTGCTGCGCGACTATCCGCTGCATATGGTGCAGCACTACACGGCCGCGGCGAGCGACATCATCAAGATGTGCGACGAGATCGTCGAAGCGGCGGTGGCGGGCAAGCCTTACGAGGGTGCCGAACACGCCAGTTCGTCACGCCGGGACCTCGCCCCGTTCGGTGCTGCGGTGCTGAGCGAAGTGCTGCGGGCAGGCAAGTTCGAGACGGTGATGTTCTCGGCCCTGGGCGTGCGTGAAGGCTATCTCTACAGCCTGCTGCCGGCAGAGGAGCAGGCTGTCGACCCGCTACTGCAGGGCGCCGAGGAAGTCTCAATCCTGCGCTCGCGATCGCCGGCCCATGCGGGCGATCTGATTGATTTCACCGGCCAGTTCCTGAACGCCATCCACGTCAAGGAAAACGAAGAGGAGGAGCGGCTGCGCAAGGTCGCCTGCTACCTCTCCGATATCGGCTGGCGGGGCCATCCGGACTATCGCGGCGAGCAGAGCGTCAACATGGTCACCTATGGCTCGCTGGCGGGCGTTGATCATCCGGGCCGGGCGTTTCTCGCCGAGTCCCTGGCGGTCCGCTACATGGGCCTCAAGCACAAATCCATGAGCCAGCAATTGATCGAGCTGGCGGGGCCGGCCTCGAACATGAAGGCAAGGCTGCTGGGCGCGATTTTCCGCGTCGCCTATCCGATGTCGGCAGCAATGCCCGGCGTCCTGCCCCGCACCAGCTTCTCTCTCGAGGGCAACCGGCTGAGGCTGCATCTGCCGACCGAACTTGCGTTCCTGGCCGGCGAGCATCTGCAGGGGCGCCTTGACCAACTGGCCAGCGTCGCGGGCATCAAGAGCTCGGAAATCGTGGCGGCCTAACTGCCCGCCCTCAGTTTTAGTTTTCGATCTGTATTTCGATGACGCCCTTGCGGGTGGCGGCGAGGCCGATCTTGCCGTGCTTGATGGCCAGGGCTTTTTCGCCGAACAGCTTGCGGCGCCAGCCGCGCAGCGCCGGCACGTCGGCGTCGTCATCGAGCACAAGGGCGTCGATTTCGTCTGACGTGGCGAGGATGCGGGCGGCAACGCCATGCTCTTCGCTGACGGCCTTGAGGAGGACGCGGACGAGATCGCCCACAGCACCTTTTGGCGAGGGACCGCGGTAGCGCTCGGGCGCCGGCGGCAACTCGTTCTTGGGCAGTTCCTCGACCTGCTTGATCAGCGCGATGAGCTCCTGCGCGGCGGAGGAGCGGCCATAGCCGCGCTGCACGGCCCGCAGCTTGTCGAAGGCCTCGGGCGCCTGCGGGCGCTGCATGGCGAGTTCGATCAGCGCATCGTCCTTGAGCACGCGGCTACGGGGCTGGTCGGTGTCCTGCGCGCGGCGCTCGCGCCAGGCGGCGATGACTTTCAGCGCAGCCAGATCGCGCGGGCGGCTGAGCTTGGTCTTGAACCGCTCCCAGGCGTTTTCGGGCTTCACGACATAGGTGTCGATGGAGCGCAGGACGCTGAGTTCGTCCTCGACCCAGTCCCAGCGATTGGTGTCGGTGACCTGCTGGCGCAGCTTCACATAGATGTCGCGCAGATGCGTGACGTCGGCGAGGG
Source organism: Hyphomicrobiales bacterium (assembly GCA_004144345.1). Lineage (GTDB taxonomy): Bacteria > Pseudomonadota > Alphaproteobacteria > Rhizobiales > Devosiaceae > Devosia_A. The sequence goes on from SEEL01000008.1 coordinate 61,099, forward strand.
CGTAGAGCCGCTGCTTTTCGGTGAGCGGCCGGTGCGACCAGTCGGTGAAGCGCGAAGATTTGTCGAGATCGACGCCGGTGACCGAGCGCACGAGATTGTCGTAGCTGACACTGTCGCCGAAGCCGCAGACAGAGGCGGCGATCTGGGTATCGAAGATGTTCTGCGGCACGACGCCGGAGAGCTTGACGAAGATCTCGATATCCTGCCGGGCGGCATGGAATACTTTGACGACCTTCTTGTTGGCCAGCAGTTCGAAAAACGGCTGGAGGCTCAGCCCGTCGGCGAGCGGATCGACGAGGATCGCTTCATCCGGGGTGGCGGCCTGCAACAGGCAGAGTTTCGGCCAATAGGTGGTTTCGCGCAGGAATTCGGTGTCGACGGTGACGAATTCGAATTGGGTGGCGCGCGCGCAGAAGGCGGCAAGCGCGTCGGTCGTGGTAATCAGCTCCATTGGTCCAGTCTTCGCGTGTTTAGGCGCCCCGGGACACCAGGGCTAGAAGTGCCGCTCATATCAGGGGTTTGCGCGCCGCTCCAGCGCCGAATAAGACAAGGTTACCCGTGGGATGGGCCGGAATCTTGACAATCCGGGCCTCGCATGCGCTTGTCCGGCGCCATTTTGGCCGACTCCAACCCTGCAACGAGAACCCAAAAAATGCACGTTTACCGCTCCCACACCTGTGCCGCTCTGACTACGGCGGACGTGGGCAATAATGTGCGGCTTTCGGGCTGGGTGCATCGTGTCCGCGACCATGGCGGCCTGCTGTTCATCGATCTGCGCGACCATTACGGCCAGACGCAGCTGGTGATCGATCCGGATTCGTCGGCCTTCAAGCTGGCCGAGACCGTGCGCTCGGAATGGGTGATCCGCGTCGACGGCGAGGTGAAGGCCCGTACGCCCGAGACGGTGAACGCCAAGCAGCCGACCGGCGCGGTGGAAGTGTTCATCCGCGAGATGACGGTGCTGGGCGAGGCCAAGGAACTGCCGCTGCCGGTGTTCGGCGAGCCCGATTATCCGGAAGAGCTGCGGCTCAAGTATCGTTTCCTCGACCTCCGCCGCGAGACGCTGCACGCCAACATCGTCAAGCGCACCAAGATCATCGCCGCGATGCGCCAGAAGATGAACGGCGCCGGCTTTGCCGAATACTCGACGCCGATCCTGACGGCCTCGTCGCCGGAAGGCGCACGCGACTTCCTCGTGCCGAGCCGTATCCATCCGGGCACTTTCTTCGCGCTGCCGCAGGCACCGCAGCAGTACAAGCAGCTGCTGATGGTGGCGGGCTTCGACCGCTATTTCCAGATCGCGCCGTGCTTCCGTGACGAAGATCCGCGCCTCGACCGCCTGCCGGGCGAGTTCTACCAGCTCGACCTCGAGATGAGCTTCGTCACGCAGGAAGACATCTGGGGTACGGTGGAGCCGGTGATGATCTCGATCTTCGAGGAATTCGCGGACGGCAAGCCGGTGACCAAGGAATGGCCGCGCATCCCGTACGACACGGCGATCCGCAAATATGGTTCGGACAAGCCGGACCTGCGCAACCCGATCGAGATGCAGGCCGTGACGGCGCATTTCGCCGGTTCGGGCTTCAAGGTGTTCGCGGGCCAGATCGCCAGCGACGAGAAGACCGAGGTCTGGGCGATTCCCGCCAAGACCGGCGGCAGCCGCGCCTTCTGCGACCGCATGAATGGCTGGGCGCAGTCGGAGGGCCAGCCGGGCCTCGCGTATATCTTCTGGCGCACCGAGAACGGCGCGCTCGAAGGCGCGGGGCCGGTGGCCAAGAACATCGGACCGGAGCGCACCGAGGCGATCCGCCAGCAGTTGGGTCTCGGCGAGGGTGATGCCGTGTTCTTCGTGCTCGGCCGTCCCGAAAAAATGTACAAGTTCGCTGGCCAGGCGCGCACCAAGGTGGGCACCGAGCTCAACCTCGTCGATACCGAGCGCTTCGAGCTCTGCTGGATCGTCGACTTCCCGTTCTACGAGTGGAGCGAGGAAGAAAAGCGCGTCGACTTCGCCCACAACCCGTTCTCGATGCCGCAGGGCGGCCGCGAGGCGCTGGAGTCGCAGGATCCGCTGACCATCAAGGCGTACCAGTACGACGCAGTCTGCAACGGTTTTGAGATCGCCTCAGGCTCGATCCGTAACCAGGAGCCGGAGACGATGGTGAAAGCCTTCGAACTCACCGGCAAGTCGCGGGCCGAGGTCGAAGAGCAGTTCGGTGGCCTTTACCGGGCGTTCCAGTACGGCGCTCCGCCGCATGGTGGCGCTGCCTTTGGTATCGACCGCGTGGTGATGCTGCTGTGTGGCGCGGAGAACCTCCGCGAGATCACGCTGTTCCCGATGAACCAGCAGGCGCAGGACCTGCTGATGGGCGCGCCAAGCGCTGCCTCGGCCAAGCAGCTGCGCGAACTGCACCTGCGCCTGAACGTCCAGGAAAAATGAAACGTGTCCGCTACGTCAGGTTGTCGTAGCGGAGATCGACCACAGCTCCGAGCACCGGCAGGGTCTGATCCATGCGCTTGAGCGCATGGCGGGCCGGGGCCGGTTGAGCGACGGGGATGCGGCTCGCGCCAGGGCCGCCTTCGCCTTGTTCAACAAGCACCTGCCGGTACCGGACCGCCTCTCGCGCAGCGCCAAGGCCCATCCGCAGGGGGTGGCCCTGAGTTGGTTCAAGGACCACGCGGTCGAGCCCATTGCGCAGATGCGCAACATCGCGTCGATCCTGGAGGCGTACGGTACCAGTACCGAAATGATCTGGACCGAGCGGCCGGGATACATCGTGTACGAAGGTGCGTTCCAGATTGCCGCCGAGCCCTTCGCGGATACGCCGACTTAGGTGGGTGGTTAACGAACATTAACCATCGCTTAAGGCCCGGCCGATAACCCTAGTGCAATCTGGGGGAGTCGGGCCTTGGCGGCGTGAAGTCGAAGTATTCGCACGTTCTGACGCTGATCGCGGCCATCCTGGCATTTGTGCCAGTGATGGGCGTCGACTGGCTGCTGGACAATTATGTGCGGATGCGCGAACGCGTGACGCTGCAGCAATCGCTCGACGCGATTGCCGAGCGCATCGAGAGCGGCGCGCGCGATGGCATCGGCTCGCTCCGCACCATCCTCGCCGACAGCCCATCGCTCTGCACGCCAACGTTTATCTCCAATGTTCACAAGGAGATGCAGCAGAGTCTTTATCTAAAGCAGGTGGTCGTCGAGAACCCGGACGGGGTGCAATATTGCGACGCCTTCGGGTCGATGGTCGCCTTTTCTCCAATCTCGGGAAATCTCGCCATTCCCGGCCACACCGAGACGGTGAGCGTGGGTACGCTGGGCAATCTGTCGACGCCGGTGATGAAAATCACCCAGGCCTTTGGCGAGACCCGGCGGGTCTCCGCCTTCGTGCCCATGGTGTCCAGCACGACCCAGAGCCTCCTCAGCCGCTTCAAGCCGACCGCCATGGTGCGCGTGTCGCTGACCAATGGCACGCCGGTGCTGGTGGCGGGCGACCCGTCACCCTTCGACAACAGGGGCGCCGTCGAGTTCGTCGCCTCCGAAGGATTTGCCGGCGAACTGCCGATCAGGCTCGAAGCCGGCGTGCCGTTCGCGATGGTGCGGGCGGACTATGCCGACCTCGACGTGAGTTTTACGATCATCGCCTGCATCATGAGCGGCGCGTTCCTCGTGCTGGCCCTGCAATATGTGCGGCGCAGCAAACTGCCGGCCTTCGACCTCGAACGGGCGATCGCCGCAGGGGAGCTGAAGCCGTATTACCAGCCGGTGATCAACCTCAAGACCGGACGTCTCGCGGGCTGCGAGATGCTCTGCCGCTGGGAAAAGAAGAACGGTGAGGTCGTCATGCCCGGCGCCTTCATCGAATATGCCGAGATCACCGGCCTCGCCATTCCGATGACGCTGAGCCTGATGCAGCAGGTGCGCACGGACCTCGCGGACATCTGCATCGAGATGCCGGACATAAAGATCTCGATAAATCTGTTCGAGGGGCATTTCCGCGATTCCTCGATCGTCGAGGACGTACAGGCGATCTTTGGCGGCTCGTCGATCGCCTTCCGGCAATTGGTGTTCGAACTGACGGAACGCGCGCCGATCGGCAATTCGACGACAGCGCAGTCGGTGATCGCCGGCTTCCACAAGCTGGGCGTCCGGCTGGCCATGGACGATGTCGGCACGGGGCATTCGAACCTCGCCTACATGCAGACGCTGGGGGTCGACGTCATCAAGATCGACAAGATCTTCGTCGACATGATCAAGTCCGACACCCAGGCGGTGCCGGTGTTGGACGGGCTAATCTCGATGTGCCGGGATCTGGGCACCGAAATCATCGCCGAGGGCGTCGAAACCGAGGCGCAGGCGCTCTACCTGCGCGCCCGGGGTGTGGTGATGGCCCAGGGCTACCTGTTTGCCCCCGCCATGAAGGTTGCGGCGTTCAAGGAACTGGCCCGTGCCCTCAATGGCACGCCCCAGACGACCCCGCTTGCTGCCCCGCTCAGCGCCGTTACGGCGGAGGCGGCCGCCTAACTCGGACTTTCCTTGCCCGCGGTTTAGTGGCACCAAGCGCAGAAATCGGTGAGGGACCCCATGTCGTCGGATGTGAACGAGCAGCTGAAGGCGCGGCGCGAGGCGGCGCTGCATTTCCACGAGTTCCCCAAACCCGGAAAGCTGGAAATCCAGGCGACCAAGCCGCTCGGCAACCAGCGCGACTTGGCCTTGGCCTATTCCCCCGGCGTGGCGGCGCCCTGCGAGGCGATCGCCGAGGACCCCGAGACCGTGAGCCGGTACACCTCGCGTGGCAACCTCGTGGGCGTAATCTCGAACGGCACGGCGGTGCTCGGCCTTGGCGCGATCGGCGCGCTCGCGTCGAAACCGGTGATGGAGGGCAAGGCCGTGCTCTTCAAGAAATTCGCCGGCATCGACGTGTTCGACATCGAGATCGAGGAACGCGACCCGAAGAAGTTCATCGAAGTGGTCGCGCCGCTCTGGCCGACCTTCGGCGGCATCAATCTCGAAGACATCAAGGCGCCCGAATGCTTCGAGATCGAAGAAGCGCTGCGTGAGCGCATGCCGATCCCGGTGTTCCACGACGACCAGCATGGCACGGCAATCATCGTTGGCGCGGCGGTGTTGAACGGGCTCGAGCTGAGCGGCAAGAAGATCGGCGATGTAAAGATCTGCGCCAGCGGGGCAGGGGCGGCGGCTATCGCGTGCCTCAACATCCTGATCGCGCTCGGCGCCAAGCTCGAGAATATCTGGGTGGCCGACAAGGACGGGTTGCTCACGTACCGGCGCAATGATGTGAACGACAAATGGCGCGGAAAATTCTGCCGCCATGACAGCGAGGCGACAAGCCTTGCCGAGGTGATTGAGGGTGCCGACATCTTCCTCGGGCTCTCGGGTGCCGGCGCGCTGAAGCCGGAGATGCTCAGGCAGATGGCGCCCAACCCGCTGGTCCTGGCGCTGGCCAACCCGAACCCCGAGATCATGCCCGAAGAGGCGAAGGCCATTCGACCGGACGCGATGGTCTGCACCGGGCGCAGCGACTACCCGAACCAGGTGAACAACGTTCTATGCTTCCCCTTCATCTTCCGCGGGGCGCTCGACGTCGGCGCGACGCAGATCAATGAAGAGATGAAGTTGGCGGCGGCGCAGGCGATCGCCAAGTTGGCGCATGATCCGGGGCTTGAAGTGTCGCAGACGGGTCAGCCGGCGATCTATGGCCCCGACCACATTATCCCAAATCCGTTTGACCAGCGGCTGATCCTGCGGATCGCGCCTGCGGTAGCGAGGGCGGCGATGGCGACGGGCGTGGCCAAGCGGCCGATCACCGATTTCGACGCCTATCACGACAGCCTCAACCGCTTCGTATTCCGCTCCGGCCTCGTGATGAAGCCGATCATCGATCGTGCTCATGGAAAGAACAAGCGCATCGTCTTCGCCGAGGGTGAGGATGAGCGCGTGCTGCGTGCCGCCCAGGTGCTGATCGAGGAAGGCATTGCCCGCCCGATCCTGATCGGCCGCCCGCAGGTTCTCGAGAGCCGGGTGCGCCGGTTCGGGCTCAACCTCAACATCGAGCGCGATGTCGAGGTGGTGAACCCCGAGGACGATCCGCGCTATCGCGACTATGTAGCGCTGTTCCACTCGCTCGTGGGCCGCAGCGGCGTGACGCCGGACACGGCGCGGACGATCGTGCGTACCAATACCACGACGATCGCCGCGCTAGCGGTGAAGCGCGGCGATGCCGACGCGATGCTGTGCGGGCTCGAAGGGCGCTATATCAAGCATGTGCGCGACATCCGCTCGGTGCTGGGAGTGCAGGACGGGGTGACGGACGTTTCGGCGTTGAGCATGCTGATCATGCAGCGTGGCGCGTTCTTCCTCACCGATACCTATGTGAACATCGACCCGTCGGCCGACGAGATCGTCTCCATCGCGCTCCAGGCACGCAGCCATCTGAAGCGTTTCAACATCGAAGCGCGCACAGCGCTGCTAAGCTACTCGAACTTCGGGTCGCGCGACGGTGAGACGGCGTACAAGATGCGCGAGGTCTATCGCAAACTCAAAGCCATCGCGCCGGACATGATCGTTGAAGGCGAGATGCAGGGCGATCTGGCGCTTAACGAGGAACTGCGCACGCGCTACATCCCCGACACGGTGCTGAAGGGCGAGGCCAATCTGCTGGTCTTCCCGAACCTCGAAGCGGCGAACCTCTCGATGACGCTGCTCAAGGAAATGACCAACGCCCTGGCGGTGGGACCGATCCTGATGGGACCGCGGCAACCGGCGCATATCCTTGCCCCCTCGAGCACGAGCCGTGGTATCGTCAACATGGCGGCCATTGCCGCCAGCGAGGCGATCTCGCTCGAAGCAGAGGCCTGACCATGATCCGCCACTCCGTCATCTTCACCCTCGTGCACCCGCACGGCTCGCCGGAGGAGCAGGCCTTCCTGCGCGATGCGCGGATCGCGCTCGAGGACATTCCGGGCGTCAGGCAGTTCGAGCAATTGCGCCAGGTGAGCAAGAAGAACGACTACCGCTTCGGCTTCTCGATGGAGTTCGCCGACCAGCGCGCCTATGACGGGTATGACAGCCATCCCAAGCATGTCGACTTCGTACAGAACCGCTGGAACCACGAAGTCGAGCGGTTCCTCGAAATCGACTACGAGCGGCTGTGACCGATTTCGCGGCCGAGGCGTGCCGCATTGCGGCCGCCGTCCTCGCGCGCGAGGTGACTGGCGCGAGGCGCTTCACGACGGGGCTGCAGCATTTCGTCTATGAAGTGTCGTTGAGCGATGGCACCGCCGTGGTGATGCGGATGACGCAACCCGAGCATCGCAGCCTCGCGCGCAATGCGTTGCGCCTTTCGAGCACTCTACGACCGCTTGGCGTGCCTTTGCCCGAGGTTATCGCTGCCGACGTAGACGCGGCACATCCGTGGATGATGCTCGAACGGCTCGCAGGCACCGACCTTGGTGCTGTTGTGAGCGAGCTGGGCGACGCGCAACTGCGCTCGATCGCGGCGGGCGTCGCTGCTGCGCAACACGCCGTGGCGCGGACTGAGACGCGCGGCCGATACGGCTACGCGCCGAGTGCGGAGACCGCACCGTTTGCGAGCTGGGCGGAGGTCGTTGCCGCCCATATCGAGCGATCGCGCTTGCGTATCGCAGCAGCCGGTCTGTTTGATCTGTCGTTGGTCGAGGCGTTGCAGGTGCAGCTTGATGCGAGGCGCGCTGAACTGGACGACGTCGTGGCGACGCCGTTCCTCCACGATACGACGACCAAGAACGTGATTGTCGCGGATGGGCGGCTGTCGGGCATCGTCGATGTCGACGATCTCTGCTTCGGCGATCCGCGCTATGTGGCGGCGCTTACCCGTGTAGCGCTTACCAGCCATGGCGTGTCGCCTGCCTATTCCGAATATCTCATGGAGGCGGCCGGGTGGCCTGAGGACGGGCTGTTCAGGCTCTACGTCGCGGCCTTCCTGCTCGACTTCATGAGCGAGCATGGGCAGCGCTTCAACGGCAACGAGTCACCTTCCTCCGCCGAGGCTCGGGATGGGCTGCGCACGCGGTTCGACACCGTCATGCGCAGCCTGTAGCTACTGGAACGCCGTTTCCGCGAAGGAACGCAGCTTGCGACTGTGCAGCTTTTCGGGCGGCTGGTCGCGCAGGATTTCCATGGCACGCAGGCCGATCAGCAGATGCCGGCTGACCTGGGTGCGGTAGAAATCGGACGCCATGCCGGGCAGCTTCAGCTCGCCATGCAGCGGCTTATCGGAGACGCAGAGCAGCGTTCCATAGGGAACGCGGAAGCGGAAGCCATTGGCGGCGATGGTTGCCGATTCCATGTCGAGCGCGACGGCGCGCGACTGGCTGAGCTGGCGGGTGATCTCGACCTGGTCACGTAGTTCCCAGTTCCGGTTGTCGAAGGTGGCAACCGTGCCGGTGCGCATGATGCGCTTGGTCTCGATGCCTTCGAGGTGGGTGATTTCACCCACCGCCTGCTCAAGCGCCACCTGCACTTCGGCCAGCGCCGGGATCGGCACTGTCACCGGCAGGTCGGCATCGAGCACATGGTCTTCACGGAGATAGGCATGGGCGAGGACGAAGTCGCCGAGCTCCTGCGAGTTGCGGAGGCCCGCGCAATGGCCGAGCATGATCCAGGCGTGCGGCCGCAGGACCGCGATGTGGTCGGTGATGGTCTTGGCGTTGGAGGGGCCGACGCCGATGTTGACGAAGGTGATGCCCCGGGCGCCGGCCATCTTGAGATGGTGAGCCGGCATCTGCGGGACGCGCGTCGCCGGCGTGCCGCTCGTCCCGCCACCAAGGCGGGCATTGTGGGTGATGAAATTGCCGGGCTCGACGAAGGCCTCGTAGTCCGGATGGCCGTCGGCCATGTGCTGCTTCGAGATGCGGCAGAACTCGTCGACATAGAAACCGTAGTTCGTGAAGATCACGAAGTTCTGGAAATGGTCGGGATCGGTGCCAGTGTAGTGCGACAAGCGCGCCAGCGAATAGTCGACCCGCGGCGCCGTAAAATGGGCGAGCGGGTAGGGACCACCGGGCGGTGGTACGAAGGTGCCGTTGGCGATCTCGTCGTCGGTATCCTGCAGATCCGGCACGTCGAACAGATCGCGCAGCGGGATCGGCAGCGCGTTGATGGCTTCGCCGTCGATGCGCTCGCTGGGCGACAGGGCAAAGTGCAACGGCATGCGCGTGGCGCTCTCGCCGACTTCGATGCTGCCGCCGTGATTGGCGAGGATCACCGAGAACTGCTGGATCAGATAGTCCTTGAACAGATCCGGCGCGGTGATCGTGGTGCGGTAGATGCCCGGCGTATGGAGGTAGCCATAGGCGAGGGTCGAATCCGTGCGGCCATAGCTGCGCGAGGTGACCTGCACTTCGGGGTAGAAGGCGCGCACGCGGCCCTTGGGCACGACACCCTTGCTGAGCCCGATCAGGTGCTCGCGGATGAAGTCGGCATTACGGTGGTAGAGTTCTGCCACATAGGCCCAAGCGTCTTCGGGGCTCTTGAAAGCCTTTTGCGGGGCGGGCGGCGGAGAAATGATGTCCATTCGGATCTCGTTGCATTGCCGGCAAGAAAGCACGGCGTTGCGCTGCTCTCTTATGGAATTTGCCCAGTATGAGCAATCAGGATGACAATTCGTCCATGATGATCACCAATCGGTGAAAGGACCTTTTATTGCCCCCCTGATGGTCCATTTATTCGGTGTTCGCTGGATTTTCTGCAAACGACCCATGCACCGGTGAACCGCGAGATTGCCTGCCGCTGCCCCCAAGCCCTCAACAGTGCGGCAGGCGTCTCCCCAAGGGCCACAGTCCTGGAAACGGGACTGTGGCCCCTTTCATTTCCGGGCCGGGTAGAGGGTGCGCGCCTCGTCGATCGAGTGCTGCACCAGCTGTTCCAGCACCTTCAAATCCAGCCCATCCAATCGCTTCACATAGAGACAGCCCTTGCCCATGCGGTGCTTGCCGAGCCTGGCGAGGAGTTCTGTACGTTGCTCGGTGTCGTTCGGGCTGATGTAGATCGAAAACTCGGCCTTGCGCGGCGAGAAGCCGGCGACGCAACTGTCCCCTTCATGGCCGGAGGCATATTTGTAGTGGTAGCTGCCGAAGCCGATGATGCTGGGCCCCCACATAAGCGGCTTTTCGCCGGTGAGGCGCTGCATCATGGCGATGAGCGTATGGCTGTCGGCGCGCTTCTGCGGGTCCTCAACCTTGGCCAGAAATTCGGTGACGGAGATTTCGGTGGGCTTGGTCTTGGTTTCGGCCATGGGAGGTCCTCTTTGGCCGATGATAGCGCGGCCCGGAGGCGAGGGCACGTGGTTGCGCAGGGCGGGGCGTTCTGGCAAACATCGTTCATCGACGATGGAGGGAGGAGTCCGAAATCGCCGGTCGCAAGGGCCCGGCCGGGCCGATTTCTCACAATGGATTTTGCCGATGCCGTCGATGTACGCCGTCTCTGTCGGGGTTTTCACCCGCCAGCTCAACAATCTGTATGCGCAGCTCGAAAAGGCCGAGGCCTATGCGGCAGAGCGCAAGTTCAAGGTCGACGTGCTGGTGAACCAGCGGCTGGCTCCGGACATGCTGCCGCTGGTGTTCCAGATCCAGAACGCCACCGACCACGCCAAGGGGGCCGCGGCGCGGCTCGCAGGGCGCGAATTGCCGTCCTGGCCCGACGACGAGAAGACCTTCGAGGACCTCAAGGGTCGGGTGAAGAAGGCGCTCGACTATCTTGCGACCTTCAAGCCGGAAGACATTGATGGCTCGGAGGAAAAGCCGATCACCCTGAAGCGCAACGGGCAGGACTATGTGACCAGCGGACAGGACTATGTGCTGGGCCGCGCGCAGCAGAATGTGTGGTTCCACGTCGCCACCGCCTACAGCATCCTGCGCCACAATGGCGTGCCGATCGGCAAAGCGGACTTTACGCGCTAGTGGCGCGGGCGATCCTCATTGGCGGCGGCACGGTGTTTGCCGCCGCCTTCATCCGCGGCTGGCTTGCCGCCGGGAATGAGATCGCCGAGATCTGGTGTGGCAAATCCGGCCCGCTGGCCCGGGCGCAGCGCACGGCGACGCAATGGGCGCCGAACTGGAGCGTCCACCGGCTGGCCGAAAGGCATGGCCTGCCGGTCTTCCGCAACGAACCGCTCAAGAAATGGGGCGAGGGCGCGAGCGAGCGGGCAAGCGCCCTGGATGCCGACACGCTGGTGACCTGCGTCACCATGCAAATCGTCCCACGGGCCTTGATCGAGCATTTTGCCGGCCGGGCGGTGAATTTCCACCCGGCAATGCTGCCCGCCTATCGCGGTCCCTCGCCTCTGCTGGGGGTGTTGATCGACGGCGTTGGGCACCTCTATTCAGGGGTAACGCTGCACGAACTCTCGCCGGGGATCGACGAGGGCGCAATCATTGCGCAGCGTCCTGTTGTGGCGGACGGCGCCGACCGCCGTCACCAATCTTGGATGGTGCGGCTCGCCGAGGCCGTTGACTGCATGGCGCGCGATGAGTTGCCGGCTTTTCTAGGTGGACGGCGGGGCAGCGTCGCGCAGTCGGGAGGCACTTACCGGCGGGTACGCGAGGAGGCGGGACTGGGCCCGCATCTCACATTCGAAGCAGCGACGCGGGTGGTCGAGCGCGCAGGCGCCAGCGGTCGCATCAGTGCCGCCTCACGAGCGGTAAAGGCGCCACTGCGGAGGCTCAGCGACCCGACGGGCGCGCCACCGGTGCGCGGCCCGCTGGCGATCGACATCGACCTCGCCGACGCCCGCGTGCGCGTTGCCCGCTGGACGCCGCTCGACGCGGGCCTAGGGAAGCTCGACATGCTGCGCGAAATGCGCGCCGCCGACCGCCGCCGTCAGGAATAGCGCTCCTCGGTCCACGGGTCGCCGCGATTGTGATAGCCGCGAACTTCCCAGAAGCCCGGATGATCGCGGGTTGCGAACTCGATGCGTCGGATCCACTTGGCGCTCTTCCAAAAGTAGAGATGGGGCACCACCAGCCGCACCGGCCCGCCATGATCGAGCGGCAAGGGCTGTCCTTCCCAGCTGTGGGCGAGGATGGCCTCGGGCGACGAGAAGTCCTCGAGCGTCAGATTGGTGGTGTAGCCATCGTTGCTGGTGAGCAGGACGTGCGTCGCGTCGGCCTTGGGCTGCACGGCCTCCATGAGATCGTGCGTCGTCACGCCGTCCCAGTTGTTGTCATAGCGGGACCATGAGGTGACGCAGTGGATGTCGCTCAGCTTGCGGCTCTGCGGCGCGGAGGTGAAATCGTGCCAGGTCCAACTGGTGGGAAATTCGACGGCGCCGGCGATGTCGAGACGCCAGTTTTCCCTCGCGACATTGGGTGTCTGCCCGAGGTCGAGGATCGGCCAGTTCTTGACCAGATGCTGGCCCGGCGGCAGCCGGGAATCCTCGGGGCGCGACGTGCGGCCGGTGAGGAATTTGCCCAGCTCGGCCCAGCGCGACTTCGTCCTGGTGAGCTTGCTGTCTTCCGGTGTGTCGGTCACGGCCAGCGCCTCCATCAACTCCTCGCGAGCATGTCGGCCCCTGTTGCGATGTCAATGGACGTTTCGATCATCGGTGCATTGCGCCGGGGCGGATCGGTACCCATCTGATGGTCGACCAACAGGAGGTGACTATGCTCTCTCGCGACGATCGCAACGCTATCAATGGCTTGTTCGAGCGCCTGCAGGACGCGGAACGCCGGGGCGGGCCGCGGGATGCCGAGGCCGAGGCGCTGATCCACCAGAAGATGGCCGCCCAGCCGGGCGCCGCCTATTACCTCGCGCAAACCGTTGTGGTGCAACAGGAAGCGCTCAAGGAAGCCGAGCGCCGTATGGAAGAGCTCGAGGGACGCAGCCGCCAAATGGCGCAGCGCGGCCCGTGGGATCGTGAACCGGCCCAAGACGACCGCCGCCAGGGCGGCGGGTTCAATCAGGGCGGCGGATTCCTTGCAGGCGCCGCGCAGACGGCGCTTGGCGTGGCCGGCGGCATGATGCTTGGCAGCATGATCGGCTCGATTTTCTCGGCCGGCTCGGCGAATGCGTCGGAAGCTCCGGTCGACAACAGCGCCGATACATCCGCTGATAATGGGAGCGACGCGGGCAGTGATGCCGGTGGCGACGATTTCGGCGGCTTTGACGGTGGCGGGTTCGACGGCGGCTTCGATATGGGCGGCGACTTCTAGGTCAGCGCTTCTCGTAGAACGCGTTTCCACCGGCCACGGCAACGTAGTGCATGTTGGTGTAGGGGAAGCTGTAGCCTTCGGTGTGGAAGAACTTTGCCTGTGTCCCCACACCGGGATGACGCTCGCCGCGGAGGACGCGTTCCGCCATCTGGCGGGCAAGGGCCTGGCTCTTGCCCTCCTTCATCGGATTCCACAGGACGCCCGGCGCGAACTGGTTGGGCTGGCCGACGACACCGCACACCGTGTTCGGGAACTTCGGATCATTCACCCGGTTCATGACGACCGTGCCGACGGCGAGCATGCCTTCGGCGCTCGAGCGGTTGGACTCGAAATACATCACCCGCGTCATGCAGTCGGTCGGGGAGAGCATGCTGAAAGGCGACAACACCGCGCAGCCGGCAAGCGACGGCACGGCGATGAGCGCCAAGAGGGGCAGTACGCGAAACAAGGGCCGCTCCGGGGCAATTCCCCCTCAGGATGCGGCCCGGTGGTTAAGATAGATAAAATTGTCAGCTTCGGCGGCGCCCGACGAACAGGCTGGCCAGCAGCACAAGACCTACCGCCCCAACAATGGCCGGCACCGGATCGGCCTTTACCGCGCGACCGGCACGGATCGCCTGCTTGGCAGCCGCCTGGGCTACGACGGCGCCTTCGTGCCGGGCGTAGTCGGCAGCCTGGTGCAGCACGGGTTCCGCAATATTGCGAGCCTGCTTGGCGAACCGGGTGACATGATCCTCGGCGAGATCGCGGGTCTGCAGGGCGCTCGCGGTTACCGCCCGGCCTATGCGGCGGGCCTCGCGATCGTCGATACGTTCTAGCCAGGACATTTGTGCTTCCCTCAAGGTTCCAGCCAAACGACTGAATCCGCTTTGAAGTTCCCGGGTCTTGTAGTGGACGAATGCGCGACCATATCCGTACGACTAAACGAGGAGACGATATGAACGCCCCCGACGCCCGCCTTGAGCGCCAGTTCGAGCGTATCGCCCGGCAGGTGCCCGCCAGCCGGGGATTCCTCGATTGGGTACGCAAACCCAATTTGCATGTGGTGCGCATTCCGCTCGCCATCATTCTGATGCTGGGCGGCGTGTTCAGCTTCCTGCCGGTGCTTGGCGTCTGGATGTTGCCCCTGGGGCTGCTGGTGCTTGCCGTCGACGTGCCCAGGCTACGCGGCCCCGTGGGCAATGCCATCGTGCGGCTCCAGCGCTTCATTTCAACCTCGAAGCGCTGGTTCCGGAAGAAGTTCCACCGCGACTAGTTGGCGGCCGCGGGCTCCGGGCAGCGCAGCACGGTGGTTTCGAGGTTGTCGCGATCCACATAAGTGAGGTCGATGCCTTCGCCCGTCGGCGCGAAGATCGGGCGCATCTTGATGCTCTCACCGGCAGTCTGCCCTTCGGCGGTACAGCTCATCGCAGCGGTAAACGTGCCATCGCCATTGTCCGTGAAGCCGGAGATGTCGCAGCCATTCTCGGCTCCCTCGAAGCGGGCCTTGGAGATCTTGAGCACCGGGCCCCCACATTGGCTGGGATCGAGCGCCCAGGTGCCGAAGAGTGGCGCGAGGAGCTCGTCGGACGCCGGTGCCGCAACGGCCGGAGTCGCTGCAGGTGCGGCAGCCGAGGCGGCCGGGGGCGTCGGTGCCGGTTCACCGCCACAGGCGGCAAGCAGCAACGCCGGAAGTACAGCGATTGGCAAAAGACGATTCATGGACAGACCCTCGGTTGACGCTGCTAGGCAATGATTGGCGCAAGTGATCGGTTCCTGCACCTGTAAAAAAGGGCCCCGCCGAGCGGGACCCTCCAATTCAGGCAAAGCAGTGATGGGCTTAGAGCGCCTTGAGGTTCTGGGCCGACTGCTTGCCGTCGCGGCCGGTCTCGATGTCGTAGGAGACCCGCTGGCCCTCATTGAGGGTCGAGAGGCCCGAACGCTCGACGGCGGAGATGTGGACAAACGCGTCCTTGCCGCCATCATCCGGCTGGATGAAGCCAAAGCCCTTAGTGGTGTTGAAGAATTTCACGACGCCTTCGGTCATGTTGATATCCTTGAGGGGCAATTCCACCGGCGACATGCCGGCGGCGACGTTCGGGTAGTTCTCAGGAGATCAAAGACCAGACTAGGCCGGCCGTCAGATAGCGCGAGACGGTAGCGAGACGTATGGCAACGCAGATGGCCTGTTTCGCGAGTTTTTTCAAGGGCTGGCGTGCGGCGCGTTCATGCGGATAGGAGTGGCGAATGATCGAAGTCTATGTCGATGCCGATGCGTGTCCGGTGAAGGACGAAGTGGTGCGCGTCGCGGGCCGGCACGGCCTGCGTGTGACCTTCGTTGCGAACTTCGGCCTCAGGCCGTCGCGTGACGAGTTGATCCGCAACGTGATGGTCCCGCAGGGTGCCGATGCGGCCGACGACTGGATCGTCGACAACGCGGCGGCCGGCGACATCGTCGTGACATCGGACATTCCGCTCGCCGGGCGCGCGCTGGAGAAGGGCGCGCTGGTGCTAGGGCCGACCGGACGGCCTTTCACTCGCGACTCGATCGGCATGGCTCTCGCGATGCGCGAACTGAACCAGCATCTGCGCGAGACCGGCGAGAGCCGCGGCATCAACGCCGGCTACACGGCGAAGGATCGCCAGGCCTTCCTCCAGGCGCTTGATGAAGCCGTGGTGCGCTCGAAGCGGCGCTAGCCGCCGCCGCGTACCGTGACCACGTCGAGCGTGCCGGCGGGCAGGGGGCGTAGCAATTCCTCCTGCGGCCGGGTGAGGAAGAGCCAATGCGCCCAGTCGCCGGGAGCGAGCACGCAGACCTGGCGGTCATGATAGGGCTCGATGTCGGGCCCCGGCGCCGTGGTGAGCATGGTGAAGCTCAGTGCGCCGTCCTTGTCTTCGGACCATAGACCAGCAATGCCCATGATCGGCGATCCCTTGAGGCTGAAGCGATGCTTGGCCTTGGGGTATTTGTTGCCAGTGAATTCGAAGAAGCCGCTCAGCACGACAACGCAGCGCTTGCTGTCGCTGAAGTCGCGCTTGTCGGATTTGAAGTTGAAGACGGGGCTGGCCTTGGGTCGCGGCGCCGGCCAGCCGAAGCGCATGACCACGAGTTCGACCCCGTTGCCCGCGGCGCGGATCACCGGGCCGCTATCGCCGATGCGGATGTCGTCGGCACGGAGCAACGCGGCCGCCGCCTCTGCGGCCGTGGCGTCCAGCTCCAGCGCCGCAATCGCCTTGCGGTACTCGGCCTGCGATGCGTGCTGCTCGTAGTCGTTGCACATCTGACCAGTCTAGCAGGCGGCACGGCCAAGCCAACGGCAGCTACAGCTTGCCGAAGGCGACGCCCTTCCAGCTCCAGCCACTGCCGGTTACCGCGCTCTGCAGCGGTTCCTTGATCTCCTTGGTGGCGAACCGGTACTCGTAAATCACGCCCGGCGAGAAATCCTCGCGAAAGCCGACGGCGGCGCCAAAGCTCATTTCGACCTTTTGGCCGCGGAACGCCTCAGCGCTGAGGGAGAGGTTGGGCACGCCGGCGCGCCATTCGACGGTCCACTCCTGGTCAACGGCGCGGACTTCGCCCCTGGCCTCGTCGAACTTCATCAAAACCTTGAATGCCTTGCTGAGCGAGGCTTTGGCGAAGATCTCGTACCAGCGGGCATCGACGATCTTCCACTCCGCCACGAGGTCGCAGCCCTCGGGCGCACCGTCCCGCACCTGCCATGGCGATGTTTCGCGGTTGAGCGCCAGCAGCGCCGTGCGCAGGCTGGTTGCGGGAAGTTTGACGGCACCCGGCGCCGCGGATTTGCTGCCGGTGAGGAAATCGAAAAGGCCCATGCTCTGCTCCTGTTTGGCAGGTCTGTGCCGCAGGCCGCCTGAACTGCGGCTGAACTGCAACTGCACGAAGTTTCGCGCTTTCTGAAACTTGCGCTATGCATCGCGCCCGTTTCGAGGAGCCGTCGTCTATGTCGCCCTTCCACCAGATTCTCGGCAACAATCTCGTCGCCAACATCACCAACTTCACGGTGTGGTTCGCGATCACGTTCTGGGTCTATCTCGAAACGCAGTCGGTGTTCGCGACGGGCACGATCGCCGGCATCTACCTCGTCTTCACCGCCGGGCTTGGCTTCTGGCTGGGGAGCATCGTCGACCACAATCCCAAGAAGCTGGTAATGGCGGGCTCGAGCGCGGTGTCTTTCGTGCTCTATGCGGCGGCCTTCGCGGTGCTGCTGCTGGCGCCCGAGGGGGCGATGAAGCACGTCGGGAGCTTCTGGCTCTGGGCGTTCGTCCTGATCGTCATGGTCGGCGTGATCGCCGGCAATATCCGGGCAATCGCCCTGCCGACCCTGGTGACGCTGCTGATCCCTGAGGATCGCCGGGACAAGGCCAATGGGCTTGTCGGCATGGTGGGCGGCATCGGTTTCCTCACGACCTCGGTGATCTCGGGCTTCCTCGTCGCCTGGGGCGGCATGGTGTTGACGATGGGCGTGGCGCTGGTGCTGACCGTCCTGGCGTTCATCCACATGCTGACGATCCAGCTTGATGAGAAGGGCGGCATCGCCGTCAGCTCCGACGCACCGGCCGAGCCCAAGCGCGTCGATATCGCCGGCACGATCCGCGTCATTGCCGGCGTGCCGGGCCTGTTCGCGCTGATCTTTTTTGCGACGATGAACAATTTCCTCGGCGGCATCTTCATGGCGCTGCTCGATGCCTACGGCCTGTCGCTGGTTTCGGTGCAGATGTGGGGCCTGCTGTTCGGCGTGCTGTCGACGGCGTTTATCCTGAGCGGCATCATCATCACGAGGACCGGGCTCGGCAAAAGCCCGCTGCGGACGCTGCTGCTGGTGAATTTGATCACCTGGGCGGTGTGCATTGTCTTCCCGCTGCAGCCCTCGATCTGGCTGCTGGCGGGCGGCATGTTCATCTGGATGCTGCTTGGGCCGTTCGCCGAAGCGGCCGAGCACACGACGCTGCAGAAGGTCGTGCCGTTGGAGCGGCAGGGACGGGTGTTCGGCTTCGCCCAGTCGGTGGAGCAGTCGGCGGCGCCGCTGACGGCGTTCCTGATCGGGCCGCTGACCGAGTTCTTCTTCATCCCGTTCATGACGGACGGGGCCGGGGCCGAAGCGATCGGCAGCTGGTTCGGCACCGGCCATGCCCGCGGCATCGCGCTGGTGTTCGTCCTGGGCGGCGTGCTCGGCGTGGTGATCACGCTGATTGCCTTCCGCTCGAAATACTACCGGCAGTTGTCGGCGGCCTATGCGAAGGCCCCCGACGTGCCGGAAGCTCAGCCGGCCTAGGCTGGCTGAGCGGCCGGCGGCGCATCGTCCTGGCGCGCGGCCGGCGGGAAGGCGAGGGCCATGGCCGCCGCGGCGAGACCGACGGCCGCCGAGGCGATGTAGAGCCAGTGATAGGTACCGTAGGTGTCGTAGAGCCAGCCGCCGATGACCGGGCCAAAGGCCATGCCGATGCTCGAGGTCATGGTGGCGGCGCCGAGCACCGTGCCCATCACCTTCTGGTTGAAATATTCGCGCGCCAGCACCGAGTAGAGCGGCATCACACCGCCATAGACGAGGCCCAGGACGACCGCCAGCATGTAGAAATGCGGCACCTGCGACACGTAGATGTAGAGATAGATGCCGATGGCCTGGAGTGCGAGGCCGGCGACGATGATGCGGCGGACACCGACGCGGTCGGCCAGCACGCCGAAGAAGATGCGGCCAAAGAGCCCGGCGACGCCTTCCACGGCATAGATACCGGTGGCGACGGCGAGCGGCGCGCCGCAGATCATGGCGTAGCTCACCGTGTGGAAGATCGGGCCCGAATGGGCGGCGCAGCAGAGAAAGAACGTCGCCGCGAGGACGATGAATTGCGGCGTGCGCAGCACCGCAAAGCCGCTGGCGCGCTGTGAGGCAGGCTGCGCCGCGACGGCCGCCGGGGCAGGAGCCGGTTCGGCGACGGTGGGGGCACGGCGGACAAGAAGGCAGGCGGGGGCGACGATCAGCAGGGCGCCGAGCGCGATCCAGAACATTGCGCCGCGCCAGCCGATTTCGCCGATGAGGTAGGCAGCGAGCGGGCTCATGGTGAGGGGGGCAATGCCGCCGCCGACGGACACCAGTGAGACGGCGAGGCTGCGGTTCTTGTCGAACCAGCCCAGCGTCGTCGCGATGATGGGGGCAAAGAAGGCGCCGCCCGAGGCGCCGACGAGGCCGCCATAGGCGAACTGGAAGACGATCAGTTCGCGCGCCTGGCTGGCAAGGAGGAGGCCGCCGCCGAGCAGCGCGGTGGCGACGAGGAGGACGGGGCGGGCGCCGATGCGGTCGCTGAGGGTGCCCCAGAAGAAACCGGCGACGCCCATGACAATGAAGCCGACGCTCATCGCCATCGAGATGCCGGCGTCGCTCCAGCCCATTTCGGCGGCGATTTCGGGCTTGTAGATGGGCAGGGCGAACATCGCCCCCATCGCCACGCAGGTGATGATCGCGCCCGCCGCGACGACCACCCAGCCGTAATTCCTCGTCATTTCCGCTTCCTCCGACAGCTTTGTGACTCTGCGACGAGTGGACCGGAAGAGAATCGACGGTGCGACGGAAAGATTTGTCAGGCCGCGGGCGCTTCCCTGCCGGCCTTGACGTGGTAGCAGAAATTGCAGTGGCCATCGCCGGCCATGCAGGTGGTGGTGCGCTCGAGGGTCAGGCCGAGCTGGTCGGCCATGGCGAAATCGCCGTCGCAGATCAGCAACTGGCCGAGGTCGCGCGCGCCGATCCGCTCCATGAACTCGGCATAGTCGCAATGGGTGACGTCGTTGCGGAGCAGCGTGTCGGTCTGTTCGACCGTCTCGAACTCGTAGCGCACGCCTTCGCCGAAACCGGCGAATTCGGCGGCCAGGGTAGGGATATCGAGGAGGCTGCCGCGCTTGGCGACATTGGCCCGATTGGTGGCGTCGAGCGCCGCGCGTACCGCCGCGTGGGCGGCCTCGCGGCCCATGGCTTGTTCCATGGCGCGGACGAGCGGGATCTGGGCCTCGACGGCCATGGTGATGCGTTCAAAAGGAGTGAGTTTGGGCATGGCCGGAGGATAGCCGATGGCCGGGGCAGGGCAAGGGCGAGCGGAATTATCCATCGGTCGTGAGCCTCCGGTTGCGGGGGAAGTGGACGGGGCCCCAAGGCGCGTACGCCTCGATGTTTCAGATAGAGAGGCACACGTCGCCTCGGGGCGCGGGATTTCAGGTCCCCATGCGGCCGTACGGGCTTCAGCCCGTCGCATAACCCACGGGGCCCAGGTGGGAGACGCTCCCACCCGCCCGCTTGCTGGAGCGCGTCCTTCGTCGCGAACTCCGTCCGTGCGACCCAGCTGAGGGGAGTTTACACCCGGCTTGGGGGGACGTGGATAACTTCGCCCAAAATCGGGCTGTGAGCCTAGAGCCGCCTGGGGATTCCGCTTGTTGAGTTAAGCGATTTTCGGGGTGCGGATGACTACGTAGATTCTCCGCGAATCCGATGCGGCGGTTCCTGCCGAACGTCATCCTCGCGCAGGCGGGGATCCAGCGCCACGACCCTTGCGCTGACTGCCCTGGATTCCCGCCTGCGCGGGAATGACGTTGTGGGCGAGACGACGAGCAGTGCTTGTGGTCGCCCCCACCACCGCTGCGCGGTCCCCCTCCCCCGCCACGCGGGGGAGGATATCCAGACTTCGGGGTCTGCGTTTGGGGCTCGCCCCACCCACCGGCTGCGCCGGTTCCCCCTCCCCGGTGGGGAGGGAGGGGCTCCACTCAAGGTGCCCGCAGTCGGGTTATCCCTCCTCGGCGCGCAGCGCTGGGGAGGGGGACCACGCGTAGCGTGGTGGGCGGGGTGGGCCACATGCACTGCGTCATCCCCGCGAAGGCGGGGATCCAGAGCCGCTATCACCGTGCTGACTGCCCTGGATACCCGCCTGCGCGGGAAT
This sequence comes from Hyphomicrobiales bacterium, assembly GCA_004144345.1. Taxonomy (GTDB): domain Bacteria; phylum Pseudomonadota; class Alphaproteobacteria; order Rhizobiales; family Devosiaceae; genus Devosia_A. The sequence continues at coordinate 82,225 of SEEL01000008.1, forward strand.
GACGTTGTGGGTGAGGCGACGTGCGGTGATTGGGGTCGCCCCCACCACCAGCTTCGCTGGTCCCCCTCCCCCGCCACGCGGGGGAGGATATGCCGACTTCCGGCTCCGCGTTCGTGTCGGACCCAATGCGATGGCGCACAAAACAAAACGCCCTCCTGGGGGAGGGCGCTGAAAATCTTGCGGATAAGCCGGGTCAGTATTTGCGCAGGAGGCCGACGAGGCGGCCCTGCACCTTGACGCGGTCGGGCGGGAAGATGCGGGTTTCGTAGGCCGGGTTGGCGGCTTCGAGCGCGATGGAATTGCCGCGGCGGCGGAGGCGCTTGAGGGTGGCTTCCTCGTCGTCGACGAGGGCGACGACGATTTCGCCGGTGGCCGCCGTGTCCTGCTTCTTGATGACGACGGTGTCGCCATCGAAGATGCCGGCCTCGATCATCGAGTCACCGCGCACTTCGAGCGCATAGTGCTCGCCGCCGCCCAGCATTTCGGGCGGCACGACGATGGTGTGCGAATGGTTCTGGATGGCTTCGATGGGTGTGCCGGCGGCGATGCGGCCCATGACCGGGATCGACACCGGGCGGCCGGCATCGGACATGCCGGGCATCTGCGGCGCCGAACGGGCGGGCGGGGTGGAGACGCGGCCGAGGCTGCCATCGATGACCGCCGGCTCGAACCGGGCCTTCTTGCCGCCGAGCGAGGGGTTCATCGAATCCGGCAGGCGGATCACTTCGAGCGCCCGCGCCCTGTTGGGCAGGCGGCGGATGAACTGGCGTTCCTCGAGCGCCGTGATCAGGCGGTGGATGCCGGATTTGCTGCGCAGATCCAGCGCGTCCTTCATCTCGTCGAAGGAGGGTGGAATGCCGCTCTCCTTCATGCGCTCGTGAATGAACATCAGAAGTTCGTGCTGCTTGCGGGTGAGCATGGCGGTTCCCCTCGGGAGAATCGGAACAAAGGCTGAACGATCTATAGGCGTTCTGCCTATGTTCTGCAACATTGAGGTGAAAGAACCGTTAGCGGCCCGGCGTGGGGCCATGAAAACCTAGGCTGCGGGGCGGGACGGGCTGTCGACGATCTCGCCATCTTCCTTCACGAACCGGCCGATCTGCGGGTTGGGCAGAATGTCGAGCACGATCTCGGAGGGGCGGCAGAGGCGCGTGCCCTTCGGTGTCACGACAAAGGGCCGGTTGAGCAGAATGGGATGGCGTTCCATGGCGTCGAGCAATTGGTCGTCGCTGGCCCCATCAAGCCCCAGCGCATCATAGGGCGTGTCCTTGCGGCGGGTTGCTTGGCGCAGCGTCAGCCCAGCATCGGCGACGAGCTGGACGATGGTGTCGCGCGATGGGGGCGTCAGCAGATACTCGACGATCACCGGTTCTTCGCCCGACTGGCGGATCATCGCCAGTGTGTTGCGCGAGGTGCCGCAATCGGGGTTGTGGTAGATGATGACAGTCATGCGCTTGGCGCGATGCGCCGCGCCAGCATGGCGGCGGTGGCGCAGATCTTTGTCGCCTGGCGGGTGGCGAGAATAGTCGCCGGGGCCGCTTCGCGGGGCGTGACGGCGTAACCAAGATGGCTGAAGAAGCCGACGGCCGAGCTGGTGAACAGCCAGAGCTGCGTGACACCGCGGCGGCTGGCCTCGCGCTGCGCCGCATCGACGAGGGTGCGCCCATGGCCCTGGCCGCGCAGCCGCCCGGGCACGACGATTGAGCGCAGCAGGGCGTCGGCGCCAAAGATTTCGAGGCCGGCATAGCCGAGCAATTGGCCCTCGTTCTCGATCCGGAAGAACAGCCGGCCGGGATCTTCGAGGTCGGCGACCGGCAATTCGCCTTCGAGCAGGGCGGCCCGCAATTCGGGTGCGTCACCACGGATTTCGACAGCTTCGAGAACGCTCATCCCAGACTCCATCGTCATTTGACGATGATGGCCCGGACGAGGAACTGGCGCAAGTGGCCGGACGCCAAACCGGCGACCCGTTGATCGGGGATAGCGCCGGGCCTAGTTTCAGGGCGCGCCGCACTGGAGGCATGGCCATGGGCACCTATCCGGTTACCCGATCCGACGAGGAGTGGCGCCGCCTGCTGACGCCGGAGCAGTTCCAAATGCTGCGAGAGGGTGGGGCGGAGCGGCCGGACACGTCGCATCTGGTGCATGAGAAGCGCGCTGGAACCTTCTACTGCATCGGCTGCAATTCGGCGGTCTTCGAGACCGCGATGAAGTTCGAGAGCGGCACGGGCTGGCCGAGCTTCAGCGGCCCGATCGCTGGCGCCGTGGAGATGGTCGAAGACGACAACTATCCGGGTGGCCATCACGCCGGCTACGGCACCGTGCGCACCGAGGTGAGGTGCGCAAATTGCGGCAGCCATATCGGGCATGTCTTCACCGACGGACCGCCACCCAGCGGCCTGCGCTATTGCGCGAACGGCATCGGCCTCAGTTTCACGCCGGCTTCGTGAGCGCCTTCTCCCCATGGGGAGAAGGCAGGAGCGATGCTGGCGATCAGACCGTGAGGGCCGCGCGGTTGCGGTAGACCGTCCAGCCGAAGATCAGCATGGCGACGATTTCGAGACCGCCGCCGACGGCCGCGAAGAGCGGCGTCTGGCCGAGGATGGCCATGGCGATGCCGAGCGGGAAGACGATGTTGGCGACAAGCGCGACCCAGAAATGGATGGTGGCGAGGCCGCTGATGGCCGAGGGCACGGCGCGGTAATAGAAGCCGTAGAGCGCCATGGTGACGAAGCCGAGAAGGTTGTTGTGGGCGTGCGCGCCACCCAGCAGATGGTCGCCGCTGCCGGCCATGTACATGCCGTAGAACATGCCGATCAGGGCAAAAATGACGGCGACGATGATGAAGTAGAACGGCAGGCTTTTCATGTGAGTTCCCCCTGGCGCGGAGGTGCGCCGCTGGCCGGGAGAATGACGCCTGCGGCTGAGTCCCGCAAAGCGCCTTTGGCGGCTCATCCCAGCATATTGAGCGGGATGATCTCGACGATTTCGCCGGCTTCGATGCCCGGGCTGTTCTCGGGCTGGATGATGAGCGCGTCGGCTTCGGCCAGCGAACTCGAATGGTTGCTGTCGGTTTCGGCGATGGGAAGGACTTCTAGAAAGCCGATCTCGTTGCGATTGAGCTTGCCGCGCACGAAATGGCGGCGTTCGCCGCCCGCAGCGAGCGGCGCGGCGAGCGGCACGCCGAGGAAGGGCCAGAACGGGTCGGTGTGGCCGGTCATGAGGCGGAGCGCCGGGCGAACGAGCACGGTGGCGGTGACGAAGGCGGAGATGGGGTTGCCGGGGAGGCCAAAGACCAGCGTCTTGCCGCGCGTGCCGAACATCAACGGCTTGCCCGGGCGCATCAGGATTTTCCAGAAATCGAGCGTGACGCCGAGATCGCGCAGCACGTCCTGCATGTAGTCGCGATCGCCGACGCTGGCGCCGCCCGAGGTGATCAGCACGTCGACGCCATAGTCGAAGGCGGCGAGCAGGGATTTTTCGAGTGCCGCCTTGTCGTCCTTGACGATGCCGAGGTCGATGATTTTTTCGGCATAGGGGGCGAGGAGCGGGATGAGGCCGTAGGAATTGGAGGCGACGATCTGGTCGGGGCCGATCTCGCTGCCGGGCGCCACCAGTTCGTCGCCGGTGGCGAGGATGGCGAGTTTCGGGCGGCGGGCGACGGACAGTTCGGCGTAATTGGCGGAGGCGGCGAGATTGAGCTTGGCCGGGGTCAGCGGCTGGCCGGCCGGCAACAGTTCCTTGCCCTCGGCGAAATCGAAGCCGCGGCGGCGGATCGACTGGCCGACCCGCGGGACTTTGGCGAAGCTCACCTGGTTGCCGCGGGCGGTGGCTTCCTCCTGCATGATCACGGCGTCAGCGCCGATGGGCATGGGCGCGCCGGTGAAGATGCGGACGCACTCGCCCTTCTGCATCATGCCGGTGAAGCGGGCGCCGGCTTGGCTGGTGCCGGCGAGAAACAGCGGCTGGCCGGGGACGATCTCGGCGGCGCGCACGGCGTAGCCGTCCATGGCGGAGGCGTCGAAGGGCGGCTGGGTGTGTTTGGAGAGCAGCGGCTTCAGCAGTACGCGCTTATGGGCGCGGCTCAGCGGCACGGATTCGGGGAGCGGCGTCGGGATCCGCGTAAAAATGCGGTCGAGGGCCTCGTCGACAGTGATCACCGGCGGAAGTCCCCGGATTTGCCACCGGATTTTTCGACCAGCTCGATGGTGGTGACGCGCATCAGCCGGTCGATGCCCTTGGCCATGTCGTAGAGGGTGAGCGCGGCGACGGAGGCGGCGGTCATCGCTTCCATCTCGACGCCGGTGCGGTCGGTGGTTTCGGCCGTGGCGGTGATGGTGAGGGTGTTGCCCGCGGCAACGATGTCGACCTCGACCTTGCTCAGCGCAATGGGGTGGCAGAGGGGGATCAAATCGCTGGTTTTCTTGGCGGCCATGATGCCGGCGACGCGGGCGACGGCGAGGGCGTCGCCTTTCTTCAGCGTGCCGCCTGCGATGGCCGCGACGGTCGCCGGTTCGGCCTCGAGCACGGCACGGGCGACGGCGCGGCGATGGGTGATCTGCTTGCCGCCGATATCGACGATATGGGCCTCACCGCGCTCGTTGAGATGGGTGAGTTTGTCGCTCACGGGCGGCCCTTGTCGCCCCAGAGGAGGTTCTGCGTGGCGGCGGTGACGTCGTCCTGGCGCATCAGGCTTTCGCCGACGAGGAAGGTGCCGATGCCGGAGGTTTCGTGGAGTTTCAGGACGTCGGCATGGTTGGCGATGCCGCTTTCGGCGACGAGATGGACGCCCTTGGGGACGCCGAGCGCCAGGTCGACCGAGGTCTGGAGCGTCGTTTCAAAGGTGCGCAGATTGCGGTTGTTGACGCCGATGAATTCGGCGTCGAGGCCGAGCGCACGATCGAGCTCGATCTGGTCGTGCACTTCGACCAGCGCATCCATGCGCCATTCGGCGGCGGCGTCGAGCAGATAGCGGGCAGTGTCGTCGCCGACGGCGGCGAGGATGATCAGGATGCAGTCGGCGCCCCAGGCGCGGGCCTCGGCGACCTGGTAGGTCTCGAACAGAAAATCCTTGCGGAGCACCGGCAGCTGCGTCGCGGCGCGGGCCTCGATGAGGTAGCTCGGGGCACCCTGGAAGCTTGGGCGGTCGGTGAGGACCGAGAGGCAGGCGGCGCCGCCCAGCTCATAGGCGCGGGCGATCTCGGCCGGATTGAAGTTCTCGCGGATGAGGCCTTTTGACGGGCTCGCCTTCTTCACTTCGGCGATGAGCGCGTACTGGCCGGCCTCGCGCTTCTTCCTGAGGGCGGAGAGGAAGCGCCGGACGGGCGGCGCGTCATGGGCTTCGGCGACGACTTCGTTCCACGGCCGGAGCGATTTGGCGGCCGCGATCTCCTCGCGTTTGTAGGATTCGATGCGCTGGAGGATGTCGGACATGGGGCCCTAGGCGTTGGAAACGGAGATGAGGCGGGCGAGGGTTTCCCTCGCCTTGCCGCTGTCGATGGTGGCGCGGGCCAGCGCGATGCCGTCCTCGATGCTCTCGACCTTGTCGGCGACCAGCAGCGCGGCGGCGGCGTTGAGCAGCACCGTGTCGCGATAGGCGCCGGGGGCGCCGTCGAACAGGGCAATCATGGCGGCGGCGTTGTCGGCCGGCTCGCCGCCAAGCAGGTCCTTGGGATCGGTGAGCGAGAGGCCGACCTGCTCGGGATGCAGTTCGAAGCTGCGCAGATCGCCGTTCTGGATCTGGGCGACGAAATTGGTGCCCGAGGTCGAGAGCTCGTCGAGGCCTTCGCTCGAATGGACCACCCAGGCCTTGATGGCGCGGTTGGCGAGGAGGGCGGCGGCCACCGGCTCGACCCATTGCTGCGAATAGACGCCGAGCAGATAGCGGCGGACGCCGGCCGGATTGGACTGCGGGCCGAGCAGATTGAACAGCGTGCGGACGCCCATTTCACCGCGCGACGGGCCGACATGGCGCATCGCCGGATGGTGATTTGGTGCGAACATGAAGCCGATGCCGGCCTCGGAGATGGTTTTCGAGATCTGCTCGGGCTTGAGGTCGAGCTTGACCCCCAGCGCTTCGAGCACCTGCGAGGCGCCCGAACGCGATGACAGGGCGCGATTGCCGTGCTTGGCGACGGGCACACCGGCGGCGGCAACGACGAGCGCGGTGGTGGTCGAGATGTTGAGACTGCCCAGGCCATCGCCGCCGGTGCCGACGATGTCGATGGCATCGGCCGGCGCGTCGACCGGTACCATCTGTTCGCGCAGGATCGACACGGCGGCGGCGATTTCGCCGACGGTCTCGCCCTTGACGCGCATGCCCATAAGGAAGGCGCCGATCTGGCTCGGGGTGGTCTCGCCGGCCATGATCGAGCGCATGACGCTGCGCATCTCTTCGCCGGTCAGATCCTTGCGGTCGGCGATCTTGTGGAGGGCTGCCTTGATGTCCATCACGCGGCTCGCTTTACGCCGAAGTCACGGGCGAGATTGAGGAAGTTCTGGAGCAGGGCGTGGCCGTTCTCGGACGCGATGCTCTCGGGATGGAACTGCACGCCATGCAGCGGCAGCGTCCTGTGCTGGAGGCCCATGATGAGGCCGTCATCGGTGGTGGCGGTGACTTCGAGCACGGACGGCAGCGTCTCGGGCTTCACCGTCAGCGAGTGGTAGCGGGTCGCCTCGAAGCCGGCATTGAGGCCGCGGAACAGGCCCTTGCCGGTGTGGTTGATGCGGCTGGTCTTGCCATGCATCAGCACCGGAGCGCGCACCACGTCGCCGCCCATAGCCTGGCCGATGGCCTGGTGGCCGAGGCAGACGCCGAGGATGGGGGTGGTGTCCTTGAACCGCTCGATCAGCGCGAGGCAGATGCCGGCCTCGTTCGGCGTCGCCGGGCCGGGGCTCAGGACGATCGCTTCGGGGGCGTAGGCGGCAATCTCGTCGAGGGTGATCTTGTCGTTGCGGACCACCTTGCTGTCGGCGCCGAGGTCGCCGAGGAACTGGACGAGGTTGTAGGTGAAGCTGTCGTAATTATCGATGACGAGTAGACGCATTTCCGGTCCCTTGCTCTCTTCTGGTTCTAACCACTGGGTCATTCCCGCGAAAGCGGGAACCTCGGTTGGCTAGACCCGCCATCGCCAAACGGAGATCCCCGCTTTCGCGGGGATGACACCGGGGGTGGGGCGGAACGCTTCGGTGATCACAAGTTCGCTGCCACTTTTCTGCACTGGCCTACGCATCGTCCATTTCTTTCACGAACTCTGCCGCGACTGTCCTAATTTCCTTCCAGCGCGGGTCGTCAATGACGTCAACCGGGTTGCGGTGAAAGCTGGTCGTGTCGACGTATTTGTCGATGAGAACAAGGAGACGCTGTCCCACTCTTCTTTGACCTACCGTCAGCCCTGCGTCGTCTCGATCCAAGAACCTTTCGAAGTCTGCATTGCCATAAAACTGCGCTATTTCCTCATCCGGGCTCGATTCCTCTGGCCCTATGCCGAACCAAGAACGCCGCTGTAGAGGTTCATCTGAGAGGTCCCTTACGACGCCTAGTAGGATCTGCCGCCAGAGCACGATATCTTCGGACACTCTTGGCCTCCTTGGACCTCACACGCATCATTGCCCGATCCTTGCCTCGCCGGCATATCGTAAGGCTTCTTCCGCGGCACTGAAAAGGGCGCGGGCCTTGTTTTCGCATTCGAGCTGTTCGAGCTCGGGCTGGCTGTCAGCAACGATGCCGGCGCCCGCCTGCACATAGACCTTGCCGTCCTTGACGATGGCGGTGCGGAGCACGATGCAGGTGTCCATGGTGCCGTCGGCGCCGAAATAGCCGACGCAGCCGCCATAGATGCCGCGGCGCGCCTTCTCGAGCTGGTCGATGATCTCCATGGCGCGCACTTTTGGTGCGCCCGAGACAGTGCCGGCCGGGAAGCCGGCGGCCAGCGCATCGACGAAATCATGGGCCGGGTCGAGTTCGCCCACCACGTTCGAGACGATGTGCATGACGTGGGAATAGTATTCGAGGAAGAATTTGTCGGTGACCTTCACGGTGCCGATCTTGGCGACGCGGCCGACATCGTTGCGGCCGAGATCGAGCAGCATCAGATGCTCGGCCAGTTCCTTCGGATCGCTCAGCAGCTCGTCCGCCAGTTCCTTGTCGCGCGTCGGCGTGGCACCGCGCTTCCTGGTGCCGGCGATGGGACGGATGGTGACCTGGCCCTTTTCGACCTTCACCAGGATTTCCGGGCTCGAGCCGACGACGGCGAAGCCGCCGAAATCGAGCAAATACATGTAGGGCGAGGGATTGGTGCGGCGCAGCGCGCGGTAGAGCGCGGTGGGCGGCAGCGTGAACTCGGCCTCGAAGCGCTGGCTGAGCACGACCTGGAAGATGTCGCCGGCGCGGATGTATTCCTTGGCGTCCTCGACCATGCGGTCATACTGGGCGACCGAGGTGTTGGAGGTGACGGCGATCTTGTCCATGTCCACTGGGGCCGTGACATAGGGCAAGGTGCGGTTGAGGCGGGCGACGGCTTCGTCGATCTTGGCCGCGGCGCTCTCATGCGCCTGCCGGGCGGTGACGCCGGGGCGCACATAGACCGGGGCGGTGAGGTAGAGCTCGTCCTTCACGGTGTCGAAGACGGCGAGCATGGTCGGCCGCATCAGCAGCGCGTCGGGCAGATCGAGGCCGCGATCGTGACGGTCGGGCAGGGTCTCCATCAACCGCACCATCTCGTAGCCGAGATAGCCATAGATGCCGGCCGCAGTGGAGGGCAGGCCCTCGGGGATATCGGCCTGGCTTTCGGCAACCAGCGCCCGCAGCGCATCGAGCGGCGGTTGGCTGACGGGCTCAAAACTGCCGCCACCGGCGACATTGCGATTGATGCTGGCCTTGCCGGCCTCGACCTTGAGGATGATGTCGGGGTCGAAGCCGATCATCGAATAGCGGCCGGTGGTGGCGCCGTCCTGCACGCTTTCGAGCAGGAACGTGTTCTCGCGGCCCTCGGAGAGCTTCAGATACGCCCCGATGGGCGTTTCGAGGTCGGCGACTACCCGGCGGAAGACGATCTGGGCGCGCCCAGCGTCATAAGCCTTGGCAAAACGGTCGAAGCTGTCGTCCCCCATCGCATTACTGCGCGGTTGCCGCGTCGGCGGCCGTGAGCAGGTTCAGCATGCGCTGGTAGGCGCCGCCGCGGACGCTCTGCGGCCAGAGCTCGTCGGTGATGCCGGTGATGAGGTCGGCATAGAGCGTGTCGCGCGTGCCGTTGGTCAGGAAGTCGACGATCTCCTTGGGCGCCTCGCCGGTCGGCGGGGTGACGTCGGCGACGTGGTAGACGAGATAGTCGCCATCGCCGTTGACGGCCCAGCCATGGCTGTCGGGGCCGGTCGAGAAGATGTTGGTCGCAACGGTCTGGTTGAGCACGGTCGTGCCGTCGCCGTCGCGGTTGATCGGGGCGCTGACGATGGCGAACTGGTTCCGCTCGGTGGCGATCTGTTCAAACGTCTTGCCGCCATCGAGTTCGGCGATGATGGCGTCGACTTCGGCGCGCAGTGCGTCGTCGGTCTTTCGGTTGGTCCAGGCGAGGACGACGGCATCGCGCACTTCGTCGAGCGTCTGGTCGCGGGCCGGCTCGACCGCCTTGAGGTCAAACCACAGATTGTTGGTCGCGCCGTAGGAGACGGTGGCCGAGAGCTTGCCGATTTCACCGGCGAAGATGGCGGCGGCGGCCCGGGCGCGGTTATCCGGGGCAAGGTCGGCGAGGGCCGACAGTTCAGTGCCGGCGGCGGTGAGGGTGACGTTGGTCACCGGCAGCTTGTAGCGCTCGGCGATCTGGGTGAGCGGCTGGAAGGCGGCGCGCAGTTCCTCGACCTGGTCTTGGATATCGACATATTCGGCCTTCGCGCGGTTGAGGGCGAGGCGGCTCGTGATATCGGCCTTGGCCTCGTCGAAGCTGATCTGGCCGCCCGGCTCGATGGCGGTCACGGCGACGACGCGGCGGCTGCCGATGCCCGAAATGACGGTGAAATCACCAGCTTCGGCCAGACCGAAAGCGGCGTCGGCGAGGGCCGGGTCGCTCACCTGGTCCTTGGTCAAAACGCCGATATCGGTGGCGGTGAGGCCCGAAATGCGCAGCGCGTCCTCGAACTTGACGCCGCCATCGCGCTGGATCTCGAACCACTTCGCGGTGCCCTCGGTGGGCATCGCGACCTGCTTGATGTCGCGGCGCTCGATCTTGACCAGGCTGTCCTTGGTGCGGTCGTACTCGGCCTGCACTTCGGCATCGGTCGGCTGGTAGTCGGGCAGGGTGGCGAGGATTTCCGGCGTCAGCAGCACCACATCGGCGGTGCGCGTCTCGATGGTGCGGAATTCGCCCTGGTGTTCGGTCAGATAGGCCGCGAGGTCGTCGTCGGTCGGCTCCGGCACGCCCTCGATGCTGGTGGCGTTGAGGGTGAAATATTCGACCGTGCGCAGATCGTTGCGATAGCGGTTGAGAATGTCCTCGGCGGTCTTGGAGAAGTCGCTGCCGCCGAACAGGCCGATCGCCACCTGCTGGCGGCGCGCTGCCTTGCGCTGGGTCTCGAAATACTGCTCGCTGGTCATGCCCTGCTGGGCGAGGACCTGGTTGTAGATGGAGCGGTCGAAGGCGCCGAGGGCACCGAAGAAGCTCGGGTCCTGGCGGACGAGTTCGGCCAGCTTGACGTCGGAAACGCCGATGCCGTGCCGGATCGCGAACTGGTTGATGGCGGCGCGGGTGGTCAGCTGGCTGAGCACCGAGGTCGGGATGCCGAACTGCAGCGCCTGCTCATTGCTCGGCAACTGCCCGGTCTGCTGGGCGAACGAGTTGAGATTCTGCTGGTAGAGGCGCTGGAAATCGATCGCCGTGATGTCCTCATCGCCGACGCGGGCGATGGTATTGGCATCCAGCGTCTGCAGGATCGTCGGGATACCGAAACCCGCCAGGGCCACGATCAGCGCACCGCCAAGAATCTTGCCGAAGAGCGAGGTGGCGAAGCGACGCATAAAGTTGAGCATAAGGACGTAATCCGGGCGGTGACGTTTCGGTCCAGAGGGGTTATGGCAAAGTCACTTTTCGCGCAAGAGCAAGGACTTTCAAGCAAGTGGCCGACTCCCTGACCAAGCTGATCGCCGGAAACTGGAAGATGAACGGGCTGCGCGCGTCGCTGTTCGAGGTGGAGAAGCTGGCCAGCAAGCTGACCGCCGGTGCGGCGCCGCGCTGCACGGTGGCGATCTGCCCGCCGGCAACGCTGATTGCGGCGATGAACCAGATCGCGGCGCCGGCCGGGATCGTGGTGGGCGCGCAGGACTGCCATCCGGCCGCGAGCGGGGCGCATACGGGCGATCTCAGCGCGCCGATGCTGGCCGATGCCGGGGCGCAATTGGTGATCGTGGGGCATTCGGAGCGTCGCGCCGACCATGGCGAGACGGACGAACTGGTGCGCCAGAAGGCCGTTTCGGTGCTGGCGGCGGGGCTGACGCCGATCATCTGCGTGGGTGAGACCCGGGCCGAGCGCGAGGCCGGTACGGCCGATGCGGTGGTCGCGGCGCAACTGGCGGCATCGGTGCCGGACGAAGCGGCGGACGACGATGTGGTGGTTGCCTATGAGCCGGTCTGGGCCATCGGCACCGGGCTGACGCCGACCTCGGCCGATATTGCACAGATGCACAAAAGCCTGCGCGACCAGCTGGTTAAGCGGTTCGGCGCGAAGGGCGCGGCGATCAAGCTGCTCTATGGCGGCTCGTTGAAGCCGGGCAACGCCAGGGAAATCCTCGCCATCGAGCATGTGAATGGCGGATTGATCGGCGGGGCCAGCCTCTTGGCGGACGACCTGTTCGCCATTATCTCGGCGGCGTAAGAGCACTGTCGTAGCACCCTTGGGCCAAACTATTGGCGTAAGCGGCTGGCAATTGTCGTGCATCGCGTGTATGTGGCGCCCCGACCGTGGCGCCCAGCTGCGCCCAACGGATACAGATTGAAAGACCGCCGGTAATGGAAAACGTCATCCTCGTCGCGTACCTGCTGATCGTGCTTGCGCTGATCGCCGTGATCCTGCTGCAGCGATCCGAGGGCGGCGGCCTGGGCATGGGCGGCAATGCCGGCGGGCTGATGACGGTGCGGGGTTCGGCGAATCTGCTGACGCGCACCACCGCCGTGCTGGCGGCGCTGTTCTTCGTGACGGCAATCGGCCTGACGCTGCTGGCGCAGTTCAACCGCGATACCGACTCCATTCTCGATGGCGCCGCGACGCCCAATGGCAGCACGCCGGCGACGGTGCTCGACGCGTTGACCCAGATGCAGGGCGACACCACGCTGCCGCTGCCGGCCGCCTCGACCAGCGCGCCTGCTGCTGCGTCGGAAGCCGCGCCGACCGATCCGGGGCTGGCCCTGCCGGTTCCCGACACTGCGCCCAGCGAGGCGGCCAACAGCGCCGCTTCCAGCGCACCGGCTCCGTAAGGGGCAGAAATCGAACCTGATGGAGGGGATGGAAACATCCCCTCCTTCGTTTTTGGCGTGAGCAAGCGTGCTGGCCGATCCGACCCGCGCGCAACATCACGTTTTTTTACCATGCGGGCTTGAGGCTGTGGGCGCAGCGTCGAAGCACTTCCGAATCAGAACACCGCCCCCATAAGGTTAAGGCCCATGGCTCGGTACGTTTTCATCACCGGTGGCGTGGTTTCCTCATTGGGCAAAGGTCTCGCCTCGGCAGCGCTCGGCGCTGTGCTGCAGGCGCGTGGCTACAAGGTCCGGCTGAGGAAACTCGACCCCTATCTCAATGTCGATCCCGGCACGATGTCGCCCACCCAGCACGGCGAGGTGTTCGTCACCGATGACGGGGCGGAGACCGACCTCGACCTCGGTCACTATGAGCGCTTCACCGGGCGGCACGCCAACAAGCGCGACAACATCACGACGGGCCGGATCTATTCCGACCTGATCGCCAAGGAGCGCAAGGGCGAGTTCCTCGGCGCGACCGTGCAGGTGATTCCGCACGTCACCGACGCGATCAAGGATTTCATCCGCGACGGCAACGAGGATTTCGACTTCGTGCTGGTCGAGGTCGGCGGCACCGTCGGCGATATAGAGGGGCTGCCGTTCTTCGAGGCGATCCGCCAGTTCGGCAACGACGTGCCGCGTGGCGATGCGGTCTACATGCATCTGACGCTGATGCCGTTCATCCCGGCGGCGGGCGAGCTCAAGACCAAGCCGACCCAGCATTCGGTGGCGACGCTGCGCTCGATCGGCATTTCGCCGGACATCCTGCTGGTCCGCTGCGACCGGCCGATCCCCCAGTCCGAGCGCAAGAAGCTGGCGCTGTTCTGCAATGTGCGCGAGACGGCGGTGATCCAGGGCCTCGACGTGGCCTCGATCTACGATGTGCCGCTGGCCTATCACCATGAGGGCCTCGACCGCGAAGTGCTGGCGGCGTTCGGCATCACCGATGCCAAGGAACCCGATTTGTCGAAGTGGGAGGAGGTCTCCTCCCGGCTCCACAATCCCGAGGGCGAGGTCAATATCGCCATCGTTGGCAAATATACCGGCCTCAAGGACGCCTATAAATCGCTCAGCGAAGCGCTGCAGCATGGCGGCATCGCCAACAAGGTGAGGGTCAACCTCAACTGGATCGACAGCGAGATCTTTGAGCGCGAAGACCCGGCGCCCTATCTTGAGCATATCCACGGCATCCTGGTGCCGGGCGGCTTCGGCGAGCGCGGCTCGGCCGGCAAGATCCAGGCGGCGAAGTTCGCGCGCACCAAGGACGTGCCCTATTTCGGCATCTGCTTCGGCATGCAGATGGCCTGCATCGAGGCGGCGCGGAATACGGCCGGTATCCCCAAGGCCAATTCCACCGAATTCGGCCCGACCAAGGAGCCGATCGTCGGCCTGATGACCGAATGGACGCGGGGCAATGAGAAGCAGACGCGCTCCAAAGAGGGCGACCTCGGCGGCACGATGCGGCTCGGCGCCTATCCGGCGCAGCTGACGCGTGGCTCGCGGGTGGCCGACATCTATGGCTCGACCCGGATCGAAGAGCGGCACCGTCACCGCTACGAAGTGAACATGGAGTACCGCAAGGTGCTCGAAAAGAACGGCCTCTTGTTCTCGGGCGTCTCGCCCGACGGCACGCTGCCCGAGATTGTCGAGCGCACCGACCATCCGTGGTTCATCGGCGTGCAGTTCCACCCGGAACTCAAGTCGAAGCCGTTCGAGCCGCATCCGCTGTTCGCGAGCTTCATCGCCGCGGCGATGGAGCAGAGCCGGCTGGTCTAGGCCGGACGGACGCCCTAAGGTTCCCCCGTTATTGGGGGAATCATTATGTTCATCAGGATATTAGCCGCTCTGGCGGTGGCCTTTGTGTGCTGGCCGGCTGCAAGGCCGAAAGCGTGCAGCTTCGTCTCTCCGCAGAGGACATCGTCGATGCGCTGGCGGGTGAGCCGGTCGATGTGCCGTTCGTTGCCACCTACAGCTTCTTCGGCGATCTCGATGCCGAGCAGAAGGCCGACATGGAGCGCCTCGAGGCGATCGCGCGCACCTTCATCGACATCGAGAGCTTCGAAATCTCCAGCAAGAGCAGCACGGTGGAAGTCTCGGTCGAGGGCACCCTGCCGCTGATAACCCCCGCCAATGGGCGCGACAGCAAGCCCGGCGCCTGGCGGCTACTCGTTGGCCCGAGCGAACTGGGCATCCCCGGCTTCGACCATCGCGTGTGGCTGGCCGCGACGTCGGATTTCGACGCCATGGAAAAGGACATGCGCGACGTGAACTTCATGTCGGCTCCCGATGAGTTCAACCCGACCCAGATCAGGTTGCGGGCCGATTCCGGCGTGGCGCTCAAACTGCTGGCGGGCGGATTCCAGACGGGAGGCGACCATGTCGGCCTCGGCGTTGTGGACGTTGAAGCCGGGAGCAGTGTCACGCTGAATTTCGGTGGCGGCGCCTATGATGAAACCGGGGCGACGTTCCTCGTGCAGGGGCTCGACTAACCTCGCAATCGATCCCGCGCCGGGGGAGGGTAATTCCCCGCGCGGCGCGCTAAGCTCATTGCATGTCGCGCGGGCGTCCGCCTTTTGCCGACCGGTTGACGCCTGCCGAATGGCGGGTGGCCAATGCCGTGCGGCATGGCGGGTCCAACCGGCAGGTCGCGGCGCGGCTGGGCGTGAGCCTCGATGCGGTGAAGTTTCACCTCGCCAGCATCCGCGGCAAGCTCGGCCTCGAGGACCGGCAGGCGCTCCGGCACTGGGCCGGCGTGCCGCGCGCCAGCGCGCTATGGGGTGAGGAGGCGGAGATGGGTGAATTGCAGCTGGGCCCGATCGGGCAGATTTCACGGAGCGTGGTCGACGTGCCGGCGGCGGAGGCCTGGTACCGCGATGTGCTCGGGCTCAAGCACCTCTACACTTTTGGCAATCTGGCGTTCTTCGACTGCGGCGGCACGCGGCTGATGCTGAGTTCGGGGGAGGGCGGCAAGGCCCAGCCAGCGGATCAGTATGTGATCTATTTCCGGGTGCCGGACATCCAGGGCGCTTACGCCGAGCTGACCAACCGGGGCGGTGTGTTCGAGAGCGCGCCGCACATGATCCACCGGCATGCCGATGGCGTGGAGGAGTGGATGGCGTTCCTGCGAGACAATGAGCAGCGGCTGATCGGCATCATGGCGCAGGTGAAGCCGGGCGCATGAGCACTGAACTGAGGACGGAGCGGCTGCTGTTGCGCCGCCCGCGGCCCGCCGATCTCGACGCGATGTTCGTCCTGATGTCGAACCCCGCGGCCATGCGCTTCTGGTCGACGCTGCCGCATGCCGACCGCGAGGTGACGGCGAAATGGCTGGCGCAGATGCTTGCCCGCACGGCCGATGGCGGCGAGGATTTTGTCATCGAGCAGGAGGGCAAGGCGATCGGCTTTGTCGGGGCCGGCCGGCTGCCGGAGTTCGGCTTCATGCTGCACCAGGATTATTGGGGCCGTGGCATCGCCGTCGAGGCCTCGCGCGCCTTCATCGCCTACGCGTTCGGCGAACTCGGTGTGCCGGAACTGACGGCCGACGTCGATCCGCGCAATGCGCCGTCGCTGAAAGTGCTCGAACGGCTCGGCTTCAGCGTCACCGGGACGGCTGAGCGCACCTTCCTGTTGGGTGAGGAATGGTGCGACAGCGTCTATCTGCGGCTCGGGCGCGAGGGCTAGAGCTTCTGCGCGGCGGCGGCATTGCCGTCTTGGGCTATCGCTTCCTCTGACCGAACTGCTCATCGAGCAGGTCGGCGGTTCGCTCTCCCGCCCGCGCTATGTCGTAGAGAAGGTTGAGCCCTCGACCGATCGCGAGAAACAGAAAACCGCCCACGATCACCGATATTCCCGGCGCAATAGCAACGATCCGGCCGAGCATCGCATACCCCGCGTACTCACCCACGGGGAGCGGCTGTGCGGCGATGGCCGCAGTCCAAATGCCGCCACGCACGAGCAGGATGCCCAAAATGTAGAAGATGACTGCCATGAACCGCTCCCGGCCCGAACTAGAGCTTTTGCGCGGCGGCGACGCGGGGGCGGCCGTCCTCGTCGGTGAAGAACTGCGGCTCGCCATAGGCGCGGGCGCGGGCGAGGAGGGCCTTGACCTGCCGTTCCTGGCCGATGCCGAACTCGAACACCAACCAGCCGCCAGGCTTGAGGAAGGGCACGGCCTCGGCGATCAGCCGCTGGTGCAGCGAGATGCCATAGGGGCCGGCGTCGAAGGCTTCGCGCGGCTCATGTTCGAGCAGGAAGGCGCTTTCGCCCTCGAGCTTGCCGGTCGAAATATAGGGCGGGTTGCAGGCGATCAGATCGACCTTGCCGGGCAGGTCCCATTCGGCCAGACCGGCGAACATGTCGCCCTGATTGTAGGTGACGCGGTCGGCGCAGCCGAGCCGTTCGACATTTCGCTTCGCCCATGCGACGCAATCGGCCGTGACATCGGCGCCGTAGATGCGGGCATCGGGGCGTGCGGTGAAGATGCCGAGACCAACATTGCCGGAGCCGCAGCACATATCGACAACAACAGGCAGCTCGATATCGGCAATGAAGCTCAGTGCCGTCCAGCCGAGCAATTCGGTTTCAGCGCGGGGCACCAGTACACCGGGGCCGACCTCGATCTGGGTATCCATGAAATTCTGTAAAATTTGCTTTCTCCCCCAAAACACTGGCGAGCATAGATTGGGGCGAAGCAGGAAATACATCGGACTTACACAAAGTAGTTAGTCCGCATCGTTAATCGGCCAAGGAACTGTAGATGAACGACATTTTGTCCCTGTCGAAGGCGCGCAAAGCCAAGGAACGCGCCGCCAAGGAAGCGGCGGCAACTGAAAATCGGCTGAAATTCGGACGCAGCAAGGCTGAAAAGGCGAAGGCCAAGGCCGAGAAGTCGATCACGGAAAAGATGATCGACGCGCATAAGCGGGAAAGCTGATAGTCAGCGCTTCTCCCCTATTTCAGAGTCCAAGCAATGCCTTCGATTTCCGACTTTTCAGCCACCCGCCTGCTGGGCGGGGAGGAAGCGCTTTCGACCTATGCCGGCAAGGTTGTGCTGGTGGTGAACGTCGCCAGCGGCTGTGGATTTACGCCGCAATATGTGGGGCTCGAAAAGCTCTGGCGCGATTATGGCGACAAGGGCCTCGTCGTCCTCGGCTTCCCCTGCAACCAGTTCGGGGCGCAGGAAGCGGGCAGCGCCGACGAGATCGCGACGTTCTGCACCACGATCTATGACGTGACGTTCCCGCTGTTCGCCAAGGTGGACGTCAACGGCAAGGAGGCGCACCCGCTGTTCCACTGGCTGCGCGACGCCGCGCCGGGCATCCTCGGCTTCAATGATGTGAAGTGGAATTTCACGAAATTCCTGATCGGCCGCGACGGGCAGGCGGTGCGCCGCTTCTCGCCCGACACCGAGCCTGCCGCCATCGCCAAGGACATTGAAGCGCTGCTCTAGTCCGGGTTGATGCCCTGCGCGCAAAACTCAGGCAGCGCAGGGCAGTAACCGGTTACAGCGTGCCGACCAACACCGGCTCTTCGCGCCAAACGGCGGGGAACAGCACCTGCAGCGCCGCGACCTTCGGGATGTCGTTGATGACGATGTAGGGGTAGGTCGGGTTCAGCGTCAGGAAATCCTGATGGTACTGCTCGGCCGGGTAGAACGCCTCGAAGGTCTCGAGCGTCGTGACGATCGGCGCCGGGTAGACCTTGGCGGAGTCGAGCTGGGCGATATAGGCGGCCGCCACGGCCTTTTCCTCTTCCGACTGGAAGAAGATGGCGTTGCGGTACTGGGTGCCGTGGTCGGGGCCCTGGAAGTTGAGCTGGGTCGGGTTCATCGCCACCGAAAAGAAGATCTGCAGCAACTGGCCGTAGCTGACCTGGCTCGGATCGTAGGTGATCTCGACCGTCTCGGCGTGACCGGTCTGGCCACCGCCGATGACGTCGTAACGCGCCGTGTCGGCGCTGCCGCCGGCATAGCCCGACACGGCGTTCTTGACGCCCTTCACATGCTGGAACACCCCCTGCACGCCCCAGAAGCAGCCGCCGGCGAAGATGGCGGTGGCCGTGTCGCCACTCTGCGGCAGGTCGATGGCCGGGGCAGGGATGACCACCGGCTCCTCGGCGGCGCCGGTGGTCGAATGCCAGAGGCCGAGGGCGGCGGCTCCCGCGAGGATGGTCATGCCGGCGACCCGGGCCAGGCGGCTGAAGTTCATCTCGAAATCTCCCCTGGCGCGCTGCGCCGGTTGTGCTGTTGAGCGTAATGTCGCGCGAAATAGCCGGAAATCCAGCGCGGTTTCGGCGTTGTGATCGAAAAGCGGGAGAAGCTACGCAATGACCGACTATCCAGTTTTGCGCCCGGGCCCGCCGGTCGATCACGACGGCACACGGCTACGTTATGGCGGGTGCCTGTGCGGCGCAGTCCGCTTCACGTTGCGCGGAGAGCCGTCGGCGGTGGGCATCTGCCATTGCATGGAGTGCCGCAAGGCGACCGGGGCCGTGGCGATGGCCTATGCCGACTGGCCCGCTGGCTCGTTCAGTTTTTCGGGCGCGGTGCAGGCGTTCTGTGGCCGGAGCTTCTGCCCGGCGTGCGGGACGCGCGTTTTCCACCTGCGGCCGGGCGGCGGCGCCGAAGTGCTGCTCGGGGCGCTCGACGATGGCCCGGGCGACCTCGTGCCGACGCAGGAGGGCTGGACCATCCGGCGTGAACACTGGCTGGCACCGGTCGCGGGCGCGGCGCAGTTCGAGCGCGACGTGGCCTGATGCAGTTTCCGCGCCTTTCCTTGACCGGGCGCGCTAAGGAAGCTGCCGGCATGATGGGAGAGGCAGATGGCGCGGGTGGTGGTGATCGGCGGCAGCGGGCATGTGGGCACTTATCTGGTGCCGATGCTGGTGGCAGCGGGCCATGAGGTGGTCAATGTCAGCCGCGGCCGGGCGGCGCCATACCAGCCGAACGACGCATGGGCGCGGGTCGAGACGGTGGTCGCCGACCGCGAGGCGGCGGAGGCACGGGGCGAGTTCGGGACGCTCATCGCCGGGCTCGGCGGCGAAATCGTCGTCGACATGATCTCGTTCACGCCCGAGAGCACGCAGCAGCTGGTCGAGGCGCTGCGGGGCAGGATCGGACATTTCCTCAGCTGCGGCACGATCTGGGTCTATGGGCACAATGCGGCGGTGCCGGCCACCGAGGACGATCCGCACAATGCGTTCGGCGCCTATGGCGTGAACAAGGCCGCCATCGAGAGCTGGCTGCTCGGCGAGGCGGCGGCCGGCTTTCCGGCGACGGTGTTCCGGCCGGGGCACATTGTCGGCCCGGGCTGGGCGCCGCTCAATCCGGCGGGGCACTTCAATGTGGAGGTGTTCGGCCGGATGCGGCGCGGCGAGGAGCTGATGCTGCCCAATTTCGGGCTCGAGACGGTACATCACGTACATGCCGAGGATGTGGCGCAGCTGGTTTTCCGCGCCATCGGGCACCGCGACAAGGCAAGCGGGCAGGCGTTCAACACGGTGTCGGCGCAGGCGCTGAATTTGCGCGGTTATGCCGAGGCGATGTTCCGCTGGTTCGGACATGAGCCGCGGATCGCCTATCTGCCGTTCGAGCAATGGCAGGCGCTGCAGGCGCCCGAAGATGCGACCGCCACCTGGGAGCATATCGTGCGCTCGCCGGCGCATTCGATTGAAAAGGCCCGCAATCTGCTGGGCTTCCAGCCGAAATGGTCAAGTCTAGCGGCGGTGCAGCAATCGGTTGGCTGGCTCATCGACAATGACCGGCTGGGCTAAATATTCGCGCCGCCCCCTTCCGATTGTCATGGGACAGCCTTAGGAAGGGCGCGTTTTCTCACGAGATTCAGGGTGCTCTTCATGTCTTCGATCCTCGACGTCACCGGCCGCCAGGTATTCGACAGCCGCGGCAATCCCACGGTGGAGGTGGACGTGGTGCTCGACGACGGCAGTTTCGGCCGCGCCATGGTGCCGTCGGGCGCCTCGACGGGTGCGCATGAGGCCGTTGAACTGCGCGATGGCGGCAAGGACTTCCTCGGCAAGGGCGTGACCAAGGCCGTGGATTTCGTGAACACCGAGATCTACTCGGAAATCGAGGGCCTCGACGCGCTGGACCAGCGCTCGGTCGATGAGGCGATGCTCGAACTCGACGGCACGGCCAACAAGGGCCGGCTCGGCGCCAATGCCATCCTCGGCGTGTCGCTGGCGGTGGCCAAGGCCGCAGCCGAGAGCTCGGAACTGCCGCTCTACAAATATCTCGGCGGCCCGAACGCCCACATCCTGCCGGTGCCGATGATGAACATCATCAATGGCGGCGCGCATGCCGACAACCCGATCGACATGCAGGAGTTCATGATCCTGCCGGTCGGCGCGGAAAGCCTCGCCCATGCCGTGCAGATCGGCGCCGAAGTGTTCCACACGCTCAAGAAGGCGCTGCACAAGGACGGGCACAACACCAATGTGGGCGATGAAGGCGGCTTTGCGCCGAACCTCGCCTCGGCGGAAGTGGCGCTCGACTATATCGTCAAATCGATCACCGCCGCCGGCTACGAGCCGGGCAGGGACGTGTATCTCGGCCTCGACTGCGCCTCGACCGAGTATTTCAAGGCTGGCAAGTACGAGATGATCGGCGAGGGCAAGACGCTCTCGTCGGACGAGAACGTGAAGTTCCTCGCGGGCCTCGTCGACCGCTTCCCTATCATCACCATCGAAGACGGCATGGCCGAGGACGATTGGGAGGGCTGGAAAGCGCTCACCGAAGCCCTGGGCAAGAAGATCCAGCTGGTGGGCGACGATCTGTTCGTCACCAACACCGAGCGCCTGCGCTCGGGCATCAAGATGGGTGTCGCCAACTCGATCCTCGTCAAGGTCAACCAGATCGGCTCGCTCACCGAAACGCTCGACGCCGTCGATATGGCGCACCGCGCCGGCTACACCTCGGTGATGAGCCACCGCTCGGGCGAAACCGAGGATTCGACCATCGCCGACCTCGCGGTCGCCTGTGGCTCGGGCCAGATCAAGACCGGCTCGCTGTCGCGTTCGGACCGTATCGCCAAGTACAACCAGCTGATCCGCATCGAGGAAATGCTGGGCTCGTCCGGCATCTATGCCGGCGCGGACGCGTTCAAGGCGCTGGCCGACTAAGCTCAGGCGCGCTTCGCCACGGCGAAGCGGTAGAGTTCGTATAGGGGGTCGCTGCTCTTGGTGAGGGCGGCGGCCCTTGTTTTTTCCACCAGCTCGAGCCCGGCGGCGCCGAGCGTCTGGGCAATATCGCCGAAGGCGTTGAAGAACGGCTCGCCCAGGGTACGGGTGGCGCTGAGGAAGGTGTCGATCTCGCGCCGGCCGAGCGAATTGGTCAGCACTTCGGGGGCGATGTAGTCGAGCCAGAGCCGCGAATCCTCGTGGACGAGGAGCGGCGCCAGCGAGGCGATGATCGCCTCGGCGCGGTCGGATTTAAGATACATCGAGCCGCCATCCCAGATGATCGCGACAGGCTGCGCCGGATCGAAGCCGGGCTGCGCCAGCAGCACCGGGCCAGGGTCGACCTCGAGCAGATCGATCGGCACGTCGATGGCGTTGGGGCCGAGCGGTTGGCCGAGCTGGTCGAGTTCGCGGCGGCGGCGCTCCAGCGTGCGCGGCAGATCGAGATTGAAGCTGCGCGTTTCGGGCGAAAGGCCCAGCCGGTAGGTGCGGGTATCGAGGCCGGCGCCGATGCTGACCAGCTGCAGGCCGTCGAAGCGCTTTGCCAAGGCGTCGGCCGCGGCGGTGCGGGCGGCAACCATCGGCTGCGCCTCGGGGGCGAAACGGGTGAAGCGCTCGGCCATCAGCATGCCGTGCTTGCGCGCCAGCTTGCCAGCCAGCGGATCGTCGAACATGCCGCCGGGCTTGTCGTGCTCGAGCGCCCTGAAGCCGGCGACGAGGCGGGCGGACGTGGTGCGCTTATATTCGTAGAGCGGGTTCACGCGGGCGGCGTCACCGGCATTGCGGCGCAGCGCATAGCTGTCGAGGGCGACATAGGTGATGTCGGCCTCGGCGACGGGGCCGGCGTCATTGAACATTTCGACATGCACGGTCTCGACGACGAGCTTACCGGCGAGGAAGCGCTTCAGCACGGCGTCGTGGCGCGGCTCGGGGATGCGGGCGATGACACGCTGGTCGCCGGTCGAGGGGGTGATCCACTTGACCTCGGCCTTCACGCCCCAGACATGCGCGGCGTAGTCGGTTTCCTGCTCATGAATGCCGACGATGGGGATGCCGTAGAGGAGGCTCGCGAGGGCGATGCCGGCGGCATAGTCGGCGGCCAAGAGGGTGATCGCCGCCTGATGGGTGACGTGCTGGTTCGATGACTGGAGGTTGAGCGGCAGGATGGTGACGGCCTGGCCGCGCTCGGCGGATTCGATGCGCCAATCGAGAAATTTCAGGACGGGCACTGAGTCCCGCAACTGTTCAGTCAGGCGCACGGGATCGAGGCGCGCCTCGCGGTCGGCTTTCCAGTCCATCGTCGTAATGCCCCAAGGGGGCCTTGTGACGCTGCCCCGCGGATCGGGAAGCTAGTGGGCGGCGCCCAACAAGGCGTTAAAGTACGTACCCGGTGACCGGGCCAAGATTAATGGCTGAGCAACCCTAACACGATAGGGTTCGACCATGACCACCCGTCTTCGCCGCCCGTCGATCTGGCGTCAGTTGCTCATCACCGCAGCGCTGCTTGCGTTCCAGGGCTATCTGGGCTGGAGCGCGATCGGCGGCAATTTCGGCGTCGAGAGCCAGAAGATCATGAAGGCCGACATTGTCGACCTCAAGGTGACGTCGGCGGCGCTGCAGGCCGAGATCGATTCGTACCGCCACAAGGTCGATCTGTTCGATCCCAAGAAGCTCGACCCGGATCTGTTGACCGAGCGGGCGCGGGCGCTGCTGTCGATGGCGCAGGTCGGCGACATGGTGGTAATGGTCGATCCGCGCACGGGTAAACCAACTACCAGTTTATTCGCGTCGTCAACCGAAAACGAGTCAATGCCAGAAATCCCAATCGGCATAGACTGATAGCGGGTACTGCTCACAAAATGGGCGCATTGCTTATGTCGCAATGCTTGCGCTAAACTGCGCTCGAGTGGCGTAATGCCATGCTCAATGCGGTTACCGGAGCAGATCGATGGCGCGCAAGCCGGCGGCGAAAGCGGAAAAATCCGCTTCCCTCTCCAACGTCCCTGAATTCACCAAAGACGAAGAGCTCAAAGCCTATCGCGACATGCTGCTGATCCGGCGCTTCGAAGAGAAGGCCGGCCAGATGTATGGCATGGGGCTGATCGGCGGCTTCTGCCACCTCTATATCGGGCAGGAAGCGGTGGTGACCGGCATCACCATGGCGAGCGAGAAGGGTGACGCGCAGATCACCGGCTATCGCGACCATGGCCACATGCTGGTGATGGGCCTCGACCCCAAGGGGGTGATGGCCGAACTCACCGGACGCCAGGGCGGCCTGTCGAAAGGCAAGGGCGGCTCGATGCACATGTTCTCGAACGAACACCGCTTCTATGGCGGCAATGGCATCGTGGGCGCACAGGTGTCGCTGGGCACGGGCCTCGCCTTCGCCGCCAAGTACAAGGGCGAGAACAGCGTTTCGATCTCCTATTTCGGCGACGGCGCGGCCAATCAGGGCCAGGTCTATGAGAGCTTCAATATGGCCAAGCTCTGGAACCTGCCGGTCCTCTACATCATCGAGAACAACCGCTACGCCATGGGCACGGCGGTGGAGCGCGCCTCGGCGCAGCAGGATTTCTCGCGTCGTGGCCTCAGCTTCGGCATCGACGGCGAGCAGGTGGACGGCATGGATGTCCGGCTCGTCCACGAGGCGGCCAAGCGCGCCATCGACAAGATCCGCGCCGGCGGCGGCCCCTACATCCTCGAAATGATGACCTACCGTTACCGTGGTCATTCCATGTCCGACCCGGCGAAGTACCGCTCCAAGGACGAAGTGACGACCATGCGGGCCGAGCGCGACCCGATCGAGCAGGTCAAGAGCCGCATTCTGGAGAAGCGTTTCGGTACCGAGGAATCGCTCAAGGCGATCGAGACCGAAATCCGCGCCATCGTCACCGAGGCGGCCGATTTTGCCACCTCCGATCCCGAGCCGGCACCGTCCGAGCTCTGGACCGACATCTACGCGGCGTAAGCAGAGGAGCGCGATGATCACCATCGTCCTCACCGTGCTGGCGGCCCTGGGCTTTTTTGCCTGGGGCATTGCCGTGCTGTCGGCGATCCGCATCGTGTCGATGGCCCCCAAGGGCCAGAGGCTCGGCATCTACGGCAAGGTGGGCTGGTGGCAGTTCGGTGATATCCGCACCGCGCTCGGACCCAATGTCGAACCGCATATTCGTGCCTATCAACGCGCCTTCGTGGCGTTCATCGGCCTCGTTGTGGTGGCGATGATCGCGGGGACGCTGCTCGCCGCCACGGCGCAAAACTAGTTCTCAAGGAAGCATCTTCATGCCCAACATCCTGATGCCCGCGCTCAGCCCGACCATGGAAGAGGGGAAACTCTCCAAGTGGCTCGTCAAGGTCGGCGATACGGTCAAGCCCGGCGACGTGCTGGCCGAGATCGAGACCGACAAGGCGACGATGGAAGTCGAGAGCGTCGATACCGGCAAGGTGACGGAAATCATCGTGCCCGAAGGCACCGAGGGCGTGAAGGTCAATGCGCCGATCGCCGTGATCCTGGGCGAGGGCGAAGACGCCAACGACCTCAGCGGCCAGGCCGCGCAGCGGGCGCCCGCGACGGTATCGGCCGCGGCGGTCGCCGAAGCGGCGGCGGCGCCTGTGCCGGCGGCGCCGGCTGGTGTGGCGCCGGTTTCTATCCTCGAAGTGGCGTCGGACCCGGATCTGCCCGAGGGCGTCGAGATGGTCGAGATGACCGTGCGCCAGGCGCTGAACGAGGCCATGGCCGAGGAAATGCGCCGCGACAAGGACGTCTTCATCATGGGTGAGGAAGTCGCGGAATATCAGGGCGCCTACAAGATTACGCAGGGCCTGCTGCAGGAATTCGGGCCGCAGCGCGTTGTCGATACGCCCATCACCGAGCACGGCTTTGCCGGCATCGGCGTCGGCGCGGCGTTTGCGGGCCTGCGCCCGATCATCGAGTTCATGACCTGGAACTTCGCCATGCAGGCGATCGACCAGATCATCAACTCGGCCGCCAAGCAGCTCTACATGTCAGGCGGGCAGGTGACGGCGCCCATCGTGTTCCGTGGCCCGAACGGCGCGGCGGCGCGCGTCGGCGCGCAGCACAGCCAGGATTATTCGGCCTGGTACAGCCACGTCCCCGGCCTCTATGTCGTCGCGCCCTTCTCGGCAGCCGATGCCAAGGGCCTGCTCAAGGCGGCGATCCGCACCAACACGCCGGTCGTCTTCCTCGAGAACGAGATTCTCTACGGCTCGACCGGCCTCGTGCCCAAGGTTGACGATTACGTGCTGCCGATCGGCAAGGCGCGCATCGCGCGGCAGGGCAAGGACGTCACCATCGTCAGCTATTCGATGGGCATGCGCTATGCCACGCAGGCCACCGAGCGGCTGGTTGCCGCCGGCGTCGATGTCGAACTGATCGATCTGCGCACGCTGCGCCCGATGGATTCCGCCACCGTGATCGAGAGCGTCAAGAAGACCGGCCGCATCGTCACCGTGGAAGAGGGCTGGCCGCAGGGCGGCATCGGCGCCGAGCTGGCGGCGCGCGTCGTCGCCGAAGCGTTCGACTATCTCGACGCCCCCCCGACCCGCGTTACCGGCAAGGACGTGCCCATGCCCTATGCCGCCAATCTCGAAAAGCTGGCGCTGCCCAATGTGGACGAAGTGATCGCGGCGGTGAACGCCGTGACCTATCGGAGCTAGCCGGATGGCGATGCAAGCGGAACTCGACCGCCAATTCCTCGATGCCGCTTATGAGGAGGCGCAGCAGGGGCTGCGCGAGGGCGGCATTCCGATCGGCTCGGTGCTGGTGCGGAATGGCGAGATCATCGGGCGCGGCCACAACCGCCGCGTCCAGAAGGGCGACCCGATCCTGCATGGCGAGATGGACGCGATCCAGAACGCCGGCCGGCAGCGGACCTACAAGGACGTCACCTGCTACACGACGCTCAGCCCCTGCATGATGTGCACCGGCACCATCATCCAGTTCGGCATCTCCCGCGTGGTCGTGGCGGAAAGCAAGAATTTCAAAGGGTTTCAGGATGTCATGACGCTCGCGGGCGTCGATGTCGTCGACTATCACGAGCCGCGCTGCGAGCACATGATGGCGGATTTCATCCAGAACCATCCCGAATTGTGGAACGAGGATATCGGCGAATGAGCATCAACATCACCATGCCGGCGCTTTCTCCGACCATGGAAGAGGGCAAGCTCGCCAAATGGCACGTCAAGGAAGGCGACACCGTCTCTTCCGGCGACGTGATTGCCGAGATCGAGACCGACAAGGCGACGATGGAAGTCGAGGCCGTCGATGAAGGCAAGATCGGCCAGATCGTCGTTCCAGAAGGCACCGAGAATGTGAAGGTCAACGCGGTGATCGCCGTGCTGCTGACCGAAGGCGAGACGGCAGGTGCCGCGGCTCCCGCGCCGAAGGCCGAGGCGCCGAAGGCGGAAGCGCCGAAGCCGGCGGCGGCGCCTGCGCCCGTGACCACCGGTAGCGCCGCTATCCCGCCGGCGGCGCCCAAGCCAGCGGCTGCACCGGCGCCTGCTGCTGCCAATGGCGCGCGCGTGTTCGCCTCGCCGCTGGCGAAGCGCCTGGCCCGGGATTCCGGCATCGATCTCAGTGCCATCAACGGCACCGGCCCGCATGGCCGCGTGGTGAAATCCGACGTCGAGGCGGTGAAATCCGGCAAGGCGTCGCTCAAGGCCGCGCCGGCCGCTGCCGCTTCCACTGGTGGCGCTGCGCCGGCGGGCATGACCAAGGCGCAAGTGCTCGCGCTCTATCCCGAGGGCAGCTACGAGCTCGTGCCGAACGATGGCATGCGCAAGGTCGTGGCGGCGCGCCTCACCGAGAGCAAGCAGACCGTCCCGCATTTCTACCTGACGCTCGACTGCAAGATCGACGCGTTGCTCGCGGCACGCGAACAGATCAATGCGGCCGCCCCGCTCAAGGACGGCAAGCCGACCTACAAGCTCTCAGTCAACGACTTCGTCATGAAGGCGTGGGCTGCCGCGCTGATGAAGGTGCCGACGGCCAACGCCACCTGGGCCGGGGACTCGATCCTCTACCACAAGCATGCCGACGTCGCCGTGGCGGTCGCCGTGCCGGGCGGACTGTTCACGCCGGTGGTCAAGGCCTGCGAGACCAAATCGCTGCGCCAGATCTCGGAAGAGGTGAAGGACCTCGCGGGCCGTGCCCGCAATAAGAAGCTGACGCCGGCCGAATATCAGGGCGGCACGTCTTCGGTCTCCAACCTCGGCATGTTCGGCATCAAGGAATTCGCCGCCGTCATCAACCCGCCGCATGGCACCATCCTCGCGGTGGGCGCCGGCGAAGAGCGGGTCTATGTCGAGAAGGGCGAGATCAAGACCGCCAATTTCATGACGGTGACGCTGAGCTGTGACCACCGCGCGGTGGATGGCGCGCTGGGCGCCGAACTGCTGGCGGCGTTCAAGGGCCTGATCGAAACCCCCGTGATGATGCTGGCGTAACGCCGATGAAAACCGTCCTCGCCTATGGCGACAGCCTCACCTGGGGCATGAATGCGCAGACGCTGCGGCGGCATGCGCATGAGGACCAGTGGCCAACGGTGCTGGGCCAGCGGCTCGGCGCCGGGGTCAATGTGGTCAATGCCGGGCTCGGTGGACGGACGACGATGTTCGACGACCATGCGGCGGCGGCCGACCGGAACGGCGTTCGTATCCTGCCGACCATCCTCGGCACGTTCGAACCGCTCGACCTCGTGATCTTCATGCTCGGCACCAATGACCTCAAGCCCTTCATCAATGGCTCGGCGATGGGCGCGACGCAGGGCATCAAGCGGCTCGCCGAAATCGTGCGGACCTTCCCCTATGTGGGCGGCGCCAAGCCGCCTGCCGTGCTGATCGTGTCGCCGCCGGCGCCGCTTGAGCTTGGGCCGATCGCGGCCTTCCCGCTGATGGCGCCGCGGACCAATGAGTGGAGCAGCTTTGGCTGGGCCTACAAACAGCTGGCGGGCGATATCGGGGCGGCATTCTTTGACGCGGGCCCGGTCGCCAAGGGCGACGCGGCAAGCGATGGCGTCCATCTCGATGCCGCCAACAGCCGGGCGATCGGCGACGCGCTCGCGCCAGTGGTGGCGCGGATGCTCGGACTAACGGAAGCGAAAACAGCATGAAGACGATCCTCGCCTATGGCGACAGCATCACGTACGGCGCCAACCCTGTCATGGGCGGGCCGCGGCTGGCGTTCGAACATCGCTGGCCGAGCGTGCTTGAGGCCGGGCTGGGCGGGCAGGCGCGGGTGATCGCCGAAGGGCTGGGCGGGCGCACGACGGTGCATGACGACTGGTCGTCCGATGGCGACCGCAACGGCGCGCGCCTGCTGCCGACGCTGCTCTTGTCACACAAGCCGCTCGACATGGTGGTCATCATGCTCGGCACCAACGATCTGAAGCCGTTTCATGGCGGCACGGCGCTCGAGGCGTCGCTCGGCATGCGCCGGCTGGTGCACATCGTGCGCGGCCATTTCGCCCAGCAGAACGAGGCGCAGCCCGAAATCATCATCGTCTCGCCGCCGCATCTGGCGCCGACCAAGGTGCATCCCTGGATGATGGACCATTTCGGCCAGGACAGGGCCATCACCCAGTCAAAGCTGCTTGCCGCCCAGTACCGGGCGCGCGCCGACGAACTGGGCACCGGCTATTTCGATGCGTCCACCGTGGCGCAGCCCGACCCCAATGACGGCGTCCATCTCGACGCCAGAAATACGCGTGCGATCGGCGAGGGGCTTGTGCCGGTCGTCAAAACCCTTCTCGGACTCTAGGAGGCCCTGATGGCCGACAGCTACGATCTCATCATCATCGGCGCCGGCCCCGGCGGCTATGTCGCGGCCATCCGCGCGGCGCAGCTGGGGCTGAAGACGGCCATTGTCGAGCGCGAGCACCTGGCCGGCATCTGCTCCAATTGGGGCTGCATCCCGACCAAGGCGCTGCTGCGCTCGGCCGAGATCTACGGCCACATGAACCACGCCAAGGATTACGGCCTCGTCGCCGAGAAATTCGGCGTCGATCTCGATGGCGTGGTGAAGCGCTCGCGCGGCATCGCAGCGCAGATGAACAATGGCGTCCAGTTCCTCATGAAGAAGAACAAGGTGGACGTGATCTGGGGCGAGGCGGTGCTGACCTCGGCGACCGAGATCAAGGTGGCGCCGACGGCCAAGAAGATCATGCAGCCGCAGGTGCCGCCGCCCAAGAACGCGCTCGGGGCAGGGACCTACAAGGCCAAGAACATCATCGTCGCCACCGGCGCACGGCCGCGCGTCCTGCCGGGCATCGAGCCCGATGGCGACCGCATCTGGACCTATTTCGAGTCGATGGTCCCGGCGGCGATGCCGAAATCGCTGGTGGTAATGGGCTCGGGCGCCATCGGCATGGAGTTCGCCTCGTTCTACCGCTCGCTCGGCGCCGAGGTGACGATCATTGAGCTCCTGCCGCAGATCCTGCCGGTGGAAGATGCCGAGATTGCCGCGCATGTGAAGAAGCGCTTCGAAAAGCGCGGCATCAAATTCATGACCGAAGCCAAGGTCGCCAGGGTCGAAAAGACCAAGGACGGCATCATCGCCCATGTCGAGCTCAAGGACGGCTCGAAAGCCCAGGTGGCGGGCGACCGGCTGATCTCGGCCGTCGGCGTCCAGTGCAATTCGGAAAATCTCGGGCTCGAAAAGGTCGGCGTGAAGATCGACCGCGGGGCGATCGTGGTCGACGACCACGGCCGCACCAATGTGCCGGGCGTCTGGGCCATCGGCGATGTCGCCGGTCCGCCGATGCTGGCGCACAAGGCCGAGCATGAGGCGGTCATCGTGGTCGAGACCATTGCCGGCCTCAAGGTTCACGGCCTCGACAAGCGCAAGATCCCGGGCTGCACCTATTGCGAGCCGCAGGTGGCGAGCGTCGGGCTGACCGAAGCGAAGGCCAAGGAAACCGGCCGCGAAATCAAGGTCGGCCGCTTCCCCTTCATCGGCAATGGCAAGGCGATCGCGCTGGGTGAGCCGGAAGGACTGGTAAAGACCATTTTCGACGCCAAGACCGGCGAATTGCTGGGCGCGCATATGGTAGGCGCCGAAGTGACGGAGCTGATCCAGGGCTTTGTCATCGCCATGAACCTCGAAACAACCGAGGAAGAACTGATGCACACCATCTTCCCGCATCCCACGCTCAGTGAGATGATGAAGGAGAGCGTGCTCGACGCCTATGGCCGCGCCCTCAACATGTGATGTGGAGTGCGGGCAGCAAAAGTGGCCTTCCGGTTTTGCGGTTCGCGAGCGCGACCTAGTTGAATAACCACCCGATTCCGCCGGAGAACATTCCGTTCATGTCCCAAGACCTCACGCAGATCCTGATCTTCCTCGGCATCGGCCTTGTCGCGGGCTGGCTGGCCGGCCTTGTGCTGGGCGGCGGCGGGCTGCTGCGCAACCTCGTGGCCGGCGTCATCGGCGTGTTCGTGGGCGGCTATGTGCTCAAGCTCGCCAACATCAATCTGCCCATCGACAATCCCTATCTCAGCCAGATCATCACCGGCGCCATTGGCGCCCTCATTGTGATCGTTGTGGCACGGGTAATCGCCAAATAGGCCGGACGGCTTGATACTGGCCGGCTCAGTCTCGATATCTCAGCCGGCAAAGAGGGCTGACAAATGAAAGTGCCAGAGCGGCAGCAATCGGACGGAGGTTCCGTCGTGAACGACAATATGCGTGGAATTGTGATTTTCCTGGTGATCGGGCTGGTCGCCGGGTGGCTCGCGAGCTGGATTATTCCGGGCAGCGGCAGCCTCCTGCGATACCTGATCTCCGGTGTGCTTGGCGCGTTCGTCGGCGGCTATCTGTTCAGCGCGCTGAAAATAAACCTGCCGTTTCGCAATATCTGGGTGAGCCAGATTGTGACCGCCACTGCTGGCGCGGTCATCGTCATGATCGTTGCGAAGCTGATCTTCTAGGAAACTCAATGGTTACGTTGCTCGAAGGGCGCATCCGGCATCCCGAGAAGGCCAACCGGCCGGAACACGAGATGCTGCGCAAACCGGACTGGATTCGGGTCCGCGCGCCCGGCTCGCCGGTCTATCGCGAGACCCAGCAGATCGTGCGCGACAACAATCTCGTTACCGTGTGCGAGGAAGCCGGCTGCCCCAACATCGGCGAGTGCTGGTCCAAGAAGCACGCGACCATGATGATCATGGGCGAGATCTGCACGCGCGCCTGCGCCTTCTGCAATGTCGCCACCGGCATCCCGACGCCACTCGATCCGAACGAGCCCGAGAACGTCGCCAATGCGGTCGAAAAGCTCGGCCTCAACCACGTCGTCATCACCTCGGTCGACCGTGACGACCTGCCGGATGGCGGCGCCGAACATTTCGCCAAGGTGATCCGCGCCATCCGCGCCCGCACGCCGAAGACAACGATCGAAATCCTGACGCCCGATTTCCTCCGCAAGGAGGGGGCGCTCGAAGTGGTGGTCGCGGCCAAGCCCGACGTGTTCAACCACAATCTCGAGACTGTGCCGTCCAAGTACCTCAAGGTCCGCCCGGGCGCCCGCTACTTCCACTCGATCCGGCTGCTGCAGCGGGTCAAGGAACTCGATCCGACGATGTTCACCAAGTCCGGCATCATGGTCGGGCTGGGCGAAGAGCGGAACGAAGTGCTGCAGCTGATGGACGACCTCCGCTCGGCCGACGTCGACTTCATGACCATCGGCCAGTACCTCGCGCCGTCCAAGAAGCATCATCCGGTGCTGAGCTATGTGACGCCCGACGAGTTCAAATCCTACGCCACGGTCGCCAAGACCAAGGGTTTCCTGCTCGTTTCGGCCAGCCCGCTGACCCGCTCGTCGCACCATGCGGGCGAGGATTTCGCCGAACTCAGGGCTGCCCGGCTCGCCCGCCATGCCTGATCTGTTCTTCGAGCGGCACGTGCCGCATCTGCCCGAGCGGATGTTCGATCTGGTCAACGGCCTCGACGATTATCCGCGCTTCCTGCGCAATGTCAGCGCCATGGATGTAAAGCGTGACAGCGGCGCGGCCGGCGATGTGCGCTTTGCCAAAATGACCATCAAGTTCGGCCCCGTGACGCAGGCCTATACCAGCCGTGTCGAGGCCGATCCGAAGGCCCGCACCATCACCGCCAAGGCGGTGGACGGGCCGTTTGCCTATCTCGACAGCAAATGGAGTTTTGAGCCGGAAGGCGAGGGGACGCGCATCCGCTTCGACATCGACTTCAAGATTTCCAACCCGCTGATCGCCTCCGTCGCCGAGCCCGCCTTCGCCGCCAAGCAGGGCGAGATCATGGACGCTTTCATCGACGAGGCCGACCGGCGCTTCGGTAATTGAGGCGCTTGCGCCGAATTTCCTTCTCCGCTACCGCTGGAGCGTTCGCGATTTGTTCGCGCGAGGGGGAACTACCATGATCCGCAAAATCGAATGTGTCTGCGTGTTCACGCGCGACATCGCCGCGTCGGCCACGTTCTACGCCTCGCTCGGCTTGCAGCAGGCCTGGCGGATCGACCGGCCCGGGGCGAACGGGCAGGTGTCGCTGATCGGCCTCAAATTCCCCGATGCCACCGGCTGCGAACTGGTGCTCAGCGACAATGCCGACGTGCCGCTGACCGAGATCGAGTTGCTCTGCGACGACGTCCGCGCCACTTACGCGGAACTGGCCGGCCGGGACGGCATCAGCTGGATCCGCGAACCCTTCGCCACCGAATCCGGCCATGTCGCGGTGATGGAAGCGCCCGACGGCAACGTCTTCGTGCTGGTCGGCGCCTAGACCGGCTTCGGCACGCCCAGCCCGTCGAGCACCAGTTCCAGCGCCTGCTTCACCGTCGCCTCGCGTACGGCCTGGCGGCCCTGGTCGCCGAAGTCGCGGCGGAGGTGCAGCACTTTGCGCGCATCGGCATAGGCGAAGTGGACGAGGCCGACGGGCTTGCCCTCGGTGCCGCCGCCCGGCCCGGCGATGCCGGTGACGGCAATGGCGACCGCCTGGCCGCTGGTCTTCAGCGCGCCCTCGGCCATGGCCCGCGCCACCTCTTCGGACACGGCGCCATGGGCGCGGATCAGATCGCGGTCGACGCCGATCATGCCGGCCTTGGCTTCATTGGCGTAGGTGACATAGCCGCCGAACACCGCGTCCGACGAGCCCGGCACATCGGTCAGCGCCCCGGCGATCAGCCCGCCGGTGCAGCTTTCGGCGGTGACGATCATCTGGCGGCGGCCGATCAGCGTGTGATTGACGGTGCCGGCGAGGGCGATGATCGAGGTGTGGAACATCAGTCTTCCCGGGGCAGTTCGACGTTGGCCGTGGCCATCGCGACGACACCTTCGCCGCGGCCGATAAAACCAAGTTTCTCGCTCGTGGTTGCCTTGATCGCGACGCGCGACACGGCGATGCCGCAGGCATCGGCGATCACCGCCTTCATGGCCGCCGCATGCGGCAGGATTTTTGGCGCTTCGGCGACGATGGTGATGTCGAGATTGACGATGCGGCCGCCGCGTTCCCTGACCAGCCCCGCGGCATGCTCGAGGAAGATGCGCGAAGCGGCGCCCTTCCATTGCGGGTCGGACGGCGGGAAGAAGGCGCCGATGTCGCTCTCGCCCAGGGCACCATAGATCGCGTCGGTCAGCGCATGCAGCGCCGCGTCGGCGTCCGAATGACCCTTGAGCTTGGCGGTATGGGGGATGCTGACGCCGCCCAGCCAGACGGCATCGCCGGGCTCGAAGGGGTGGACGTCATAGCCGGAGCCGATGCGGGTTTCCATAAAACTGCCTCCCAGCACGCGCTCGGCGCGCTCGAAATCCTCGGGATGGGTGAGCTTCAAATTGGCCGGCGAGCCCGTCGTCAGCACCACTTCGATACCGGCCCATTCGGCGATCGCGGCGTCGTCGGTGAACTCATTGGGTTCGCTGGCGGCGCGGCGATGCGCGTCGAGGATGGCAGCGTAGCCAAAGCCCTGCGGCGTCTGCGCGGCGAACAGCTGGCGGCGGTCCTCAGTGCCGGCGGCAAGCCGGCCATCGGCGGAGCGCTTGATGGTATCGGTCACCGGCAGCACGGGCAGGGCGGCATCGCCCAGCGCGGCAATGACGCCGGCAATCACGGCATCATCGACCAGCGGCCGGGCCGCGTCCTGGATCAGCACGAGATCGGGGTTCTGGGCCGCCAGCGCCTCGAGCCCGGCGCGCACCGAGCCCTGGCGGCTTGCCCCGCCACCGACCGGCGGCAGCAGTTTTGGCCCGGCAAGGCCGAGGGAATCGTAGAGCGCCGCATGTGCCGGGTTGATCACCGGCAGCACCCAGCTGACATCAGGCCGTCTTGTGAAGGCGTCAATGGTGCGGGCCAGAACGGGCCGCCCGGCCAGCTGACGGTATTGCTTGGGGCCGCCCCCCATGCGCTCACCGGTTCCGGCGGCGACGACGATGACAGCGATGGATTTTTGTGCAGCCACGGGATAGGTCCAGCCAGCGATGCGTTGGTCTAGCGGGGCGTCCCGCCAAGGACAAGCAGCGCTTTGTCCTGTTGCGCGACGGCCAAAATTGACTATTGTTCGCGCACACTCCCTCGACTGCGTAAAGATGATGCATTCCGTGCCCGACACTGCCTCCGGCTTAAGCATCGGCGGACAGGCGATACGAAATCGTGCGTTTCTGGCCCCGATGGCGGGGATTACCGACCGGCCCATGCGGATGCTGGCGGCGCGCTATGGCGCGGGACTCGTGGTTTCCGAGATGATCGCCAGCGCCGCGCTGACCACCGGCCATCAGGACATGGTGCGCAAGCTCAGCCGCTCGCCCGGCCTGCCGCATATGGTGCAGCTGGCTGGCTGCGAGGCCGAGTGGATGGCGCAGGCGGCCAAGGTCGCCGAGGATGCCGGCGCCGATATCATCGACATCAATTTCGGCTGCCCGGCCAAGCGCGTCACCAATGGCTATGCGGGTTCGGCGCTGATGCGGGTGCCCGATCTGGCGCAGTCGCTGGTCGAGGCCGTCGCCAGGGCGACCGCCCTGCCGGTGACGGTCAAGATGCGGCTCGGCTGGGACGATGACAGTCTCAACGCCCCCGATATCGCCCGGCGCGCGGTCGATGCCGGCGCGCAGATGATCACCGTCCATGGCCGCACGCGGCAGCAATTCTACAAGGGCGAAGCGCGCTGGGAGCAGGTGCGCGCCGTGGTCGAGGCGGTCACCGTGCCGGTGGTCGTCAATGGCGACATCACCGATGTGGCCAGGGCCCGCGAAGCGCTTGACCTCTCCGGCGCCGCCGCGGTGATGATCGGGCGCGGTGCGCAGGGCCAGCCCTGGGTTGTGGGGCAGGTGGCGGCAGCGCTCGTGGGTGAAGCGATGCCGGCGACGCCTGAAGGCGCAGAGCTCGTGCCCATCGTCATCGAGCACTATGAGGGCGTCCTCTCCGAATATGGCGTCGAGGTCGGCGTGCGCGCCGCCCGCAAGCATCTCGACTGGTATCTCGAAGCGGCCAATCTGCCCCTCTCGAAGGCCACGCGGAAGCTGATGATCGAGTCGCAAAATCCGTCGGAAGTCATTGCGCTGATTGAAGGAATCTTCGGCGGCGATATGTTGGAGGCAGCATGAGCGAATTGGGCGCGCCGGGTCTCTCCACGGCCGTGCTGCAGGCGCTGCCGCAGCCGGTCATCGTCATCGACGAGGCGCGCCAGATCGTCTTCGTGAACTATGCGGCCGAGACCTTCTTCGGCGCCTCGATCAGCGTCCTGAGCCGGCAGCGCCTCGACGATCTCATCGCCTTCGGCTCGCCCATTGTCGGGCTGGCGCAATCGGTGGCGGAGCGTCGGGCGCCGATGACGGAGTATCGCGTGCGGGTCGGCTCCGCGCGCTTCGGCGATGCCGCCGACGATCGCATCGTCGATGTGTTCGCGAGCCCCATTTCCGATGTCGATGCCCGCGTCGCGCTGCTGTTCCAGGAGCGCACCATGGCCGACAAGATCGACCGCCAGATGGTCAGCCGCGGCGCGGCGCGCTCGGTCACCGGCCTCGCCTCGATGCTGGCGCATGAGATCAAGAACCCGCTGTCGGGTATTCGCGGCGCCGCACAATTGCTGGAGCAGTCGGTCACCGCCGAGGAACTCCCGCTGGCCCGCCTGGTGCGCGAAGAGGTGGACCGCATCGTCGATCTCATCGACCGCGTCGAAGTGTTCGGCGACGACCGGCCGATCGAGCGCGAGCCGATCAACATCCACGTCGTGCTCGACCGGGTGAAGCTGCTCGCCAAGAGCGGCGTGGCGCGCAATGTCACCTTCACCGAAGACTATGATCCGTCGCTGCCGCCGGTCCTCGGCAATCGCGACCAGCTCATTCAGGTGTTCCTGAATTTGGTGAAGAACGCGGCGGAAGCCCTTGAAAGAACACCGAAAGCGGAGATCAGGATCACCACGGCGTTCCGGCCGGGCATCCGCATTGCGATGCAGGGCGTGAGCCAGCGCATCTCGCTGCCGCTCGAAATCGTCATTGAGGACAACGGGCCGGGCATCCAGCCCGATCTGCTGCCGATCCTGTTCGATCCGTTCGTGACGACCAAGCCGAACGGATCTGGCCTGGGACTTGCATTGGTAGCGAAGATCGTCGGCGATCATGGGGGCGTGATCGACAGCGATAGCCGGCCGGGCCGTACGCGCTTCCGCGTGCTGCTGCCAGTCGCCAAGGGTTTGAAGATGCCTGAAGAGAACACCGAGGTCGCCGCGCAATGAGCCAGACGATCCTGCTTGCCGACGACGACGCCGCCATCCGCATGGTCCTGAACCAGGCGCTGACGCGGGCCGGATACGAAGTGCGCCCCACGGGGAACCTCTCCACCATGTGGAACTGGGTGAGCCGGGGCGAGGGCGATCTGTTGATCACCGATGTGGCGATGCCCGACGGCAACGCCT
Organism: Hyphomicrobiales bacterium; assembly: GCA_004144345.1. GTDB lineage: Bacteria > Pseudomonadota > Alphaproteobacteria > Rhizobiales > Devosiaceae > Devosia_A. Next base: position 119,807 of record SEEL01000008.1, read on the forward strand.
TCGAGATCATGCCCAAGATCAAAAAGCTGCGCGCTGATCTGCCCATTGTGGTGATGAGCGCGCAGAACACCTTCATGACGGCGATCCGTGCCAATGAAATGGGCGCCTACGAATATCTGCCCAAGCCGTTCGACATCACCGAGGTGCTCTCGGTCGTGGCGCGCGCCCTGGCCGATGCCAAGAAGGCGCCGGCCCGCGACAAGAAGGTGGACGAGCCCGGCGAGACCATGCCGCTGGTTGGCCGCTCGGCCGCCATGCAGGACATCTATCGCGCCCTCGCGCGCCTGATGCAGACCGACCTCACGGTGATGATCACCGGCGAGAGCGGCACCGGCAAGGAACTCGTGGCCCGCGCGCTGCATGATTTCGGCAAGCGCCGGAACGGCCCGTTCGTCGCCATCAACATGGCGGCCATCCCGCGCGACTTGATCGAGGCCGAATTGTTCGGCCATGAGAAGGGCGCCTTTACCGGTGCTACGGCGCGTTCCTCGGGCCGCTTCGAGCAGGCCGAGGGCGGCACGCTGTTCCTCGACGAGATCGGCGACATGCCGATGGATGCCCAAACCCGCCTGCTGCGCGTGCTGCAGGAAGGCGAGTACACGATGGTCGGCGGCCGCACGCCGATCAAGTCGAACGTCCGCATCGTCGCCGCGACGCACCGCGACCTTTCCCAGATGATCCGGCAGGGGCTGTTCCGCGAGGATCTCTACTACCGCCTCAACGTCGTGCCGATCCGCCTGCCGCCGCTGCGCGAGCGCATCGACGACGTGTCCGATCTGGTCAGCCATTTCCTGCGCGCCGCGCAGCGCGAAGGCGAGCCGGTCAAGACCGTGGCCCCCGACGCGATCAAGCTAATGCAGGCCTATGCCTGGCCGGGTAACGTCCGCGAACTCGAAAACCTCGTGCGGCGTCTCGCGGCGCTCTATGCCGACGAAAGCATTTCGCGCGAGATCGTGCAGGCTGAGCTCAACATCGCCGATCGCCAGTCGGTGCCGACCACGGCCGGTCCGGTGGATGTGTCATCGGCGGTCGAGACGCATGTGGCGCAGCTGCTGCGCGAGCATGAGCCAAAACTGCCCCCGGCCGGGCTCTACCAGCGCGTCCTCGACAAGGTCGAGGCGCCGCTGATCGCGATGGTGCTCAACGCCTGCGGCGGCAACCAGATCAAGGCGGCGGAACTGCTCGGCCTCAACCGCAACACGCTGCGCAAGAAAATCCGCGCCCACTCGATCGAGATCGTCAAGCACAGCCGCCGCAGCGGCTGAGGGCACTACTCCTCGACCCAGGAATCGAACGTGCCGTCCTTGGTGAGGCGGGCGATCATCCAGCCATTGCGGCCCTGGCGGACTTCGAAATCATAGCCCGGTTCGATGGCGCGATAGACCTCCGCCGTGTTGCGGGCCGATTCTTCGGTGGAGCGGACCAGGGTCGAGGCTCCGGGTTCGGAGACGAAAGCGCGTGACATGGCTGGAGAATGCGCCGTTTCGCCGGAGGTTCAAGGGGTGGGGGAAATCCGGCCCGTGGCAACGAGTGTCACATTTCGGCAACAATTGTCTTGAAGGGTCGGCCCGATTGGGTCACCCTATCTCCTCTTTGCGGCTTTCCGGGAAACGGTCTGTGACATGAGCGACACAGCACTGGCCAATGCCAGTTTCCCCGAAGGGCGGGAGGAGGGCCCACCGCCGCCTTCCGCGACCCTGTTCAGCGAGCGCGGCCGCAAGGCCATTCGCGGCGTTGGCCTGACGGTCGTGCTGCTCTCGGTGCTGGTCGCCTCGGGCTCGTTCCTGATCATGACCGGGCTCACCAATATCGAGCCCACCCCCGAAATCTGGACCATCATCTGGATCGCCAATGGCGTTCTCGTGCTGCTGGTCATCGCGCTCGTCATCACCGAGGCGATGCTGCTGATCCAGTCGCGCTTCCTCGGCCAGGCCGGCTCCGGCCTCCAGCTCCGCATGGTCGGCATGTTCGCCGGCGCCGCGGCGCTGCCGGCGATCATCGTCGCCGTGGTTGCCACCATCTCGCTCAACCAGGGCCTCGACCAGTGGTTCTCCGAGCGCACCAAGACCATGGTCGAGAGCTCGCGGCTCGTCGCCCGCTCCTACATGCTCGAGCACGCGCAGGTGCTGCGCGACGACATCATCTGGGTGGCGGGCGAGCTGGAGCAGGCGAGGGGCTCGTTCGAGACCGACCGCGTGCAGTTCCAGCGCATCCTCACCGCCCTTGCCGTGACCCGCTCGGTGCCCTTCGCGACACTCGTCTCGTCCGACGGCGACACGCTGATGCGGGCGCAGATCAATGCCCAGAACGTCTCGCCGCAATTGCCCGACGGCGTCTTTCCGCATGTGACCGAAGGCACGCCGACGCTGATCTCGCCGGGCGATACGCAGCTCGTGGGCGCCATCGTGAAGCTGCGCGGGTACGACGACACCTATCTGTTCGTCGCCCGGCCGGTGAACCCGGAAGTGCTCGAATTCATGCGGCTCACCGACGAGAACGTCACCGAATACCGCCAGTACGAGTCCAATAGACTCGTGTTCCAGATCACTTTTACAATCATGTATCTGGGCGTCGCGCTGGTGCTGCTGCTCGCGGCGCTGTGGATCGGTATCGCCCTTGCCAACCGCTTCGTCGACCCGATCCGTAACCTGATGATTGCCTCCAACCGCGTGTCGGAGGGCGATCTCGACGTGCAGGTGCCGGTGCAGCCGGGCAGGGGCGACCTCCGCGATCTTTCCAACCGCTTCAACACCATGACGCGGCAGCTCAAGACCCAGCACGTCGCCCTCGTCCAGGCCAATGAGACCAACGAGAAGCGCCGGCAGTTCACCGAAGCGGTGGTGGAGGGTGTGTCGGCCGGCATCGTCGGCCTCGACGCCTTCGGCGCCATCACCCTGTTCAATGCCCGCGCCACCGAAATGCTCGGCCATGATGAATTGTCAGTGGTCGGCAAGCAGCTCGGCGAGGTCGTACCGGCGCTCGGCGTGATCGTCGATCGCGCCAAATCGAGCCGCCGCGGCCAGATCCGCGACCAGATCGAGATCGGCTCGGGCCCCGATTACCGGACCTACCAGGTGCAGCTGACGCGCGAAGGCACGATGGCCGAATCCAAGGGCTATGTGATCACGCTCGACGACATCACCGATTTGCTCTCGGCGCAGCGCACCGGCGCCTGGGCCGACGTGGCGCGCCGCATCGCCCATGAGATCAAGAACCCGCTGACGCCGATCCAGCTGAGCGCCGAGCGCCTCCGCCGCCGCTACGCCTCCAAGCTCGAGGGCGATTTCGAGGTCTTCGACAAATCCATCAACACCATCCTCCGCCAAGTCGGCGACATCGGCCGCATGGTGGATGAGTTCTCGTCCTTTGCCCGTATGCCGGAGGCCAAGCCGGCCCGCGCCGACCTCTCGGATACGGTCCGCAATTCGGTGTTCCTCGAAAGCGTGCGGTTGCCCGATCTGCAGATCCGTATCGACATGCCGGAGCAGCCGATCGTTGCCTTCTTCGACCAGCGGCTGATCTCGCAGGTGCTCACCAACCTCATCAAGAACGCCACCGAGGCGATCGAGGGGGCGGGGATCGAGGCGATCAAGGACCCGGTCATCGTCGTCAATGTGCACGAGGAGGGCGACAAGGCCCGCATCTCGATTTCCGACAATGGCAAGGGCTGGCCCAAGGAAAACCGGCAGCGCCTGCTCGAGCCCTATATCACCACGCGCGACAAAGGCACCGGGCTGGGGCTTGCCATTGTCGCCAGGATCGTTGAACAACACGGCGGCACGGTCGAGCTGATCGATGCCGAGCCGGACGAGGCGGGGCGCGTGGGCGCCTGCTTCACCTTCACCCTGCCGCTCAATTCTCCGGACGAGGCGGCGGATACGTCAAACGAGACAACCAGTACCGGCGAGGGCCAGGCGGCGCCTTCAGCTGAGGTTCATGGGAATCTGCCAGTGATGGCAGTGGAGAAGACGTAGTATGGCGCGTGACATTCTGATTGTAGACGACGAGGACGATATCCGTGACCTGATCGCGGGCATCCTCGAGGACGAAGGCTATGAGACGCGCCAGGCCCATGACGCCGATTCCGCGCTCAACGAAGTGGCGCGGCGGCGGCCGAGCCTGATCTTCCTCGACATCTGGATGCAGGGCTCGCGCCTCGACGGGCTGCAATTGCTCGACGTGCTGCAGACCCAGCACCCGGAAGTGCCGGTGGTGATGATTTCGGGCCACGGCAATGTCGAAACGGCGGTCTCGGCGATCCGCCGCGGCGCCTACGACTACATCGAAAAGCCGTTCAAGATCGACCGCCTGCTGCTCATCACGCAGCGCGCCATGGAAGCGACCCGCCTCAAATCCGAAGTCGAGGAACTGCGCGGCCGCGGCACCAACCAGTCGATCGACATGGTCGGTGTGTCGGGCGCCATGCAGGCAGCGCGCGGCGTCATCGAGAAATCGGCGCCGACCAATTCGCGCGTCTTCATTTCCGGCCCCTCGGGCTCGGGCAAGGGCCTCGCCGCCCGGCTGATCCATGCCCGCTCGCCCCGCGCCGAAGCCCCCTTCGTCGAGATCAACTGCTCGCTCTATTCGCCCGACGAAGTGCAGTTCGTGCTGTTCGGCCGCGAAACCCGCGAGAAGACCGGCACGCTCCGCACCGAAGTCGGCGCCCTCGAGCGGGCGCATGGCGGCACGCTCTATCTCAGCGAAGTCGCGGCCCTGCCGGCGGCGGCGCAGGGCTCACTGCTCCGCACCCTGGTCGAGAACAAGTTCAACCGCGTCGGCGGCACCGTCGCCGTGCCGATCGACGTGCGCATCATTTCGGGCAGTTCGCAGAATGTCGCGCAGCTGATCGAGGACCAGGCCTTCCGCTCCGATCTCTACCACCGGCTGTCGATCGTGCCGCTGCAGTTGACGCCGCTCAAGGAGCGCCGCGAGGACGTGCCGCCGCTGGTCGACATGTTCCTCGACCAGATCGCGCGTATGCACAATCTCAAGAGCCTCTCGATCGGCACCGACGCCATTGCCGTGCTGCAGGCACAGGACTGGCCGGGCAATGCGCGCCAGCTGCGCAATTCGATCGAGCGGCTGCTGATCCTGATCAAGGACGCGCCGCCCGAGAACGGCCTGATCACGGCGCAGCTGCTGCCGTCGGACATCGGCGAAGTGCTGCCCACCGTGGGCGACACCGACGAGTCGGCGCATCTGATGAGCCTGCCGCTGCGCGAAGCGCGCGAAGTGTTCGAGCGGCAATATCTGATGGCCCAGATCGAACGCTTCGGCGGCAATATCTCCAAGACCGCCGAGTTCGTGGGGATGGAGCGCAGTGCGCTGCACCGCAAGATCAAGTCGCTCGGACTCTGAACGTGACTTGATGCAAACGGTTCGCGGGTAGGCAAGCCCGGGATCGATATGCCATAGTACTGCCGTGGGATGGCGGATCAGGGCAAACAGGACCGGCGAAGCAAACGCTTCACCGGTCGTAATAGTGTCGGCGGTCTTAACCGCCAGCGAATGAAAAGAGGCCAGAAATGCCCGGCGAAAAGGCACAGAATCTTCAAGATGCGTTTCTCAATCATGTGCGTAAGCAGAAAGTCCCGGTGACAATATTTCTCGTCAACGGCGTAAAGCTGCAGGGCGTCATCACGTGGTTTGACAATTTCTGTCTGCTGCTGCGCCGCGATGCGCAGTCGCAGCTGGTCTATAAGCACGCGATTTCGACAATCATGCCCGGCGCGCCGATCCAGCTGTTCGATCCCGAGCACGTCGACGACTAGATCGCCCGCCGTTCTGTCGAGCGGCGCGTGATCGAGTTCTTTGGTTGGTCGCGCTTGTGAACCGGAATCGTAGAACCGCGTTTGCGATAACGGGGACTCCACTTTTCCGGGCAGCGCTCCTAGGTATAGCCGCATGACCGATATTTTCGACGATGAGGACCGCCCCGGCGGTCCGCAGCCCTTTGTAGACACCCGTCCGGCGCCGACGCGCGTCGGCCTGATCGTGCCCGATGTTCGGGGCGCCGTGACCTCGCACAGCATCGAGGCGCGGCAGTCCGAGTTCGAGGGGCTCGCCGAAGCCATCCGGGTCGAGCTGGTGTTCTCCGAAATCGTCAAGGTACGCGAGGTGAAGCCGGCGACCTTCATCGGCGGCGGCCATCTCGCCGAGATCAAGAAGCAGGTCGAAGAGGGCAAGGTCGAGCTGCTGCTGGTCGATACGGCGCTCTCGCCGGTGCAGCAGCGCAATCTCGAAACCGAGACCAAGGCCAAGGTGCTCGACCGCACCGCGCTGATCCTCGAGATTTTTGGCGAGCGCGCCGCGACCCGCGAAGGCGTGCTGCAGGTCGAACTCGCCCATCTCAACTACCAGAAGAGCCGGCTCGTGCGGTCCTGGACCCACCTTGAACGGCAGCGCGGCGGTTTCGGCTTCCTCGGCGGCCCCGGCGAAACGCAAATCGAAAGCGACCGCCGGCAGCTCGAGGACCGCATCAAGCTGATCGAGGAACGGCTCGACAAGGTGAAGCGGACCCGCAGCCAGCAGCGCGGCAACCGCGACGCGGTCGGCATCCCGATCGTCGCCCTTGTCGGCTACACCAATGCCGGCAAATCGAGCCTGTTCAACCGGCTGACCGGGGCAGGGGTGTTCGCACAGGATCTGCTGTTCGCCACCCTCGATACGACGCTGAGGAAGCTCGAACTGCCGCACGGCCGCACCGTCATGCTCTCCGACACGGTCGGCTTCGTCTCCGAACTGCCGACGACGCTCGTCGCCGCGTTCCGCGCCACGCTCGACGAAGTCACCGGCGCCGATGTGATCCTTCATATCCGCGACGTCGCCAATCCGGACAGCGCGGCGCAGGCGCATGATGTGCTGAGAGTCCTCGGCGAACTCGGCGTTTCCGGCGAAAAGACGCCGATCATCGAAGTATGGAACAAGATCGACCTGCTCGAAGAGGGCCGCGAGCTGCTGCAGACGCTGCGCCCCGCCGGCTCCGTCGCCGGCAGCGTTGCCGTCTCGGCGCAAACGGGGGAGGGCGTCGATGCGCTCCTCGCCAGCATCGAGACGACGCTGGGCAAGAAGAGCAAGATCTACCGGGTGAACATCCCCCACACCAATGGCGCCGATGCCGGCTGGCTCTATGGCCACGCCGAAATCATCGGCAAGGATGAGGCCGACGACGACGGCCAGACCTGGCAAATCCGCGTCGACCCCCGCCACCGCGACGCCCTGCTCCAACGCTTCGCCGGCCGGATCGAAGCGGCGTAGGCAGGTACGCGATGTAAGCAGTTGGCGGATCCTCCCCCGTCTAGCGGGGGAGGGGCTTCGAGCCGGCCGAAGGCAAAATCGCTCCAGTGGAGCGATTTTAGGTGAGAAGGCCATGAGGGCTATGCCCGAATGGCCCGGCGTAGCGGTGGTGGGGGCGACCCTGAACACCGTGCCTCGTTACACCCCACAACGTCATTCCCGCGAAAGCGGGAATCCAGGGCAGTCAGCACAATGGTCGTGGCCCTGGGGTCCCGCCTTCGCTGGGATGACGCAGTGAATGTGGCCCGCCCCACCCACCAGCCTACGGCTGGTCCCCCCTCCCCAGCGCTGCGCGCCGAGGAGGGATAACCCGACTGCGGGCACCTTGAGTGGAGCCCATCCCTCCCCACCGGGGAGGGGGGACCGGCGAAGCCGGTGGGTGGGGCGAGCCAAGCCCACGAATCTACGTATTCATCCGCCCCCCAGAACCCCTCAACTCCACTAGTGCATTCCGCCCGCTAAGCCGCTCTCGCAGCTAAACATTCCTCCAGAACCACCCCGATTTTGGGCCAACTTATCCACGTCCCCCCAGGCCGGGTGTA
>SEEL01000048.1 GCA_004144345.1 Hyphomicrobiales bacterium
ACTCAGCCTTTGGCCAAATTCCTGCGCATCCATGGGCCGGCGCTTGCCCCGCCCGAGCGGATTGGCTAGCACCGGCCCATGGATGCGCAGGAATTTGGCCAAAGGCTGAGTGCGAACGCCGCCGATATCGAGCGCGCGCTTGATGTGATGCTCGACGCCCCGCGGCTTAGCGGCCCGGGCGAGCCGCCCGCCCGGCTGGTCGAGGCGATGCGCCACGGCACGCTGAATGGCGGCAAGCGGCTCCGGCCGTTCCTCCTGCGCGAAGCCGCCCGGCTCGGCGGCACCAGCGGCGATCTGAGCCTTGCGGCGTCGGTCGCGGTCGAGCTGATCCACTGCTATTCGCTGATCCATGACGATCTGCCCGCCATGGACGACGACGATCTGCGGCGCGGCCGCCCGACCGTCCACAAGGCCTATGACGATGCGACCGCGATCCTCGCCGGTGACGCGCTGCTGACGCTGGCCTTCGGCCATCTGGGCGAACACGGCTCGCCCGACCCGGCCATCCGTGCCCGGCTGGTGGTGGAACTCGCGGCGGGCGCCGGTACCGGCGGCATGGTCGGCGGCCAGATGCGCGATATCGAGGGCGAGACCGCCGGCCTCAGCGATCTCGGCATCGCCCAGATGCAGGCGATGAAGACCGGCGCGCTGATCCGCGCCGCCATCCGCATGGGCGCCATTCTCGGCGGCGCCGACACTGACGCGCTCGGCCATCTCACCGCCTATGCCGAAGTGGCCGGCCGCGCCTTCCAGCTGGCCGACGATCTGCTCGATGTCACCGCCTCGGCCGAGACCATGGGCAAGGCCACCGGCAAGGATGCGGGCGCCGGTAAGCAGACGCTGGTTTCACGCATCGGCCTCGAGGCAGCGCAGCGCCATCTCGGCGACCTCGTGCACGACGCCATCACCGCCCTCACCCCCTTCGGTCCGGAAGCGGATACGCTTCGCGAGGCCGCCCGTTACTTCGCGACCCGGAAAAACTAGAATGAGCCTCGACTCCGTCCGTGCCGACCTCGCGGTCCGCGCGCCCGATCTTGCTGTCATGGTCACTGAGGCAAGCACTGCCACCGTGCAGCTTGCCGCCGACGTCCATGGCGTGGCGCCGGGGCAGATCGCCAAGACGCTCGCCATCCGCGTCGGCGAGCGCGAATTCCTGCTGGTGACGCGCGGCGATGCGCGGCTCTCGAACGCCAAGGCCAAGGCAGCCTTCGGTGGGCGCCCGCGCATGCTGGGCGCCGAGGATGTGCTGCGGCTGACCAGCCATCAGGTGGGCGGCGTCTGCCCCTTCGGCCTGCCCGCGCCCCTGACCATCTATTGCGACGTCTCGCTCAGGATCTATGACGAGGTGATCCCTGCCGGCGGCTCCACCCACGCCTCGGTGCGCCTGCCGCTCGGCCGGCTGGTAGAGCTCTGCGGTGGCCAATGGGCCGACGCCTGCGACGTGCCCGACGACGCCGCGTAACGATCAGCGGGCGTGCGGCATTTGCGCGCCCTGCCCCCAAAACTGACAATATGCCGCCCCTCCAAATCTGGCCGGGCGGCGTCGCATCTCCTACCCAGTCCGCGAGGCCTTCGGGCCGTCCACGACTAGGTTATCCGTATGAAACTCTACTACTCCCCCGGCGCCTGCTCCCTCGCGTCGCATATCGTCCTGCATGAAATCGGCGCCCCCTTCGAAGTCGAAAAGGTCGACCTCCGCGCCAAGACCACCGCCTCCGGCGCCAATTATTTCGAGCTCAATCCGCGCGGCGCGGTTCCCGCGCTTGAAGTCGAGCCCGGCACCGTGATCACCCAGGGTCCGGCGATCCTCCAGTACATCGGCGACCACGCTGATGTGCCCGCCTTCAAGCCCGCCATCGGTACTGTGGCGCGCGCCCGCCTGCAGGAAGCGCTCGGCTTCATCGGCGACGTGCACAAGGCCTTTGGCGGCCTGTTCAAGCCCAACATGTCCGACGCGGACAAGGCGACTGTCGTCGGCGAGATCAACCGCCGCGTCGGCCAGCTCGAAGCCATGCTGCCGGAAGATAGCCCGTACATGCTGGGCGAGTTCACGCAGGCCGATGCCTATGCCTTCACCGTCATCGGCTGGGGACGCCAGATCCTCGACTTCGCGACCTTCCCGCGCCTCGGCGCGCTGATGGCCGCCGTCGGCGCCCGTCCCGCCACGCAGGCCGCCCTCAGGGCCGAAGGCCTCGCCTGATCGATCGGGGCGCCGCCAGGCGCCCCTTTCGCCCCCGGACCATCTGATGGTCCGGCCACGCATGGCTGGCAGCCTTGCCCTCCTGACGGGCCTGCCCTATATCGCTCCACAGCGAGGACGACCTCACCCTTTTGGGACCAGCGCACGGGACGACCCGGCACGATCAGGGGTTTTCCATGCGCAGCACTGCAGACCGTATCCGCCACGCCCTCAGCTTCGAGCTGATCGGCATTTTGCTGGCAACGCCGCTCGCGGCTTTCATCTTCCATTTGCACGCCGGCGACAGCGCCGTAATCGTCATCGGCAGCGCCACTGTCGCGATGCTGTGGAACTACATCTACAATCTCGGCTTCGACAAGATGCTGCAGAAGCTGCGCGGCACCACGCTCAAGACCACGCCCATCCGCATCCTTCACGCCGTGCTGTTCGAGCTTGGCCTGCTCACCATGCTGATGCCGCTGATCGCGCTCTATCTTGGCATCAGCCTCTGGGAGGCCCTCGTCATGGATATGGCCTTCGCAGCCTTCTACATGGTCTATGCGTTCGTGTTTAACTGGGCCTATGACCGCGTGTTCCCGCTGCCCGAATGGCAGCAGAACAAGGCATAAACCGTTCATTGGATAAGGCAGGAATAATGCTGAAGCACTTGACGATTGCGGCGATCACCCTTGGCGCCATCGGCGCCGCCCATGCGGCCTCGGGCGACGCCTGGGACGAGTTCTACACGGAAGTCGAACAGGGCTGCATCGCGGCCGCGGCGCCGATCCTCGCCAATGCGACCGCCATCGTCGATCCGTTCGGCACCGAGAGCTATGGCGTGGCGATCGTCACCGGCGAAACGGTCGCCGGCACCAAGAGCGTGCTCTGCGTCATGAACAAGCAGAGCCGTGTCTTCGAGATCGGCGGCGAACTCGACATCACCGTGACTTCGGCCGAAGCCGCCGAATAGGCGCTCAGCGCGCCTCCGGCTCTACTTCGGGCACCTCAGGTTCCGGCCGCCGGCCGCGTCCGATGATGGCGCGCACGATCAGCGCCGCGACCGTGCCGGCAAGGACGAACAGCAGCGATTCCCAGGCGGTCATCAGCCAGCCATAGGGCGTCAGCATGCCATCGATCTCGCGGGCATGGTCGCCGCCGCCCATCTGGAAATAGGAATTGACCTCATGGGCGGCGCGCCAGCCCTGGATGCGCGCCAGCACGATCCCTGCAATCGCCATCAGCAGCGCGATGATGAAGCCCGAACGCGCCGCGAGGCGCCAGCCGACCGGCCGCGCCATCAAGAGCCAGAGGAACGGCGCAACGAAGATCCAGCACACGGCGAGCGCGATGGGGATGCCGACCAGCGCCGCGATGGCAAGCCGCCCCGGCCCCTGCTGGATCCACAGTGGCAGCACGAAATAAAGCCAGCCCAGCAGCGCCGAGAGGCACACCGCGAACACGAACTGCCGGCCGCTATAGGCGCGTACGGCCCGCATCTATTCGGCGGCGGTCTTCTGGTTGGAACCGAAACGCTGTTCTATGTAGTCGGCGACCATGGCCTTGAACTGCTCGGCCACATCGGCGCCGCGCAGCGTCGCGACCTTTTTGCCCTCGACGAACACTGGAGCGGCCGGGGTTTCGCCCGTACCCGGCAGCGAGATACCGATATCGGCATGCTTTGACTCACCCGGGCCGTTGACGATGCAACCCATCACCGCGACCGAGAGCTGCTCGACCCCGGGATAGCGCTCTTTCCACTCGGGCATCGAGGCGGTGAGATTGTCCTGAATTTCCTTGGCCAGCACCTGGAAGGTTTCGCTGGTGGTGCGGCCGCAGCCGGGGCACGCCGCAACGATCGGGATGAACTGGCGGAAGCCCATCGTCTGCAGCAATTCCTGCGCCACGCGCACTTCCTGCGTGCGGTCGCCGCCCGGTTCCGGCGTCAGCGACACGCGGATGGTGTCGCCGATCCCCTGCTGCAGCAGAATGCTCATGGCGGCCGACGACGCGACGATGCCCTTCGAGCCCATGCCGGCTTCGGTGAGGCCCAGATGCAGCGCGTAGTCGCAACGCGCGCTCAAATCCTGATAGACCGCGATGAGGTTCTGGACGTCGCTCACCTTGGTCGAGATGATGATCCGGTCGCGGCCGAGGCCGATCTCTTCGGCGCGCTGGCCCGACAGCAGCGCCGACTGGATGATCGCTTCGCGCTGCACCGCGGCAGCTGAGATCGGGTTGGGCGACACCGCATTCTCGTCCATCAGCCGGGTCAGCAGCTCTTCATCGAGCGAGCCCCAATTGACGCCGATGCGGACCGGCTTGTTGTGCTTGAGCGCCAGCTCGATAAGCGTCGCAAATTGCGTGTCGCGCTTTGCCTTGAAGCCGACATTGCCCGGATTGATGCGGTACTTCGCCAGCGCCTCGGCGGCCGCCGGATGGTCGGTCAACAGCTTGTGGCCGATATAGTGGAAATCGCCGATCAGCGGCACATTGATGCCGCGCGCCGCGAGCTTGTCGCGGATATGGGGCACTGCCGCCGCGCTCTCGTCGCGATCGACGGTGATGCGGACCAGTTCGGAGCCGGCACGCCACAGCTGGCTCACCTGCTTCACGGTGGCGTCGATATCGGCCGTGTCGGTGTTGGTCATCGACTGGACGACAATCGGCGCGCCACCGCCGACGGTGACCCCGCCGACATTGACCCCGATTGTATGCTTGCGCGGCGAAATGCTCATCTCTGGCTCGTCAAATAGGCCGATGCTTCGGCCAAGGCAATGTCGCTGGTGTGACAGCGGCGGGTGGCCGCATCAGGGCGAGGGCAGCAATTCGGGAATGCGGCCGGTAACCCAATAGCCGAAGAGCGCCGCCCACTCGCGCAGCGCCGCCGTGGTGACGTTGAGGTTTTCAGGCGCGCGGTCGAGCCGGAAGCGAAGCCCCTCGGTGCCGTTGGACTGGTAGTCGACCGGCCAGGCCAGCACCGCGAAGTTCTCCTTGCGAAACAGGGCCATCGTGCGTGGCATGTGATAGGCCGAGGTGACCACCAGCCAGATCTGGCCCGGCGCCGCGCCTGCCAGTTCCCGCGCAAAGGCGGCGTTTTCCTGCGTGTTGCGCGATTTCTCGTCGAGGATCACCTGCCCCGCCGGGACGCCGAAATCGTCGAACAGGCGGCGCGCCGCGACGGCCTCGACCTCTTCCTCCTCGCCCAGCGCGCCCGACCCGGCGGCCACGACGATCTTCGCCTCGGGATGGCGCAGCGCCAGCCTTACCGCCTCGACCAGCCGATCGCCCGAGCGGTTGAGCTCGGTGCCGCCGCGCACCCGGTTGATTTCGGTATCCGTACCGCCGCCCAACACGACAATGCCATCGATCCGCGCCGGCTCGGCCGGCCGCTCGAACCGCCCCTCGAGCGGCGCGATCACCGCATAGCCAAAGGTGGTGAAGCCGCCGACAAGAAGGATCAGCACGCCGAGCGCGAGAAAGGTCCGCGACCAGAAGCGCCTGGCCCGAAAGCTCAGCAGCCAGCCGATGAGCAACAGGATCATCGCCAGCGAGACGGGCTGGATCACCAGCCAGAGGAGGCGCGAGAGGACGGGAAGCATGAAACCTTGACGCGTGTGGACGAGCGGCCGCTAGATGGGCCGCGGAGGCGCCACCATGACCTTTCAGGCCTATATCGACAATATCGAGAAACAGACCGGCGTGTCCGGCAAGGACTGGCCGAAACTGGCCAAGGCCAAGGGCCTGACCGCGCCCGGCACCAAGGCGACCGCGATCACCGACTGGCTGAAGGCGGAGTATAGCCTCGGCCACGGCCACGCCATGGCCGTGGTGAAGCTGCTGAAGGATTCGGGTGCGCTGAAATAGGGGGTTGGGCTGCGCTGGCTGCGGCTATTGCTTGTGCTGATCGCTGGTATCGGCCTCGGCTGGGCCGGTAGCATCGTCGTCGCGATATTCGACGAACCTGAGCGTCCGCTGATTCTTCAGGACCTCCCCGATCAAACGAGTGAGATCGAAGCAGCCTTCAGCAGCCGTCTGCAGCAGGAATTTCCGCCCGGCACACCACAGAATTCGCTGATCGGTCGCCTTTCCGCTTGGGGCTTCAGCTTCAACGAGACTGAAGGGCGGCTCTGGGCCAATTACAGGACGCCGGCCATCGTCTGCCAAGAGAGCTACATAGTGGACTGGCAACTCGACGCCAGCGGCAACATCACCGGCATCGATGGCGGATTTCATCTGAGTTGCCTTTGAAACCTTGAACCCACCGCCGCCGCTCCCCATTTCTGCCTCAACCAAAACCGGGGAGGACGCCAATGGGCCGCTTGCTGCAATTTCGTACGGAACTGATGATGCTGTGGCGCGCCTTTATCGCCCCGCAGACCCCGGTTTGGATCAAGGGCCTGATGCTGCTGGTGCCGCTCTATCTGCTGAGCCCGGTCGACTTCGTGCCCGACGTCATCCCGGTGCTGGGCTGGCTCGATGACCTCGTGATCGTCCCGCTGATGGTGAGCTGGATCGTCAGTCTGCTGCCGCAGCCCCAGCCGGTGCGCGCTCAGGCCTACAATCCGCGCCGCGACGACAACCCGACCATCGACGGCGACTGGCGCCGGCTCTGACCGCCCGCTGCCATTTCCTGACAGCATGAAACGCTAGGGTTTCCTCGTTCCCACGAGGAGGCCCGTCCATGCCCAAATACTGGATAGCGGTGGCATCGGCCGACCACACGAGGCGCGGCAAGGCCGGCGGCTTCATGCAAATCAATCACGGCAAGGCTGCGCCCCTGCGCCGCCTCTCGCCCGGCGATGGCATCGCCTATTATTCGCCGACCGTGACTTATGGCGGCAAGGACAAGCTGCAGGCTTTCACGCTGATCGGCCGGGTCGGGCCCGGCGACATCTACCCCGGCCAGATGGGCGATTGGGTCGCCCACCGCCGCGATGTCGACTGGGCCGAGGCGCAGGACGCGCCGATCGCCCCGCTGCTCGACCGTCTCGACTTCACTGCCGGCAAGACGAACTGGGGCTACCAGCTGCGCTTCGGCCTGTTCGAGATTTCAGCCCATGATTTCGAATTGATCGGCAAGGCAATGGGGGCGGCAGCCGTCGCTGTCCCCTAAACCCGCCCCTACTCGAACCGGATCAGCAGATCCTTGCTGTCGATCTGGTCGCCCGGCTTCACGGTCAGTTCGGCGATCACGCCATCGGCCTCGGGCATGGATCGCCGTCTCCATCTTCATGGCTTCGATCGAGAGCAGCACGTCGCCGGCTGAAACCTTGTCGCCGACCTTCTAAGAGACGTCGACCACCATCGACATTTCGACGTCGCCTTGCTCTTTGTTGATGAGAGTAGCGGCTGTCTCTACCACCCTTCGAACCGTTTCCGATGCCAGCGCAAGCCCCGTGATGCGAATGACGTACGGCGGCTGTAGAAACGCCATTCCGTCGGACACCATTACCTCAAGTAAAGCATCGACACTGTAGCCAAACTGGTGTGGCAGCGGCAGGGCGGCCGGATCGCCGAGCGCATCATAGACGGCATTGTAAAAATCGGTCGGGTTTGTCCACAGACTAGCATCGAGGGAAATAGTATGCATCCCGACTACTCGAAGCGGACCAGCAGATCCTTGCTGTCGATCTGGTCGCCCGGCTTCACCGTCAGTTCGGCGATGACGCCATCGGATTCGGCGTGGATCGCCGTTTCCATCTTCATCGCTTCGATCGACAGCAGCACGTCGCCGGCGGCGACCTTATCGCCGACCTTGACCAGGAGGCCCGAGATGACGCCCGGCATCGGCGCGCCGATCTGCTTGGCATCGCCCAGCGCCGCCTTGGCGCGCACCTGCACTTCGCCGACCTTGAGCCGGTCGGGCACGGTGATGGTGCGCGGCTGGCCGTTGAGATCGAAGAAGACGCGGACCTGGCCCTTCTCATTGGTCTCGGCGCGGCCGAGATAGTTGATGACCATGGTCTTGCCGCGCTCGATCTCGACGAAGATTTCTTCGCCCTGGTCGAGGCCGTAGAAATACACCGGCGTCGGCAGCACGGCCGTCGGGCCGTATTTGTCCTGCGTCTTCATGAAGTCCGAGAACACCTTCGGATACATGAGGTAGGAGGCAAGGCGCAGATCGTCGATCTTCTCGCCGGTTTCCTTCTCGATCTTGGCGCGCTCGGCTTCGAGGTCGACGTCCTTGAGATAGGAGCCGGGGCGCTCGGTGAGCGGCGTGCGGCCCTTCAGCACCTTCTTCTGCAGCGTCTGCGGGAAGCCGCCCGGCGGCTGGCCGAGATCGCCGGCAAAGAAGCCGACCACCGAATCCGGGAACGCCACGTCGCGGCTGGGGTCTTCGACCTCGGCGCGGGTGAGCCCGGCCGAAACCATCGCCAGCGCCATGTCGCCGACGACCTTCGACGACGGCGTCACCTTCACGATGTCGCCGAACATCTGGTTCACATCGGCATAGGTCTTGGCGACTTCGTGCCAGCGCGATTCGAGCCCGAGCGAGCGCGCCTGCTCCTTGAGATTGGTGAACTGGCCGCCCGGCATTTCGTGCAAATACACTTCCGACGCGCCGCCCTTGAGATCGCTCTCGAAGGCGCGGTATTGCGTCCGCACCGCTTCCCAGTAGAACGAGATTTCGCGGATCACCTTGGCATCGAAGCCCGGATCGCGGTCGGTATCGCGCAGCGCCGCCGCTACCGAGCCGAGCGTCGGCTGGCTGGTGGTGCCCGAGAACGCATCCATCGCCGCATCGACCGCATCGACGCCGGCCTCGACCGCCGCAATTATGGTCGCCGCCGCAGCGCCCGACGTATCATGCGTGTGGAGGTGGATCGGCAGCCCGACTTCCTGCTTCAGCACGGCGATCAGCTTCTTGGCCGCTGCCGGCCGCAGCAGGCCCGCCATGTCCTTGAGGCCGAGCACATGCGCGCCCGCGGCCTCGAGTTCCTTGGCCAGCGCCACGTAATATTTGAGGTCGTACTTCGAACGGTCCGGATCGAGCAGATCGCCGGTGTAGCAGATGGCGCCTTCGGCCACCTTGTCCGCCTCGATCACCGCGTCGATCGAGACGCGCATGTTCTCGACCCAGTTGAGGCAATCGAAGATGCGGAACACATCGACGCCGCCCTGCGCCGCCTGGCGCACGAAGAACTTCACCACATTGTCGGGGTAGTTCGTGTAGCCCACGCCATTGCTGCCGCGCAGCAGCATCTGCGTCAGGATGTTGGGCGCGCCTTCGCGCACCGCGGCGAGCCGCTCCCACGGGTCCTCATTGAGGAAGCGCATGGCGACATCGAACGTCGCGCCGCCCCAGCACTCGAGCGAGAACAGATTGGGCATGCCGCGCGAATAGGATTCGGCGATGCGCACGATATCGTCCGAGCGCATGCGGGTCGCGAGCAGCGACTGGTGCGCGTCGCGCATCGTCGTGTCGGTGAACAGAACGCCCTTCTGCTGTTTCATCCAGCTGGCGAGGCCTTTCGGCCCCAGCCGGTCGAGCACCTGCTTGGAGCCCTCGACGATCATGAGCGGCTCATAGAGCGGCGGTACCGGCACGATGGCGCCGGCCGGCGGCTGCGGCCGGTCGCGCACTTCGGGGTGCCCGTTGATCGTGACGTCGGCAATGTAAGTCAACAGCTTCGTCGCGCGGTCCTTGCGGCGCTTGAAGTCGAACAACTCCGGCGTCGTGTCGATGAAGCGCGTCGTGTAGCGGTTCTTGACGAAATCGGGGTGCGTGATGATGTTTTCGAGGAAGGCCAGATTGGTCGACACGCCACGGATGCGGAACTCGCGCAGCGCGCGATGCATGCGGGCGATGGCCTCCTCGGGACCCGGTGCCCAGCAGGTGACCTTTTCGAGCAGCGGATCATAAAAGCGCGTGATGATCGCGCCCGCATAGGCCGTGCCGCCATCAAGGCGCACGCCGAAGCCGGTCGCTTCGCGATAGGCGGTGATGCGGCCATAATCCGGAATGAAGTTCTCTTCCGGATCTTCGGTGGTGATACGGCACTGGATGGCGTTGCCGTTGAGCTTGATGTCCTCTTGCAGCGGCACGCCCGATTCCGGCGTGCCGATCACCGCGCCCTCAAGCAGGTGGATCTGCGCCTTGACGATGTCGATGCCGGTGACCACTTCGGTCACCGTGTGCTCCACCTGGATGCGCGGGTTCACTTCGATGAAGTAGAATTTGTCGGTGTCGGCATCCATCAGGAACTCGACCGTGCCGGCGCCGCGATAGTTCGCCGCCTTGCCCAGCCGCACCGCCGCGTCGGTCAGTTCGGTGCGCGTTGCCTGCGACAGATAGGGCGCGGGCGCCCGCTCGACCACCTTCTGGTTGCGCCGCTGCACCGAGCAGTCGCGCTCGAACAGATGCACCAGATTGCCGTGGTCGTCGCCGATCAGCTGCACCTCGACATGGCGGGCGCGCTCGACCAGCTTTTCGAGATACATCTCGTCCTTGCCGAACGCCGCCTTGGCTTCGCGCTTGCCTTCCGAAACTTCGGCAATCAGCGTCGTCTCGTCCATGATGCGGCGCATGCCGCGCCCGCCGCCGCCCCAGCTCGCCTTGAGCATCAGCGGGTAGCCGATCTCGGCGGCCATCTGGCGGATCAGCGCCGGATCGTCGGGCAGCGGCTCGGTCGCCGGCACGACGGGCACCTTGGAGGCGACCGCCATGTTGCGCGCCGCCACCTTGTTGCCGAGGTCGCGCATCGTCTGCGCCCGCGGCCCGATGAAGATGATGCCGGCTTCTTCGCAGGCATCGACGAATTCCGGTGATTCCGACAGCAGACCATAGCCCGGATGGATCGCGTCGGCGCCGCTGATGCGCGCCACGCGGATATATTCTTCGATCTGGAGGTACGCCTCGACCGGGCCTTTGCCCTTGCCGATGAGGTAGGCCTCGTCGGCCTTGAAGCGGTGCAGCGCCAGCTTGTCTTCTTCGGCGTAGCAGGCGACCGTCTTGATGTTCAGCTCATTGGCGGCGCGGAACACGCGGATGGCAATTTCGCTGCGGTTCGCGACGAGGATTTTCTTGATCGGCATCGATATAGGGTCCGGTCCGAGGGGTCACGGGAACGTAGGAACGCTCCGGCACATACAAAAAAGGGAGCCGTTCGGCTCCCGCTACTTCTGGCTGAGATGCCCGAGCAGATGGGACATGTCGTAGCCAGCGTGGGCCGCCTGCGACACGATTTCCTGCGCGGGCATCTTCCCCGCCTGGGACAGGGCCCAGAGCGTGGTGGAGCGCGTGCCGGAACGGCAGAAGGCGAGCACCGGACCAGCGCTCCCCTCGAGCGCGGCCTCCGTTTCCTCGACCATGCGGGACGAAACCCCGTCACGGCCGAGCGGAATGAAGTGATAGGTCAACCCGGCAGCCTCGGCGGCAGCCTGCATCGTTTCCGCTGCGGGCTGGTCGAATGACTCACCGTCCGGTCGATTGTTGATAACCGTCGTGAAGCCCGCCGCCTTGATGGCGGGCATATCCTCCGGGCTGATCTGCGGCGCTACGCTGACGTGGTCGTTGATCCGCTTCAGTTCCAACAAATTCGCTCCGAGACAGGCGAGAGGCTTCCCGCCGGAACTTATAGACGGGGCTGGACGGCGGACGCAACTACGCCCCTTGGCCTACTCGGCCGGACGGCCCACCCATTGCTGCCAGATTTCGCCGCGGGCGAGGACGAAGGCGTCGGCCACGTCCTGGACGGTGGCGCCGGGCTCGTTGAGGTTCTGCAGCAGCGCATTCATCTCGGCAAAGGGCAGGTGCGCCCGCTGGAAATAGGCCGCGACGTCCGGCGCCTCGATATAGACCCACTGCGCCAGGGCCACGATCACCGGGTCGGCCGGGTAGCCGGACGGCAGCGGCGTGGCGCAGGCGACGCGCCCGAGGCAGAGGAAATTGTCCTTGTTGTAGGCACCGAGGTCGACGCTGCGGAAGCCGAACTGCGCGATCACGGCATTGGGCTGCCAGTAATAGAACAGCAGCGGCTCCTTGCGGCTGACGGCTTCCGCAATGAGTGTATCGAGCTCGAAGCGGTTGGCCGGCTCGACGATGTCGAAGCTGTCGGCCATGCCGTGGGCCCTCAGCAGGTTCCGGTTGACCACCGCGCAGCCCCAGTCTGGCGGGCAGGAAATGAAGCGCGGCCGGCCATTGACGGCGAAATCGGCGGCGCGTGCCTTGAGGCCCTCGATGGTCAGCACCTCGGGGTGCGCCTCGGCTTCGTAGCTCGGCACGAACCAGCCCTCGAACACCGGATCGGCGTAAGTTGCCCCCGCCTGCCGCACTTCCTGGCCCTTGAGGGCGCCGTTCCAGATGTCGGCGACGCGGGTGATCCAGAGCTCCGGCGCCACCGCGGGCTGGCCGTTGACGCCCATCGACGAGGCGGTCGCGGCGAGGTCGCCGGGTACGATTTCGACGGCGCAGCCGAAATTCTGGCTGACCAGCCGGGCGTGGATTTCGGCCAGCAGTTCCGCCGATGGCCATTGCATGCGGGCAATGGTGATGGTCTCGCCCCCGCAGGGGGCGGGCGCCTCGGGCTCGGCCGGCTGTTCCGACGACGCGGCAGCGGCCGCGTCGGGCGGCGGCAACGAGATGACGGAATCCTGCGCCTGGACAGGAGCGGTGGCGAGCGCCGCGAGCAGCGCCATCAGCAGCGGAACGTGAGCTTTCATCGGGGCCGGACGGTAGGGGCAAGCGCCGTGCGCCGCAACGGTTTACGCGTCTTGACCATTCGATCAAATGCGGGTGACTCGCGCGAGCGATTTGTGCAATATCGCCCGCAGCGGAGCGCCTTGACGGGGCTCCCACAAGACGTTGCACCGCCAAAATAAGGCCAGAAGGGTCGCCGGGCGGGAGCAACCAAGCAGAGGGACATCATGAACAAATCCACCAAGATCCTGAGCCTCTCGGCCGCGGCAGCGCTGCTGTTCGCCGCGCCGGCCATGGCTCAGGAAGTCAAGCTCGGCTTCCTCGCCGATCTGACCGGTCCGATCGCCGGCTTCGCGCCGGGCATGGTCGACACCGGCAATCTCGCCATTCAGAACATCAACGACCAGGGCGGTGTCCTGGGCGGCATGAAGCTGACCTCCGTTGTCGCCGATACCGGCTGCGACGGCACGCTCGGCGGCCCGGCCGGTGACCGCGTGGTCAACGCCGAGAACGTCGTCGCCATCTTCGGCGCCTACTGCTCCGGCCCGACCATTTCGTCGGCCAACACCGCCGGCATCCCGGGCAATGTCCTCCAGATCTCGCCCGCCGCGACCGCTCCGGCCGTGTCGGAACTGGCTGACAACGACCTCGTCTACCGCGTCGTCGTTCCCGACAGCGTGCAGGGCGTCAAGCTCGCCGAACTGCTGCTCTCCAGGGACATCAAGACCGTCGGCGTCACCTATGTGAACGGCGATTACGGCAAGGGTCTCTCGGATGCCTTCTCGGCTGCCTACACCGCCGGTGGCGGTACGGTTGCGGCCAACGTCGCGCATGAAGACGGCAAGTCGGACTACCGTCCGGAAATCGGCCAGATCGAAGCTGCCGGCGCCACCACGCTGGTGATCTTCGGCTACGAAAACGCTGGTGGCGGCACGCTGCTCAACCAGGCCGTCGAAGCCGGCACCTTCACCCAGTATGTCGGCGGCGATGGTATGGCCGGCGAAGCGCTGGTCGCGTCGCGTGACGCTGCCGCGCTCGAAGGCATGATCCTCACCCGCGCTGCCCCCGCTGGCGGCCCGGCCTTTGACGCGCTCACCGCGCTCGCGACCCCGGCCAATATCGACCCGGCCGGCGTCTACGTGACCAACTCCTACGACTCCGTCTTCCTGCTCGCCCTCGCGATCGAGAAGAACGGCAAGGCTGAACGTGCCGGCCTCGCCGCCGCGCTGCGTGAAGTCGCCAACGCCCCGGGCGAGACGATCCTCCCGGGCGAGTGGTCGAAGGCTGTCGAGCTGATCAAGGCCGGCACCGACATCAACTACCAGGGCGCCTCGGGCGAGATCGAGTTCGACGCCGTCGGTGACGTCGCCGGCGCGATCGAATACTTCGTCGTCGAAGGCGGCGCGGTCGCCAACAAGGGCCTGATCCAGTAACAACTGGCCGGTACCAGATGCGAAGGCCCGGGGGCGACCCCGGGCCTTTTTGTTTGGGCTGAGACAGGGCGACCGGCCGTCCTGGCCGAGGTTGGTGGCGACTGCGCTGCCGGGGGCTCGGCCCTATCCTCCCCGTGCAGCGGGGGACCGCGTAGCGGTGGTGGGGGCGGCACCAGCCACCGCGCTAGCCACGACCGCAGCGCAGCCGCTATCGAGTCAATTCGCCCGCTTGTGGCCGCCGAAATACCAGCTCAGGCCGCAGCCCCGGCGCCATCGCCTAGGCGTCGCGGCGGACCACTTCGGGCAACAGCCCGCGCGGCGCAAAGCGCAGCGTTAGCCAGATCACCAGCCCGACCACGAACACGCGCATCTGCAGCGAGCGCGAGTCGATTTCGGGAATGGCGCCCCAGCCGATCTGCTCGGTGAACCCGGAGAGGTTGAGCAGCACGAACTGCGCCACCGGGTCCGACACGATGAACACGATGTAGATCATCAGCGCGCCCAGCAGCACGCCCAGATTGTTGCCCGCGCCGCCCAGGATCACCATCACCCAGATGAGGAAGGTGTGGTTGATCGGCTGGTAGCCCGAGGGATCGAGGATCTGGTTGAAGCTGACGAGAATGGCGCCGCCAATGCCCATCAGCGCCGAGCCGAACACGAAGATCTCGACCTGCCGCGACTTGACGTTCTTGCCCATCGAGCCCGAGGCGATGAAATTGTCGCGGATGGCGCGCATCATGCGGCCCCACGGCCCGCGATAGGCGCGGTGGACGAGGAAGAACGCAATCACCAGCAGCGCCCCGCTCATCGCGAGGAAGGCGAGGCGGCCATAGATGAAGCTGTCGGTGATCGTATAGCCCCAGGCCTGCAATTGCTGCGGCAGCGGCGTCGGCCACGGCACCGGCGACACGGTCTGTGTACCGCGCGTCAGCCAGTCCATGTTCTTGATCAGCGCGCGGATGATTTCCGAAATGCCGATGGTGGCGATGGCGAGATAGTCGGTGCGTAGCCCGAGCGCGATTTTGCCGACGAAGAACGCAACGACGCCCGCGAGCAGCCCGCCGAACAGCCAGCCCAGCACCGGATAGAGCCCGAGCCCGCCGACCCAGCCCGTGGTCGCCTCGATATAGGCCGCGGCCGGATCGATCTGCGTGCGATAGGCGATGTAGGCGACGATCCACGCGAGGACGATCGCCACATTGCGCACCAGCCCCGTGAGCGGCAGCTTGCGCGCGCCCCACACCAGCAGCACGCCGGCGAGGAAGGCAACCAGCGCCCGCCCGAGCAGCATCGGCCCGTCCGACACCCAGAACGCTTCATTGCGCGGGAACGAGATGAACACCGAGGCAAAGCCGCCCAGCATCACGAAACCCATCACGCCGAAATTGAACAGCCCGCCATAGCCGAACTGGATGTTGAGCCCGAGCGCGATCAGCCCATAGGCCGTGGCTTCGGCGAGCAGGCGCACCGTGAACGGCGTGCCCATCCACAGATTGAGAACGACCACCATCAGCGCCACCAGCACCGACAGGATCGGCGCCCGATAGGCTTTCAGCAACGGTGCGAGCGCACTCATGTCGACGCCCCCTTGAAGATACCGGTAGGCCGGACCAGCAGCGTCACCACGAGGATCACGAAGGCGACCGTGATCTTGTACTCGGTCGGCACCACCGCGAGGTTGGCCGGCAGGTCAAACGGCAGATAAGGCTGCAACGGCCGCAGAACGGCAGTCCAGTTGAATACCGCCAGCGCCTCGGTGAAGCCGATGAGCAGGCCGCCCACGATCGCGCCATAGGCGCTGCCGAGGCCGCCCACCACCGCCGCCGCGACGATCGGCAGGATGATGTTGAAGGCGAGGTCGGGCCGCAGATTCACATCGAGCGACAGCATCGTGCCGGCCATCGAGGCCAGCGCGCCGCCGAGCAGCCAGGTGACCGTGATCACCATCTTGGTGTTGATGCCCGAGACCTGCGCGAGATCGGCATTGTCGGCCATGGCGCGCATCGCCTTGCCCAGCCGCGAGCGGCTGAGGAACAGATGGACGCCGATCACCGCAATGGCCGTGGCGATGAACATCAGCACCTGCGGCTCGGTGAGCACGATCGGCCGCGTACCGCCGAACATCGTGGTCGGGATACGGAAGATTTCCTTGACCTCGGTGCCGCCGAAGAAATCGCGCGTACCCGAGCCGAAGATCAGGCGGATCAGGCCCTGGATCATCAGCGTCACGCCGATCGAGGCGATCAGCATGGTCACCGGCTTGGCGCCCCGGTCGCGCAACGGCGCATAGAAACTGCGCTCGATGCCAAGCGCTGCCACCGCCGTCAGCGCCATCGAGATCGGCATGATGGCAAAGGCGAGGGGTATCGGCAGCACCACGCCCATGGCACTCAGCGCCCCGGCGATGAGGAAGCTGATGAAGGCGCCCATCGTCATCATGTCGCCATGCGCGAAATGCGCGAAGCGCATCGTGCCGAAGATCAGCGTGATGCCGACGCCGCCCAGCGCGTAGACGCAACCGGTGATGAGGCCGGAAATAACGCCGCGATTGATGAAAAAGACCAGTTCATCCATCGGCTCAGCCCCCCAGCGGCGCGTAGCGCGCAACATTCAGAAAGGGGGCAGTCGCTGGCCTGTGCTTGTTCGTCTGCAGCATCAGCCCCCCAGGAACGATTTGGCGACTTCGGGATCGGCGATCAGCTCGGGTCCGGTGCCGGTGAAACGGTTCTTGCCCTGCGCCAGCACGAACCCGCGCGACGCAAAGGCCAGCGCCTGGCGCGCATTCTGCTCGACCATCAATATGCCCACGCCCGCCTTGTTGACGGTGACGATGTGCTCAAAGATTTCGAGCACATAGCGCGGGCTGAGCCCCGCCGAAGGCTCGTCCAGCATCAGCAGCTTCGGCTTGCTCATCAGCGCGCGGCCCATGGCAACCATCTGGCGCTGCCCGCCCGACAATTCGCCCGCCGGCTGGCGCCGCTTTTCCTTGAGCACGGGGAACATCGTGTAGATTTCCTCGAGCGTGCCCGAAATGTCGTCGCGCCGGATGAAGGCGCCCATTTCGAGATTCTCCTCGACGCTCATCGTCGTGAAGACGTTCTTTTCCTGCGGCACGAAGCTCAGCCCGCGCGGCACCAGCCGGTCCGGCAGGGCATTGGTGATCTCTTCGCCGTCGAACACCACGCTGCCGCCGGTGATCTTGAGGAGCCCGAAGATCGCCTTCAGCGTCGTCGATTTGCCGGCGCCGTTCGGCCCGACGATGACGCCGATATCGGACTGCTCGATGGCGATGTTGACGCCATTGAGGATGGGCGCGCCGCCATAGCCGCCGACGACGTCTTTGACTTCAATGATCGGCATCAGGCGGCCTCTACCGGCGAGCCGAAATAGGCTTCGATGATCGCCGGATTGGCGCGGATTTCGCTCATCGGGCCCTCGGCGATCTTCTCGCCCGCGGCCATCACGATGACCGGGTCGCAGAGCCGCCCGATCAGGTCCATGTCGTGCTCGATGACGAAGAAAGTATAGCCCAGTTCCTGGTTCATGCGCTCGATATTGGCCGCCAGATCCTGCAGCAGCGTGCGGTTGACGCCGGCCGCCACTTCATCGAGCAGCACGACCTTGGCATCCACCATCATGGTGCGGCCGAGTTCCAGCAGCTTCTTCTGGCCGCCGCTCAGATTGCCCGCCAGCTCGTTCTTCACATGGGCGAGCTTGAGGAAATCGATGACGTCATTGGCCTTCTGCTTGACCGCGAGGTCGCGCGCCTTGACCGTGCCCGGCATGAACCACGTCGCGACGAGATTTTCGCCCGGCTGGTGGTCGGGCACCACCATCAAATTCTCGAGCGCCGTCATGTTGGAGAATTCATGCGCGATCTGGAAGGTGCGCAGCATGCCCAGGCTGAACAGCTTGTGCGGCGGGAGGCCCGTGATGTCCTTGCCGTCGAAGATGATCTTGCCGGTATCGGGCGTGATATTGCCGGCGACCAGGTTGAACAGTGTGGATTTACCGGCGCCATTGGGGCCGATGAGGCCCGTGATCGACCCCCGCTTCACCTGAAGCGAGCAGTCGCGCACGGCCTGCAGGCCACCAAAGCTTTTCGAGACGTGCTGGACGTCGATAACCGCGTCGGACAATGGGCCCCCGCCTGACATTCCGGCCTATACTGGCCGTTTGAATGATTCAAATGCGCATAATCTGACCAACCGGTCAAACCCTCACAGGCTCGCCATTACGGCGTCAGCCGAAGCATGGTTTACCGCGAACAGCGTATTGTAGAGCGTCGCCAGCCGGATCAATGCCTTGATGTCCACATCATGGGGCTGCGCGGTCAGCGGATCGACAAAGAAGATCAGCGCATCGAGCCGCCCCTCGGCGATCATCGCCCCCAATTGCGCGTCGCCGCCGAGCGGCCCGCTGAGCAGGCGCACCACGCTGAGCCCCGCCCCCTCGATGATCCGCCCGCCGGTCGTGCCGGTCCCATAGAGTTCGTGCTGGGCCAGCTTGTCGCGATTCCTCAGCGACCAGGCGACGAGTTCGTCCTTCTTGTCGTCATGCGCGACCAGACCGATGCGGGCCATGTGTTCCTCCGTTGGCCCTTGATACCGCGTCAGACGCGCAGCGCAATCGCCTCCGAGATCAATATCGCGATGTCATCCACCGGGATCGCCTCCCCGGGTTTGAAGGGAATCCAGCGCACCTTCTTGACCTTGCCGTCATCGGTGAGCAGCGGGCTGTCGAGCAGCCGCCCATCCTGGAACACCAGCAGCACCTTGCCGGTCTTGGACAGATACAGGGCATTCACGAACTGCGCCTTGGGATGGTGGAAATTGACTGTCTGCCAGCCGAACGACACCTTCGGCACATAATCCGGCCGGATCCTCAGCACCGTCTTCAGCAGCTGGCGCGCCAGCCGCGCCACCGGCGCCGGATAAGGCTGCAACAACCGCTCGAAATCATCTTCGAACATCAGAATTATCCCTCTCCCTCATCCATCCCCGCGCTGTTCTCCCTCCCCCGCGTGGGGAGGGCGGCGCGCTTGGACTTCGCGACCAGCGAAGTCCTTAGCAAGCCGGGGTGGGGGGACTCTCCCGCCAGACCTAATTCTCGGTGGAGCCGAACATCCCCCCACCCAGCGCCGCTAGCTCACTACGTTCGCAAGCTTCGCTACCCTCCCCACGCGGGGGAGGGAGATCGGTGCCGACTGAAGCCACGAGGTTCCCCCCAAAAACCAAAAGCCCCCATCACAGGGAGCCCTTGTCGCCTGTCGCCGTGCCAGAACCTGGCAGCACCCTCATCCCGAGGCGCCCAGCCCCATGGCCCCAGCCTCGCAGTCAATATCCTCCCCCGTGGAACGGGGGAGGGGGACCGGCGAAGCCGGTGGCGGGGGCGGCCCCGGCCCCTGCCCCAAAACCAAAAGGCTCCCATCGCTGGGAGCCTTTTCGCATATCGTTCTGTCAGTTCCTGTCAGGGTTTGGCGCCTGCTCAGAACTCCTTCCAGTC
Organism: Hyphomicrobiales bacterium; assembly: GCA_004144345.1. GTDB lineage: Bacteria > Pseudomonadota > Alphaproteobacteria > Rhizobiales > Devosiaceae > Devosia_A. The sequence goes on from SEEL01000048.1 coordinate 19,757, forward strand.
CTCGTCCACCGCGGCATTGCCCTGCGTGAGATAGGAGCGCGCGGCAGTCGCGACGCGTTGCTGCAGGCCCTTGATGCCGCGGGCGGGCGCAGCGGGGGCACGGCGCGACGGCGCGTCGTGATTGCTGATGGTGAAGATCTCGACGATGCGGTCGAGGTCGGTCGCCTGTTCCTCGGTACGCTCGATCGAGGCATTGGTCTCCTCGACCAGCGCCGCATTGTGCTGGGTCATCTCGTCCATCTGGCGGACGGCAGCGTTGACCTCCTCGATCGAGGCGGCCTGGTCTTGGCTCTGCTTGGCAATGCCGTCCATCAGTTCGTTCGACGAGCGGGCGGCAGCCAGCATGGCTTCGAGCTTGGTAGCCGCCTCGACCACCAGCTTCGAGCCGGTCTTCACTTCGCTGCCCGACTGCTCGATCAGCCCCTTCACTTCGTTCGAGGCCTGCGCTGCCGATTGCGCCAGACGGCGCACTTCGACGGCGACCACGGCAAAGCCCTTGCCTGCTTCGCCGGCCCGCGCCGCTTCCACCGACGCATTCAGCGCGAGGAGGTTAGTCTGGAAGGCGATGTCGTCGATGAGGCCGATGATGTTGGAAATCTTGCCCGACGAGGCGGTGATCCGCTCCATCGCATCGGTCGCCTTGAGCATCACCGCGCCACCCTCTTCGGCGGTGCGGGTCACGCCCGCCGCCACCTGCGAGGCTTCCTTGGCCTTCTGCGCATTCTGCAGCACCGTATTGCTGAGCTGCTCCATGGCGGCGGAGGTTTCCTCGATGGTCGCCGCCTGCTTGGTGGTGCGTTCGCTGAGGTCGTTGGCGCCCGACAGGATCTCCGACGTCGCCGTCTTGAGGCCACGCGAGGTCTGCTGCAACTGCCCGACGATCTCGCTGAGCTTTTCGGCCACCGCATTGGTGTCGCTCTTCAGCTGCTCGAACGAACCCTGATACTGGCCCTCGACGCGATGCGTGAGGTCGGCCTGCGCCAGCGCCGACAGCACGCGCCCGGTTTCACCGAGACCGCGATCGACCGTCGTCACGAGATTGTTGATCGAGGCCGCGATCTCGTTCAGTTCGCGATCCGGGAATTCGGCTTCGACGCGGCGGCTGAAATCGCCCTGCTGCGCCGCATCGACCACGCGGCCGAAGGCATCGCGCAGTGCCTGCATCATGCTGGTGCGTTCGATCCGGCGGCGCTCGCTCGCGGCACGTTCCTCATCGGTCATCGAGCTAATCTTGAGCGCGTTCTCGCGGAACACCTCCACGGTGCGCGCCATCTCGCCGATCTCGTCATGGCGCTGCTGGCCCTTGATCTCGACATCAAGCTTGTCCTCGGCCAGCGCCTTCATCGTACCGGTCAGCGAACTGATCGGCTTGGTGATGCTGCGCGAGAACAATAGCCCGATCGCCGCCGCCAGCAGCATCAGCGCGCCGCCCACCATGATCATGGTGTTGCGCATGTTGATCACCGGCGCCATCACTTCGGCCTCGGTCTGCGTCGCGACCACGGCCCAACGGGTGCCATCGAATTCGAACGGCGCGGCCAGCGCGATCATCTCGCGGCCAAACAGATTGAGCGTGCCCTCGGCCCGCTCGCCGCTGAGCGCCGCAGTCACCACTTCCCCCTGCACCGGCGTCACCAGCACATTGGGATCGTCCGAGAACACCGACTGGCTGCGCATCAGCCCGTCCATGCCCACGATCATCGCCTCGCCCGTCTCGCCCAGCCCGCGAATGGCGCGCACGCGATCCGAGAACGGCTTGGCGCTGAGTTCGAACACCAGCGCGCCCGCCAGCGTATCGCCCTTGTAGATGGGCGTGCCGAGGAAGCCCACCGGCTGCTGCGCCGGCCCATAGGTGCTGAGGTCGGTAAACGTAATGGCGCCCGCCGGCATCGTCGTCAGCTTGGCGTAGAGCTTGCCGAGTTCGCCCTCGCTCAGCGGATTGCCGCTACCCTTCGAGAAGTCGGTGGCGAAGTCCGCGAACTTCTGCGCCGAGTAGATCAGGCGGCCCTGCGGGTTGAACAGCAGGATATCATTATAACCGCGTTCTATCAGCAGCGTGCGCCACGCCGGATGGAAGCGCTTGTGCTGGGAATCGTAATTGCCCGTGGTCTGGCCGGCCGAGTCGAGCTTGTAGCGCTCGCCGAAGACTTCCGGATTATTGTTGATGAAGGCATCCTGCATCATCTGCACGCCATTGCCCTGCACATCGAGCGGATCGAACGCCTTGGTGAGGTTCTCGATCATCGTCACCGTATCGGCGCGCGACGCATAGAGTGTCAGATCGGTGCTGGTATTGCGGAAATAGGCATCGACCTGGTCGAGACCCGACTGCACCGACGCATCCATGCGCGCTTCGCGCTGCTCGTCGACGGTCTGCAGCCCGATCATATAGGCGGAAACGCCGATGCCCATCCCAACCACCAGGGCCGAGCCGATAAGCGCCAGTGGCAATATCTGCGCGATCTTCAGCTTGGGTAGGAAGGACTTCATGGGCGGGCTCCGGTTTTTCTTCCCTAAGGGGAGGACCGGCCGTTCCACGGCACAGTCAGACCCCTCCCCCGATGAGGTCATGACGATTGCCCAAACTATAGGCGTCCGCGTGTGAACAACTCCCTAAGGCATTGCCGCAGTTCACTTCATGCCGGAAGTACAAAATACTTGGGCCGCCCTGGTGGACGGCCCTCTCGACTTCGGCGCTGAGCAAATGTCAGGCGCTACGACAGCGCGCCGATGACGGCCTCGATGCGCTTCTTCATCGTGTTCGCGTCGAACGGCTTGATGATGTAGTTGTTCACGCCGAACGAGATCGCTTCCTTCACCTGTTCCTTGTCGGAACGGCCGGTCGCCATGATGAACGGCATCGACGCGGTCTTGGGATGCTTGCGGATCACGCGCAGCAGCGTCAGCCCGTCAATATCCTCCATGTTCCAGTCCGAGATGATCAGATGGACATTGGACTTTTCGAGCTGGCCAAGCGCATCGCGGCCGCTCTTGGCCTCGATGATGTCCTTGAAGCCCAGCTGCGTCAGGATGTACTTGCAAATACCCCGCATCGACTGCTGGTCGTCGACGATCAGTACACTCACATCGCTGGCTTTGGGCATCTGCTACGCACAACCTCTAGAGTGCCAGAAAACGCGGCACAGGCCTGAGAAACTAGGCAAAAAGCGTTACCATTCTCTCAATTGTGAGGCGCACGTTAAGCGGCGTTCTTGAGCCGGTTGAGGGCCGCCGCAAGCCGCGTCGCGACCATCTCGACCGGCGCCTGCTCCACCACCGCGCCCTCCTCGAAGGCCACCCGCGGCATGCCATAGACCAGCGACGAGGCCGGCGACTGGCCCACCGTATAGGCGCCCTTGTCGCGCATCAGCTTCAGCCCGCGCGCCCCATCGCGTCCCATGCCGGTCAGGATCGCGCCAACCGCCATCGCCCCGACACTGTTGGCGACGGATTCGAACAGCACATCGACGCTCGGCCGGTGGCCCGACGTCAGTTCATCTTGGCTGAGCCGGCATTTGAGCTGCCCCGAACTGCGCTCCACCCGCAGATGGAAATCGCCGCGCGCCACATAGGCCCGCCCCGGCTCGAGCGGCATCCGGTCCTCGGCTTCCACCACGCCGATCTCGCTCAATTCGTCGAGCCGCGCCGCAAAGCGGCTGGTGAACCCCGCCGGCATGTGCTGCGCAATGACGATCGGCGGGCAGTCCCGGGGCATGTCGCCCAGCACCACGCGGATCGCTTCGACGCCCCCCGTCGAGGCGCCGATCGCGATCAGCGCCCCGGCCGGCGCTGCCGCCGTCCGCAACCGCGTCGTCGCCGCCGGCTTTTCGGTTCGCGCCCGGACATCCGAACCGGCCGCCGCCCGCACTTTTTCGCGCAGATTGGCGCCAAACGCCTCGAGCCCGCCCGCAAGGTCATGCGAGGGTTTCGCGACAAAATCCACCGCGCCCAGTTCGAGCGCCAGGAGCGTCTCGCTCGCCCCCTTGGTGGTCAGCGTCGAGACCATCACCACCGGCGTCGGATGCAGCCGCATCAATTTGTCGAGGAACGCCAGCCCGTTCATGTTGGGCATTTCGATGTCGAGCGTCACCACATCGGGATTGAGCGTCTTGATCTTGTTGCGCGCATCGATCGGATCGACCGCCGAGCCGACGACGACAATGTCGCCCTCCTTGCCCAGCGTGCGCGACAGCACTTCGCGGATCACCGCACTATCATCGACGACGAGAACCCGGATGCTCATGCTGCATTCCTCGCGCGCTCGGAGGCGCTGCGTGCCTGGTAAATGGTTTTGCCGACCAGCCGGAACCCGGCGCTGCCGCTGCCCAGATTCTCCGAATGGCCGATATAGAGATAGCCGCCCGGCGCGAGGATCTGGCCCAGCCGGCCGAACACTTCGCCCTGCGTCTGCTTGTCGAAATAGATCGCGACGTTCCGGCAGAAGATCGCGTCGAACGGCCCCTTCATCGGCCATGGCGACATGAGGTTCAGCGGCTTGAACGACACCAGCGAAGCGACCGCTGCCGGCACCCTGATGCGCCCCTCGCCCGCCTTCTCGAACAGCCGCGCCCGCTCGGCGCTGAGCCCGTTGAGCTCGCTCTCGGGATAGATGCCCGCCGCCGCCTTGGCGATCACCGACGTATCGATGTCGGTCGCGAGGATCTTGAAGTCCCAGCGCTTGAGCTCGGGATAGGCCGCCAGCAGCGACAGCGCGATGGTGTAGGGCTCCTGCCCCGTCGAGCAGCCCGCCGACCAGATGCGCAGGCGCTTCTCGGCCACCGATTTGCGCGTCTCCATCAGCTCGCCGATGTGGGACACGAGATGCTCAAAATGATGTTCTTCGCGCCAGAAGCGCGTGAGGTTGGTGGTCAGCGCATTGACGAAATCCTGCGCGTCGCTCGCCGTCGCCTCGGTCTCGAGGAACTCGATATAGGCATCGAAGGTGGGGAGCCGCATGGCCCTGAGGATGCGCGACAGCCGCGCGATCACCAGCGTGCGCTTGGCGTCCGACAGCGAAATCCCGGCCACATCGTAGAGGCGCTGGCGAATGCGTTCGAAGTCACGCTCTTCGAGCGTAAACTCATTGGGATCCGTCATGCACTCTTCACCGCTCTGTCCTGCCGCCGCGCGGGCAAGGTCAGAGCCCGCGACGCAGCGTCTTCGAGGGACGTCACCTGCGTATCGAGCCGGCCGATCGCCCCGCTGCCCTCGTCGAGGGCGCCGGCGATCATGTCCGTTTCATTGCTTAGATTCTCTAAATGCCGCGTCAGGTCGCCAAGAATATTCTTGAGCCCCGAAGCTTCGGCCGCGCCGGCGCTCGATTGACTGCGCGAGATCCCGACGAGACTGCGAATATCGCGCGACGTCTTCTGCGTCTGCTGCGCCAGCATGCGCACTTCGTCGGCGACCACGGCAAAGCCCGCGCCCTTTTCGCCCGCCCGCGCCGCCTCCACCGCCGCGTTCAGCGCCAGCAGATTGGTGCGGAAGCTCACATCCTCGATTGCGGCGACCATCTTGTCGATCTCGATCGAGGCATTCTCGACCCCGCCCGCCGCCGCGTCGGCCCGGTCAGCCGCAATGCTCGCATGGCCCAGCACCTGGCGCGCATCGCGCTGCAATTGCTGCGACGCCCGGATGCGGTCGCGGCCCTTCGTCACCGACTTGCTGGCAACCACGATGCCGGCGCGCGAGGCTTCCGCGAGGTCGGCCATCGCCGTCACCGAGGCGCGATATCTGTCGATCGCGCCCAGCACCGCGTCGCATTTGCGTTCGAGCAGCGCCCGCGCTTCGGCCTGCTCGTGCCGGTCCTCGGTGATCGCGCCGAGCAGATCCGCCAGCTCGCGGATTTGCGGCGTAAAGCCGGCATTGGCCTTGCGCATCTCCGCCGTCAGCGGCTCGCCCGCAATGGTCCGGTTGAGCGCCTGGACGCCGAGGTCGAGCCCCTCCAGCGCCTCGCCCAGCACATCGAGCCCCGGTGACGCGGCAATGGCCTTGGCATCGAAGCGGAAGCTCGTCTGCCCACCCGCCAGCGCCGCCGAGAACGCGTCGAGATCGTCATCGGCAATATAGACGCCCGACGGCACCAGCTCGATCACCAGCCGCCCGGCCCCGGCCGACCGCCGGTGCGCGATGAACCGCCGCTCGCCCAGCGTCACCAGTTCCTCGTCGCGCATGCCGCCCGCCGCATAACTCTCGCCGAGCAGGATTTCGATATTGGCGCCCTCGACCGCCCCCGGCTCAAGCGCCAACAGGCCCCGCGTCGCGCCGATGATTTCGCCATCGGCGGCCGCCACCAGCGCCGGCCGGTCAAGTCCCGAGAACGCCGCCTTGAACTGGCTGGCGCGCTCCAGCCGTCCCGCCAGATTGGCAATAATCGCTTCGATGCTCATGCCGTCGCGCATGTCGCGCGTCCCGGCGGCGCCCACCGCCCGGCCCAGTTGCGCAAGCTTGACCTGCACGCCGTGCTCGATCCGCGCCGCCAGCCAGAGATTGATCGTGCAGGCAGCAACCCCGAGAACCGCGGCCAGCGCCGCGACCGGCCACTGCATCCCGAAGGCGTAAAGCGCCGCGCCCGCCGCTGCCAGGGCAGCGAGCCAGATGAAATTGGCGATCAGCGCGACTCGGGTGCGAGGCATCCGGACCGGAAGGTGATTGTGTGCACTTCACCCTAAAATCCGAATGGTTAACCAAATCTAACCGCGCCCCGCCGCCGGTAAGATTTTGGAAACAGCAATTAAGCTTTCCACAACAAGCAGCGCCCGCGGGCGCCGCTAGAACAGTTCGATATCGGGTGCCGCCGAAGGCGCCGGCCTGGGGGCGCGGCGGCTGCCCACGATCGACAGTTCTTCCCGCGCCACGTTCGAGGCGGCCACGCTGTCGAGCCGCTTGACGAAGGCCCGGCCCGAATAGGGCTTGAACATCACCCGCCGCGCAAACGAGCCGCCGACATCCTCGCCGGCCAGCTCATAGCCTTCCTCGCGCAGGAATTCGTGCACGAACTCGATGTTCTTGGCGCCGATATCGGTCAGCGCCGAATTGATCAGCCCGCCGCCGAAGATCTTGATTTCAAGGTTGGTTTTGCGGCCCGTGCCGCGGCTCAGCACCTTGTTGATCAGCTGTTCCATGGCGAAGGCGCCATAGCGCGCCGAGGCGCCGTAGCGGTCGCGGGCCGAGCCCGAGGGTTCGGCAAGCAGGAAATGGTTCATGCCGCCGACATTGACCGCCACGTCGCGGATGCAGGCCGACACGCAGGATCCCAGGATCGTCGAAAACGTCAGGTCTTCTTCGCCACCCACCATGCAGTCGCCCTGGTGAATTGTCGTAACCACACCGCGGTCGAACGCCGGCGTGGCGCCACGGCCCTGCAACATCTTGTTTGGTCGCCCCCTGACAAGGTTGTCACGAGATTAGGGGACGATTCCTTAGGGAACTTCTAACCAGTTTCGCCAACCATAAGGACGGCGCCATCGCGTCAACAAGGCCTTCAGACTTCCCGGCTAGGATGGCCGTCTATCGGGGTAGAAGCATATCTATGTCGTTGCAGAAGCTAGCACGTGAGCTCGACGAAACCGCCCGCCAGACGGCGTCGATGGTCGAGGGGGTCACCGACGCCCTGGATGTGTTGGGCGACCCCAATCTGTCGCTCGAACAGCGCCAGAAGCAGGCCATCGCGATGATCGTCAGCGCGCTCCAGGGCCAGGACCGTATCGAGCAGCGCTGCCAGGGCATGGCCCTCGCCGTCCGCCAGTTCGCCCTCCTCCCCCCGACCGCCCCCGATTCCGACTACGAAGAAATCTGGGCCAACCTCGTCCTCGACGAACTCCGCGTCCCCACCCTCTCCGGCGTCGCCGCCCACCAGAGCTCCGGCGAAGTAGATTTGTTCTAGGTCAGGCGGCCGGCCTTCGGCAGCGCTTGCATCAGGCCGCGCCGCTCGCTCATAGTTGCGGGCAGACAGGCTTTCGAAGGTGCCGGATGGATGCGGATTTCTATCTCGCCTCACAGGACGGCTACCGGCTGCAGCAACCGCGCGCCTGCTGGCGCCTGAAGCCCCTGTCGTCGCCCAACGCCGCCGAACTGCTTCTGGTGCAGATCGACCCACCCCTCATCGGCCAGCCCTTCGGCCTTGGCGGCGACGACATCCACCAGCTCATTCTCGCGCCCAAGTATGTGGGACAATCACTGACCCCCATCACCCAATGGCCCGCCCCCATCCATGTGTCGCGCTACCTGGGCCCACCCGGCACCATCCCCGATCTCCTGCCCGCCAATGCCATCGAACTGATCGCCTGGGCCGAACTCCACCCCACCCGCCCCGCCGCCGAAGGCGGGAATCCCGGATAGTCGCCACGATCCCCAATGTCATCCCCGCGAAAGCGGGACCCAACTC
>SEEL01000090.1 GCA_004144345.1 Hyphomicrobiales bacterium
GAACCGGTCAACGGGCTGAGCGCGGCCTGATAACTCATTCGATTTTGCCGGAGGGGAGGGTGGTGCACTGTACCGCCCCCACCACCAGCTTCGCTGGTCCCCCTCCCCCGTGCAACGGGGGAGGGGGACCAGCGAAGCTGGTGGTGGGGGCGGTACAGTGCACCACCCTCCCCTCCGGCAAAATCGAATGAGTTATCAGGCCGCGCTCAGCCCGTTGACCGGTTCGGCGCCTTCGAGGTCCCACACCACGGTCATGCGGCTCAACTCGTCATCGCCGGCCTCGACCGCAAAGGCGCGGTCGGCAGCCGCCAGCGCCAGCCGGAAACGGGCGCGGCTCGCTGCATCATGGATCACGTCGCTGGCCGAGCCGACCCACATCGGCATCGTACCGCGGGCCAGCATGTGCAGCCCCTCGCCGACCAGATCGAAACCGTCGAGCCGTTCGCTGGTCAGGGCATAAAAACGGCCCGACCGGCCACGCCAGTTTACCTGGCGCTGGGGCGCCGAGATCATGATCCGCCGCTCTGCGAGTGCCATCAAACGCCCCATTCCCTCGAACTCCCGAAAGGGAACAAAACTAGAACAAATAGGCGGCAAAGTCAATTTGAATTTGCGCACAACGCTAGATGTATGGGCTACTTCGTGGGTCGCGTCAATATCTAGTGGGTCGAGGCCTCGCCCGGCCCTGCCCCTTGCGTCGCCGCCGCCAGCCGCGCGCGGAACGCCGGGGTCAGCGGCCGCGAAACGCCGGCCGCCACCGCCTCGGCGATCATGCGCGTCGTCTCGGCCTCGATCACCTCGCGCAGGCGCGTGGCAAAGGCCTCCCCGCTGAGCCCGGGCGGGATCGGCGGCAAAAACTTCGCCCGCGCCGTGCCGGGCCAGATGATCAGGCTGTTGCGCCCCCAATAGAGCCCCGAATCCAGCGCCACCGGGATGACCGGAACATCCAGCCCCTCATAGAGCCGCACAATGCCCTGCCGGTAATCCGGGTCGGCCAGCGGCACCTTCCGCGTCCCTTCGGGATAAATGACGATCCGGCAGCCCTTAGCCATCTTGGCGCGCGCTTCCTCCAGCATCTTGGGGATTGCTTCCGCCCCGAGCTTGCGGTCGATCGAGATCGTGTCGATCGATTGCGCCGCCCAGCCGAAGAACGGAATGTCGATCAGCTCGCGCTTGGCGATATAGGCCGGCTTGTCGTCGGTGAACGGCAGGATGGCGAAAATATCCCAGTCGCTCTGGTGCTTGGCGGCAATGATGCAGGGTCCGGGCGGGATCGACTCGCCGCCCACGATTTCCGTCTTCACCCCCACCACCCAGCGCAGCAGCCAGACGTTGGAGTTGCGCCAATATTGCGCCAGCGCCCAGCTCACCGCGGTCCGCCGGCGCCAGCCAATGGCGATCGTCCCCACGATCAGCGACAGGATGGCCGTCTGCCCGATGAACAGCGCATAGAAGATCGCCGTGCGCACGGCCTGGATGACAGCCAACACTCCAAGGCCCTCCCTCGGGCTTTCGGCTCTACCCCGCCATGGGGGCGGTCCACAAGACTAGGACGTCTGGCTGAGGAAACGCCGCACCGTCAGCCGCGAGGTGATGGCGGTCAGCGCCGCAATCACCGGGATCAGCGCGGCGATGCCCAGAATGCCGTCGATGCCGAGCGAGAAGCGCCCGAAGAAAAAGCCCAGCTGGTTGCTCGCTTCGCCGGGCACGATCGATCCGGCCGCGCCCGCCACGAGAAAGAAGAACAGCACCGAGGCCAGCCCGCCGACCAGCCCGCCCCGGAAGCCCAGCGACAGGAAGCGCCCCTGGAATTCCCCGGCAATGAAGCTGTTCGAGGCGCCGATGAAATGCAGCACGTCGACGATCTCGCGGTTCGAGGCCATCGTGCCGCGCGTCGCGAACACCACCGCCAGCACCGTCGCAAACACGATCAGCGCCAGCACCAGCAGCCCCGACACCACGATCGTCCCCGCCATCGTGTTGAGCTGCTGCCGCCACGCCGCATGCGTATCGAGCGTCGCGCCGCGGATCGTCTCGATATCGCGCGCCAAAAGCGTCAGATCGGCGTCGCGCGTATCCTCGAGTTCCACCACCACCAGCCGCGGAATGTCGATCGCGGCAAAATCCAGCCCCGCCCCGAGCCACGGCTCGAGCAGCTTTTCGCTGTCCTCAATCGAAATCGCATAGGCTCGCGCCACGCCCGGCGTCGCCTCGGCCAGCGCGATGGCGGTGCGGATATTGCTCTCCATCACCTCGCCCTCGACCGGCCGGATCTGGATCGTCACTTCACGGCCCACATCCGACGACCAGGCGATCGCCGATTTCTGCACCAGCACCACGCCGCCCAGCGTCACGCCGGAAAGGAACGTCATGATGGCGATCAGCAGCACCAGCGTGCGCCCCGCCACCGAGCGTTCCGGCACGATCGGCGCCGTGCGCCTCTGTACCTGCGGCTTCACCTCGGTCGTCGGGGCCGCTTCGAGCGTCGCCTCAGCCATTGAGCGTCACCAGCCCGTCGCGCAATTGCATGCGGGGAAAGTCGAAACTGTCGAGCAACGGCAATTCGTGCGTCGCAAGGATGATCGTCGTGCCGAGCTTGTTGAGCTCGGCGAACAGCCGCACCAGCCTTAGCGACATTTCGGGGTCCACATTGCCCGTCGGCTCGTCGGCGAGAAGAATATCGGGCCGCCCGATCACCGCGCGGGCAATCGCCGCGCGCTGCTTCTCACCGCCCGACAGCACCGGCGGATGCGCATCCATGCGCTCGCCCAGACCCACCCATTGCAGCAGCTCGCTCACATTCTCGCGATAGACCGATTCCGGATTGCCCTGCACCCGCAGCGGCAGCGCCACATTCTCGAACGTCGTCAGATGGTCGAGCAGCCGGAACTCCTGGAACACGATGCCGATATGCCGCCGCATCTCGAGCAGCGCATCCTGGTCGAGGTTGCCCACGTCGCGCCCGAACATCCTGACATGGCCGCGCGTCGGCTTCAGCGACAGCAGCAGCAGCCGCAACAGGCTGGTCTTGCCCGACCCCGACGGCCCGGTGAGGAAATGGAACGAGCCCGGTTCGATGCGGAAATTCAGGTCGCGGAGGATTTCCGGCCCATGCCCATAGCGCAAACCGACATTGGTGAATTCGATCACTCTGGGCGACGTCTCCGAATCAGCCGGCGCCGATGATAGCAGCCGAACCCCTGATCCACTCTCTAGCCCCTAACATGGGCAAGTTTGAGGAAACTTAACCCTGGCGCGACTAGGGTCGGCCATGAGTTCACCGGACCTCCAGACGGTCGTAATCGCTTGCCCCAATTGCGGCACGCGCTACCAGGTGCCTTACGGCACCATCGGGGCGCTGGGCCGCGAGGTGCAATGCGCCCAGTGCTCCCGGCACTGGCACGCCACCGCCGATGCGCCCCCGCCGCCGGCCATCGAGGACGATCTGATGTTCACCCCCGGCGACGAATCGGTGCTCGATGCCGCCTTCGAGGCCGAGGCCCGGAGCCTCGCCCCGCCGCGCCCGGCGCCGTCGCCGGTCGATGCCGAGCACGCCCGTACCCTCGCCGAGATCAAGGCCGCCATCGCGCCAAAACCCAAGCCGGCGGCCAATCCTAACGACATCGACCCGGCGCTGCTCACCAAGTCCCGCCGCGCCTTCGAGCGCCGCCAGGCCCGCCTCAGCAATCGCCTGCCCCTCGCTCAGGTCCGCCGCAGCGCCCGCTTCGTCGCCCTCCTGACCCTTGTCGCCGTCCTCGTCCTCGGCTTCTCGCTGCGCTACGAACTCGTCCGCTGGTTCCCCCAGCTCGCCGGCCTCTACGGCGCCGTCGGCCTGCCGGTGAATGTCGTCGGTCTCGAATTCGACGCCAGCCGCACCATGACGACCTATCGCGACGGCCGCGCCGTGATGCTCATCACCTCGCGCATCCGCTCGGTCAGCACCCGCACCGTACCGGTGCCGCCGGTGCTGGTCAGCCTGCTCGATAGCAATGGCGCCATCATCTACGAATGGACCGCCGCCGCCCGCGCCCCCGAAATGGGCCCCGGCGAGGTCCAGGAATTTTCCACCGAAGTCAGTGCCCCGCCCGGCGGCGCCGTCACGGTGCGTTTGAGCTTTGCCAATACTCGCGGCGGCAACGGTGCCGCGGCTTCTCTGGGAACACTTTGATGGCGCGTATCCTGCTTGCCGAAGACGATGACAATGTGCGGGCTTTCGTCAGCCGCGCTTTGCTCCATATGGGCCACGAGGTCACCGAGGCCGAGGATGGCGGTATCGCCGCCGAAATCTGCGCCGAACGGAACGGCGACTTCGACCTCCTCCTCTCCGACATCAAGATGCCGGTCATGGATGGCATCGCGCTCGCCCTCACGGTCGCCGCGCAATTCCCCGATCTCACCATCATGCTGATGACCGGCTTCGCCGACCAGCGCGAACGCGCCCACGGTCTCGAGGCGTTGATCTACGACGTCGTTCCAAAGCCCTTCACGCTGCAGGTGCTGCTTGAAAAGGTCGACGACGCGCTGCGCAACAAGCCCATCGAGCTGCCCTCGCTCACCAAGCTCGCCGGCTAGGCCGCGAACGCTTCCACTTCGACGGCGTAGCTCTCGGCGCCCTCCTCCATGAACCGGAGGAAGCCTTCGCCCTCGGCTTCGATCTCGCGCACCTGCTTCTTCGTCAGTCTATGGTACGGCTCGATCGCCAGCCGCGCCGCGCCTTTCTTGCGCATCACCTTGTAGCCCGCCGCAATCGTCCCATCGACCAGCACCGGCGGCTTGAAATTGGCGAACATGTTGATCCGCTCCGCATCGCTGGGCCGCAGCATCCGCCGCCGGTCGTCATAGCCCAGATACACATTGTCGTAGAACGGCAGGAAGCGCACCGGCGCCGGCACATCGCCATCCGGCCGCGGCGCCGCCGGCAGGTCGTAGAGCGTCCTTCCACTCTCGTCCTCGAACACCGCCAGCTCCGGCTCCAGCGCCTTGAACTCGGCGCTGAGTTTGGTCAGCCGGCACCACACCTGCATGTCATTGATGCTCGCCGGCCCGAACGCCCCGAGATAACGCCGCACCAGATCCGTCCGGCTCAATTGCGGCTCGATCGGCCCCAGCCAATCCGCCGCCCGCACCAGCAGCGGTGCCGACCCATTGCCCCAGATACGCGTCGGCGGCACCTGGACCAGCGTCTCGCGCATCTGCATCAGCATGGCGAGCGCCAAGGGCTCCGCCGCCGGAAATTTCTCGTGCAGGGCCTTCCCCACCGCGCCGATCGTCACCGGCTTCTTGCCGAACAGTTTCAGCCCGGCGCGATGCACCGCCGTTTCGTCCTGCCCGGCAAAGCGCCCCCGAAAGCCGCTGCGCCAACTGCCCATCAGATAATCCTGCACCAGCGCCCGGAACCCCACGAGATCCTCCGCCGTGTGGAGATGCAGCGTCCCCCGCATCGTCGTCGCCCGCGCCAGCGTCCGCTCGACGATCAATTCCGTCAGCGCCTCATGTGTGAACCCGCTGAGCCGGCTCCACAGCGCCACATAAGGGTCGTTCGATTGCTGCCCCTGCAGCCCGCCGAGGAACCGTACCGCCTCTGCAATCGGCACCTCCCGCCGCTCCAGCAGCATCTGCCGCGCCAGCGTCGCCCGGTTCAACTGCCGCAGCGTCAACATTTCGGCCATCGCTTCCTCCCGTCACAAGGAAACGATGCCCCACCCCTCCTGACAAGCCATGTCAGGAACAGCCGCGACGCGAGCAGTCGGCTATCCTCCTCCGTTTACGGGGGAGGGGGACCAGCGAAGCTGGTGGAGGGGGCGGTCGAGTGCGCCGGACCTACTCCGCCTTCACAGCCAATCCGGCACGCTGTCGAGCGCGATCAGCTCATCAATACTCTTGCGCGGCCGGATCACGTGCCATTTGTCGCCATCCACCAGCACTTCCGGCACCAACGGCCGCGAATTGTAGGTCGAGGCCATCACCGCGCCATAGGCGCCCGCCGACATCACCGCCAAGAGATCGCCTTCTTTGACGCCCTCGATGCGCCGGTCCTGCGCGATGAAATCGCCGCTCTCGCACACCGGCCCGACAATGTCGGCCGTGATCGCCGGCAGGTTGGAATGCGTCACCGGCTGGATCTCGTGATGCGCCTCATACAGCGTCGGCCGGATCAGATCGTTCATCGCCGCATCGACGATGACGAAGATCTTGTCGGCCGGCTTCACATATTCCACGCGCGTCACGAGGATGCCGGCATTGCCCACGATCAGCCGTCCCGGCTCCAGCACCAGTTCGGCATCCAGCCCGCCCAGGTGCTTGCGCACGATCTCGGCATATTGCGCCGGCAGCGGCGGCGCATCCTTGTCCGCATGGTACGGAATGCCGAGCCCGCCGCCCACATCCACATGCCTTATGTTGTGGCCTTCGCCGCGCAACTCGCGCACGAGGTCCGCCAGCAGCCGGTACGCATTGTCGAACGGCCGCATGTCGGTGATCTGGCTGCCGATATGCATGTCGATGCCCACGGCCTCGACCCCCGGCAGCGCCGCGATCCGCGCATACACTTCGCGCGCCCGTTGATACGGGATGCCGAACTTGTCGCCGCTCTTGCCGGTCGAAATCTTGGCATGCGTGCCCGCATCGACGTCAGGATTGATACGCACCGATACCGGCGCGACCTTGCCCATCGCGGCGGCCACATCGCTCAGCCGCTCGAGCTCCGGCTCGCTTTCGAGATTGAAGCACTTGATCCCGAGCGTCAGCGCCCGGCGCATCTCGGCCACCGTCTTGCCAACCCCCGAGAACACCACCTTGTTCGCCGGAATGCCGGCGGCAATGGCGCGCTCCAGTTCGCCTCCCGACACCACATCGGCGCCCGCGCCCTCCCCGGCGATCACCTTCAGCACCGCCTGGTTGGAATTGGCCTTCATCGCATAGGCCACCAGCGTCGGAATGCCCTCGAAGGCCTCGCGCATTACGCGCACATGCCGCCGCAGCGTCGCCGCCGAATACACATAGAAAGGCGTTCCGACCGTCCCGGCCAGCGCCGTGACGTCCACATCCTCGGCAAACAACACGCCGTCGCGATACTGAAAATGATGCACCAGCAACCCCCGGGAACCAGCCGCCTCGATACCCCCCGCCCCACTTTCCCGC
>SEEL01000049.1 GCA_004144345.1 Hyphomicrobiales bacterium
CCCACCGGCTTCGCCGGTCCCCCCTCCCCGCAAGGGGGAGGGAGACCCGACTGCGCGCCCTGTGGGTAGCGGGGATAAGTAAGGGTTGATTTACCAACGGCCTTTCATGGCCGTGACGGACGCCTATCTACAGTCATGCGCTTTTCCGACAGCTTTCTTGATGAGATTCGCCAGCGCCTGCCGATTACGCAGGTGGTGGGTGAGCATGTCATCTGGGACAAGCGGAAAAGCCAGCCGGGCCGTGGGGATATGTGGGCGTGCTGCCCGTTCCACGGCGAGAAATCGCCGTCGTTTCATGCCGACGACCGCAAGGGCATCTACCACTGCTTCGGCTGCGGGGTGACTGGCGACCATTTCCGGTTCCTCACCGAAAAGGCCGGGATGAGCTTTCCCGAGGCGGTGGAGAAGCTCGCCGGGATGGCGGGCGTGCCGATGCCGGCGCGCGACGAGCGGCAGGAACAGCGCGACGAGGTTCGCAAGAGCCTGTTCGACGTCATGGAGATGGCGGCGAAATATTTCGAGGCGGCGCTGGCGCACAATATCGGGGCGCGGGCGCGCGGCTATCTGCATGACCGGCAGGTGAGCGCGCAGGCGCAGACGAAGTTCCGCATCGGCTTTGCGCCCGACAGCCGCAACGGGCTGAAGGAGCACCTCGCGGCCAATGGGGTGACGGCGCAGGAGATGGTCGATACCGGGCTGGTGGCGTCGCGCGACGATGATCCGCTGACCTACGACCGGTTCCGCAACCGGGTGATGTTCCCGATCACCGATTTCCGGGGGCGGATCGTGGCGTTTGGCGGGCGGGCGCTGTCGGCGGACGTGCCGGCTAAATATCTCAACTCGCCCGAGACGGTGCTCTTTTCGAAGCGGCTGGTGCTCTACAACGGGATGGAGGCGCGCAAGGCGGCGCGGGACGGCAAGCCCATCGTGGTGGTCGAGGGCTATCTCGACGTGATCGCCTCGGTGATGGCGGGATTCGAGGGCGCGGTGGCGCCAATGGGCACGGCGCTGACCGAGGACCATCTGCAATTGCTGTGGCGGATGAACGACGGGCCGATCCTCTGCTTCGACGGCGATGCGGCGGGACAGCGGGCGGCGGAACGCGCGGCGAATCTCGTGATGCCACTGCTGACGCCGGGCAAGACGGTCCGGATCGCGACGCTGCCCGAGGGGCTGGACCCGGACGATCTGATCAAGGGGCAGGGGCGCAATGCCTTTGCCGATGTGCTGGACCGGGCGCGCTCGCTGAGCGACGTGGTGTGGAGCCTCGAAACGGGCGGTATCGTGCCGGAGACGCCGGAGGCGCGGGCGGCGCTCGAGGCGCGGCTCAAGGAACGGGCCAATTCGATCGCCGACCAGTCGGTGCGCCGGCACTACATGCAGGCATTTGATGAAAAGCTGGCGGCGTTTTTCCAGCCGATCCGGCCGGAACGCTACGATGCCCGGCGCGACGGACGGCGCGGCGCCCGGGACAATTGGCGGGGCAGCCGGCCGCAATATGGCACGTCGCATTATGGCAGCCCGCGGCTGGTGGTGTCGGACACGCTGCGCAATTCGCGCATGCTGAAGCCGGGCCGGGCGGCGGAGGCGACGCCGCGCGAGGCGGTGATCCTGATGAGCCTGATCAACCACCCGTCGCTGGCGGAAACGCGGCTCGAATCGCTGGCAGGGCTGGAATTCAGCTCGCCGGCCGGGCGGAACCTGTTCGGGGCGCTGCTCGACCTCGTGATGGCGGACCACGATATTTCCGGCGCCAATCTGAAACTGGCGCTGGGCGGCCGGGGATTCGGCCCCGATATCGAGCGGATGGAGAACGTTTTACGTGGCCAGGGGGTGTGGCAGGTCACGGCCGAGGTCGCCCCGATGGATGCCGAGATCGGTTTGCGACACGCGCTGGCCTTGCATTACAAGTCGTTTGAGCTAAATAAGGCTTTGAAATCAGCCGAAATGGCGCTGGGCACTGACCCAAATGCGGAAAACCTCGAACGGCTGAAAGACATTCAGGACCAGATCACCACAGTCGATGGCACTGAGGCGCTAATCGAAGGGTTTGGTTCGCTATCCGGACGCGCGGCACGCAGCTTTTAGAAGGGGCTCGCGAACGCGCGATTTCGCATATGGGCGAATCAGTCCCATAAGCATTTTGGAAAGCGAATCATTGGCTGACTATCCGCCGGCCCTTGCCGCACGTCTCGCTGCCACCATTTGAACCGAACGAACCCTGCGGGGTTACGGAGCAAAAGCCAGATGGCTACGAAGGCACCCTCGAAGGCGACTTCCAAGGCAAGCCGAAAGCCGGTGAAGGAGGAGCCCAAGCCAAAGGCGAAGAAGCCGGTGGCGAAGGCTGCAAAGACTGTCTCCAAGCCGGCGAGCAAGGCCGCAGCAAAACCGGCCCCCAAGGCCGCAACGAAGCCGGCCGCAAAGGCCATCAGCAAGAAGGCGGCCCCCAAGGCCGCTGCCAAGCCCGCTCCGAAGGCGGCAGCAAAGACAGTGGTGAGGGCGGCGTCCAAACCCGCCCAGAAGCCACCGGCCAAGACCACCAAGGCGGCGGCGAAGCCGGAAGCGAAAGCAACCAAAAAGCCGGAGCCGAAGCCGGCAAAGGCTGCAGCCAAGCCAACGAAGCCCGAAGCAAAGGCGTCAAAGACAGAAAGCAAAGTCCTGAAGGTCGAGCCAAAGGCCGCCAAGCCCGAAGCGCCCGCCCCGAAGGCCGTATCCACTCCCGCCTCGAAGACCGTTTCCAAGTCCCCGGCGAAAGCCGACACAGTAAAGACAGACCCGACACCCGTGAAGACCGATATGCAGACCGAGCCGAAAGCGGCGCCCAAGGCTCCTTCCAAACCCGTCGCCAAAGCGCCCGCCAAGAATGGCAAGGACGACAAGGCCGCAGCCCCGGGCGAGAAGCCCGAAGCCGGAGCTGACGCTCCCGACAGTCCGCTGCTCGATTTGTCGGATGCGGCCGTCAAGAAGCTGATCAAGACGGCCAAGAAGCGCGGCTATGTCACCTATGAAGAGGTGAACGCGGTGCTGCCGTCCGACCAGGTGTCGCCGGACCAGATCGAGGACATCATGTCGATGTTCTCTGAAATGGGCATCAACGTCGTCGACGAGGACGAGGTCGAGGAAGCCGAGCCGGATACCCCGGAAGAGGAATCGACCGAACTGGCCGAGCGGACCGGCACGGCCGTTGCGTCGAAGTCCAATGCCCGCGAAGGCTCGGACCGCACGGACGACCCGGTGCGCATGTATCTGCGCGAAATGGGCTCGGTGGAACTGCTGAGCCGCGAAGGCGAAATCGCCATCGCCAAGCGCATCGAAGCCGGCCGCGAGACGATGATCGAGGGCCTGTGCGAGAGCCCGCTGACCTTCCAGGCCATCATCATCTGGCGCGACCAGCTGGCGGCGGCGGAAATTCTGCTGCGCGACATCATCGACCTCGAAGCCACCTATGCGGGTCCCGATGCCAAGCAGGCAGCGCCGGTTGCCGCGCCGGAGGAATATCGTCCGGCTTCCGTTATCGAGCAGGCCAAGACGCAGAAGGCGGCCCCGCCGCGCCGCGCCGCTGGCGGCGAGGATGACGACTATGTGCCCGAGGAGCCGCAGGCGCCGCAGGACCCGGTCGAAGACGATGACGACGATTTCGAGAATTCGCTGTCGCTGAGCGCGATGGAAGCGGAGCTCAAGCCGCAGGTGGTGGAGACGTTCGATCGTATCGCCGACGCCTATGGCAAGATGCGCAAGCTCCAGGACAAGCACGCGGCCGATCGTTCCAAGCCTGTGACCGGCGCCGAGACCAAGAAGGTCGACGTGTTCCGCTCGTCGGTGATCACCGATGTGAAGTCGCTGTCGCTCAACGCCTCGCGTATCGAGAGCCTCGTCGAGCAGCTGTACGACATCAACAAGCGCCTCGTGCGTCTCGAGGGGCGCCTGCTGCGCCTCGCCGAGAGCTATGGCATCAAGCGCGAAGACTTCCTCGAGGCCTACTACGGCAGCGAGCTGGTCGAGGGCTGGGCCCAGGGCGTTGCCGTGCGCGGCAAGGGCTGGGTGGAGTTCACCAAGCGCGAAGGCGACACGATCCAGGACATCCGCGGCGAGATCCATACGCTCGCCACGGAAGCCGGCCTCGACGTCACCGAGTATCGCCGCATCGTGCACAAGGTGCAGAAGGGCGAACGCGAAGCCGCCATCGCCAAGAAGGAAATGGTGGAGGCGAACCTTCGCCTCGTGATCTCGATCGCCAAGAAGTACACGAACCGCGGCTTGCAGTTCCTCGACCTGATCCAGGAAGGCAATATCGGCCTGATGAAGGCCGTCGATAAGTTCGAGTATCGCCGCGGCTACAAGTTCTCGACCTATGCGACGTGGTGGATCCGCCAGGCCATCACGCGCTCGATCGCCGACCAGGCGCGCACCATCCGTATTCCGGTGCACATGATCGAAACGATCAACAAGATCGTGCGTACGAGCCGCCAGATGCTCCACGAAATCGGCCGCGAGCCGACGCCGGAGGAGCTGAGCGAAAAGCTGCAGATGCCGCTCGACAAGGTCCGCAAGGTCCTCAAGATCGCCAAGGAACCGATCTCGCTCGAAACGCCGATCGGCGACGAGGAAGATTCGAACCTCGGCGATTTCATCCCGGATTCGAACGCGGTGCAGCCGATCGATGCGGCGATCCAGTCGAACCTCCGCGAGACGACGACCCGCGTGCTGGCGTCGCTGACGCCGCGCGAGGAACGCGTGCTGCGCATGCGCTTCGGCATCGGCATGAACACCGACCACACGCTGGAAGAAGTCGGCCAGCAGTTCTCGGTGACACGCGAACGTATCCGCCAGATCGAGGCGAAGGCGCTGCGCAAGCTCAAGCATCCGAGCCGCAGCCGGAAGCTCCGTAGCTTCCTCGACAACTAAACAAAAGGCCCGGAGCGATCCGGGCCTTTTCGTTTGCGCAAGCACGATCAAGACAGGGCTGGGACGCTGGCCTAGATTGCCGCCCGGAGGGAGCGGCAATGGACAAGCTCGATTTCAAGAAGCTGATGCGGCCGTTCTGGTCGCCGCCCCGGGGCGCGTTCGAGATCGTCGACGTGCCGGAGCTGAGCTTCGTGATGATCGACGGGAGGGGCGACCCCAATGGGGAGGCGTTCCAGGCGGCGCTGGGTTGGCTCTATCCGGTGAGCTATGGGCTGAAGTTCGCCTCGAAAGCGGCGGGCCGCGACTATGGGGTCGGGCCACTCGAGGGCCTGTGGTGGACGCCCGATCCCGGCCGCTTCGCCGAAGCGTCGCGCAGCGACTGGCAGTGGACGGCGATGATCATGCAGCCCGACTGGATCGACGCGGCGATGTTTGACGCCGCGGTGGCCAAAGCTGCGGCCAAGCAGCGGCAGGCGGCGCCGGCAACGCTGCGGCTCGAGCGGCTGAAGGAGGGGCTGAGCGTCCAGACGCTGCACATTGGCGCGTATAGGGACGAGGCGCCGACGATTGCCGCGATGCATGGCGAGTTCATTCCGCAGAACGGGCTGGCCGAGACGGGCAAGCACCACGAAATCTATCTCAGCGACGCACGCCGGGTGGCGCCGGAGAAGCTGCGCACGATCCTCAGGCAGCCGGTGCGGCGGCTGTGACGAGGGTTCGCGTTGCTCCGGCGCTGCGGCGCCGATAGAGTGGGCCCGACAAGTAGATAGCGGAGGTCCCTGATGTCGTTCTGGAAGAACCTGTTTGGCGGTGGTGGTGCAAGCCAGGAGGCGGCGCCGGCGCCGGGGGAGGAATATAAGGGCTTCAAGATCACGCCCACGCCGATGCCGGTGGGCAGCGAGTACCAGCTGGCCGGTGAGATCTCGATGGAGGTCGATGGCGAGCTGAAAGTGCACAAATTCGTGCGCGCCGACCGCATGAGTTCGCGCGACGACGCGGTCAGCATCGCGCTGGCCAAGGGCCGGCAGATCGTCGACGAGCAAGGCAAGGGCATGTTCGGCCAGAACTGGCCTAAAACCAACTAGCCTTGCCGGCGTTAGGGGAGTAAGCCCCGGCCACACGGAGTTTCACGACATGGCCAAGAAGCCCACTGCACGCACTGAGTTCGTGCTGTTCAACGTTGTCTATGAAGACGGTAGCCAGCGCAGCAACCGCAAGGTGCCGGCCGAGCTGCTCGGCGGCCTTGATGGCGACGAACCGGCGAAGGCCGAGATCGAGGCGCAGGACCGCGCCATTGCCGAAAAATCGGGCCTGCCGCCGCTGGCGATCAAGACCCTCCTGCGCGTCGGCAAGTAAGCCGACGCCGTTCACTGACAGTTAAGGGCCGACGGGCGAGGAGCGGCGCGTCCGGAGTGCCCCATGACCATCCCCATTGTCTACCACATCCCCGTTTGCCCGTTTTCGCAGCGGCTCGAAATCCTGCTGGCCCTGAAGGGCCAGCGCGATGCCGTGCGGTTCTCGAAGGTGGACATCACGCAGCCGCGCGAGGCGTGGCTGCTGGAACTGAGCCGCGGCACGACGGCGCTGCCGATCATGGACACCGGCCATGGCGTGCTGAAGGAAAGCCTGGTGCTGCTGCGCTATCTCGACGAGGCGCTTGACGGCCCGGCGGTGGCGCGGGCGCTGCCCTTCGAGCGGGCGATCGAGAACATGCTGATCGCGATGGAAGGCGACTTCACCGGTGCGGGCTACCGCATGGTGATGAACCAGGATGCGACCAAGCGCGATACGATGCGCGAGGCGATGCTGGCGCAGTACCGGCGGCTCAATGACTATTTGCTGTGGCGGAACCCGGGGGGCGTGTTCCTGTTCGACCGGTTCGGGCTGGCCGAAGCGGTGTTCACGCCGATGTTCGTGCGCTTCGCCTTCCTCGATTATTTCGAGGATTTCGAGCTGCCTGTTGGCGCCGAGTATGACCGCGTGCGGCGCTGGCGTGCGGCGTGCCTCGCGCATGAGGCGGCGCAGCAGGTGAGCGCCGAGGAAGTGGTGAAGGCCTATTACGATTACGCGCGCGGCGCGGGGAACGGCGCGCTGCTGCCGGGCCGCACGCGGTCGAGCTTCGTGTTCGAGCCCGATTGGCGCGAGCGGCCCTGGCCGCCGAAGGACAAATACGGTCCGGCGGCCAGCGATGCGGTGCTCGGGCTGGTCTAGTTCGCCTTGAGGGCGAGCGCCTTGTCGACGGCGGGCTTTACGACAGTGCCGTAGAGCTCGATGGCCTTCATGACCTTGTCATGGGGCAGGGTGCCGACGCTCAGCTGCAGGCCGAAGCGCTGGTGGTTGAACCATTCGTGCTGCATCAGGATCTTGTCGACGATCTGCTGCGGCGAGCCCATGAAATAGGCGCCCTGCGGCGAGGCGCCGGCCTCGAACTGCTGGCGGGTGGTCGGCGGCCAGCCGCGTTCCTTGCCGATGCGGCTCATGGCGGACTGGTGCGCCGGGAAGGCGATGTCCATGGCGTCCTGCGAGTTCTCGGCGATGAAGCCATGCGAGGAGATGCCGACCGGCAGCTTGCTTACGTCGTGGTTCATCTTGGTCGCGGTGTCGCGATAGAGCTGGACCAGCGGCGCGAATTGCTGCGGACGGCCGCCGATGATGGCGATCATCAGGGGCAGCGCAAAATAGGCAGCGCGGGCGACGGAATTGGGCGTGCCGCCGACGGCGATCCAGAGCGGCAGCGGGTCCTGCACCGGCTTGGGGTAAATCTCGATGCCCGGGATCGGCTTGGTGTGGTCGGAGCCGGGCCAGTTGACCTTGCCGCCCTTCCTGATCTCGATGAGTTCCTGCAGCTTCTCCTCGAACAGGGCGTCGTAGTCGCCGAGGTCGTAGCCGAAGAGCGGGAAGCTCTCGATGAAGGAGCCACGCCCGGCCATGATTTCCGCCCGCCCGTTGGAGAGCAGATCGAGCGTCGCAAATTGCTGCCAGACGCGGATGGGGTCTTCCGAGCTCAGCACGGTGACGGCAGTGGAGAGGCGGATGTTCTTCGTCCGCGCGGCGGCGGCGGCGAGAATGGTGACGGGCGCCGAGGCGACGTAATCGGGGCGGTGATGCTCGCCCAGCCCATAGAAATGCAGCCCGAGCTGGTCGGCGAGCTCGATTTCCTCAAGCAAATCCTTGAGACGCTCGGCCGGCGACTGCAGATGGCCGTTGCTCAGGAGGTCCGGGGTGTTCTCGGCAAACGAGTAGAGGCCGAATTCCATGGGTCAGTTCCTTTTCGTAACTGACCCCTAAATGGCGGGCCGGATCGCCCGCCACAAGAGAGCACAGGCGTGTAACTCAGACGCTGCAGGCGTGTAACTCAGACGCTGCTGGCGGGCACGTAGGCGGCAGCCTGGCCGGTGCCCGGGGCGGGCGAATGGGCGCCGGCGGCCTTGTGGATTTCCTCGACGAGGCCGGGGGCGAGGTTGAGCTTGTGGGCAAGGGCATCGAGATAGGCGCGCTCGGCGGCGGTATCGGCGGTGATGGCGACGAGCGAGGCGGCGTAGATCTCGGCGGCGTGCTCGGCGGTATCGGCACGGGCGACGACGGCGTTGAGATCGAGCGGGCTCGACAGTTCATCGAAGACGAAGGCCTTTTCGGCGGCGCCGAGCGGCATGGTCTCGAGTTTCTTGAAGATGGCTTCCTTCTCCTCGGGATCGATCTTGCCGTCGGCCTTGGTGGCCGCGATCATGGCGCGGACGAGGGTCTTGGACAGCTCTTCGGTCTGGTAGCCGGCCTGGGCGGGCGGAATGAAGCGATCCTGATCGACCGGCGCGCCGCCGCCACCCTGCTGGGCCTGGTGGTTCTTCCAGGCGTTGTAGGCGAGGCCGCCAACCGCGGCGACGGCGCCCATCTTGGCGAGATTGCCGAAGCCACCGCGGCCGAGGAGCATGCCGGCAGCAAGGCCGGCGGCACCGGTCATGGCGGTCCGCTGGGCGTTCTGGTCGGTCTTGAGGGTGTTGAGAATCTGGTCGATGTTGAACATGGCGCGCTCCCGATGGCTTTGCGCGGGAAGTAGGGAGCATCAAGGCATTGCGCAAGGCAATGCCGCGAATGTTCTGCGCTGAAACGCCGTTCTTAAAGGAAAGCCCCGGCCATGGGCCGGGGCTTTGCGTCGGGCTTCGGAGGGAGGGCCGAAGCGCCGGGTCGTCGTCTGTTACGGCGAAGCCGGAGCCGATTCAGCCGGAGCCGGGGTGGTAACGGCCGGAGCCGCTTCAACCGGAGCCGTGTCGGCCGGAGCCGGGGTCACCTCGACCGGAGCCGGGGCGGTATCAGCCGGGGCCATCGGAGTCGTGGTGGTATCGGCCGGAGCCATCGGGGTCGTGGTCGTATCCGCCGGCGCCGGGGTGGTCACGGCAGGCGAGTTGTTGATGTCAACGGTCGTCGGCTGGGAGTTCGCCGAGAACACGAGATAGGCAATAGCGAGGAGCGCCAGCGCAACGATGATGCCGACGAACCAACCCGTCGAGTTGCTCTCGCGGGAGTACACGGTGCGATTAACGCCGTCATTGGTATAGACGGTATCGCGATCTGGGTTAGCCACGGGGACCTCCTATGTTTGAGTACCGTATGGCTAGAGAACGCGACGCCCGCGTAATTGTTCCGATCTGGCGCCGACTGAATCAATCTTTGCTGATCGGGGTCAAGGCACTGGCAGCGCTGGCGATTTAGTCCGCAGCGGGGATGTGGAAGCCGGTGCCGAGGTAGATCGCGGGCTCGAAGATGGTGTGCCCGTACTGGGCAAAGGGCACGGTTTCGAGCTTTGTGAAGGTGTCGAAGTAGCGCTCGACATGGCCCGTGCCGAGCCAGCGGTCGGACACGATCAGGGCCGTTTCGCCGAGGTGATCGGCGGGATTGAACCAATAGTCATACTGGTCCTGCCGGGAGGCGAGGGCGACCACATCGGCATCGTGCAGGGCGAAGCCGAGTTGCGCGGCCGTGGTGTAGCGGGTGGCGGCGACGAAGGCGACGTCGTGCTCCTGCCGCAGGGCCTCGATGCGCGTCGCGACCCCGGGCCAGCCGAAGGTGGACGAAATGGTCCAGTCGTAGCGGCCGACGAGATTGCCGATGGGCACCATGGTGAAGTTGACGATGGTGAGCCCGGCCAGCACGAGCCCGTAAACCAGGTGCAGGTTCAGCACCCAGCGGCGGCGGATCCAGCCGGCGAGCAGCGGCATCAGCAGCAGGAAGGCGACTATGTTCCAGTAGAAGAAGACTTCGACGAACAGCGAGAGGAACAGCATCGTCAGCGACGACACCACAAACACCGATAGCGCAAGCGCGTGGGCGCGATCGCCGAAAGGCGTGCCGAAGGGCCGGCGGAACATCCCCACGATGGCGGGGAAGAGGAAGGGTGAGACGACGACGATGGCGAGGGCGAGGAAGCCGGTGAGATTGTTGGGCCGGAACTTGAACAGCGTGCCGCCCCAGCGCTCCGACAGATGGAAATTGTAGGAGGCAAACCCCTCGGTGAAATTCCACCACAGGACCGGCGCCTGGATGGACACGGCGAGGAGGGCGGCCAGATAGAGATGGGGCGAGCGCCAGAGCGGGCGCACCGGGCGCCAGACGATGAAGAACAGCGCAATGCCGACGCCGAGAAGAACGCCGTTATATTTGGTGAGGACGGCGAGGCCGAGGAGGATGGCGCCGCCATAGAGCCAGGCGAAGCCCTTGCCGGTCGCTTCCCACTTCTCGGCGAAGACGAGGAAGAGATGGGCCGAGGCGATGCAGAGGAAGATGAGCAGATGATCGTGGAAGACCACGCTGCTCATCAGGAAGAACAGCGGCGAGCTCAGATAGATCGCAGCGGATGGCCACCACCAGGCGAAGGGATCCTCGGGCTTGAGCCGCTTGGCCCAGAGCCAGAAAATCCAGAGCGTGCCGGCGAGCGTTAGCCATGCGAGCAGGCGGAGCGAGAACCAGCTCCAGCCGAAGAAACTCATCAGCCGCAGCAGCCAGGCATGGAAGGGCGGGTGATCGAAATAGGACCAGGCGAGGTTCTGGCCCCACATCCAGTAATAGGCTTCGTCACCGATCGGCGGCGCGGCGAAGGTCAGGTAGACCTTCACCAGCAACATGAAGATGACGGAGATCTGCGCGATGCGGATCGGCCGCGAGACGGCGGCCCCCGCTTCGCTCACGATTTGGGCTGCGCTGGCGGCTTGGCCCGGCCCATCGCTTTGGTCATGGCCGCGACCCGATCGATGAAGGCGAGGAACAGCGCGGAGACGACGAAGGTGAGGTGGATGATGGTGTACCACATCAGGTTTTCGCCGTTGTACTTCTCGACGTTGAGGAAGATCTGCAGCAGGTGGATCGAGGAGATGGCGACGATGGTCGACGCGACCTTGATCTTGAGCGAGCCGGTGTCGATCTCGCCGAGCCAGTGCACGCTGTCCTCATCGTCGAAGCGCGAGACGTAGTTCTCGTAGCCCGAGATGATCACCATCACCACGAGGCTGGCGATCAGCGCGGCATCGATCAGGCCCAGCATGTCGAGGATGGAGTCGGCTTCATCCACCGAGAAGATGTTGGTGGCGAATTTGAACAGCTTGAAGCCGAAGGAGGCGGCATAGAGCGCCAGCGCTATGGCGAGGCCGACGTAAAAGACGATGAGCAACCACCGCGACGCGAGGATGATGCGTTCGATGAAAAGCTCAAGCTGCTTCATGGCGGTCTCCGGCCGGTTATGCCTGAGGGATAAGCGATTTCCGGCGCGCCGGGCAAGCGCCTAGCGGGGGCGGGGCTGAAAGTCGCGGGCGAGCCAGATTTCGAAGCGCCACAAGACTTTACCGTCCCGATCCACGGCATCGACGGTATCGAGCTGCTCAAGGGTGGCGAAAGAGTCGCGGGCGGCATCGATGGTGAACTGGCGGTCGGCGACGATTAGGGCGTCCTGGCCGGTACGGGCCGCCGCATCCCACCAATAGTCGTTCTGGGAGCGGACGGGGTTGAAGGCGGCGATTTCGGTGTCGTGCAGCTGGAAGCCGAGCTGGGCGGCATAGGTGTAGCGGGTGGCGCCGAGGAAACTGCCGGGATGGTCCGCCTGGAGCGCCTCGATCCGTGTCGCGACCTCCGGCCAGCCGTAATTGGCGGGAGCGCCGGGATCGCCAATGCCGCCGATCTTGAGCGGCGTCACGGTGTAGCTCAGCACGGCGACGGAGGCGACGAAGAGGCCGAAAAGGACGTGCAGCCACAAAAAGAAGCGCCCGCCGATGAGCCGCCAGGCCACCGGCGCGAGCATGGCGTAGCCGACGATGTTCCAGTGGAAATAGACGGTGACATAGGCGGCGAGGCCGGCCCACAGGATGAGCGCGGAGAAATAGGCGGTGCCCGCAAGGCCGAAGATGCGGCCCTCACTGGGGGAGCGCGGCTTGATCCAGAACAGGCGGAAGGCGGCGAGGGCCAGTACCGGCGAGAGCGCGATCGGCACGGTGGCGAGGAAGGTGGTGATCTGGCCGGTGCGCGGGCGGGCCCAATTGGCGGAGGGGCGGTCGGCCAGATGGAACTGGAAGCTCGCCATGCCGGCGCCGAGATTCCAGTGGAACACCGGGGCCTGGATGGCGATGGCAAGAAGGGCGGCGAGCCAGAGATGCGGGGTCAGCAGCAGCGGCCGCAGTTTCGGGCGGATCAGCACCCAGAGCGCGTAGGCGATGCCGAGGAAGACGCCATTGTATTTGGTGAGGGTCGCCAGGCCGAGCAGCGCCGCCGACAGATAGAGCCAGCGCCAGGCAGGATCGCCGTCTTCCCACGCATCGGCAAAGCGGTGGAAGGCATAGAGCGAGGCGAGGGCGAAAAAGACCAGCAGGTGGTCGTGGAAGGCGACGCCGCCGAGAATGGCGATGGTGGGGATGGTGAGAAAGATCGCCAGCGTATGCCAGAACCAGCCGGCGCGATCATGCGGCGCGAGGCGGGCGCTCCACAGCCAGAAGACCGACGCGGTGCCGGCGAGCGACAACCAGGTGGTGAGCCGGACGGTGAAATTGCTCCAGCCGAAGATCGCGGCGACCGCGCCCTGCAGCCAGCCATTGAGCGGCGGGTGGTCGAAATAGGACCAGCTCAGATGCTGGCCCCACATCCAGTAATAGGCCTCGTCGCCCATGGGCGTGACGGTGATGTCGAACCAGAGGCGGAGGCCCAGCAGGTACAGCACCACGAGCTGCAGCAGGATGAGCTTGAAGCGGGACGTGGGAGTGGGGAGGGCGGTGCCGGTCATGGTCGGGGCTGTCGGAACACCATCATGCGGCTTCCTTAGCCCGAGGCGGCCGTAGCGCCAATCCCCGTTGATCGGCTGGCCAGCCTCGGCAAAGATGGCCGGAGGACAGGGGGGACGGATGGTTAGTGCGGAGGCGCGGGGGGAGATTGAGCGGATGGTGGCGGAGAGGCGCGAGGAGGCGCAGCGCTATCCGCAGGGCAAGCCGCTCGAGACAGGCCGGCGCGAGTGGGAGGCGGCGTCGCGGTTGCAGGTGCTGCCCAAGGGCGCGCGGTTCCAGCCGGTGGACGCCGGTGGCGTCAAGGCCGAGTGGATGGAGATGCCGCATGTGGGCCGCGAGCGGGTGTTCCTGCTGCTGCATGGCGGCGGCTACAATGCCGGTTCGCCGCGGACGCACCGGAAGCTGGCGGCCCTGCTGAGCCGGGCGGCGCATGCGCGGGTGCTGACGCCAGAATATCGGCTGGCGCCGGAGCATCCGTTTCCGGCGGCGGTGACCGATGCGCTCAAAACCTATGGCTGGCTGCTCGATCAGGGGATCGCCGAGGAGAATATCATGGTCGGCGGGGATTCGGCGGGGGGCGGGCTGACGCTGTCGCTGCTGCTGGCGCTGCGCGAGGCGCGGGCGAAGCTGCCGCGGGCGGCGGTGCTGCTGTCGGCGTGGACGGATCTGTCGGCATCGAGCGGATCCTATGAGCGGCACCGGCGGCTCGATCCGTCGATCACGCGCGAGGGGCTGCGGGAGGCGGGGCTGATGTATGCGGGGGACCGGCATCCGACCGACCCGATCATTTCACCGCTGTTCGCCGACCCGTCGGGACTGCCGCCGCTATTGGTGCATGTAGGCGGCGACGAGGTGATGTTCGACGACAGCCGAATCTTCGCCGAGCGGGCGAAAATCGCCGGCGTGCCGGTGACCTACAAGGTCTATGAGGGGATGTGGCATGTGCATCACCACGCCGCGCCGGAAGTGCCAGAGGCATTAGCGGCTATCAACGACATTGCTGCCTTTATTCGTGCGCAATTCGGCGAGTAGTCTTACCGCCATTGGGGAGTTGGGGCGGTAGTAATGAGTCTTTCCGAGCGGGACGCGGTGTTTACCGCGCTTGCCGATGAATACCGGCGCGTGCTTCTCGAGCGCCTGAAACGCAGCAATGGGCAGACCCTGACCCGGCTGTGCGACGGCCTGCCGATCAGCCGGCAGGCGGTGACCAAGCATCTGGTGGCGCTGGAAGAAGCGAGCCTGATCATCAGCCGGAAGCGCGGGCGGGAAAAGCTGCATTTTCTGAATCCGGTGCCGATCCATGCGGTGGCCATGCGCTGGCTCAGGCAGTTCGACAGCGTGAAGCTCGAAGTGCTCGCCGCCACCGAGAGCGAAGGCAAAGCAAAAGGGCCGGGTTGAACCCGGCCCTTCGCATTTGTGGCTTGCCGTGAGGCTTAGTTGTTCGACGCCTCGTAGGTCACCAGCGGCGTGATGCGCTTGATGGTGACGCGACGGTTGTTGGCGTTGGCCAGCTCGGTCTTCACCTTGAGGTAGCGCTCGCCATAGCCCTGGGTCACGAGGTTCTCCGGCGAGATGTCGTAGAACTCGGTGAGGATACGGGCGACGGTGGCCGCACGATTGTCCGAGAGCACCAGGTTCGAGACGTCCGAGCCGACGGCGTCGGTGTGGCCCTCGATGAGGAACACTTCGGCCGGGTTCTTCTCGAGCAGGTTCTGCATCGCGGTCGCAACCTTGCTCAGCGACGAGACCTGGTCACGCGAGATGGTGGCCTTGCCGCTGTCAAAGGTGAGACCGCCGACTTCGAGGCGACGCACGCTGTCACGCAGACGGGCGGAACGCTTGACCTCGTCGATCGAGTAGATGCGGCGCACCTTTTCCACCGGCGGCTGATCGAGGAAGAACTCGACCTCATCCTCATCGGCCGTATCGGCATCGAGGATGTATTCGCGGGCAGGGATGGTGAGACGCAGCGGCGGCAGCTCGTTACCCGGATCGATGAAGAACGAGTCTTCGTCTTCGTCACGCGGGTCGTAGGTCGCGAGGTAGAATTCGCGATCATCCGGGTAGATCTTGGTACGCTTCAGCACGTCGCCGTAGCGGTTGTAGACCGTGACGATACGGGTGCCGTCGGGACGGACGACCGTTTCGCGGATACGGCCGCGGCTCAGATCTTCGTAGTAAACTTCGTCGCGGTCACGATCGTAGTAGCGGTCGCGTTCCTGCTGGAAGTTGTTGATGTAGATGTTGATGCCGATCTTGAAGATAAAGGTCGGGTTCTGGGCCGTCGGCGCCTGGACGACTTCGATGTTCTCGCCTTCCGGAGCCGGGGGCTCGGCAAAGCCGAAATCGAAGCTACCCTTGTCGGTGCCTTCTTCGGTCAGCGCGGACTGGACATCAGCCGGGGGCGGCTGGATGTCTTCCTGAGCAGCCTGGTCGTTCTGCGGCGGGGCCACAGGTTCGGCCGGGGCCGGCTCTTCGCTCGGCAGTTCGGTGAGCTCGCCCTGAACGGCAGCGTTCTGGTCGTCCTTGACGCTGTCGAGGATGGGCGCGGCCTCTTCAGGCGGCACATCTTCGGGCAGCACTTCGACGGCTTCGTTCGTCACCGGCTCGTCGGCGTTCGGCATCTCGCTGATCGGCTCTTCGCTGGTGGCCGGCTCTTCGCTGACCGCAGGTTCTTCCGACGACACGGCGGGCTGTTCGGCGGCCGGGGGCAGCGGGTTCAGCACGAGACCGAACTGATCGAGGCAAGCAGTGGTGTCGGTGAAGCCGGCGGTACCGCAGATCTGATCGATCTGGGCCTTGGCCTGATCGACCTTGACCTGACCTTCGGCATTGCCGGCATCGAGCTCGGCGACACCTTCATTATAGAGGTCGACCGCAGCGGTGAGCTCAGCGAGCACGTCCACCTGGGCGGCGGGCTCTTCGCTCGACACGGGCGGGGCCACTTCCTCGGACGAGGCGGGCGGCGCAACTTCCTCGCTGGAAGCAGCGGCAGCTTCGGCAGCGGCCTGAGCGTCGGCAGCAGCCTGAGCATCGGCGGCGGCCTGTGCGTCGGCAGCAGCCTTGGCGTCAGCGGCAGCCTTTGCCTCGGCAGCGGCCTGAGCCTCAGCGGACGCCTGGGCGTCGGCGGCGGCCTGTGCGTCAGCGGCAGCCTGTGCGTCAGCGGCGGCCTGAGCGTCGGCAGCAGCCTTCGCGTCGGCAGCAGCCTTGGCGTCGGCAGCGGCCTGCGCGTCGGCGGCAGCCTGAGCATCAGCGGCAGCCTGTGCCTCAGCAGCGGCCTGCGCCTCGGCAGAAGCCTGCGCTTCGGCGGAAGCGGCAGCAGCGGCATCGGCAGCAGCAGCGGCACCGGTATCGACCGGCGCGACGCCGGCCAGAGCGGCGATGCAGTCATCGAGGCTCTGGAAGCCGGCGGCGATGCACGCCTCGTTCAGGGCCTGCTGGGTGGTATCGTTCTGGTCGGCCTGGAACGCCTGGTAGGCGGCGACAAGGGCCGGATCGGTGGCATCCTGGGCCCGCGCTGCGCCGAGGGGCGCGAAAGCGAGAAGGGTCAGGCTGGTACCGGTCAGGAGCCAGTTACGGAAGCTCATGATGGGTTTCCTTATTCTTTTGGAGTCAGTTGGATGAGGAAGTGACGCTGTCCTGCTGAACCGGACATGAATGCCCGGTAGACCTTCTCAGTCGACAGTCCCCGCTTGGATGCCCAAACGTGGCCATGGTGCGCTCGGTTCCATCGCCGCGGACGGCGTGTTACCCGATGTGGCGACGATGCAGCAATTCTCAACCATCATCGATCTGCCCACGCGTGGCCCCGGTCTATATGAGCTGACCGACAATGTGGTGGACTTCGTGGCGAAATGTAGGACGCGGGACGGCCTTCTCACGATCTTCTGCCGCCACACCTCGGCGTCGCTGCTGATTCAGGAGAATGCCGATCCCGACGTGAAGACGGATCTGATGCAGTTCTTCCTCCGGCTGGTGCCGGAGGGGATGGCGTGGATCGTCCATGACACCGAGGGACCGGACGACATGCCGGCGCATATCAAGGCGGCGCTGACGCAGAGTTCGATCCCGATTCCGGTGATCGCGGGCGAGATGGCGCTCGGCACGTGGCAGGGAATCTATCTGTTCGAGCACCGGACGCGGCCGCACCGGCGGCAGGTGGTGCTGCATCTGATGGGCGAGTAGCGGGCGAACCGGGCGGCGCGGGTTTGGCCTTCCCTTCGCGGGCCGGGCGTGGTTGTCAGGGGCATGGATCTTCTTGTGCAGAACTGGCCGCTGATCGCGGCCCTCTCCGTTACCGGCATGGTGTCGGGCGTGTTCGCCGGGCTGCTGGGCATTGGCGGCGGCGCGATCATCGTGCCGGTGCTGGCGCTGGCGCTCGAGGCGATCGGTCTCGGCAGCGATCTGGCGCAGCATGTCGCGGTGGCGTCGTCGCTGGCGATCATCATTCCCACCGGCATCATGAGCGCGCGCTCGCATTTCAAGCGCGGCGCGGTGGATGTGGCGATCCTCAAGCTCTGGGCGCCGTTTGTGCTGGGTGGTTGCCTGATCGGCGGGCTGATGGCGGGGCTGTTCTCGGGCGATGTGCTGCGCATCGTGTTCGGCGTGATGGCGATCTTTATCGCGATCAATATCGTAACGCCGTTCCAGCAGCGGCTGATGGGGCATCTGCGCGGCTCGCCGACGACGCATCGCGTCGCGGCGTCGATCGTGGGTTATCTGTCGGCGCTGATGGGCATTGGTGGCGGCTCGCTGAGCGTGCCGACCATCGCAGCGTTCGGCGAGACAATGCACAAGGCGGTGGGCACCGGCGCCGCGATCGGCGTGTTCATCGCCGTGGGCGGGACGATCGGCTTCATCATTTCGGGCTGGGGACTGGCCGGGCTGCCACCACTGAGTCTCGGCTACGTCAATTTCGGCGCCTTCGCGCTGGTCGGCGGCTTTGCGGCGCTATTGGCGCCAGTGGGCGTGATGCTCGCCCACCGGCTGGATCAGAAGACGCTCAAATATGTCTTCGCGGCCTTCCTCGTGCTGGTCGGCCTCAACATGATCTGGAAAGCGATCAGCGGCTGAGGCCGAGCCCTAGCGCTTCTGGATGATCTGGTAGGTGATCGAGGCATCCTGGGTGAAGGTCAGTTCGCCGGGCTGCAGGCCTACAAAGACGCCGATATCGGCTGCTTCCTCGCCATAGTAGCCGTCGTCTTGACCATCGCGCAGCGTGGCAGGAGGATTTTCGTCGTAGCTGTTCCGGTAATTCGCGCCGACGTCGATGATTGGCCCTAGCTCAAAGCCAAGCGTTTTGGCCGTAAGCTCCGCCTTGGCCTTCGCTGCGAGCAGCGCATTGGTGTAGGCCTCGTCGCGCAGCGGCTGGGGATCGGACACTGCCAGTGTAATGCGGCTGATATCGCTCAGCCCCGCGTCGATCGCCGCACCGAGGATCTTGCCATAGTTCGCGAGGTCGCGGATGCGGATGGTAAGCGAGTTCCGGATCTCGAAGCCTTCCGGAACACAAGGCACGAAAGCCTGGTCGGCATAAGTCTGGCCGCAGCCCTGCGGCCCCATTTGTTGCTCGATGACATAGGTCGCCGTCTGGATGTCGCGCGGTTCTACGCCTGCCTTGCCAAGTGCCGCCGTCACCTCGCCGACGGTCGCGGCATCCGCCGCGGCGGCCGCTTCAGGCGTATCGCCCTTCGAGTTGAAGCCGATGTCGACAAAGGCAATGTCGGGCTTAGCGACCGCGTGGCCCTCGCCGGCAGCAGTGAACGTGCTTTCGGCAAAAGCGGAGACTGGCAGAAATAGAAGCGGCGAGCACAGCAGTAGTGCGGCTGTCAGTTTCATTTAAGTATCCCTCCAAGCGCCAAAAGTGATTGTGCGCCACAATGACTGAATTGTGGCGCACTTGAGCGAGGAGGATAGCCGGGCGTTACCGCGTGGGTTCGAGGTCCCAGTTGACGTTGACGTCGATGGAGAAGGTGAGCTGGCCGACTTCGACCGGCACGACCGAGCGGTCCATCGACGCGGCTTCGGCCTTGAACATGTAAGGCTGCGGCGGGGCGTTGTAGCCGGTCTGCTCGCTGATCAGCGCGAGGGCGCCGAGTTCGACGCCGGCGGCTTCGGCGTAGAGTTCACCCTTGGCCAGCGCGTCGGCGAAGGCCAGCTTGCGGGCCTGGTTATAGAGGTCGGCCGGGTCCTCGACGGCGAAGGTGACACCCGAGATGGTGTTGGCGCCGACGGTTACGGCCTGATCGAGCACCGCGCCGAGCGAGGCGAGATCGCGCACATGAACGGTGACGCCGTTGCTGACGGTGTAGCCGACGATCTTGGGCGGGAGCTGGTAGCCATTGGCGTCGCGGGCATCGGTGTAGACGTAGTTCGGGCTGACGGAGAAGCCCGAGGTCTGGATGTCGACGGCGTCGATACCGGCGGCCTTCAGCGTTTCGATGAGCTTGGCCATGTCGGCATTGTTGGCGTCGAGGGCTTCCTTGGCGGTGGTGCCCTGCGAGGTGACGCCGGAGGTGACATAGGCGGTATCCGGAGCCGCGACGACTTCGCCATGGCCGGTGATCTGCATGGAGCCGGCGGCGAAAACCGGCGTGGTCAGGGCCGTTGCGAGGGTCAGGGGAATAAGGGCTGCTAGAAGTCGCATCGGTCTCTCCTTGGTCGTGCCCGGGCAACATGCCGGGGAATGCGGTTGTGATTATGACGCTGCCGGTTGGGAAATCCTTGGGCGATTTGCGCAGAAAGTTGGAGGTACGTACCTCGGGGCTTGTCTGGACAGTGCCGGACCCAGCGGGTTAGGTAGCGCCACGATTTTCCGGGGAGCTCTATGTCTGACGTTACCATCCCGCAGGACGGCCTGCTTGTTGGCCGTGTTCGTACGCCCGGTTCAGCTTTTCCGCGTGTCGTGACGGTCCGCAATGGCCGGGTGATCGACATCACCGCCAAGAGCGCGCCGACGGTGCGCGATGTGTGCGAACTGGCCGATCCGGCCGGTTATGTCGCGGCGGCCGAGGGCCATGACATTGGCGGGGTGGCGGACATCCTCGACAATAGCGGGCCGGACAAGTTTTTCCCGCACAAGCCATATCTGGTCTCGCCGATCGATCTGCAGGCGGTGAAGGCGGCGGGCGTGACGTTTGTCGTGTCGCTGCTTGAGCGCGTGATCGAAGAGCAGGCGCGGGGCGACAAAGCCAAGGCCGACGCGCTGCGCGGCGAAATCCTCGATCTGATCGGCACCGACCTCAGCAAGCTGGTGCCGGGCTCGGAGACGGCGATGAAGGTCAAGCAGACGCTGATCGCCAAGGGCGTGTGGAGCCAGTATCTCGAGGTGGGTATCGGGCCGGACCCGGAAATCTTCACCAAATGCCAGCCGATGTCGTCGGTGGGCTATGGCGCGGATGTGGGCGTGCTGCCGATTTCGGAATGGAACAATCCGGAGCCGGAAGTGGCGCTGGTGGTGACCAGTGCCGGCAAGATCATCGGCGCGACGCTCGGCAATGACGTGAACCTTCGCGACGTCGAGGGCCGCTCGGCGCTGCTCCTCGGCAAGGCGAAGGACAATAATGCGTCGGCCTCGCTTGGCCCGTTCATCCGGCTGTTCGACGCGGGCTTCTCGCTCGAGGACATCAAGAAGTCAGATATCTCGCTCAATGTGACGGGCGAGGACGGCTTCGTGCTCGAAGGACACTCCTCGATGAGCCAGATTTCGCGGACGCCGGAATCGATCGTTGAATCGGCGACCGGCCGGCATCACCAATATCCCGACGGTTTCGTGCTCTACCTTGGTACGATGTTCGCGCCGGTGAAGGACCGTGGCGGCGTGGGCAAGGGCTTTACGCACAAGTCCAACGATATCGTGACGATTTCGACGCCGCTGCTGGGTTCACTGCGCAACCGCGTGCGCCTATCTACCGAATGCCCGCCCTGGACCTATGGGGCGAGCCACCTGATGCGCGACCTGAGCAAAGCCGGGCTGCTGAACTAAGGAAATCTGCGATGGATCTGCATAACAACCTCATCGACGGCGAATGGGTGGGCGGCGAGGCTGTCCCCAATATCAATCCGTCGAACACGGACGACATTGTCGGCCAGTATGCCCGCGCCAGCGGCGACGACGTGCAGCGCGCCATCGCGGCGGCGAAAGCGGCGTTCCCGGCCTGGTCGCGCTCGGGCTTGCTGGAGCGGCATTCTATCCTGTCGAAGACGGCGCATGAAATCCTCGCCCGCAAGGAAGAGCTCGGCGCGCTCCTGAGCCGCGAGGAGGGCAAGACTTTGCCCGAAGGCATCGGCGAAGTGACCCGCGCCGGGCAGATCTTCGAATTCTTCGCGGGCGAGGCGCTGCGCCTGTCGGGCGAGACGATCCCGTCGGTCCGTCCGGGCGTGAGCGTCGAGATCACCCGCGAAGCGGTGGGCGTTATCGGCATCATCACGCCGTGGAATTTCCCCATCGCCATCCCGTCGTGGAAGATCGCGCCGGCGCTGGTCTATGGCAACACGATCGTGTTCAAGCCGGCGGACCTCGTGCCGGGATCGTCCTGGGCGATCGTCGACATCCTGCATCGCAACGGCCTGCCCAAGGGCGTGCTGAACCTCGTGATGGGCAAAGGCTCGGTGGTGGGCCAGGCGATCCTCGACAGCAAGGACATCGCGGCGGTGACATTCACCGGCGGCGTCAACACCGGCAGGCGCGTGGCGGAAGCCAGCGTCAAGGTGATGCGCAAGTTCCAGCTCGAAATGGGCGGCAAGAACCCGACCATCGTGCTCGATGACGCCGACCTCAAGGTGGCGGTGGAGAGCGTGGCGCAGTCGGCGTTCTTTTCGACCGGCCAGCGCTGCACGGCATCGTCGCGCGTGATCGTGACGGAAGGCATCCACGACAAATTCGTCGAGGCGCTGGCCGAGCGCGTGCGCAACCTCAAGGTGGGCGATGCGCTGGAAAAGGGCATCGAGATCGGGCCGGTGGTCGATCCGGGCCAGCTCAAGCAGGACACGGACTATATCGCGATCGGCAAGAGCGAAGGCGCCAAGCTCGTGGCGGGTGGCGATCTGCTGAAGCTCAAGACGCCGGGCTATTATTTGCAGCCGGCGCTGTTCACCGAAGCGACCAACCAGATGCGGATTTCGCGCGAAGAAATCTTCGGGCCTGTGGCCTCGGTGATCCGCGTGAAGAATTACGAGGAAGCGCTGGCGACGGCGAACGACACCGATTTCGGCCTCTCGGCAGGCATCGTGACGACCTCGCTGAAATACGCGACGCACTTCAAGCGCAATGCGGAGGCCGGCATGGTGATGGTGAACGTGCCGACGGCGGGCGTCGATTTCCATGTGCCGTTCGGCGGGCGCAAGGGGTCGAGCTATGGCCCGAAGGAGCAGGGCCGTTACGCGGCCGAGTTCTTCACGCAGGTGAAGACCGCCTATACGTCCGCAGGCTGATCAGTCTCAGGCAGGCGGGCGCGGCTCAGTCGCGCTCGCCGGCGCCATAGCGCGCCACCGAATTGCGCAGGATGAGTTCGCTGCGCAGCAGCACTTCCTTGTTCTCCACCTCGCGGCCCTCGAGCAGGGTGAGCAGCAGATTCATCGCTGCCTCGCCGATCTTGGAACGCGGCTGCTTCATGGTGGTGAGGGGAGGGGTGACGAAGCTCGCAAACGAGATGTCGTCAAAACCCATCACCGAGAACTGCCGGGGCAGATCGTAGCGCCGGGCGTTGAGCGCGATGATGACGCCCAGCGCCGTCGCGTCGTTGACGCAGAAGAAGGCGGTGGGCAGCACATCGCGGACAAACATGTGCTCGGCGGCCTGGCGGCCGCTTTCGGTGGTGCCATCGCCATCAAGGATCAGCAGCGGATCGATGGGGATGCCGGCGCTCTCGAGGGCGGCGCGATAACCGCGCTCGCGCAGCTGGTTGATGATCTTGCTGGTGGAGCGGCCGATGAAGGCGACGCGGCGGTGGCCCTGTGAGATGAGATGTTCGACGGCGAGCCGGGCGCCCTCGAAATTGTCGACGCCGACAAACGGGATTTCCTGGCCAAGGATCGGCTCGTTGACGGCAACGATCGGCGGGAGCTGGGCCGCCGGGCCCTGCTGGGCGAAGCCGAAAGGCAGATGGCCGGTGAGCAGGATCAGGCCATCGGCCTGGTTGGAGCTGATGAAGCGCAGATAGTCGGATTCGCGGGTCGGATCGTTCTGCGTATTGCCGATGAGGATGCCGTAGCCGCGCTTCGAGGCCTCGGTTTCGAGACCGACGAGGATGTTGGAGAAGTTCGGGTCGCCCACATCCGGCGCGAGGATCAGGATCATGTTGCTGCGGCGCATGCGCAGCGAACGGGCCATGGCGTTGGTGGTGTAGCCGGTGCGGGCGATGGCGTCGTTGACGCGATGGCGGGTGGATTCGGCGACCTTGGTCGGCTCGTTCAGGGCGCGGCTGACCGTGGCAATGGACACCCCGGCTATCGCCGCAACGTCCTCGATCGTGGCCAACTTTTGTTGCTGCACCTGTGGCGCTCCGCCCGCCGCGATCCGGCTCGGCGTCCCGCTGCCATGCGTCTAGCAGACGGCGCGGGTTGCGCCAGAGCCCTCATGCAAGGCTATACATTTCCTGTGCTATGTAAACCTTTACATCAATCATGAAAACCTTTACATCGGTCTGCATGGACGAAGGCGCGGAGGAAAAGCGCTGCGTTCATGGGAGGTTATCGAGATGGCGAGTGCCGACGGCACCGAAACGACGCCCATCCTTGCCGCGAGCAGGATCTCGAAGTCATTCGGCGAAATCCCGGTCCTCTTCAGCGTCGATTTCGACGTCAAGCCGGGCGAAGTGCACGCCATCATCGGCGAAAACGGCGCCGGCAAATCCACCTTCATCAAAATTCTGTCGGGGTTCGAGCAGCCGACCTCCGGCACCATCATGTTCGACGGCAACCCAATCGTGCTGCCGCCCAATGGCGAGGCTGAGTCCCTGGGGATTGTCCTCATCCACCAGGAACTCAACCTCGCCGAACACCTCACGGTGGCCGATTCGATCTTTCTGGGGCGCGAACTGAAGCGCGGCCCGTTCCTCGACGTCCGCCAGATGTATGAGCGCTCGAAGGCGATCCTCGACACGCTGCACGTGCCGGTGGACCCCAATGTGCGGATCAACACGCTGTCGGTGGCCGACAAGCAGATGGTCGAGATCGCCAAGGCGATCAGCCGCGATGCGCGGGTGCTGATCATGGACGAGCCGACGGCGGTGCTGTCGGTGGGCGAGACCAAGACGCTGTTCGAGCAGATCAACCGGCTGACGGCGCGCGGCGTTGCCATCATCTTCATCTCGCACAAGCTGGACGAGGTGATGCAGCTGGCGCAGCGCGTGACCGTGCTGCGCGACGGTCAATTGATCGCGACGGTGGGGAGCAGCTCGCTGACGCCGGATTCGGCGGCGCAGATGATGGTCGGGCGCGAGCTCTCCAATCTCTACCCGCCCAAGCATGAGCCGGATGTGGACGCGCCGCGCGTGCTGAGCGTACGCAATCTCGAGGCGAAGGGCGTCAGCGACGTTTCATTCGATCTGCGCAAGGGCGAGATCCTCGGCTTTGCCGGGCTGATCGGTTCGGGCCGGACGGCGGTGGCCGAAGCGATTGTCGGGCTCGTGCACCGGACGGGTGGCGAGGTCGAGGTCAACGGCAAGGCCGTGAACTTCACCAAGGTCTCGCAGTCGGTGGCGGCGGGGCTCGCCTACATGACCAAGGACCGCAAGGGGAAGGGGCTGCTGGTCAATATGGGCCTCCAGCCGAACCTCACGCTGCTGACGCTGAAGCGGCACCTCAAGGGCGGCTTCATTGACAGTTCGAGCGAGGCAAAGGCGCTGGAGCGTGCGACGCGGCGCTTCGATATCCGCGCCCGCGACGCGTCGGTACGGGTCGGGCAGCTGTCAGGCGGCAACCAGCAGAAGCTGATGCTGGGCAAGACCATGGAATCGGAGCCCGAGATCATCATCATCGACGAGCCGACACGCGGAATCGATGTGGGCACCAAGCAGCAGATCTATCACATCATCGCGGCGCTGGCGGCTGAGGGGAAATCGATCATCGTGATCTCCTCCGAATTGCCCGAAGTGATCGGGCTCAGCCATCGCGTGCTGGTGATGCGCAACGGCCGGATGGCCGGTCTCGTCGAAGGCGCCGAGATCACGGAAGCAGAAATCATGCGGTACGCCGCGGGCATCAAGCAGGGTGGAAATGATGAGCGCCTCAGCGCCTGAAATCGCGGCAAAGCCGGCGCGCGGCAGGCGCATCAACCTCACGATCTGGGGGCCGCTGATCGCGTTGCTCCTGCTCGTGCTGCTGGGCATTGCGCTCAACCCGAACTTCCTCACCTACAACAACATCACGAACGTGCTGGCGCGCTCGTCCTTCATCGGGATCATCGCGATCGGCGCGACCTTCGTGATCACCTCGGGCGGGCTCGATCTCTCGGTCGGCTCGATGGCGGCGGTGATCGCGGGCGTCATGATCATCGTGATGAACGCGCTGATCCCCTCGATGGGCATTGGCTGGGGCGTGATCATCATCGGGATGCTGGCGGGCCTGGCGCTGGGCGGCGTGGCGGGCGTGGGCAATGGCGTGATGGTGACGCGGGGGCGCATCGAAGCGTTCATCGTGACGCTGGGCACGATGGGCATTTTCCGCTCGCTCGTGACGTTCCTCGCCGATGGCGGCACGCTGTCGCTCAATTTCCAGGTCGCCGACGTCTATCGCCCGGTCTACTACGACGGGCTGTTCGGCGTGCCGTGGCCGATCATCGTCTTCGTGCTGGTGGCCGTTGCCGGCGAGATCGTGATGCGCCGCACGGCCTTCGGCCGCTACTGCGCCGCGATCGGCTCCAATGAGCAGGTGGCCCGCTATTCCTCGATCAGTGTCGATAATGTCCGGCTGCTGACCTACATTCTGCAGGGTGTGCTGGTGGCCGTGGCCGTGATGCTCTACGTGCCGCGCCTCGGCTCGGCGTCGAGCACCACGGGTGTGCTGTGGGAACTCGAGGCGATCGCCGCGGTGATCATCGGCGGCACGACGCTCAAGGGTGGCTTCGGCCGCGTCTGGGGCACGGTAGTGGGCGTGATCATCCTCGGGCTGATCGGCAACATCCTCAATCTCCAGAGCTTCATCAGCCCGTATCTCAACGGCGCTTTCCAGGGCGTCATCATCATTCTCGCCGTGTTGCTGCAGCGCAGCCGCCGCACCTAGGCGAACACAGTTCTATAACGCCCGACGAGGGCATAAGGGAGGAACGACAATGAAGTTTGCAAAATCCATTCTGGCAGCCGCG
This sequence comes from Hyphomicrobiales bacterium, assembly GCA_004144345.1. Lineage (GTDB taxonomy): Bacteria > Pseudomonadota > Alphaproteobacteria > Rhizobiales > Devosiaceae > Devosia_A. The sequence goes on from SEEL01000049.1 coordinate 26,461, forward strand.
GTGATCGCCGGCAGCCTGGGCGGCGCTGCCGTCGCCCAGGACAAGGTGACCATCGGCGTTTCCGTTCCGGCGGCCGACCATGGCTGGACCGGCGGCGTGAACTATTTCGCGCAGCAGGCCATTGAGCGCCTGAAGGGCACCTATCCGAACGTCGATTTCGTGTTCGCTTCGGCGCCGGATGCGCCCAAGCAGATCGCCGATATCGAGGACATGGTGTCGACCCGTAACATCGACGCTCTCGTCATCCTGCCCGGCGATCCGGACGCGATGACCTCGGCGATCAAGCAGGTCAAGGATGCCGGCAAGTTCGTCACCGTGGTCGACCGTCAGCTGTCGATCAACGGCGTCGAGAACCTCTATGTCGCCGGTGACAATCCGGGCCTCGGCGCCAACTCGGCCGAATACTTCAAGACGGCGCTGCCCGACGGCGGCAATGTCGTGATCCTGCGCGGCCTGCCGATCCCGATCGACCAGCAGCGCTTCGACGGCTTCATGAAGGGCATCGAAGGCACCAACATCAAGGTGCTCGATGACGAGTTCGCCAACTGGAACCGCGACGACGGCTTTAAGGTGATGCAGGACTTCCTGACCCGCTTCCCGGACATCAAGGGCGTGTGGGCGCAGGATGACGACATCGCGCTGGGTGCCATCGAGGCAATCAAGCAGTCGGGCCGCGAGAACGACATGTTCATCGTCGGCGGCGCGGGCATGCAGCAGATCCTGCAGCGCGTGAAGGCCGGCGACAAGCTGACCCCGATCGATGTGAGCTACAGCCCGGCGATGATCGCGACCGCGATCGAGCTGACCACCTCGCACTTCACGGGTGGCATCCAGGTGGCGGGCCGCTACATCCTCGACTCGACCGTGATCACGGCCGACAACGTCGATGAGTTCCTCGACGACGCCAGCCCGTTCTAAGCGAGACGACGTCCAAAATAATCAAGGGGCCGCCCGAGCGATCGGGCGGCCCTGTCGTTTTGGCGGGGAGACAGCCGCCCTTGGGTCGGCGGGCGACGGCGCCGGACCGGTCCCTGTTCGGCCGGCGCCAGCGGACCGCCGAGATCAGTTGCCGCTGTTGCCCTTGACCAACTGCTCGACGATGGCGCGCTGCGCGTCGGAGGCGGGGATCTCGACGACATCGCCGCCACGCTGCAGCGAGACGGTGCCGAAGCTTTCGAGCAGCAGGGCCGGATCGAAGGCGAAGAGGTCGCGGCTGGTCGAGGTGTCGAGCTGCGGCGTCGGCGCGGGATTGACCGGGCCAGGCAGGTTGAAGGGCGCGTCGCGGTTGACGGGGATCTCGGCAGGGCCGCGGTTGCCGCTGGTCACGGCCTGAGCGAGCACGGGCGTCGCGGCGAGAGCAGCACCAATCATCAGGGCGGTTGCGAGCTTGAGTTTGTTGGTCATCTAGGGCTCCTATTCGGGGTCGGTTCCCCGTGTTCTTGAATGCCAATGAGACGGCGGGTTCGGCGAAGTCCTTGGCTGCGGGAAGAGAAAATCTACCGGGGCGGTCGTGAATGGGGGCGGGG
>SEEL01000050.1 GCA_004144345.1 Hyphomicrobiales bacterium
TAGCTATATTCGGACGGGATAACTGCTGAAAGCATCTAAGCAGGAAGCCTCCTTCAAAACGAGCATTCCCTTGAGAGCCGTGGAAGACCACCACGTTGATAGGCCGGATGTGGAAGCGCAGCGATGTGTGAAGCTGACCGGTACTAATAGCTCGATTGGCTTGATCGTTCTCATTAATCCATGTCCGCATGTTATGCGGCTGGAACGAAACGATCGGCTCAGACACTCGGTGTCGTGTAACTTGCATGGGATACACGAGCACCTAATCAAAAACTGGAGCAACGCTCCAAACCAGAATTCACCCCATATGTTTTTCGCCGATCTGGTGGTTATTGCGAGAGGCCCAGAACCCGATCCCATCCCGAACTCGAACGTTAAACCTCTTTGCGCCAATGGTACTAAGTCTCAAGGCTTGGGAGAGTAGGTCGCCGCCAGGTCTGCCAAAAACATATGTGGTCTCTAATCGATGTCGAAATCAAAACGCCGCTCCAGAAATGGGGCGGCGTTTTTGCTTTTCAGGCCGCCTGCAGCCTTTGCGGCGCGATGCGGCCCTGTGGCTTGGATCTGCCGGCGCCGCACTCCTGCCCCACATCACCCTGGGCTCACTGGTTTATGACAATAACGTCACGCCCAGACTCGCACCGGCGGCGCTGAACCCGTATAGAGCGCGCCAGCGAAAGCTGGCGGAGAGACAAATGCTGGGTTGGTTCCGGGCGATCATGCCCAAGGAAGACAAGTTCTTCACCCTCTTCGAGCAGCACTCCACCATTCTGGTCGAGGCCGCCAATGAGCTCGACAAGATGCTCACCGGGGGCGCGGCCATCGAGCCGGCCTGCCGGCGGATCGTCGAGCTCGAGCACCAGGCCGACGACGTCACCCGCGAAGTGATGCAGGCGGTGCGCCGCAGTTTCATCACCCCGTTCGACCGCGCCGACATCCAGGCGCTGATCCAGTCGATGGACGATGCGATCGATCGCATGAACGGCACGGTCAAGACCGTGCGGCTGTTCGAGGTGTCGAGCTTTGAGCCCAACATGCAGGCCATCGGCAAGGTGGCGGTGGAAGCGGCGCTGCTCCTCGCCGAAGCCGTACCGCTGCTCGTCAAGCCGGGCGCCAATGTGCACCGGCTGACCGAGCTCACCGAAAAGATCGTCCAGGCCGAGGGCCGCTCCGACGACCTCCACGATGAGGGTCTCAAGCAGCTGTTCAAGACCTACGGGCAGTCGGCGCCCATGCAATTCTACATCGGCAAGGAGCTCTACGAGGCGCTCGAACGGGTCATGGACCGGTTCGAGGATGTCGCCAACGAAATCAGCGCCATCGTCATCGAGAGCGTCTGACCTTGGAGATGCTCCTCTCGCTCCCGGTGCTGATCGGTCTCATCGGCGTCGCGCTGCTGTTCGATTTCCTCAACGGCCTCCACGATGCGGCGAACTCGATCGCCACGATCGTGTCGACCCGCGTGCTGCGGCCGCAATATGCCGTGGCCTGGGCGGCGTTCTTCAACTTCATCGCCTTCACCGTCTTCGGCCTCCATGTGGCGCAGACCATCGGCACGGGCATCATCTCGGCCGATATCGTCACGCCGCAGGTGATCTTTGCGGCGCTGATGGGCGCCATCATCTGGAATCTCGTCACCTGGTTCTTCGGCCTGCCGTCGTCGAGCTCGCATGCGCTGATCGGCGGCCTCGTCGGCGCCGGCGTCGCCAAGGCCGGCTTGCCCGCCATCGAGTGGAGCGGCCTCAGCAAGACCATCGGCGCCATCGCGCTGTCGCCGGCCACCGGTTTCTTCCTCGCGCTGCTGCTCGTGCTGATCGTCAGCTGGACGGTGGTCAAGCGCACCCCCTTTGCCGTCGACAAGAGTTTCCGCCGGCTGCAGTTCGTCTCCGCCTCGCTCTATTCGCTCGGCCATGGCGGCAATGACGCGCAAAAGACCATGGGCATCATCGCCGTGCTGCTCTTCAGCCAGGGGCTCACCGGCCCAGAATTCGAAGTGCCGTTCTGGGTGGTGCTCAGCTGCCAGACCGCGATGGCGCTCGGCACGCTGTTCGGCGGCTGGCGCATCGTCCACACGATGGGCTCCAAAATCACCCGTCTCACGCCGATGCAGGGTTTTTGCGCCGAAACCGGCGGCGCCATCACGCTGTTCGGCGCCACTTTCCTCGGCATTCCCGTCTCGACCACCCACACCATCACCGGCGCCATTATCGGCGTCGGCGCCGCGCGCCGCGTTTCGGCGGTCCGCTGGGGCATCGCCGGCAATATCGTGATCGCCTGGATCGTCACCCTGCCGGCTGCGGCGCTCATCGCCGCATTCTTTCACTGGGCCGTCGGGCTGATCGTCTGAACGAATCGCGGACCATGGGCGTTGTGTGCCATGCGCCTCGCCCATATTTCGGATCTTCATTTCGGCCATCACGACGCCGCCATCTCCGACACCCTCGCGGCCGATGTCGCGAGCCAGAAGCCCGATGTGTTGGTGGCCAGCGGCGATTTCACCCAGCGCGGCACCGCGCGTGAGTTCGAGCAGGCGCGCGCCTTCCTCGACAGCATCGCCGTGCCGATCTTCGCGGTCCCCGGCAATCATGATCTCGGCAAGCATCCGCTGCGCCGCTTCCTCGATCCCTATCGCTACTACCGGCGCTATATCGATGAGCAGATCGAGCCCTTCCTCGAAGTCGACGGCCTCGCCATTGCCGGGCTCAACACCACGCGCCGCATCATGCTCGATCGCGACTGGTCGAACGGCTCCATCAACGAGCAGCAGATCGCCGCGCTCGAGGAAAAATTCGAAAGCGCGCGCCCCGATGCGCTGCGCATCGTCGTCGCCCATCATCCGCTGATGGAACCCGAGGGCCCGACCCAGCGCTCCACCTTCGCCGTGCGCCGCTCCGAACTGGCGCTGCGCAGCTTCGCCGCCATGGGCGTGCGCCTCGTCCTGTCGGGTCATTTCCATCTGAGCTTCGTGCGCCGCTACGACGAGAACGCCGTTCGAGAAGGCATCCCGCCCGGCCCCCGCGAAGCCGCCTCCGCCCCCATCCTCGTCGCCCAAGCGTCCTCGGTCATCTCCACCCGCCTTCGCGGCGAACCCAATGCCTACAACGTCATCGACATCGAGGATGGCACTATCGCGATCCGGGTTCGCGAGTGGCATGAAGGGAAATGGATGACGCGCGAGCGGGCCATGGCGGAGCTGTAGCCCTCACTGGATTCGCAGTCGGCGTCCCTCTCCCGCCTGCGGGAGAGGGGGGACCACGAAGTGGTGGGAGAGGGGTGCCCCTCGCACCGTCCGAGTCGAGGCTACCGCTTCCACACTCCCGACACTGCCAGCAACAGCCATCCCGCGATCAGGCCGAATCCACCGGCTGGAGCCGCCATCGGAAACAGTGGCGTGCCCAGCATGGCGCGCATGATCAGGTCGCCAGCGAACAGCGCCAGTCCGGCGACCAGCGCATAGCCCGCCCAGAGGCTCACCTTGTTGCTCAGCATCGAAATGCCGATCAGCGCGGCGGCGTGCAGCAGCATGAAGTTCGCGGCGATGGCGATATTGCCCTCGCCGCCATGGCTGCCGCGCGCGGCAAGCGCCACGCCGGCGGCGCCGATGAGACCGGCGAGGATGAGATGCGGGCGGGAGACATTGGCCATGGCGAACTCCGTGTTTCGCCATCGATAGGCTGGCCCGGCGAACGGCGCAATCGCGCCGTCCGCCGCAGCGTCAGCGTCCCATGAAACGCGCCACCGCGTCGCGCACCTCGTCGAGATGGGTGAACAGCGCGACATGGTCGCCGCCTTGCGCCTGCACGAAGATGGCCCCCGGTGCCGCCGCCGCCGCCTCGCCATGCGCAAAGGGCACGACGCGGTCAGCGGTGCCATGCACCACCAGCAGCTTCACGCGCAGCGCGGCGAACGGAAAGTCCGGCAGCGACTGGTAGCGTCGCGTGTCGTTGAGCGTCCCCGGCATGCGCCGCGCCAATTGCTGCATGCTGCTCGCGCCCAGCGCGCGGATCAGCGGTCCGGCCGCTAGATGTGCCAGCGTGCGCTCGAGCAGTACGGGGTCGAGGATCGAGCGCCGCGCGCTCGCGCTTGGATCACGCCCGGCGAGTTTGCCGAGCAGCCAGCCAAGGCCGGGGACGCTCGCCATGCGACCCATGCGCTCCATCCGTTGCAGCATTTGCGGCGTCAGCGGCAGCCGGCCGGTCGCCGCCGAGACGAGGATCAGCCCGTCGCAACGGTGCGGATAGCGCAGCGCAAAGTGCAGCGCCGACGGTCCGCCCGCGGACACCGCCGCGACGGTCACGCGGTCGATGCCGAGCGCATCGAGCAGTGCCACATAGAGGTCGGCCTGTTCCTCAGGCGACGCGCCCAGGCTGAGCGGCGTGCTGAGATAGCCTGGCCGCGACACGGCGATTAGCCGGTGGCCAGTCATGTCGCGCATCAAGGCGCGGCCGAGCAACCACGATTGGTCGGCGCCACCCATTGCGCCATGCAGCGCCAGCAGCACCGGCCCGTGGCCGACATCGATATGTTCCACCGCGCCTCTGGCTGTGGGGGTGATGATGGGACGCGGCGCGACCATGGCCGCGCTGGTCCCTCTACGGGAAGCGTTCATTGTCTCGTCCTTGATTGGCGCTTACGCGGCGACTGTTTTCAGCCGGGCCAGCAGGGCCAGCAGTTCGGCCGGCGGCTTCTGCTCGATGCGGCGATATTCGCGGCCGTCCTGCGTGCGCGTCACCAGCCCCATCGTTACCAGCGTGCGGCGCAACAAGGCGGCGTCGCCGAATTCGTGCTGGTCGTTGAGCCAGGCGCTGATTTCGCGCTCGTGCAGCACCAGCTCGGCGGGCAGGCGCGACCACAGCACCCAGCAGCACAGCTCCTGGTGGTTGGTCCGGCTCGGCCAGCGCAGCAATTCGCCCAGCGGCCCGAAATGACCGGCGACGCGCGCCACGCGCTGTTCGTCGACAATTGGCGGCGGCGGCGCAACCGGCGCGACCGCAATTGGCGGCGCCGCTTCGGCCTCCGCCTTCAGATGCTGGAAATTGCGATAGCCGGCTGATTTGGCCAGCATGTTGAGCAGCTGCACATGGCTCGGCAGTTCACCTAGCGCGGTGAGTTGCTGCTTGAGCGAGCGGGCGAGCGCGGCGATATCGGCGCTCTCAAAGGCGAGTGGAATCCTCGACATGACCTATCCTCGACAGGTACCGTTCCAATTGATCGTCGGTGGCCACCGGCTTGTCGACTCGGCACGAGAACAGTGTCGGGTTCGGTAGACTAGATCGCAGGTTTAGCTCTCCTTGCGGAGCGGTGGCGCCTCGGTGAACTGCAGACCGTTTTCGTCCCATACGCGCCCGGCGCGGCGGGCGCAAGAGGGTCACGCCCGCGCGTCGATCGCCGCTTCGTCCATGCCTGACGGCACCAGATCGTCGCTCTCGACGGCAATTGCGGCCGCCGCTGACGCAAAACGCAGCGCGTCGGGCAGGGCGCGCTCCTGCTTCAGCGCATGCCACAGCGCCACCATGAAGGTGTCGCCGGCGCCATTGCTGTCGCAGAGTCTCGCTGGCACCGCCGGTACCTCGTGCCAGTGCCCGTCGGCATAGGCCAGCGCGCCGTCGATGCCGCGCGTGCACACCACCAGCCGCGCCCGGTCGGCCAGCCGCCGCATCAGTGGACGCACATCGCCCAATTGCTCGTCCGACAGCTGGATCACGTCGGCCTCGGCGATGAATTGCTCATGCCAGGGATTGGCGCCGTCATAATCATGGAGGTCCACCCACACTTCGGCGTGGCTGGCCCGCACCGCCGGCAGCAGCGGCACCGAGCTTTGCGTGATGTTGAGGAACAGCGTTTCGGCGCCGATGATACGCGGGCTGAGATCAGCCACATCCACCGGCGGCGCCGTCGAGCCGTTGAACAGGAAGATCGAGATTCGCTCGCCCAGCGCATTCATCAGATTCACATGGCGTGACGTGCCGCCCGGATCGATATCGAAATGCGCGTCGATGCCGCGCGCCGCACAGAAGGCACGGATGGCGCGGCCGGGCTCGTCATCGCCAATCGTCGCATGGAGCAGCGGCTGGTGGCCCAGCGCCTTGAGCGCCAGCGCCTTGCCGATACCGGTCGAGCCGGCCGCCTCATGCCCACGCGCCTGCGGGATGGTTGCCGGCTGCGGCGCCGGAAACCGCTCGAGATGGACCATCAGATTCCAGCTCGCGCCACCAAGGACAAGAGGAGTGCTCATCCGGGCACCCTAGCACCGCCAGTGCCGTCCGCCAGCCCTCCGTCGGCGGGCAGAAGGGAGCGAAGTGGCCTGGAGAGCCGGGGTGAGGGGGAGAGTCACCCGGGCGTGCCGCCTCGCTCCCATCGCAACCTCTCCGGCGCCGGAGAGGAACCGTCAGTCCGCCGGAACGATGTTCTGGTTCAGGCGGAACAGATTGCCGGGGTCATATTGCCGCTTGATCCGGCGCAGCCGCTCCAGCGTCATCGCGGGATAGGCGGCGTTGATGCGCTCGGGGCTTTCGGCGCCGAGGAAGTTCACATAGGCGCCCTTCTCCTCCTGCGTCAGCGCGGCTGCGTAGCCGTCGATGAAGACGGTCTGCTTCACCTTGTCGGCGGGCGTCGTGTAGAACGCCGCGACATTGACCATGATCGGCGCGCTGCGATGCGCATAGGCCGTGGCGTCCGCCGGTACGCGCGCCACCGCGCCGCCGAGCACGCGGATCTGCGTCACGCGGAAAGTGGCGTCGGATCTCGTCAGCGTATCGAGCATCTGCTGCGCCTCGGTCCCGCCGATGCGGTTCATGAACAGCGTCTTCGCCACCGCGGTCGGGTGGTAGTCGGCATCCTCGGGCGGATACATCGACATATACGGCCCGGGCGTGATGAAATCGGCATAGGGCGTCGCCAGCGCGCGGAACGGGGCGATGGCCTTTTGCGCCGCTGCATCGTCGCCGGCAAAGGCGAGCATGCCGAGGATCACCAGCTGGCCATGCAGCGCGGCGGGCAGGAACGGCATCGGTGGCGCCGGCATCACATTGCAGATGGTCGAGAGTTCCTCGGGCGCGGCGCTCGCTGCCGCCACGAAGCCGGCCACCGTTTCCGCCGTCGCCGGCAGGCAGATCATGCCGCCGGTGAAGGCGGGGATGTCGGCGAGCCGGTACTTGAACCGCGTCACGATGCCGAAATTGCCGCCGCCACCGCGCACCGCCCAGAACAGATCCGGCTCGTTGCTGGCATCGATCCGATGCAGCATGCCGTCGGCCGTCACGATCTCGGCGGCCAGTACGGAGTCGATGGTCAGCCCATGCTTGCGCGCGAGATAGCCCACGCCGCCGCCCAGCGTAATGCCGCCAATGCCCACCGAGCCCGTGTCGCCGAAGCCGACGACGAGGCCCTTGTCGGTCGTTGCCAGCGTCAGCTCCTCCGCCGTCACGCCGGTCTCGGCCCACACGGTCTTGCCCGCCACATCGAGCTCGATCGCCTTCAGCCCGCGCAGATCGATCACCAGCCCGCCTTCGGTGCTCGAATGGCCGGCATTGGAATGGCCGCCGCTGCGCACCGCGATTTCCACGCCTGCGTCGCGGGCAATGGTTACGGCGTTCTGTACCCCCGCGGCCGAATCGGGACGGAAGATGACGCCGGGCTTCAAATCGAAACCGCCATACATGACGGCGCGCGCACCATCATAGCCGGCGTCGCCCGCGACGGTGATGGTGCCGGAAACGCCCGATTTCAGGGCGGAAATAACGGTGTCGATGGCGCTCATCTTGTCCTCGCTTGTTTGCTTTCGCCAACATGACGAGCCGCCATGTCAGAAATCGACAGCGGCAGTCATAAAATCTTCCGCTTTCGCAGCGACAACGCCGCCATGCTCCGCTTTGTTGTTCTCGCCCTCACCCTCCTCGCCATCACCGTGCCCGCCCAGGCCCAGGTCGATATCATGGCCCCGTTCAACCAGAGCGGCGCCATGGACGACGCCGCGGTCCTCGCCAAGGATCTTCCCTTCGCCGATGGCGACCGGAAGCGGCTCGATATCTATGCCCCCAAGCAGCTCTCAGGTCCCGCGCCGGTCGTCATGTTCATCTATGGCGGCTCGTGGAAGCAGGGGCGCCGGCAGGACTATCAGTTCGTCGGCCAGGCTCTCGCCGCCAACGGCTTCATCGTGGTGATCCCGGACTACCGGCTCTATCCCGAGGTGACCTATCCGGCCTTCCTCGAGGACAATGCCCAGGCCGTGAAGTGGATCGAGGACAACATCGCCACCTATGGCGGTGACACCTCGCGCTTCTTCATCGCGGGCCATTCGGCCGGCGCCTACAATTCCGTGATGCTCGGGCTCGAGCGCTCGTTCCTGCGCGACTACAATGTCACCATGCCGATCAAGGGCATCGCGGCCATCTCCGGCCCCTATGATTTCTACCCCTTCGAGTATGACGAAGTGCGCTCGGTGTTCGGCCAGAACGACAACCCGCAGGGCACCCAGCCGATCAATCTCGTGGCGCCGGACCGGCCGCCCATGCTGATCGTTTCGGGCACCTCCGATCCGATCGTGCGCGTCCAGAACAGCCAGCATTTCGCCGCCAAGATGCGCGAAGCCGGCGATTGGGTGACCGAGAAATATTACGACGGCCTCGGCCATATGGAGCCGGCCTTCGCCATTGGCGCGATGTGGCGCTGGCGCGCGCCGGTGCTGCAGGACATGGTTTCCTTCTTCACGCAGTTCGGGGCGTTCCCGAGCGGCGCGCCGCGTCCGGCCTATACGCCCGAGGCGCCTGCCGGTGTCGCCGACATGCAGGCCACCATCGACCGGCTGGACGATGTCCTCTCGCCCATCGAGGCGCAGCGCCCCAGCCAGGCGCCCGCCCAAGGCCTCTGACGCTCACTCCCAAAGCCTCGCCTTCGCCACGGATTTCCGGTTAGGATCGGCCGTCGCGAGGGCGAGGGGGATATGCGCCGTCACATCATCAGTGCTGGTCTGGCTGCCATGCTCGCTTGTGCCCCGGCGCTCGCGGCGCCGTCCGTTGTCGTCCTTGGCGGCGATGCGGGCGACGATCCCGTTACGGCGTGCGGCGCACTGGCGTCCTCGCCGTATGAACCCGGGCGGATCGGCGCCGGACTCGACGATGCCGGGGTGTTCCTCGATGGCGCGACCGCCGCCTGCGAAGCGGCTCTTGCCGCGGCGCCCGACTCGATCGAGGTGCAGACCTGGCTCGGCCGCGTCTATGTGCTCACCGGCCGGGCGGCCGAGGCGCAGCAATTGCTCGACGCCGCCATCGAGGGCGGCAGCGGTTACGCCGCTTTTCTGCTGAGCGAATTGCTCGCCAGCGGCGCGGCCGCCGCCGATGATCCGGACCGTGCCCATCAACTGCTGCAGCAGGCGGCCGATTCCGGCTATCTGCCGGCGATGAGCGCGCTTGCCGAGGTGAGCGAGGCGGCTGCCGATTATGCGACGGCCTTCAATCTCTACAGCGCCGCCGCCGGGCAGGGGCTGGGCCTTGCCAGCTACCGGCTCGGCTATTTCTACCATTCAGGCCTGGCCGTCGATTTCAACTTCGAAACTGCAATGACGTTCTACCAGCAGGCGATCGAGCAGGGCGAGCCGCTCGGCCATTTTGGTGTCGGCCAGCTGCATGAATACGGGCAGGGCGTCGAACAGGATTATCTGAAGGCTGCCGCCGCCTATCAGCTGGGCGCCGACCGCAAGGAGAAATTCTCCGAGACGGCGCTGGCCTACCTCTATGAGCAGGGCATGGGCGTCGAACAGGACTACAGCAGATCCTTCCCGCTGCTGCTCGATGCGGCCGCGCAGGGCCATGGCTTCGCCCAGGCCGCGCTCGCGATCCATTATCTGTTCGGCCAGGGCACAGAGATCGACGAGGCGAAGGCCTATGACCTCGCCTGGTCGGCGCAGCGGCAGGGCGTCGTTTATGCCGAAGGCATCCTCGGCTACATGATGATGTACGGGCTCGGCACGGAGCGGAGCCTCTCGAACGCGCTGTTCCACTTCCGCAATGGCCAGGAGCTCGGCGACCAGTATTCGGCCGATCAAATCGCCATCGTCGAAGCCGAACTCGCCTGTCTCGAAGCCGCGGGCTCTCAGTTCGAGCCGGGCAATATCTCCGTCGGCGTCGATTTCGCCGCTCTCGATCCCGCCATCGCCATCCCGGCCTGCGAGCAGGCGCTGCAGTTCAACGCCACCTCGCTCGGCGACAAGGTCTGGCTGGCGCGCGCCTATGCGAAGGCCGAACGCTATGACGAGGCGCTGCCCTTGCTCGAGGAAGGCATCAGCGGCGGCAATGTGCTGGCGGAGACGGTGCTCGCGGATCTCCTGATCCGGGGCACCGGCGTCGAGGCCAATCCGCCGCGCGCCATCGCGCTGTACCTCAACGCGGCGGGCAGCTCTTTCGCACCGGCGCAATATGGGCTGGGGGTCGCCTATGCCGAAGGGCTGGGCGTCGCCGCGGACAGCCAGGCCGCAATCGGCTGGTTCCGCCAGGCGCTGGAGCAGGGGATGGACGACGCGCAGGCGCAGATCGATCTGCTGGCCGGCGCGTCGCCGGAGACATCGGTCGATATGACCGGCTTCGGCCGCGAAGGGCCTGGGTACTAGGAGCGCTTCCAGGAAAAGTGGTCGCCGGTTTTCCGGTTCGGAAGCGCGACCACTCTGGAGTCTGGCTTACTCGGCCTTGTCGGCGGGCAGCGCGTTCAGCTCGATGTACTTTTCCTGGCCGATCGAGTTCAGCAGCTGCAGCTGCGTCTCGAGGAAGTCGATATGGCCTTCCTCGTCGGTCAGCAGCTCTTCGAACAGGTTCTTGCTGACATAGTCGCCCAGCGACTCGCAGAGTTCGCGCGAGCTCTTGTAGGCCTTGCGGGCGTCGTACTCGCCGGCGAGGTCGGCTTCGAGCACTTCCTTGATGGACTGGCCGATGCGGAGCGGCGCTACGCGCTGCAAATTCGGATGGCCTTCGAGGAAAATGATGCGCTCGATCAGCCGGTCGGCGTGATGCATCTCTTCGATCGACTCGGCGCGCTCCTTGGCGGCCAGTGCGCCGACGCCCCAGTCGCTCAGCAGGCGGAAATGCACCCAGTACTGATTGACCGCGCCCAGCTCGAGGAACAATGCCTCGTTAAGCCGTTCGATAACTTGTGCTTCGCCTTTCATGGCCCGCTCCTTTGAACTTGCGTCGGGGCGGAGAGACGACCGGCGGTGCTTTCACCTCGGCGGAACTGTCCGCGATCTCAAGGTGATACTCATGGGTGACCGTGGTGATCAAGTCCACCACATTCGGCACGCAGCCGGAGCATTTGCAGCGCTTTTCCAACTCGCGATAGACCTTCGCCGGCACGATGATCTGCCAGGGATCGGCCGCGAGTAAGTCTCTGATCACGCGAATGATTTCGCGGTCGGTTATGACGTTGCACTGACAGACGAGCATGGCACTATCGGGACAATTCCGCGCGGATTGAGCGCGGATGAAACATGAATGTCAATGTCAGATAATGTCGCCGGGTGGCCGATGCAAATCATGCATGCCATAAGCGCCGCGCAGGGGCGGCAAGGGGTCGGGTTTGACTGAGACATCGCGTGTATTGGCGGGACCCTGGCTGCGCCTCGTGCAGATCCTGTGCGTCCTGCTGTTCGCGCTCAAGCTCGCCCAGCTGGCGCTCGCCGGCGTGTTCATGGACGAGTCCTATTACTGGATGTGGGGCCAGCACCCGGCGCTGTCTTATTACGACCACCCGCCGCTCAATGCGTGGCTGCTCGGGCTCTCCTCGAGCCTCTTCGGCTGGAACCTCTTCGCGCTGCGCCTGCCGGTGGCGCTCACCTTTCTTGCCGACATCCTTGCCCTCTGGCTGATCGCTCGGCGCATCGGTGGCGACGATTGGCGCGGCCATTTCTGGCTGACGCTGCTGCTGTTTTTCGTCACGCCGCTGTTCTGGATGGTCACCAGCTTCGGCCTGCCCGATCACACGCTGCTCACCGCGCTACTGTTCTCGATCTATTTCTTCTTCCGCTTCTTCCAGGATCGCGCCAACGGCGCTGAGGGCGCGACGCGCGATCTCCTGCTGGGTGCGCTGTTTCTCGGCTTGGCGACCCTGTCGAAATACAATGCCGCCTTCCTCGGTGTCGGCATCGGCCTCTTCGTGTTGTTCAACGACCGCGCCCTCATGGGCCAGTTGCGCCTCTGGCTCGCGGCGCTGCTCGCCATTGCGATGCAGGCCCCGGTCGTCGTCTGGAACCTCACGACGCGCTTCGCCTCGTGGAACTTCATCCTCGAAGGCCGCCACAACGGCCTCGCGCAGCGCTTCGACGGGGTCTACCCGCTGTTGCTTGGCATCCTCGTCTTCATCCTGCCGTTCCTCATCTGGCCGATGGGCAAGTTCGCCATCGCGCGCAGCAAGATCCCGGGCATCGGTTTTGCCCGCTCCGCCTTCATCGTCTCGACCCTCGCCATCGTCGCGCTGGCCTTCACCACGCTGACGCTGTTCCACTGGAACCTCATCGCCTATGCCGCGATGCTGCCCTTCCTCGTGGTCTATCTGCGCCCGCGCTGGCTGTTCGGGCTGCAGGTGCTGGTGGGCGGCGCACTCGCGGTGGCGCTCTCCGTCAATTACAGCATCACGCCGGTCAGCAATGTGCGCGGCTGGGCCGACGAGGGCACCAGCTGGGTCTATGGCTGGGACGAGATCGCTGCCGCCACGGCGACGGCGCGCAGCGAGCACGAAATCGGCTTCATCGCCGCCACCGATTACACCACGGCCTCGCTCTTTGCCTTCGCGCTGCGCGATCGCGATGTGGTCTCGCTCGCGCCGCGGCAGGACCAGTATGATTACTGGTTCGATCCGGCTGCCCATGCAGGCCAGGATGCGCTGCTCTATGTCGATCGCTGGCGGCCGCTGAACGACACCATCCGTCGCAAGTTCGACACCGTCGACATGCTCGCCGAGTTCCCGGTCCGCACCCTTGCCGGCGACGAGATCAATATCCAGCGGCTTTATCTCGCCAAGGGGTTCCGCCCCGATGGCTGAGGTGCGCAGCTTCGACTGGCGCCTGTTCCGCGCCCTCGCCCTGATCTTCTTCGCGGCCAAGCTGGTGCTGCTGGTCGCCGTCCAGCCCTTCATGGACGAGACCTATTACTGGCTTTGGGGCCAGCATCCCGATCTCTCCTATTTCGACCATCCCCCGATGGTCGGCTGGACCGCTGGCCTCGCTTCTGTGTTCGGCTGGAACATCGTTGCACTGCGGCTGCCGGTGCTGCTGACGCTGCTCGGCGATCTGTGGCTGCTCCATGCGCTGGCCCGTCACCTTCGCGGCGAAGCCTGGCGCGAAGCCTTCTGGCCCACCGCCGCATTGTTCCTCGCGACGCCGATCATCTTCGGGCTCACCGCGTTGGCGATGCCCGATCATCTGCTGATCTTCTTCGCACTGCTCGCCGTCTACGCCATTGAGCGTTTCCGCACCGGCTACGAAGCCGGCGTGCCGCGCTGGCGCTTCCTCTATCTCGCGGCCTTCGCCATCGGCTGCGCCACGCTCAGCAAATATACCGGCGCACTGCTGGCGCTCGGTGTCGTCGCCATCTTCGTCTTCACGCCCCGGCTCAGGAGCGTCTGGCGCTCGCCGCATGTCTATCTCGCGGCGCTGCTGGCTATCGCCATGCAGGCCCCGGTGATCGCCTGGAATCTGCAGCACGATCTTGCCTCCTTCGGCTTCATTGTCGGCGGCCGCCGGCCGCTGCCCGATCTGCGCAATCTCACCGGCCTCACCGGCTATCTTGCCGGCATCCCCTTCGTCTTCTCGCCCTTCCTGCTCTGGGCGCTGATCCGCTTCCTCGGGGCGCGCGGCGATGGGCATGGCTATGCGCGCTGGGTGTTCTGGGCCTCGACGCTCGGCTTTCTCGCCGCGTCATTCTTCACCAACATCCTCATCCACTGGAACATCCTCGCCTATGTCGTGGTGCTGCCGTTCCTGTTCCAATGGCTGCGCTCGCGCTGGCTGGTGGTTGGCCATTTCGTCTATGGCGCGCTGCTCGCTCTGGTGATGGCGGCCAATTTCGCGGTCACCTCCGTCCAGGGCATGATCAGCTTCGTCGATCAGACCACCGCCTGGTCCTATGGCTGGGAGAAGCTCGCGCCCGAAATCCGCGGCATCGCCGTAGCCGAGGGCGCGACCTTCGTCGCCACCACCGATTATGCGCTGGCCGGGCCGCTCGCCTTCGCGCTCGGCGATCGCGACGTGACGAGCCTCTCGCCGCGCACCGAAGCGTTCGACTATTGGTTCGATGCGGAGGCCCATCGCGGGCAGGACGCCATCATCCTCGCCGACCGCTGGCGGGGCCTTGGCGAGGGGATCACGTCACAATTCGCCAGCGTCGAGCTGGTGAAGCGCCTCGATGTCCAGCAGTTCGGCAAGCATGTGAACCGCTACGAGGTCTACATCGCGAGGGCGTATTCGCCGCCCAGCCAGTGAAGCAGATCGGCTTCCGGCATCGGCCGGCCGATATGATAGCCCTGGCCCTCGTCGCAACCGAGGCTGCGCAGCAGGCCGAAGGCCTCCGCCGTCTCGATCCCCTCGGCGCACACGTCGAGCCCGAGCCCATGCGCCATGGCGAGGATCTGCTGCACCATGAAGCTGTCGGCGACGGTCAGCGGCCGGATGAAGGACTGGTCGATCTTCAGCACGTCCGCCGGAATGGCGCGCAGGTAGGAGAGGTTCGAAAAGCCGGTGCCGAAATCGTCGATCGCCACGCGGATGCCCGCCTTGCGGATGCGTTCGAGCTGGCGCGTCGCCCGCTCCTGATTGGCGGCCATCGTGCCTTCGGTGAATTCGATCTCAAGCGCCGAGGTCTCGAGCCCATGCTTGTCCAGCGCCCAGAACAGCTTGTCGTCGAAGCCCGGCTCGCTGAGGTTGAGCGGCGAGGCATTCACCGAGATCTTCAGCCGGTGGCCCGCATCGCGTAGCCGCGCCGCGGCGGCCAGTGCGTGGTCGAGCACCCAGTCGGTCAGCGGATGGATCAGCGCGGTCTGCTCGGCCAGCGGAATGAACTCGGCCGGCGGCACATTGCCCAGCGTCGGGTGGCGCCAGCGGAGCAGCGCCTCGGCCCCGTGGCAGGCGCCGGTTGCCATGTCGACGCGCGGCTGGAAGGCGAGCGACAGCTGCCGTTCCTTGGCCTTGAGCGCCTTGGGCAGATCGGCCAGCAGCGTGAAGGCCCGGCGATGCGCCGCGTCGCTGCGATTGTTGTAGAAGGCAATGCCCGCGTCGCTGCGGCGGCTGTCTTGCGCCGCCACCAGCACGGCGCGCAGCACCTCGGCCGGATCCATCGCGGCCGCTTGCAGCGGCATCAGTCCGAGCCCCACCTTGGTGCGGACCGGAATGTCGTCGACCACGAGGTCATGCGCAAAGCCGTCGGCAATTTCGCGCGCCAGTTCGGGCACATCGGTGCCCTCATGCTCGATGACGAAGGCAAAGCTCAGCACCGAGACGTGATAGACGGCAATCTCGGGCGGCAGCATCTCGCGCAGCCGTTCGAGGCCGGCGCGCACGAATTCCTCCGAGAAAGCGTGGCCCAGCGCCCGCAGGATCTCGTTGTAATGGCGCGCATCGCACAGCGTCAGCAGCGCCAACAGGCGCCCCTTGCCGCTGCGGCCGCGCAGCCGCTTGAAGTCGCTGAGAAACAGCAGCCGGTTGGGGATGGCCGTCACATGGTCATAGCGCTCGATCAGCCGCTTTTCGGCGGCGCGGAGGCGCGGATGGAGGCCGTTACTAGTCGGACGCTTGGCTGCCACGATTGCCCCTCGGCGGCGGACGCTGCCGGCCAATGTGCCGTTTCGCCCTTAAGGCCGGTTTAACCCGGCTTTCGGCGCTCCCCGCAGCAACAAATTAACGGCCATTCCCGTATCTCAAGGGCCTGCCCCGCCGAGCCCGCCATGTACTCGCTTCTCGCCCTCATCAATCTGCTGACGCCAAAGCCCCGCGCGTCGCATCGCGTCGCGCAGGACCGGCGCTATGGGCCCGACACGCGCCAGACGCTCGATATCTACGCGCCGCGCAGCGGGCAGGGGCCGTGGCCGATCCTCTATTTCGTCTATGGCGGCGCCTGGAACATCGGCGACCGGCGCTATTACGAATTCGTCGGCCGCATCCTCGCCGCCGCCGGTTATGTCGTGGTCGTGGTCGAATACCGTTTGGTGCCCGAGGTCGAATACCCGGCCTTCCTCGACGATGCCGCCGCCGGCTTCGCCTGGGTCGTGGAACACGCCGCCGAGTTCGGTGGCGATCCCCAGCGCATGGCGCTGATGGGCCACTCGGCCGGCGCCTACAACGCCATGATGCTGCTGCTCGGCCCGTCGCTGCTGCCGCGCCTCGGCCTCGCCGATCGCGTGCGGGCGGTCGCCGGTCTCTCCGGCCCCTATGATTTCTACCCGTTCGACGTGCCGGTATCGCTGCGCACCTTCGGCGCCGTGCGCGACCCGAAATCCACCCAGCCCGTCAATCTCGTCCGGCCCGGCCTGCCGCCCATGCTGCTGGTCAGCGGCGACAGCGACCGTGTCGTCTATCCGCGCAACGCCGTGGCGCTGGCGGCAAGGCTCAGGGCCGGCGGCAATGTCGTCGTCGAGAAGCACTATCCCGGCATCGGCCATGCCGGCACGCTGCTCGCCCTCGGTCCCTATGGCCGGCATCGCGCGCCCATTCTCGCCGATACGCTCGCCTTCCTCCGCGCGCATCTCTGACATAGAGTGCCGGCCATGCAGCTCGGCGTCCGCACCATCGGCGTGGCGGCTCTGGTCCTCATGGCCGGAGCAAATTCCGCTTTCGCCACCGAGGCGTTTGACAGCTGCGCCGCCAATGCCGCGAGCAAATACGAGCCGGGCTACGAAGCCACCGGCACCGTCGATGTCGGCAATTTCTATGCCTTCGACGCCACCGAGTTCTGCACCTTGGCGCTGGCCGAAGACCCGGCCAATCCCCAGTTGATGGCGTGGCTCGGCAGCGCCTTCGTCGCCAACAATGAAGTGCCCCGCGCCCTCCCGCTGCTCGAGCCGGCCGCTGCCGCAGGCAATGTCGTCGCCATGCGCGCCTTCGGCGATCTGCTGATCCTCGGCAAGGGCCTCGCGCAGGACACGACGCGCGGCATGGCGCTGCTCGAAGCCGCGGCCGCTGCCGGCTTCGCCCCCGCCGCGCTCAGCCTCGCCTACTCCTACGATTATGGCGATGCCGGCGTGCCGCCCGACCCCGTCACGGCATTCGGCTGGTATCTCACTGCCGCCGGGGCCGGGGTGATGCGGGCGCAATTGATCGTCGCCCAGCGCTATCAGGCGGGGCAGGGCGTCGCCGCCGACGATGCCATCGCCTTTGGCTGGCTGAGCCGCGCCGCCGCCTCGGGCAACAGCGAAGCGCTCTACGAAATCGGCGTCGCGCATTTCGAAGGCCGTGGCACGCCGCAAAGCACCGACGAAGCGCTGGCCGCCTTCCAGGCCTCCGCCGACGACTACAATGCCAAGGGCCTCACCGCGCTCGGCTATCTCACGGAACTCGGCATCGGCCTCGCTGCCGATCCCGATGCAGCGGCGCAATATTACGCCAGCGCCCGCGTCAACAACCACCCGACCGCCAAGCACAATCTCGCCCGGCTCGAAGAGAGCGGCATCGGTGCGCCGGTCAATCTCGAGGAGGCGCGCCTGCTCTACCAGCAGGCGGCGCTGGCCGGCGAGACTCGCGCTGCGGTCAATCTCGCGCTGATGCTGCTCGAAGGGCGCGGCGGTCCGGTCGATCTCGAGGGCGCCTACCGTTTCACCCGGCTCGCCGCCGATGCCGGGCTCGCCTCCGGCATCAACAATCTCGGCCGGCTCAATGAACTCGGCCTCGGCACGCCGCAGGATATGACGCAGGCGCGGGCGCTCTACGAACAGGCGGCGGCGCTCGGCTACCAGCCGGCCATCGACAATCTGGCGCGCCTAGGCGGCTGATTACTTCGCCCGGTCCTGCTGCTCGCGGCGGCTGGCGATCACCGCCACCGATGCGGCGATGCGATGCGCGCTCGAAAAGAACTCGCGGTGGACGATGAAGGTCAGCATCGTCACCGTGATGACGATCGCCAGCCAGTCCGACACGAACCAGGCCACCGCCGGCACCGCGAAATAATAGGCGCGGATGCCATTGTTGAAATTCTTCGCCGCCAGCGAATTGAGCATGGCGATGGCGTCGATCTCTTCCTCGGTCGCCGGCGTCTCATGCGTGATGGCGCCCAGCATGATGCAGAAATGGTTGAACTGGCGCAGCGACAGCGTGAAGCTGAAAAAGCTCATCACGAAGATCGACAGCAGCACCAGCAGATGCACCTGCATCGCGCCGACCGTGTAATGCGTGCCGATGCCGAAGGCGCTGAGCGTATCCACCAGCCCCGCCACCTGGCCGATCGCCGCGAAGATCGCCAAGACGATCAGCACCGAGGTCGAGGCGAGCAGGCTGACCGCCTGCATGAGGTTTCCCGACAGGATCGCGTCCATCGGCGATTCGCGCCGCGTCGCATTGGCCACCCAGCGCCGCCGCTGCAGGCTCATGATCACCGACAGCGATGGCCGGTGACGCTCCACCAGGGCCACGCCATAATTGTAGCCGAGCCAGCACACGATCGGGAAAAGCGAAGCAAACAGCGACATTGCGGCCCTCCAGCAGCGCCAATCCTATAGCGCAATCAAGGGGAGAGGGGATGCCCCGCGCGCGCGAAACCCACCGTCAAGAATCTGTCACGGCGGGGGCGATTTAGCCTTGAGATCGCGGGGTGCACGATCTATATACCCCCTGCGCGCGGCCGATGGGCCGCACCCAAAGCGCAACGCTCAACATTGGCGCGGGATGGAGCAGCCCGGTAGCTCGTCAGGCTCATAACCTGAAGGTCGCAGGTTCAAATCCTGCTCCCGCAACCAATGTCCCCCACACGGGGGCGCACGCTGAGTGAAGAATGTCCGCCAAGGGCCCGCATACCGTAATAGGTAGCGGGCCTTTGTCGTTTCTGCGGCCGATCTCGATCCGGGTCGATCAGCACCCGGGCCCCTCCGGGGGGCGGCAAGCAACGAGGGTTTGAAAGCGTTTCCGAACGTCGAGGATAGCCTTGTACCCTGAGCTTGCCGAATTCGTCCGCCGCCCGAAACCCTTCTCGCGCTACACCACCGATCGCCTGTGGACCGATCCCCATGTGGCGCGCAGCATGCTGGCCTTCCATCTCGACGAGAGCAACGACATGGCCTCGCGCTCCGGCGCCACCATCGACGGCTTTGTCGCCTGGCTTGATGCTCGCCTCGGGCTGAGCGGCAAGCGGGTGCTCGATCTGGGCTGTGGGCCCGGGCTCTACACGACCCGCATGGCGCGCCGGGGAGCGCTGGTCACCGGCCTCGACTTTTCCGCTGTCTCACTCAACCACGCGCGGACCGCCGCGGCCGCTGCCGGTCATGCCATCGACTACGTGCAGGCGGACTACCATCGGGATCCGCTTCCCGGTCCGGCCGACATCGTCACGCTGATCTACGGGGACTATAATCCGATGAGCCCTGACCGGCGGCGGCAGTTTCTGAGCAAGGTCCGCGCAACGCTGGCTCCGGGCGGCGTCTTTGTGTTCGACGTCTTCTCCCGCGGCCAATTCGACCAGTTTTCTGCGGGCCTCGAGTTCGGACACCGTTTCATGAAAGGCTTCTGGGCCGAGGGCGACTATTTCGGCTTCAAGGTGTCGCATCGCTTCGAGGAGGAGGCGATTAGTCTCGACCGCTACCGCATCTGCCGTCCGGACGAGGAGTATGAGATCTTCAACTGGATTCAGTATTTCGATCCCGCCGACCTTGCGGCGGAGCTGGCTGACTGCGGCTTTGCCTTCGACGTCCCTCTCAACATCGTCAACGGTGCGACGTGGGAACCAGGTCCCAGCCCCTTCGCGGTAATTGCGCGGCCTGTGTAGTCCGCGGCTCTTGGCGTCTCAGAGAAGAGACACATCGGGCGCGAGTGGCTCTAGCCGCGGCAGGCAGCTACCTTTGCGCCCGTCCCGTCGAGCACGTCGAACGCGGCTTGGCCCTTGGCCGTCGTCAGCGCTGCTCGCCAGCCGAACGTATTCTGGCTATCGAACGCGCCGTTCATGATCTGGCCGATGCGGAACGCGCCGCGTTCCCCGGTGCGGCGCGCCACCAGTGCGATGGCGCCGTCCGCGTAGAAAGCCGTTACGACGCGCGGCGTGCAGGCCAGATAGAGCGGCGCTCCAGTATCGCTGCTGGTGGAGCTGCGCACCCCGGCCAGCACCAACGTCTGGACGAGTTGGTCGAAGCCGGACCAGGTGAAGGTCTGTCCATTGATCGTGAGGCTGCCGCTCAGCGCGTTGGCGTTGTCGCCGAGATAAGCCTTGGCTGCCTTGTACTCGGCCCGCGAGTTGACCGTCATGGCGAAGCGCAGGGCGCTATTGGCTGCCTCGTTGGCGGCAATCACGCCACCCACCGACGCGCCGGTGTTGAGCGTCACCCGCACCGTGCCTGTCCCGGCATCGGCGCTCACATTGCCGCCCACGTCGGCGCTCAGCACCAATGTGATGCTGCCGCCCGCGCCGTCGGCGCCGGCTGCGCCGCCGTATTGCTGGGGGAGCGCGTTACCATCAGCACCGAGCTTACCTCCTGCCAAGCTCCCAAGGATGGCAAGTCCGCCTACAGTCTTGCCACCTAGTCCCCCTTCGATCCCATCCCCACCGTCGCCCCCATCACCGATAGTGCCCACGGCCCCGTACACGAATACTGCTCCGCCATTCCCACCGTTCCCGCCTAGCCCTCCGGCGCCGCCCTCTCCTCCAAAGCCGCCGGCCGACGACAGAACGATGTCACCCGTGACGTCACTGTGGATCGCCACCTGGATAAAGCCGCCTGCACCCCCGCGGCCACCGGAGCCACCCGCACCGGCATCTCCACCCTCGCCCCCCTTTCCGCCTGCGGCTGGAATTCCGCTCACGGCGTTGTCGCCGAAGTTGGGGTTGGCTGTACCACCGGCGCCGCCATTGCCACCGTTGCCGCCCTGTCCGCCGTGGCCGCCGGCCCCGCCATTGACCGAAATCACAATGCTGCCATCGGTGGGACCGGAGGTGGTCACTTGGACATAGCCGCCATCTTCCCCAGGTTTTCCCGCGGTACCATTCACCCCACTGCCGCCATTGCCGCCCGGCAGACCAGTCAGGACGCCCTCAATATTGCCGACGTACGTACCGTGCGCTCCGGCGCCGCCATTGTCGCCATCTTCCCCTGGGTCACCCGCGCTGCCGCTCTCGCTGCGAGTGATGTCGTCCGCCCAAGCCGGCAGGCTTGCGCCCAGAACAGTTGCGCCGCTCATCCCGGCAGCCATCAGGCCCGCCACAAGCATTTCCCGGATCGTCGCCACTCTAGCTCTCCAGCCGAACATTGCGGCAGGAGCCTAGCTGGCGATTGTTTGGCCAGTATTTGGTTCCGGCCCGGCTGGACCCAGCTTCAGGAATAGCTGCCCTGTGGCTCGGCTAAACCGGGGCGACTGCGCGCAGGAAATCCAGCATCGCGGCATTGAAGCCGTCCGGTTTCTGCACCGGGGCGAAATGGCCGACGCCTTCGAGCGTGACGCGCTTCGCGCCGGGAATGGCCGCGGCGAGATGATCGGCATGCGCCGGCTCGATGAATTCATCGCTCTCGCCCAGCACTGACCAGACGGGGACGCGGATGCGGCCGAGATCGGCCGCGCTGAGATTGGGCTGGCTGCGCTGCATCTCGCCCACCATCTCGAAGGTGGCGTCGAAGCCATCGGGCACCGGCGAGCGGTCGGCCCAGTCCTGCTTGTGGCGGCTGAGGCAGCGGCCGATGATGTCGGTGTAGACGAAGGGCTTGGTCCCGGACGGATCGACATTGCAGGCAAAGAAGAACAGGCCCGCCGAGCGCTCGGGCTGCATGTCCGACAGCACCAGGCCGGTGACCGCGCCGTCGCTCCAGCCGATGAAGGCCGCCCGCTCGATGTGCAGGTGATCGAGCACCGCAAGGGTATCGTTCGCCATCTGCCGGTAGCTGAGCGGGCTGTTGTCGTGGCTGCTGCGGCCCTGGCCGCGGCTGTCGATGACGATGGCGCGGTAGCCTGCGGCGACCAGTGCCGGCACCTGCTTGCCCCAATTGGTGGCGTTGCCCATGCCGCCATGCAGCAGCACCACCGCCGGTCCCTCGCCGATGCGGGCGAACCAGATGCGGGCCCCGTCCGTCTCGACAAAGCCCTCCGCCGCGGCGCGCGGCAGCGCCAGCCCCTCGGCGTCCCAGCGGGTCAGATCATGATCGTCCATCGGCACCATCCTCCATCCCGCGGCTCTCGCGGGCGAGCGATGATACTGCCTTAGCGCTGTCCCGCCAGCATATGGGTGTCGAGCAGCAGCGTCTTGAACTGGTCGTCGGAGAACGGCTTGGCGAGGAAGGGGCGGTCCTGGTGCTCGCGGGCGAGGCTCGAGGTATCGCTGCCGGTGGTGAACACGAAGGGGATGCCGCGCTCGGCGAGGATGCTGGCGATGTCGCCGCTGTCGCCATCGCGCAGCCGCACATCGAGAATGGCGCAATCATAGTGGTTGGCGCGCGCCGCGCCGGCGGCGTCGGCCACCGCGGTGAAGCAATCCACCTGGGTCGCGCCCATCTCGAGGAGCAGATCCTCCATCATCAGCGACAGGATCGCCTCGTCCTCAACCACGAGGACGGATTTGATCGGTTCGTCGATTTCGATTTTCATTTCTAACCGTAGACCTTTCCGCCCTGCCATCGGTCATGCGCCCCCTCCGGGGGGATGTCGACCAGTTTCGGAGTGAGGGGTCTTGGGCTTTTCAGCCCCTTGCGCCACTTACTCATCGCAACCATTTGCCTTGCCGTGAGTTAGTGGTCTGAGTTAAATGAGTAACCCGACTGGGGCCGATCGAGGCGGGCGAAATGGCAGAAAAAACCAACAAGGGTAACGATCTGCAGCGTGGCGAACGCCTGCAGATCATGCTGGACGCCGCCGAGCTGCGCGCTCTCGATGATTTCCGCTACCAGAACCGGATGCCCAGCCGCGCCGCCGCCGTTCGCGAATTGTTGAGGCGCGGCCTCGCCGCCGTCGGCTATCCCGACTTCGCCGACAGCGCGGGCTCGAGCACCTATGGCGTCATCGAGTCGCCGCCGCCCGACACCGAGCCCTCCTGAAGTCCCCGCCATTCGCCGGTGGCCCACTGGCGCGCCGCCAGCACAGATGCGATGACTGCCACTTAGGGCGGGGGAACGAGCGTGCCGAACAGGCGGGATGTCGCGGTGGTCGGGCGAGGTATCCAGCCCATCCATGTCCGCCAGACCAACCAACGCGCCATATTGAGCGTCATCTCGCTGCAGCCGGGCATCTCCAATGCCGAGCTGTCGCGCGTCACGCAGCTGGCGCCGCAGACCGTCTCGGCGGTGCTGGTCGACCTTGAGCGGGCCCATCTGATCACCCGCGGCGAGGTGCTGCGCGGCAAGCGCGGCCAGCCCGCGACGCCGGTCTTCCTCAACCCCGATGGCGCCTTCTGCATCGGCGCCGAGATCGGCTGGAACCACATCGAGATCTGCCTCGTGGGCATCGGCACGCAGGTGCTGGCGCGCTACCGGCGCGACTATGACTATCCCGATGCGGCGACCGTGTTTGACGAATTGCGCACGGTCAGCGCGCAGATGACGGGCAAGCTCACCGCCGCGCAGAAGCGCCGGCTGATCGGGCTCGGCCTCGCCATGCCGGGCGGCGTCGGTGACACCTCCTCGCTCATCCCGCCCCCGCCGGGGCAGGAAGAATTGTGGGGCGCCCTCAATGCGGCGGAGGCGGCCGCCGCCACCACCGGGCTCAAGGTCACCCTGTTCAACGATGGCAGTGCCGCCTGCTGGGCCGAGCGCGTGGCGCTGCCGGCGCCGCGGCCGCTGAGCTTTGTTTATCTCCTCATCGACACCTTCGTGGGCGCCGGCATCGTTGCCGAAAACCGGCTGTGGGAAGGCTTTTCGGGCAATTCGGCTAACCTCGGCTCAATGCTCGTCACCGATCTCGAGGGCCATTCGCGCTTCGTCCATGAAGTCGCCTCCCTCCATGCCCTCCGCGCCCAGCTGGCCGCCGCCGGCTGCCCGCTGTCGGCGGTCCATGAGGACAATCCGCCGGCCGCCGCCCGTGCCGTGCTCGACAAATGGATCGCCGATGCGTCCTTCGCGCTGGCGCAGACCATCATCAACACGGCGCGTGTCATGGAGTTCGAGCGCGCCGTCGTCGAAGCCGTGCTGCCCGGCCCGATCATTGCGCGCCTCATCGAGGCGACGCGCGAGCATATCGGCCGCTTCCCCACGCTCGGCCGCCATTCGCCGGCCGTTGCGGCGGGCCAGCTCGGCCGCTCGGGGGCCGCCGAAGGCGCGGCGCTGCTGCGCATGCATCGCCGCTTTTTTTCGCGCGAGCTTGCGCATATGGATGCCTGATGGGCTGGCTCCGCAAGCTGCTCAACACCATCAGGGGGGACACCATGAGTGCCGAGGATTTCTACGAGATCATCGATCCGCGTTTCGGCCAGCTGATCAATGGCAATGGCCATGTCGAAAAGCTGGCGACGGGCTTCAAATGGGCCGAAGGCCCGGCCTGGTTCGGTGGCGGGCGCTATCTCGTCTGGTCCGATATCCCCAACAACCGCATGATGCGCTACGACGAGACCGATGGCTCGACCTCGGTGTTCCGCGCGCCGGCCGGCAATGCCAACGGCAACACCGTCGACCGGCAGGGCCGGCTCGTCACCTGCGAGCATGGCGGCCGCCGCGTCAGCCGCACCGAGCATGACGGCACCATCGTCACGCTCGCCGATCGCTTCGAGGGCAAGCGGCTCAATTCGCCCAACGACGTCGTGGTCAAATCCGACAATTCGATCTGGTTCACCGATCCGACCTACGGCATCGATTCCGACTATGAGGGCAACAAGGCCGAGAGCGAGATCGGTGCCTGCAACGTCTATCGCATCGATCCGGCAACGCTCGCCGTCACCGTGGTCATCACCGACATGGTGCGCCCCAACGGGCTCGCCTTCTCGCTCGATGAAACGCTGCTCTATGTCGCCGACACCGGCGCCACCCATGTGAAGGGCACGCCCGCCGCCATCCGCGTCTATGACGTCAACGGCGCCACCGTCTCGAACGGCCGCCAGTTCGCCGTCTGCGACAATGGCCTGTTCGACGGCTTCCGCCTCGATGCCGATGGCCGCATCTGGAGCAGCGCGCATGATGGCGTCCACTGCTTCGCGCCCGACGGCACGCTGATCGGCAAGGTGAAAGTGCCCGAAGGCGTCGCCAACGTCGCCTGGGGCGGCGAAAAGTTCAACGTCCTCTACATCTGCGGCACCAGCTCCCTCTACGCCGTCCGCCTCATGGTCAACGGCGCCCGCACCTACTGACCGGCGCGGGGGGGCGCCTAAAGGTGCAGTCAGGACTCCCTCCCCCTTGTGGGGAGGGGGGACCATGCGAAGCATGGTGGGTGGGGGTAAGCCAAACACGACACTGGCAGTCTGGATACCCTCCCCCGTGCAACGGGGGAGGGGGACCGCGTAGCGGTGGTGGGGGCGACCCCAAACACCATGGCGCCGTCGGCGTTCCCTTACACGGGTGCCAGTTGCCCCACCCTCATCCGGGCTTCGCCCACCTTCTCCCATCAAGGGAGAAGGCGATGGAGCCGCGATGCTGGTGGGGTGGCCTTCTCCCTTGATGGGAGAAGGTGCCCTCTTGCGGTTGGCCGAACGAGCCCTCTTGGGATCGTTCGGACAGAGCGCAAAAAAGAGGGCGGATGAGGGTGGTGCCGCATCGACGGAATGGGACAGTGCCCCATCGACCGAATGGGCGGCCCCACCTTGCCGCCTAGACCGTCTCCCACGCCCCCGATTTCTCCGACCGGAAGATCGCGTCCAGCACCTTCATCTGGCTGATCGCATCCTCGACGCCGGAGGGCAGGGGCGCTTCGCCCAGCACGGCGAGCGCGAAATTCTCGGCCTGCTCGGTGTACTGGTCCACCGCCGGCAGGATCTCGCGGCGATAGAGGCTCCGATCCATCGGCCCGCCATTGCCGACGAGCAGCGCGGTCTTTTCGTCCGGCGGCGCATTGAACGGGATCACCAGTTCAAGGCTGCCGCGCGTGCCGAACACTTCGACGCTCTGCCGGCCGGAACTCTGCGTGCCGCAGGCAAAGCTCAGCTGCCGCCCCTCACCGAAATCGGCGATGACGCTGGCCAGCCGGTCGGTGCCGAAACTGGGGTCGCGGTCCACCAGCGCCACGACGCGTTTGGGCTCCGCCTCGAACAGATAGCGCCCCGCGATCACGCAATAGCAGCCGATATCCAGGAGGCCGCCGCCACCGATGTCGGCGAGATTGCGCACATTGGCCGGGTCGTCGTTGAAATACAGGAACACCGCGCGCACAAGGCCCACCCGGCCGAGCTCGCCCGAGCGGACGATGTCGCGCGCCCGCGCCCATTGCGGATGGTGCCGCACCATGAACGCTTCATGGATCAGCACGTTCTTCGGCGCGTCACGCAGTTGCGCCGCCTCGTCGGCGGTGATGGCGATCGGCTTTTCGCACAGGACGTGCTTGCCCGCCCGTGCCGCCGCCAG
The DNA here is from genome assembly GCA_004144345.1 of Hyphomicrobiales bacterium. GTDB lineage: Bacteria > Pseudomonadota > Alphaproteobacteria > Rhizobiales > Devosiaceae > Devosia_A. The sequence goes on from SEEL01000050.1 coordinate 26,629, forward strand.
GGTGATCGGCACATGCAGATGATTGGGCAGCGGATTGTAGATCGCGTCGACCTCGGGGTCGGCCAGCAGTTCCTCATAGGAGCCATAGGCGCGGCCATTCGAAATGCCGAGCGCCGCCAGCGCATCCTGCGCCTTTTCGAGATCGCGCGACGCCAGCGCCACCACTTCCGAATGCCGGGACTTCATGATCCCCGGCGTCACCTTCTTCATGCCGATATCGGCCGTCGAAACGATCCCCCACCGAACCTTCTTCACCATCATCCCTCTCCTTGCTGCCCGCAGTGGAAACCAGATGATCTGAACTGGCAAGGGCGATGCAAGGAGAACGCGGTTCTATCATCCCGCCTTGCGCCGCCACCGGCGCCCCTCCCCGGGACTAGAGGCGACTGCGATGCCGATGCCCTGGATATCCTCCCCCGCGTGGCGGGGGGAGGGGCTTCGAGCCGGCCGAAGGCAAAATCGCTCCAGTGGAGCGATTTTAGGTGAGAAGGCCATGAGGGCTATGCCCGAATGGCCCAGCGCAGCGGTGGTGGGGGCGACCCCAAGCACGGTGCCAGTCCACCCCACCCACCAGCCTACGGCTGGTCCCCCCTCCCCAGCGCTGCGCGCCGAGGAGGGATACCCGACTGCGGGCACCGTGCCGCCGCTTGAGTGGAGCCCCTCCCTCCCCACCGGGGAGGGGGGACCGGCGCAGCCGGTGGGTGGGGCGAGTCGGACGCACGAATCTACGTACTCATCCGCACCTCGAAATGCGCTTAACTCAACTAGCGGAATCCTCAGGCGGCTCTAGGCGCACACCCCGATTTTGGGCCAACTTATCCACGTCGAGTCCAGCGGGCGTATGATCCCCCTGCTGCCGCCGTATAGCCCGGCGTACCGACGAAGTGCGGGTGGCAGCGGCGGGGGCGGGGC
>SEEL01000116.1 GCA_004144345.1 Hyphomicrobiales bacterium
TCGGATCACCGAGGGGGCTGAGGAGATCCAGATGCGCAAGGTGGGGGCGTATCTGTTCGGTTATCTGGGGCCGCGGAAGGGGACTCTGGGGTAGGGAAAATCCTCCCTGTGACGAAATCGTGGGGAGGGGGACCGTCGCCGCAGGCGATGGTGGAGGGGCGGCAACGTCACGCTATTGCCCCTCCGTCAGCGCTTCCCGCTGCCACCTCCCCATGGCTTCGCCACAGGGAGGATCATACGGCTCTCAGCGTTTGCGCACAAACTCAGCACGCAACACAAGCCCTTTGATCCCGTCATGTCGGCAGTCTATTTCCTGATCGTCGCCGGTCAGGCGGATCGACTTGATCACCGTGCCGACCTTCAATGTCTGCCCCGCGCCTTTGACGCTCAGATCCTTGACCAGCACGACCGAGTCGCCGTCGGCGAGCAAATTGCCGACCGCGTCGCGTACCTCGGGACCCGCCGCTGCGGCGGCGTCGCGCGTGGCGATGTCGCCCGCGGACAGCCATTCGCCGCTTGCTTCGTCATAGACATAATCTTCGTCGTCGCTGGTCATTCTCTCATCCCGGTTTGCGGAAGCGCAAAGTGAACTGGTCGGTCTTGCCGCGGATACCTGCGTCGAAGACATTGGCGGTGCGCGGGTCGGCGGGGCGGCTGTAAAATTGGCTCTCGGTCTCGAGCTTGAAGCCCGCCCGGGTCAGCGTGGCGACGACGGCATCCTTGTCGATGCGGTGCAGGCTGTCGGACAGCGTCGTGCCGCTGCCCTTCGCTGCGCTATGATCGACGACGACCAAAGTGCCGCCGGGCTTCAGCGCGGCGAACAGCGCCGCGCTTGCCTTGTCGCCCGTGCCCGCGGGAAAGGGCTTCAAATAGAGGTCGTGGAAGTTCTGCACCGTGATGATCGTGTCGAGCGGCTCGGGGAACGCGGGCGCCGCGAAGGGGCCGGCGACGGCGTCGACAGTGACATAGGCCGCATCGACCGCCGCCTGATCGTCGCCATATTGCTTCTTGAACGCGATGAATTCGGCGGGCTGGAAAGCATAAACCTTGCCCGTCGGGCCGACCGCGGCTGCTAGCAGGCGGGTGACATAACCGCCGCCCGTGACATAGTCGCCGACCTTCTGGCCCGGCTTGATCTGCGCGAAGGCAAGCAACTCGGCGGGCTTGCGCGCCACATCGCGTTCACGGTCGGCGGCAGGGCGCGCGGGATCGGCGAGAGCAGCCTTGTAGCCGGGTGCGGTCTCTTTGGCGGCGAGTGGGGTCGCCGAAACGGCAAGGATCAGGGCGAGGGTAAACGGACGGATCATGGCATCGACTCCAATGATTTTGTCCCGCCACCATAGCGCCTCGCCGCAGCCTCCGTGCGTTTATTTGCATCTTGCGATTTTGATGATAGGTTTTCGCCTGAAACTAAAAAAATCGGGAGAGCGGACATG
>SEEL01000051.1 GCA_004144345.1 Hyphomicrobiales bacterium
GGGCGGGGGCCTCGATGGGCGGATTGTTCGAGCAGAAAATCTGGGGCGTGCCGTGGACGGCGCTGGCGGGCGTGGCCCTGCTGGTGGCGCTGGTCTATCTGGTGTGGGATCTGAGCGGCGACGCGACCGGCTGGCGCTGGGCGGTGTCCCGCTGGTTCCATTCGCTGTGCTGGCTGCTGCTGGCGCTCGCCGCGCTGGCCAAGGCGCAGATCACGCCGCTGCCGGCCGACTGGGCGGGGGCCCTGGCGATTGCGGGCGGGCTGATCTACGCGATCTATATCGGCGCCGGCCTGATCGGCTGACCGCGATTGGACGGAGCGGGCGCCGCTCACTATGTATGAGGGGTGCGCCGCCCGCGGAGGTCGGCGAAACCCGGGAAACGCCGTTGTTCATCTCCGTCTTCGACATCTTCAAGATCGGCATCGGGCCCTCGAGTTCGCACACGATGGGGCCGATGAGTGCGGCGCGGCGCTTTCTCGACGAGATTGCCACCGGCGCCTGGCCGCGGCCGGCCGATGTCGAAATCGACTCGCTGCGGGTGACGTTGCATGGCTCGCTGGCTTTCACCGGCGTGGGCCACGGCACGGACCGGGCGGTGATCCTCGGGCTGGCCGGATTCAAGCCGGATGATGTCGATCCCGCCGAGGCGGCGCGCAGCATCGAGCAGGTTCGCGCCACCAATGTCGTCCATCCGGCCGGGCACAAGCCTTATCGCTTCCGGCCGGCGGTCGATCTGGTGTTCGACCGCGAGGTCCGGCTGCCGGGCCATACCAATGGCATGGTGTTTCTGGCGCTGGGCAAGGCGGGGCAGGTGCTGCTGCGCCGGGTGTATTATTCGGTGGGCGGCGGCTTCGTCCTCGACGACGAGGAGATGAGCCGTCCGCGGGCGACGCCGGCACAATCAAATGTGCCATATCCGTTCGCCAATGCGGTGCAGATGCTCGCCATGGCCAAGCGGTCTGGCCTGTCGATAGCCGCGATGAAGCGGGCGAACGAGCTGGCGACGATGTCGGCGGCTGAACTCGATGCGGGGCTCGACCGCATCTGGGCGGCGATGGACGGGTGCATCGAACGGGGCTGCTCGACGGGCGGCGTGCTGCCGGGCGAATTGCAGGTGCGGCGGCGTGCGGCAGGCATCTATGACCAGCTGGCGGCGTCGTGGGCGCGCAACGATCTCGGACCGCTCGCGGCCAATGACTGGCTGAGCGTCTACGCGATGGCGGTGAACGAAGAGAACGCCGCCGGTGGCCGCGTGGTGACGGCGCCGACCAATGGCGCGTCGGGCGTGATGCCGGCGGTGCTGAAGTATTTCCTCAAATTCGAGCCGCGGGCGTCGCGCGAGGTTATCCGCGAGATGCTGCTGACGGCTGCGGCGATTGCCGGCATCGTCAAGACGAACGCCTCGATCTCGGGCGCCGAGGTCGGCTGCCAGGGCGAGGTGGGCGCGGCGTCGGCCATGGCGGCGGCGGCGCTCTGTGCGGCGCTGGGCGGCACCCCGACGCAGATCGAAAATGCCGCCGAGATCGCGCTCGAGCACCATCTGGGGATGACGTGCGACCCGGTGGGCGGACTGGTGCAGATTCCCTGCATCGAACGCAATGCATTCGGCGCGGTGAAGGCCGTGACGGCGGCATCATTGGCGCTCAAGGGCGACGGCGCGCATGCCGTGCCGCTCGATACCTGCATCGAGACGATGCGGCAGACCGGCGCCGACATGAGCGAGCGCTACAAGGAAACCAGCCTCGCCGGCCTCGCGCTGAACGTCACCGCCTGCTGAAGGGGAATGGTGGGGCCACCAGGACTCGAACCTGGAACCAGACCGTTATGAGCGGTCGGCTCTAACCATTGAGCTATAGCCCCGTGCGCGCCTCATAGCAGGCGGGCGGATGACGTCAACGATCAGCCGTTGCGGGCCGCTTCCTCGATCTGGGCGAGTTCGGCTTCGGCGCGGAGCGCACGCTCGCGCCATTCTTCGATGGTGAGACCGTCGAGGCGGCTCGGGAGCTGGCCGATGGCTTCGTCGGGCTCGGCCGACAGGTTCATCATCCGGGCATGCAGAGCAACCAGGTAGGACTCGTCATCCGGATCGAGCTTGCTCTCCCGCCAGTCGTTCAGGATGCGATTGAGCTCAAGGGTGGTGTCGTCGTTCATGTCGCCACGGGCGAGAAGTTCGGCAACGAGCTGGTCAGGCTGCACGGAGGGTCCTTTCGATGTTTCGGCGGACCATAGTCGAAGGCGCGGCGCGCGTCACGCCTTCGGAAACGGCTTACTGACAAAGCGTGAGCCCCGGACGCCGAACCGCCAGGGAATCTCCGCCGCCTTGGTGATGCCGATCCGTGGGCCGACCGCGGCGTCTGCCGCATGGCGGGGCAGGGCGACGTCGAAGGGCGGCCCGTCGAGGGCCCGGCCGTCGAGTTCGCCGGTGACGCCCAGCGCCGCGCAGAGCTTGCCCGGGCCGGAGCAGAGGGTTTTGAGATCGTCGAGACCGCGCCGCTCCCGCATCAGGTCGATGCCGTCGGTGGGCTCGATGGCCCGGATCAGAACGGCGCTGGCGCCACGGCAGACGAAATTGAGGCACCAGTGGATGCCGTAGGAGCGGTAGACATAGACGCGGCCAGGCCCGGCAAACATGGCGCTATTGCGCGGCGTCGGGCCGCGAAAGGAGTGCGAGGCGGGATCGTCGGGGTGGTAGGCCTCGGTTTCGACAATGATGCCGCCGACGCCGTCGATGAGCAGTTTTGCGCCCAGCAAATCGGGGGCGACTGTCGCGGCGTCGCGATCGAGGAATTTCGTCAGGATCATGCGGCCAGAGTGGCGGCCCGGCGAACTGACCGCAAGCGTCAGGCGGTCTTGTTCTGGATGCGGGCGAGCGCGACCTTGGACACGAGATTGGTTGTCTCGACCGCCTTGGTGTTCATGATGTCGCTGACGCTGCCCTGCAGGTTCGACTGGCTGCCGAGAAAGGCTTTGTGGCTGGCGCGCTGCTTGGCGGCTTTCGCGGCCTGCTCATTGTAGAGCGACGGCTTTGGCAACCATCCCAATGTGCGCTTCTGAATCTGCATGGACCGAATCCTTGCGGCCGCCGGGTTAACGAAGCCTTACCGGCGGCCGGACTGTTGCCGCCGGGCGGATCGGCGTGCCAAGAAACGAGAATGTCGAACAGCCTCAAATTTGGAACGAGCGGCCTGCGCGGCCTGGCGGTGGAACTGGTTGGCGAGGAGAGCGGACGCTATGCTGCGGCGTTCCTTCGGCATCTGCAAAGCCAGGGAGCCGTCACGCAGATGCTGGTCGGGCGCGACCTTCGAGCGAGCAGTCCGGACATTGCGCGATCGGTGATCGCGGCGCTCGATGTCGAAGTGGTGGATTGCGGTGAGGTACCGACGCCGGCCCTCGCGCTCGAAGCGCTGCGCCGCAAGGCGCCGGCGATCATGGTGACGGGCAGCCACATTCCCGCCGACCGCAACGGACTCAAATTCTATCGCGGCGATGGCGAGATCGACAAAGGCGACGAGGCGGGAATTCTTGCGGCCCTCGACAGGGTGCCGTCGGGGCCAGGCGAGGCGACGCGTGAGCCGGCGGCCCTGCCGCGCTATCTCGCCCGCTATGCCAGAATGCTGCCGGCCGGGGCGCTGAAGGGATGGCGCATCGGGGTGTGGCAACATTCATCGGTGGCGCGCGATCTGTTTGGCGACGCGGTCGCTGCGTTCGGGGCCGAGATCGTGCCGCTCGGCCGTTCGGATGTGTTCGTGCCGGTGGATACCGAGGCGGTGAGCGCCGAGGCGAGCGCGCAACTGGCGGACTGGGTGCGCGCCGAAAAACTCGATGCCATCATCTCGACTGATGGCGATGCGGACCGCCCGCTGGTCGTCGATGAAACGGGCGCAGTCATCCGCGGCGATGTGATCGGCATCCTGACGGCGAAGTTCCTTGGCGCCGACAGCGTGGTGACGCCGGTGACGTCGAATTCCTCGATCGAGGGGACGGGCTATTTCGGTGACGTGGTCCGTACCCGAGTCGGCTCGCCTTTCGTCATCGCCGGGATGGCGGCCGCGACGGGCGTTGTCGTCGGCTTCGAGGCGAATGGCGGCGTGCTGCTGGGCAGTGACGTTGCCGTGAATGGGGCGACGATATCGGCCCTGCCGACGCGCGATGCGTTGCTGCCGATCCTCAGCGTGCTGGGCGCGGCGCGTGCCGCGGGACTGACGGTTTCACAACTGGTCGCGATATTGCCGCCGCGCTTTGCCCGCAGCGACCGGCTCGTGCATGTGCCGCAGGAGCGCACCGCGCTGCTGCTTGAGCGCCTGCGCGATGACGCGGCCGGCTTCCTCACGGCGCAGGGCGAGATCAGGGCCGTCTCGAGCATCGATGGCGAGCGCTACGAGTTCACCTCGGGCGACGTGATCCACTACCGGCCGTCGGGCAATGCGCCGGAGCTGCGCTGCTACACCGAAGCCGCGACGCCCGAGCGGGCAAATGAGCTGCTCGCCTGGGGACTCAAGGCCGCGGAAGCGGTGGTGCGCTAGCCGCGCACGGCGACGAAGGCGGCGGCGCCCGCCATGATGGCGCCCGCCGTGCGGTTGAGCCGGCGGATGGCCTTGGGACTGACGAAGAATTCGCGCGCCCAGGCGGCGAGGCCGGCATAGCCGCAGCCGATGATCAGCAGCACGACAACGACGATCGCCGTCAGCTCGAGGAAGCCGAGCGCCGTGATCGGCTGATCGAGCGGCACCACTGTCGGCAGCAGCGCGAGATAGAAGACGATGGTCTTGGGGTTGCCCATGGTGAGCGCGAAGCCCGAGAGGAAGGTGCGCAGCCATGGCTCCTGCTTGCGCGGGCCGAGTTGTTCGGAGCCGGGCTTGGCGGTCCAGAACTGCCAGGCGATGTAGAGCAGATAGAGCGCGCCGGCCCAGCGGACGACAATGAAGACCGGCGCGAAATAGGTGGCGATCGCGGCAAGGCCGAACAGCGCAAAGACGAGATAGATCAGATCGCCGACCAGGATGCCGATGACCATCGGCATGGCGCTCCAGAAACCGCCGCCAAGGGCGCGCGCCACGATGGCCGCGACACCGGGGCCGGGCACCAGAACGGCGACGACATAGGCGATGGTGAAGGCGGAAAGAGTCAGCAGATCCAAGACGGAATACTCACGGGTTCGGGCAGCGGGCGAGGACGGACGGATACGCTTTTTCGCGATGGAAGACGAGGATGTCGGCCGAGGGGCGATAGATCTGGACGACGCCATTGGCCTGGCTGAGCGCGAGGATGCGCTGCTGGTCGAACTGGGGTCCAACCTTGTCGGGCCCAAGGCCGATGGAGGCGAAATAGCCGAGCGGGTCGGTGTGCTCGGCAAAGGTCGAGCCGGCGACGAGCAGGTAGGACTGCTTGAACTCGACATCGCCCGGCAGGGCGGTGACGGACAGCGTATAGGCGTCGGGCGTCGCGAGGGTGAGCACGCCGTTGCCCTTGCAGAATTTCTCGGTGTCCGCGCCGTAGGTCTCGACCCCGGTCCGGGGTGCCGGGCCGTAGAGGCTGACCCATTTGCCGGCGACGTTGCTGAACAGGACATTGGTGGCTTTGCCGCCCAAATAGTCGGGCTGCGACAATCCGCCGGCGAACAGGTCGAAGGCCTTCTGGGCCTGGTCGGCGATGGTTGCCTGGGCGTGGGCCGGGGCATTCAGCAGCAGGGCGGTCAGCAGGGCAAGCAGGGTGAGGCGCATAAGAGTCTCCAAAATCGCCCAACACTATGCGACCCTCCGACCGGCCTCAATCGGCCGCATCGACGCTAGTATCCTAACGGAAATGTCACTTGCCGACTGGGGAGGGGAGGCCCATCTTCCGGGCTTGGCGGCGTCACAGTTGAGGGGCTGGTGGCGCCGAAAGCGGGCTTGGCACGATGACGGTTTCCCTCAGCAATCTTGATGTTGCGTGGTCGTTGCTCGGCCAGCAGCGCTACAGCGAGGCGGCAGTTCAGGCCGCTGCCATCCTTGCCCGATTTCCCGACAATGTGTCTGCCCTGGCCTGCCACGCGCTGGCGAACTGGCAGGGCGGCGGCGATTTCGCAGCGTCGATGCAGGAAATGCGCCGTGCCGTCGAGCTAGCACCCAACGAAGCTTCGGTCCGGCACAATTTCGCGACGATGCTGGCCTCGGATGGCGACATCGCCAATGCGTGTGCCCAGTTCGAGACGGCGCTGCGGCTCAAACCCGACGATACGCTGGCCTTCTACGGCCTGAGCCATAACCACAAATTCACCGAGGAGACGCCGCTCGTCCGCTCGATGCTGGCGTTGCACGCAGCGGGCGAACTCGACCCGTATCGGCGCGAGTTCCTGGCCTTCGCGCTGGCCAAGGTCTTTGACGATCTGGGGGCACCTGAGCGGGCCGTGCACTATGCGCTGGAAGGCAAGGCGATTGCGCCGCGGCCGTTCGACCTGACCGGGGAAACGAGGACGCTGGCCCGCCTCGCGCAGCTGGCGGCCGATGACGCCTTCCGCAAAGTGCGCTACAGCGGTCACCCGTCACGCGCGCCGCTGTTCATTGTCGGCATGAACCGGTCGGGCACGACGCTGCTCGAATCCATGCTGTCGCGCCACCCGCGCGTGTTTGCACAGGGCGAGCAGATGCAGATCATCGGCGTCGAGAGCGCCGCGCGCCAGCAAGCCGGTGGCGCCGACCGGCAGAGCGTTGCGGCAAGCCTGCGCAAGGATTGGCTGGGCGTGCAGGCCGAGCGCATCCTGCAAGGTGCAATGGCGCGGGCCAAGGCGCCGTTCGATATCGTCACCGACAAGCTGCCCGAGAACGCGCTGCGGCTGGGTCTGATTTCGCGCATTTTTCCCAATGCGCGGGTGATCTATGTGCGCCGCCACCCGCTCGACATGGGCGTGTCCAACTTCTTCCAGCGCTTCACGCACGGGCAGGGCTATTCCTACCGGATGGAATGGATCGGGGCGCGGGTGCGGCAGATCGCCGATACCATGGCGATCTGGAAGCGGGCGATCGACCTGCCGATCCTCGATGTAAGCTATGAGAAGCTGGTGGCCGATCCCGAAGCCGAGATCCGCCGGGTGCTCAATTTTGTCGACCTCGACTGGACCGCCGATGTGCTTGAGCCGCATCGGACGCAGCGGGCGATCCTGACCTCGAGCCAGTGGCAGGTACGCCAGCCGGTCAACCGCCGGTCGGTCGGGCGGTGGAAGGCGTACGAGCCGTGGCTTGGCCCGATGGTCGAGGCCATGGGTGGCCTCGACTGGGTTGAGCGTGAAGTCGCTGAGGCGTCAGGCTAGGCGGGCGAGGCGTTCGAACAACAGTTCGAAATAGCCGTCGGCATCGCCGGAGCGCAGATAGTTCACGTTCTTGACGCGGCCGGTGACACCCCACCAATCGGCGACGGTCATGCCGCGGGTCAGCTCGCTCTGCGTCTCGATGGTGACGTTGATGTGCTTGCCCTTGAACAGTTCCGGCTTGAGCAGATAGGCGATGACGCAGGGATCGTGCAGCGGGCCGCCGTCCCAGCCATATTTCTGCTCATCGAAGCGCTCGAAGAATTCCAGCATTTCGGCGGTGGCGACGCCGGTGCGGTTGCCCAGATTGCGGAAGCGCTCGACGCGTTGCTTGTCACCGAGCATGAAATGGCTGACGTCGAGCGGCACCTGGGTGATCGGGATGCCGGAGTGGAAGACCACGTCGGCCGCTTCGGGATCGACATAGATGTTGAACTCGGCCGCCGGGGTGGTGTTGCCGCCTTCGAACAGGCCGCCGCCCATCAGGACGATTTCCTGGACGCGCTCGACGACGTCGGGCGCCTTGACGAAGACCATGCCCAGATTGGTCAGCGGCCCGAGGGCGCAGAGGGTGACGGTCTTGGGCGGCTCGCGGCGCAGGGTCTCGATGATGTAATCGACGCCGTGCTGGGCTTCGAGCTGCTGCTTGGGTTCGGGCAGTTCGGGGCCGTCGAGGCCGGTCTTGCCATGCACATATTCGGCGGTGACCAGCGTGCGGCGCATCGGGCGCTCGCAGCCGGCATAGACCTTGACCCCGGTCTTGCCGGAGAGTTCGACGACCTTCAGCGCATTCTGGGCGTTCTGCTTGAGACCGACATTGCCGGCGACCGCGACAATGCCGAGCACGTCGAGTTCTTCGGGCGAGCCGAGAGCGAGGAGAATAGCGACGGCATCATCCTGACCCGGATCGGTGTCGATAATAATCTTACGCGGCATAGACTTGGCCTTGATTCCTGAGTTCTTGATTCCGGCGCGGACCATAGACGTTGTCGGGCAGAACGCGAAGCCGGGGATGAATGTACTGCATCACTATCAGGCGCCCGCCGACACTGACTGCGGCGACTTGTCTTGACCTGAGGAACTCCAGTCCGCATTTCTAGCGCCTAATCACGATGAGGCTGGAATGGCGGGCGAGGCGGTAACACACGCGGCGAGCGGGATCGAACTGTGGCAGGTGCTGGCACTGCTCACCGCGGGGGTGATCGCGGTGCCGCTGTTCAAGCGGGCAGGGCTGGGCGCGGTACTGGGGTACCTCGCTGCCGGTCTGGCCATCGGCCCGTTCGGGCTGCGGCTGATCGCCGACACCCAATCGATCCTGCATGTCTCCGAACTCGGCGTGGTGCTGTTCCTGTTCATCGTCGGGCTCGAGATGGAGCCGAGCAAGCTGTGGAGCTTGCGCAAGCAGATTTTCGGGCTGGGCATCCTGCAGGTCGGGCTGTGCGGTGCGCTGCTGACCGGCATCGGCGTGCTGCTCGGCTTCCACCCGGCGGTGGCGTTCGTCGCCGGCATGGGCTTTGTGATGACCTCGACGGCGGTGGTCATGCAGATTCTCACCGAGCGCGGCGATCTGGCGACGCCACCGGGGCAGAAGATCGTCTCGATCCTGCTGCTCGAGGATCTCGCCATCGTGCCGCTGCTGGCGGTGGTGGCGCTGCTCGCGCCGAGTGCGGTGGCCGAGTCGGCGACGCCGGTGTGGCTCAGCATCCTGATCGCCATCGGCTGCGTCGCGGCGCTCAACCTCATCGGCCGCTGGGTGCTGAATCCGGCGTTCCGCTTCCTTGCCGATGCGCGGGCGCGCGAAGTGATGACGGCGGCAGCGCTGCTGGTGGTTCTGGGTGCGGCGCTGCTGTTCCAGCTCGGCGGGCTCTCAATGGCGATGGGCGCATTCCTCGCGGGTGTGCTGCTCTCGACCTCCACGTTCCGGCATCAGCTCGAGGCCGATGTCGAGCCGTTCCGCGGCATCCTGCTCGGGCTGTTCTTCATCGCCGTTGGCATGTCGCTCGATCTCAATATCGTGGCGGCCAACTGGCAGATCATCGGGATCAGCGTGGTCGCCTACATGCTGGTGAAGGGCGTCGCCATCTTCGGCATCGCGCGGTTCCTCAAAACCTCGGTGACCGATGCGCTGGAGCGGGCACTGCTGATGGCGCAGGGCGGTGAGTTCGCCTTCGTGTTGTTCACGACGGCCGCCGCCTCCGGCGTGATCACGGGCGACCAGCAGGCGATCTTTACCGCGACCGTCATTATCTCGATGGTCGTGACACCGTTCAGCATGCAGGCGCTGCGGATGATTCCGACGCCCAAGCAGTCGATGGAGGGCGTCGAGGCGCCGGATGGGCTGGTCGGCGACGTGCTGATCATCGGCTTCGGCCGTTTCGGCCAGATCGCCAGCCAGGCGCTGCTCGCCAAGGGGCACGCGATTTCGACCATCGACACCGACACGGACATGATCCGGGCCGCCGGGCAGTTCGGCTTCAAAGTCTATTACGGTGACGGGACGCGGCTCGATATCCTCAGGGCCGCCGGGATCGAGCAGGTCGACATTGTCATCATCGCCATCGACAAGAAGGCGGATGCGGTGCGGATCGCCGAACTGATCCGGGACGAATACCCGCTGGTGAAGGTAATGGCGCGCGCCTTCGACCGCGGCCATGCGATCGAACTGGTGAAGGCCGGCGTCGAGTTCCAGATTCGCGAGGTGTTTGAATCGGCGCTGACGCTGTCGGGCGAGGCGCTCAAGGCACTGGGCTCGCCGGACGACGAAATCGCGGATCTGATCGAAGGGGTCCGCGACCGCGACCGGCAGCGCTTCAAGGCGCAGATCGTGGGCGGCCTGCAGGCGGGCCGCGATCTCCTGCTTTCCAATGCCGAGGAGCAGGCCCGCGAAAGCGGCGCCGTGGAGGGGCCATCCGAGCCCGTCATGCTCGACAAACCGGCCGACCCGCCAGCCCCGCCGGAAGCGGAAAAGACCCCCGGCTAGCGGAAATTAGGCTTGTTCATCTAGGGCTTCCCACTCCCACGGATTGATGCAATGGTGACGGCATAGAGGGGAATACATCGTCATGCTGATCGGATTGCGTCATGTCGCAAAAGCCTATCGTATTGGACGCCCCCAGGCCGGAGCCTCGCGCCCGCACAGCTGAGGCAATCCAAGCCGAAATCCTTGAAAAACTTACCTATTCGATCGGCAAAGACCCGATCGTCGCGCGGCCGCACGACTGGCTGAAGGCGACGATCCTGGCGGTTCGCGACCGCATCATCGATTTGTGGATGGAGTCGAGCCGGACGACGTGGCGGACCTCCGACAAGCGCGTCTATTATTTGAGCCTCGAGTTCCTCATCGGCCGCCTGATGCGCGATGCGATGAGCAATATCGGGCTGATGGAGCCGGTGCGGCAGGCGCTGAAGAACCTCAATGTCGATCTGGGCGATTTGATCAACCTTGAGCCTGACGCGGCGCTGGGCAATGGCGGCCTCGGCCGGCTCGCGGCGTGCTTCATGGATTCGATGTCGACGCTGCAGATCCCGGCTTATGGCTACGGCATCCGCTACCAGAACGGCATGTTCCGGCAGGAGATGAGCGAAGGCTGGCAGGTCGAACTGCCGGAGGATTGGCTGGCCCACGGTAATCCGTGGGAATTCGAGCGGCGCGAATCGACCTATGAGATCGGCTTTGGCGGGCAGGTGGTGCCGATCGCCGAGCCGGACGGCTCGACGCGGCTCGAATGGCGGCCGGCCGAACACTTCCTCGCCGTGGCGTTCGACACCCCGATCGTCGGGTGGCGTGGGGCGCGGGTAAATACGCTGCGCCTGTGGAGCGCGCAGCCGGTCGATCCGATCTACCTCGACAAGTTCAATTCGGGCGACCACATCGGCGCGCTGGAAGAGAGCTCGCGGGCCGAAGCGATTTCGCGCGTGCTCTATCCTGCCGATTCGACCACGGCCGGGCAGGAGCTGCGGCTCCGGCAGGAGTATTTCTTCTCGTCGGCGTCGCTGCAGGACATCGTGCGCCGGCACATGCAGCAATATGGCGACATGGGTTCGCTGTCCGACAAGGTGGCGATCCAGCTCAACGACACGCATCCGGCGATCTCGATTGCCGAGTTGATGCGCATCCTGATCGATCTGCACGGGATCAAATGGGCGCAGGCCTGGAAGATCACCAAGGGCACGTTCGGCTACACCAACCATACGCTGCTGCCCGAAGCGCTCGAGACGTGGCCGGTATCGCTGCTTGAGCGGATGCTGCCGCGGCAGATGCAGATCATTTACGCGATCAATGCCGAGGTGCTGGCCGAGGCACGCAAGATTGCCGGTTTCAACGACCAGCAGATCGCGGCGGTGTCGCTGATCGATGAGGGCGGGGCGCGGCGCGTGCGCATGGGACAGCTGGCCTTTGTCGGCGCCCATTCGGTGAATGGCGTTTCGGCGCTGCATACCGAGCTGATGAAGAAGACGGTCTTCTACGACCTCCACAAGCTCTATCCCGATCGCATCAATAACAAGACCAACGGCGTGACGCCGCGGCGCTGGTTGATGGAATGCAATCCGGGGCTGACCAAGCTGATCTCCGACCGGATCGGTCCGGAGTTCCTCGACAACATCAATCTGCTGTCGCAGCTCGACAAGCATGCCGACGATCCCAATTTCCAGGAGAAGTTCGCGGCGGTGAAGCGCGCCAACAAGCAGCGCCTCACCGAGGTCATCAAGGACCGGCTGAATTTCAACGTGTCGCCCGATGCGCTGTTCGACGTGCATGTGAAGCGCATCCACGAATATAAGCGGCAGCTGCTGAACGTCATCCAGGCGGTGGCGCAGTATCAGGCGATCAAGTCGCATCCGGAGATCGACTGGGTGCCGCGCGTGAAGGTGTTCGCAGGCAAGGCGGCGCCGAGCTACTGGAACGCCAAGCTGATCATCAAGTTGATCAACGACGTGGCCAAGGTGATCAACAACGATCCATCGGTGCGCGAACTGCTGAAGGTGGTGTTCCTGCCGAACTACAATGTATCGCTGGCCGAAATCGTCATGCCCGCCGCCGACCTGTCGGAACAAATCTCGACGGCCGGACTTGAAGCGTCCGGCACCGGCAACATGAAGTTTGCGCTGAACGGGGCCGTAACGATCGGCACACTGGATGGCGCGAATATCGAGATGCTCGACGCGGTCGGCAAGGACAACATGATCATCTTCGGCCTCACCGCCGAGGAAGTGACGCTGAAGCGGGCGCGCACTGAGGTGCCGCGCAGCGCCATCGATGCGTCGCCGCCGTTGCGCGAGGCGCTCGAGATGATTGCCTCCGGCGTGTTCTCGCCCGACGATCCGAACCGCTACCGTGATCTGGTAGGCGGGCTCTACGACCATGACTGGTTCATGGTGGCACGCGACTTCGACGCCTATGCCAAGGCGCAGGCCGACGTGGATGCCATCTGGCAGAACAGCCGCAAATGGTATTCCATGGCGATCCGGAACACGGCCCATATGGGCTGGTTCTCGTCAGACCGCACGATCCAGCAGTACGCGGAAGACATCTGGAAAGTGCCGGTAAGGTAGCGTGAGGGGCATATCCGTGGAGAAGTGGCAGGCTCACCCCGACGAGGTCGAGCAGATTGTCAGGGGACAATATGCCAACCCCTTTGCCATCCTGGGGTTGCAGCAGCCGCACGGCATATGGGTGCTCCGCACATTCATTCCGCACGCGCAGTCGGTCACGGCCTTTACGCGCGACGGCAAGCCGCTGGGCGCGCTGACGCTGCGCGACGAGGCCGGCTTCTTTGAAGGCAAGGTCGATATCGACCAGCGCCAGCCGATCCGCTATCGCGCGGCCAATGCCGGCGGCGAATGGGATGTCTATGATCCCTACAGCTTCGGTCCGGTGCTCGGGCCGATGGACGACTACTATATCGGCGAAGGCACGCATCTGCGGCTGTTCGACAAGCTCGGCGCGCATGCGATGGAGTTCGAGGGCGTCAGCGGCGTGCATTTTGCCGTCTGGGCGCCGAATGCCCGCCGCGTGTCGGTGGTCGGGCCTTTCAACGAATGGGACGGCCGGCGGCAGCCGATGCGCAACCGGTCCGAGACCGGCGTGTGGGAAGTGTTCATCCCGGCGATCGGGCCGGGCACGATCTACAAGTTCGAGATTGTCGGGGCCGATGGGAAGCTGCTGCCGCTGAAGGCGGACCCGTTCGCGCGGCAATCGGAGTTGCGGCCGAAGACCGCTTCGGTCGTCGCCGACCCGACGCCGTTCGCGTGGACCGACCACAAATACATGGAAGCGCGCGCCAAGAAGGATTGGCGGCGCACGCCGATGTCGATCTACGAGGTGCATCTGGGCTCATGGCGCAAGCGCGCCGATGGCAGCTTCATGAGCTATGAGCAGTTCGCCGAGCAGCTCATCCCTTATGCCAAGGACATGGGCTTTACTCATATCGAACTGCTGCCGATCAGCGAGCACCCCTTCGATCCGAGCTGGGGCTACCAGCCGACGGGGCTCTACTCGCCGACGTCGCGGTTCGGCGATCCGGCGGGCTTCAAGCATTTCGTCGACGTCGCGCACAAGGCGGGGCTCGGGATCATTCTCGATTGGGTTCCCGCGCATTTCCCGACGGATGAGCATGGGCTCGCGCAGTTCGATGGAACGGCGCTCTATGAGCATGCCGATCCGCGGCAGGGCTATCATCCGGACTGGAACACGGCGATCTTCAATTTCGGGCGCAAGGAAGTGTCGGCGTTCCTGACCAACAATGCGCTCTACTGGTTCGAGCAGTTCCATGTCGACGGGTTGCGCGTCGATGCGGTGGCCTCGATGCTCTATCTCGACTATTCGCGCAAGGCGGGCGAGTGGATCCCGAACCAGTTCGGCGGCAATCACAATCTCGAGGCAGTCGCGTTCCTGCAGCGCGTCAATACCGAGGTCTATCGCAACCATCCGGGCGCCTTCATGATCGCCGAGGAATCGACGGCGTGGAGTGGCGTGTCGGCCCCGACCTATGCGGGCGGGCTCGGCTTCGGCTTCAAGTGGAACATGGGGTTCATGAATGACACGTTGCGCTTCATGTCGCGCAACCCTATCCACCGCCGCTATCACCACAATGACATGACCTTCGCAGCGCTCTATGCGTTCACCGAGAACTACGTTCTGCCGCTGAGCCATGACGAGGTGGTGCATGGCAAGGGCTCGCTGATCGCCAAGATGAGCGGCGACGACTGGCAGCAGTTCGCGGCGCTGCGTGCCTACTACGCCTTCATGTGGAGCTGGCCGGGCAAGAAGCTCCTGTTCATGGGACAGGAGTTCGCGCAGCGCGAGGAATGGAACGAGGCCAAGGGGCTCGACTGGTGGCTGCTCGATGCCGGCATGCATGAGGGCGTGCGCCGGCTGGTGATGGACCTCAACAACGCCTATCGCGAATTGCCGGCGTTGCATGGACGGGACAACGAGCCCGATGGGTTCGAGTGGCTGATCGGCAATGACCACGCCAACTCGGTGTTCGCCTGGACGCGGCGGTCGAACGGGTCGGCACCGGTCGTCGTCATCTCCAACATGACTCCAGTGGCGCGCGACAAATATCGCGTGCCCATGCCCAAGGTGGGCGGTTGGAGCGAGCGGGTGAATACGGACGCCGAATGGTATGGCGGCGGCAATACGGGCAACCAGGGCAAGGTGGTTGCGCATGCCAGCGAGGGGAACGGCTGGATGCCGGCCTATGCGGATGTCTACATCCCGCCGCTGGCGACGTTGATATTGAAATACGATCCGGATTGATCCGGGCGAGGAGGGACAAATGGCAGACTACCGGACACCGTCGCCGCTGGCTCGTGAGGCGATGGCCTATGTGCTGGCGGGGGGACGCGGCACTCGGCTCTACGATCTGACCGATCGGCGCGCGAAGCCGGCCGTTTATTTCGGCGGCAAGTCGCGCATCATCGATTTCGCCCTCTCCAACGCGCTGAACTCGGGCATCCGCCGTATCTCGGTGGCGACGCAGTATCAGGCGCATTCGCTGATCCGGCATCTGCAGCGCGGCTGGAATTTCCTGCGCACCGAGCGAAACGAGAGTTTCGACGTGCTGCCGGCCTCGCAGCGCGTTAGCGAGACGCAATGGTATGAGGGCACGGCCGACGCGGTGTTCCAGAACATGGACATCATCGAGGACTATGGTCCGCGCTACATCGTGTTGCTGGCCGGCGACCACATCTACAAGATGGACTATGAAATCATGCTCCGGCAGCATGTGGACACGGGCGCCGACGTGACCATTGGCTGCCTCGAAGTGCCACGCATGGAAGCCACCGGCTTCGGCGTGATGCATGTCGATGGACGCGACCGGATTGTCGATTTCGTCGAGAAGCCGAAAGACCCGCCGGGCATTCCGGACAATCCGGACTATGCGCTCGCCTCGATGGGCATCTATGTGTTTGAGACGCGCTTCCTCATGGAACAGCTGCGCCGCGATGCGGCGACGCCGGGTTCAAGCCGCGATTTCGGCAAGGACATCATTCCCTATATCGTCAAGAACGGCTCGGCCTGGGCGCATCGCTTCCCGCGCTCCTGCGTCCGTTCGCCGAACGAGGAAGTCGCCTATTGGCGCGACGTCGGCACGATCGATGCCTATTGGAAGGCCAATGTCGATCTCTGCGACGTCAATCCGCAGCTCGACCTGTATGATCGCGACTGGCCGATCTGGACGTTTGCCGAGATCACGCCGCCGGCGAAGTTCGTGCACGATTTCGAGGGACGCCGCGGTTCGGCGGTGAACTCGTTGGTGTCGGGCGACTGCATCGTGTCGGGCGGGGCGCTCGATCGCACGCTGCTGTCCACGGGCTCGCGCGTCCACTCCTATTCGGAGTTGCACGAAGCAGTGGTGCTGCCGTACTGCACGATCAATCGCGGCGCGCGGCTGCGCAAAGTGGTGATCGATCGCGGTGTGACGATCCCCGAGGGATTGGTCGTGGGCGAGGATCCCGATTTCGACAAGACGTGGTTCCGTCGCACCGATGACGGCGTGACGCTGATCACGCAGCCCATGCTGGACAAGTACCAGGCGAGTAAATGATCGAAGTCCTATCCGTCGCATCAGAAGCGTATCCCCTGATCAAGACGGGTGGTCTGGCCGATGTCACCGGGGCGCTGCCCGCAGCGCTGGCCGGGCACGGCGTGACCGTGCGTACATTACTGCCGGGCTACCCGGCGGTGATGGCGGCGCTCGAGGATGCCGAAACGCTGCACGAGTATGGCGACTTCTTCGGTGGACCGGCCTCGCTGATCGCTGGCCGGGCCGGCGGGCTCAACGTCATCGCTGTCGATGCGCCCCATCTCTATGCTCGTGCGGGCAATCCCTATCTCGGTCCCGACCGGCAGGACTGGCCGGACAATTGGAAGCGGTTCGCGGCGCTCAGTTTTGCCGCCTACGAGATCGGTGCGGGCGCGGCCGGCGATTACCTGCCGCAGATCATCCATTGCCACGACTGGCAGGCGGGCCTCGTACCGGCCTATGTCGCATTCAACAAGCCGATCCGCGCCAAGACGATCCTCACCGTCCACAACATCGCCTTCCAGGGTCACTTTGGCTGGGAGATATTCAACGAGCTCCGCCTCGACTATCGCGCTGCGCAAGAGGGCGCGCTCGAGTTCTACGGGCTGATCAACTACCTCAAGGCCGGGCTGCAGACGGCGGATCTGCTGACGACGGTGAGCCCGACCTATGCCATCGAGATCAAGACGCCGGCCTATGGCATGGGCCTCGAAGGGCTGCTGGGATCGCGCGCCGACGTGCTGACGGGCATCCTCAACGGCATCGATGACCGCGAGTGGGATCCGCATGCCGACAAGGCGCTGCACACCAATTACGGACACAACAGCACCGAGCAGCGGCAAGGCAACCGCCGGGCGCTGGAACTGCGTTTCAATCTCGACGATACGGCTGGGCCACTGTTCGCGGTGGTCAGCCGGCTGACGACGCAGAAGGGCCTCGACATGCTGGTCGGGCTGGTGGACGACCTCGTCGAAGCGGGCGGCAAGCTTATCGTCCTCGGCTCGGGCGATGCCGACATCGAGAATGGCTTCGCCGGCGCGGCGCTCCGGCATCCCGGCAAGATCGGCTTTACGCGCGGGTACGACGAACCGCTGAGCCATCTGATGCAGGGTGGCGCCGATATCATGATGGTGCCATCGCGCTTCGAGCCCTGCGGGCTGACGCAGCTCTATGGCCTTCGCTATGGCTGCGTGCCGCTGGTGAGCCGCGTCGGCGGACTGGCCGATACGGTGATCGATGCCAATGAGGCGGCGATCGAGGCCGGCGTGGCGACGGGCATCGTGTTTGCTCCGGCCGAACCGGCCGCCTTGCGTGAGGCGATACTGCGTGCCGTGCGGCTGTACGGTCGCGAGAAAGTCTGGCGGAAGATGCAGCGGCGCGGCATGAAATCCGACGTGAGCTGGGATTTGAGCGCCGAGAAATACGCCAAACTCTATCGCCAGTTGCTTGGGGTGAAAGATGACGAACAAGACGATTGAGACCACGCCCTTCAGCGACCAGAAGCCCGGCACGTCGGGGCTGCGCAAGCGCACGCCGGTGTTCACGCAGCCGAACTATGTCGAGAACTTCGTCCAGTCGGTCATCGACTCGCTCGAGGGGTTCAAGGGCAAGGCGCTCGTCATCGGCGGCGACGGCCGATACCACAATGATGTCGCGATCCAGGCGATCATCCGCATCGCGGCTGCCAATGGCTTCGGCAGGGTGCTGGTCGGGCAGGGCGGCATCCTGTCGACGCCGGCGACATCGCATGTGATCCGTCACTACAAGGCCTTCGGTGGCTTCGTGCTGTCGGCCAGCCACAATCCCGGCGGGCCCGACGCGGATTTCGGCATCAAGTACAACATCGGCAATGGAGGGCCGGCGCCCGAGAAGATCACCGATGCAGTGTTCGCCCGCACGAAGGTGATCGACCGCTATCTGATCAACGACGCGCCGGATATCGATCTGGGCAGCATCGGCACGCAGAAATCCGGCGACATGGTGGTCGAAGTCATCGATCCGGTGGCGGACTATGCGGCGCTGATGCAGACGCTGTTCGACTTCCCGGCCATCGCCAACATGTTCGCCAGCGGCTTCCGCATGCGGTTCGACGCGATGCATGCGGTGACCGGTCCCTACGCGCACCGCATCCTCGAAGACATGCTCGGCGCGCCGAAGGGGACAGTGGTCAACGGCACGCCCTCGCCCGATTTCGGCGGCGGCCATCCGGACCCCAATCTCGTCTACGCCAAGGACCTCTACGATCTTCTGATGGGGCCGGAAGCACCCAATTTCGGCGCGGCGTCGGACGGCGATGGCGACCGTAATCTGGTCATCGGCCGCAAGCGCTTCGTCACGCCCTCGGACTCGCTGGCACTGCTCGCGGCCAATGCGCCGCTGGCGCCGGGCTATGCGAACGGCATCGCCGGGATCGCGCGGTCGATGCCGACCAGCGCCGCGGCGGACCGGGTGGCCGAAAAGCTCGGCATCGAGATGCATGAGACGCCGACCGGCTGGAAGTTCTTCGGCAATCTGCTCGATGCGGGCCGTGTGACGATCTGTGGCGAAGAGAGCGCCGGCACGGGATCGAACCATGTGCGCGAGAAGGACGGGCTCTGGGCCGTTCTCCTCTGGCTCAACATTCTCGCGGCGCGCCAGCAGGGCGTCGACGAGATCGTGCGCGATCATTGGGCCACCTATGGGCGCAACTATTATACGCGTCACGACTATGACGAGGTGGATGCGGCCGTCGCCAACCAGCTGATGGACGATCTGCGGGCGCAGCTGCCGCAGATTGCAACCGCCACTTATGACAGCCTCGCCGTGAGCTATGCGGATGATTTCACCTATCTCGATCCGATCGATGGCTCGACCAGCAGCAAGCAGGGCATTCGCATCGGTTTTGCCGATGGCAGCCGCATCGTCTTGCGGCTGAGCGGAACGGGAACGGTGGGCGCAACGTTGAGGCTTTACCTCGAACGTTATGAACCGGCACATGGACAGCACGATCTCGACACCCAATCGGCTCTCTCCTTCCTCATCTCCCTTGCCGACCGGATCGCCGGAATCCGCGAGCGCACCGGCCGGGACGCGCCCAGCGTCATCACCTGACATAGCGGGCATCGTGAAACCCCAACTCGTTCCTAATGGCGGCAGTGCCGAAAAGCTCGGCGCCACCGTGACGGCGGAAGGCATCAACTTTGCCGTCTATTCGGAGAGCGCTTCGGCGCTCTTTGTGTCGCTCTATGACGAGGCCGATCGCGAGACAGCTCGGTTCGAACTGGATGGGCATGACGACAACATCCACCACGGGCTGATTGCGGGCATCGCACCCGGCGCGAAGTATGGGCTGCGCGCAGACGGGCCATATGATCCGGACCAGGGCTACAATTTCGATCCCAACAAGCTGCTGGTCGATCCCTATGCGCGGCGGCTGGACCGGGTGTTCGTGCGCTCGCCGCGGCTGCGGCTGGCTCGTGAGGATGCGGTGGATACGGCACCGCTGATGCCCAAGGCGGTGATCTTGCCGCCCGAGATCAACAAGCACGCGGCACCGCGCCGCAAGGCGCCGGGGCTGATGTACGAGCTCAATGTGCGCGGCTTCACGATGCGCCATCCCGGCGTGCAGGGACCGCTGCGCGGGACCATCGCGGCGCTGACGACGCAGCGCATCATCGACCATCTGAAGTTCCTCGATGTGGATTGCGTCGAGCTGATGCCGATCGCTGCCTTTATCGACGATGGCCACCTGCCATCTCTGGGGCTTACCAATGCGTGGGGTTACAACCCGGTCAGCTACTTCGCCATCGACCCACGGCTGGCGCCGCGCGGCCCGCAGGAGCTGCGCTTCCTTACTGATCTCTACCGCAAGAACGGCATTTCGGTCATTCTGGACGTGGTCTACAACCACACCGGCGAGGGCGACTACAACGGCCCGGTGCTGAGCATGAAGGGCCTCGACGCCCGCAGCTACTACCGGCATGTCGAAGTCGACGGCAAGCAGCACCTCGTCAATGACGCGGGCACGGGCAATACGCTGCGCTGCGATCATCCGGTCGTGCAGCGCCTCGTCATCGAGAGCCTCCGCTACTGGGTGGAGGAGACGGGTGTGTCGGGCTTCCGCTTCGATCTTGCGACGGTGCTCGGCCGTGAGCCGGGGTTCAACCCGGACGCGAGAATGCTGCAGATGATCAAGCAGGATCCTGTCCTCAGCAAATGCCAGTTGGTGGCCGAGCCGTGGGATCCCGGTCCGGGCGGCTATGGCGTGGGCAAGTTCGGCAAAGAGTTCCGCGAGTGGAACGACACTTATCGCGACGAGATCCGTGAGTTCTGGCGCGGCGAGCCGGGCAAGATCGGTGCGCTGGCGGGCAAGGTGGCCGGCTCGGCCGAGATCTACAATTTCGCCGGGCGCAAGCCGAGCGCTGGCGTCAACTTCCTCGCCGTGCATGACGGCTTCACACTGGCCGATCTGGTCTCGTACCAGGACAAGCACAATGAGGCGAATGGCGAGGACAATCGGGACGGCAGCAGCAACAATGCGTCGTGGAATTGCGGTGTCGAAGGGCCGACGGATGATCCCGCGATCCTCAATGCACGCCGCCGCGATGTGCGGGCGCTGCTCGCGACGCTGTTCGTGTCGCGCGGCATGCCGCTGATCCAGCAGGGCGACGAAATGGGCCGCACGCAGCGCGGCAACAACAACGCCTATGCGCAGGACAATGAGATCACCTGGGTCGACTGGGAAACCGCCGATGGCGATCTCGTCGATTTCGTCGCCGCCGCCCATCGCTTCCGCAAGGCGCATGTGGCGCTGACGCATGATCACTTCCTTGACGGCAAGGAGAAGCACGGCATTCGCGATGTCGTCTGGTTGCACCAGGCGGGGCGCGAGATGAACCATGACGACTGGAACCGGTCGGGCCAATCGGTGCTGGGCATGCATCTGCGGACCGCCGACGACGAAGTGCTGGTGTGGTTCAACCGGCACGCGGAATCCGTGCAGGCGATGCTGCCGGAGGGCGAGTGGGAGATCGGGCTGTTGTCCGACGACAAGTCCCCGGCGGCGTTCACGGGCAAGACACTGCTGCTGCCGCCGCGTTCGGTCGTCGCGCTGGTCAAGGCGCAGATTCCGCAGAACGAGCCCGGCGAAATTCCGCCGCAGCCCGAGCCGCCGGTTTCGCCCGGAGAGCAGCCGGTGCAGATTCCGCCGGACACCCCCAATGAGCAGCCGCCCCCGCCGGTGGAGGAGCCGCCGCCGGCCTATCCGGACGAGGTTCCGCCGAGTAAACCGAACTAAGCAAGGGCCGCCTCGAGGGCGGCCTTTTTGCTGGCGTGATCAAGCTTACGAAGATGACGAAAGCGCCATCTTTGGAGGGGCTCCAAATGACGCAAAGGCGGCGCGATCATGTCGGAATCATTCCCCGAAGCCAGCGAAATTGCGCCGTGAAGCGGGCGCGATATCCGCCCCGCCGACGCCCATGGCGACGGTGGCCGCCGGAGATAGTCCGGGGCCGGAAATGACCTACGGAGTCCAAAATGAACCCGATGCTGAAAGTATCGGCGGCCGTGCTGCTCGCGGCCATGTCTGCGCTTCCTGCCCTCGCCGCGGTGAATGCCACCGTGATGACCGGCGCCAAGGCGGACATTGTTCCAATCGTTACGCTTGACGGCATGGTCGGCAAGTGGGGCCAGCCCGAGCTCGATGCGCTGGGCAAGGCCAGCAGCGTCACCGTGTTCGATGCCAGCAAGCTCTACTCGGCGACCGATCTCAAGCTGCTCGGCCAGGCCGACACTGCCAACAGCGTCAATCTGGTGAAGCTGCGGAGCGCGATCGACGCGAATGCGGATCTGAAGGCGTGGTTCGACAAGAACCACATCGACGTGACGCATGTGATCGCCATCAGCGATACCGGCGGCAAGGTGAACGTCTATACGTTCTGACCTGACGCAGGCGCCGGACATCGCCCGGCGCCTAGCCGACACGTTCGACAATTGCAAAGCCCAGCCGCCGGTAAAGCGACTGGGCTTTGCAATTGTCGATGTCGGTCTTGAGATCGACGAAGGGTGCGCCGCGGTCGCGGCAGGCGAGGAGGGCAGATGTCACCAGTGCGGCGCCGAGTCCGTGGCCGCGCGAAAAACGGTCGACGACGACGTCCTTGATGAAGGCGCCGGTCCAGCAGTGGCAGAAGCCGACGATGCTTTCGTCTTTCACTGCTACGAACATCAGGGCCGGATCGTAGTCGGCGTCGGTGGTGAGCCAGGGCCACCATTCGTCGAAGTCGCGGGCATCGCCGAAGCCCTCGGCGTAGACGCGGTTCATCAGGTCGCGGCAGGCGCGGGCGGTGATGATATCGAAGGGGATGAGGCGAACGCCGGCGGGCATCGCCGCGGGGGCGATCGGCGCATTGAGCGGGCGCCGCATGCGGAAGTAGGGGGTGTTCGCCCGGCTACTCAGCGGCCACCGCCGGGCGGAGACCGCCGGTCTTTTCGATGAAGGCGATGATGTCGTCGAGATTTTCGCGGCGCAGCATGTCGGTGAAGACATAGGGGCGGCCGTCGCGCACTTTCTGCGTGTCGGACTCCATCACCTCGAGGCTCGCATTCACATAGGGGGCGAGATCGGTGTGGGTGATGATCAGCAGATCGGATTTGGTGATGGCTGGGCCGCCCTTGCGCGGGATCTTTTCGCCCTGCGCGACGGAGATCACATAGAGGGTGATGTCGGCGAGATCGGGCGAGAAGGTCGCAGCGAGATTGTCGCCGCCGGATTCGATCAGCACGATGTCGAGATCGGGATGCTTGCGGTTGAGATCGGCGATGGCGGCGAGGTTGAGCGACACGTCCTCGCGGATGGCGGTATGCGGACAGCCGCCGGTCTCGACGCCGACGATGCGATCCTCGCTGATGGCCTGCACGCGGTTGAGGATGAGCGCATCTTCGCGCGTGTAGATGTCATTGGTGACGACGGCCATCGAGTAGCGGTCGCGCATCGCCTTGAGCAGCATTTCGCACAGCGTCGTCTTGCCCGAGCCGACGGGCCCGCCGATGCCGATGCGGAGCGGGCCGTTCATGCTCATAGCAGCCTCATCGCGGTGAGGATCAGGAAGCCCGCGCCGATCCAGAAGCAGAGCGGGGCGTAATTCTTGCGGTCGAGCGTGGCGAAGGGCTCGGTAGGGAAGCGGGCGCGCCAGCCGGCGGTGTAGGCGAGGATGCCGCGGCCGAAGAAGACGAGGGCGAGGAGGATGCCGAGCAGCGTCAGCCACCAGCCGCCGCTGTCATGGTCGCCCAGTGCCAGCGCGACGATGCCCGCTGCGAGCAGCAGCAGCGCGACGGCGAAGCTTGCGAGCTTCGGTGGCATTTTGGTGATGCCCGGTGTGCCCACGACGGTCTGCGCCAGGAGCGTCTCGTTGCGGATGGGCCAGGTGCGACCCATCGACCAGAGCAGATGGGCGACGGCGACCATCAGCAGAGGGACGAAGGTGAGCGAACCGACAAGCATGTTCATGAGCGGAAGACTCGCGTTCCAATGGTTTCGTGGCGCATCTGCGCGATGTCGGCGGCATAGGCGATGGCGCCGATATCGTCGAGGCTGGCGTCGGCGGCGATGGCTGCCAATTCGGCAATGGCGGGTTCAAGGCCTGCCATGAGCTGCAGGCCCGCCGTCTGGCCGAGCGGCACGAGGCGCACGGCGACGGAGATCTGGGTGTGGATGGCGGTGGTCAAATAGCCGATGAGTGTCTCGGCGAGACCGATCTGTTGCGCACCGGCGATGGCGCCGACGGCAACAGGGTAGGGGCAGGGCGCCGGCAGGCGGGCATACACATCGGACGGCCAGGCGCGGGCGGCGGTAGCAAAACTGTCGCCGGTGAGCGTGGTTTCGAGATGCCGCTCGCTCGCTGCGTTGAGCGCAAGAGCGAGATCGGCAAGGTCCTGCAATTGCGCGGCGTCATGATGCTCACGCCAGGCATGGGCGAGGAGGATGGCGTCGGTGCGGAGGCCGCCATGGGCGAGGCTGCCGTCGAGCCAGTCCCGCAAGGCAGGGGCGGCGGCGATGCGGCCGTCGCCGATGGCGGTTTCGAGACCCTGCGACCAGGCGAAGCCGCCGACCGGGAAGGCCGGCGACAGCCAGATGAGCAGGCGTTGCAGCGCGGCGGTGTCGGCCATGTCAGTGCGGCGCGTGATACGCCCCCTGCATGGGGATGAAGGGCTCGGTGACTTCGCGCACCTCGGCGCCCAGCCCCTGCAACATGGCCTTGGCGACATGGTCGCGCGGCACGAGGATGCGCTTCTTTTCGATCTGCGCGGCCATGTGGCGATTGCCGATATGCCAGGCGATCTGAGCGAGGTGTTCGCCACCGCGTGGATTGATCTCGAGCAGCGGTTCTGGCGCAGCGACGATCTCGACGATGCGGCCATCTTCAAGCAGCAGGCCGCCGAAATGATCGAGCGTCACGGCTTCGGGAAAATCGACCATGATCTCCTCGCCCTTGACGGCGAGGACCTTGCGCCTCAGGCGGCGCTGGTCGGAGGTGAGAACGAGCTGGGCGAAGGGTTTCCCCTTGCCGTGATTGGGGGGGAGGGCGGCTGTGGCTTTCAACATGTGCCGACAATACCGGGACAATCGTTGGTGTAAAAGAGCAACCAGATCCACCAGGCCTGATAGGCCAGTTGCAACAGCACGATGGCATAGTGCAGCCGCCGGTCGCGGCTCCAGATGGCAAGGGCCGCCAGGGCGAGGCTGATGGGGATCTGGATCCAGTAATCGGCGCCGACGCTGCCGGCATAGTCGCCGCCCTTGCCGAGTGTGTCGATGAGATCGAACACCAGCGTCGCCGCGAAGACGCCGAAGAACCAGTGGCGCCGGCTGAGGAAGTAGTCCTCGTAGCCGGCGTAATCGTCGAGGCGGTCGGGGACGAGCAGGGCGGCCATCAGGAACAGCGTCATGGCGTAGCCAACGACGAAGGCAAAATCGCCGAACGACCAGTGCGGCTGCTCGATCAGCGCATATTCCCACCACCAGAACAGCACCAGCTCGACGAGGACGAAGAGCGTCCACAGCAGATGCAGCCCCGAGACCTTTGCCCGCCTGGGGTTCTGCGCGATGGCGGCGAGGCCGGTCAGCAGCCGGGTGAGGCCGAGGCCGACGACGATGCCCATGACGATGCGGACATGGACGAACAGATCAGCGGCAGTGGTCGCGTGGCTCACGGCGTCTGCACGTTCTCGGCGCAGGTGAGGACCGGTGCGGCGTCGAGGCCCTCGGTCACGTCGTGCAGGGTCGCATCGGTGCCCTTGTTCCACCATTCGTACTGGCCGGAAACGTATTTGGCGCCGGAGGCGGAGATGACGTTGACGAAGACGACGTCGCGGCCCTCGATCGGGATGATGGCGAAGAAGTTCGGCTGCGCATTGATGTAGCGGACCGTGAGCGGCTCCTCGGCGCCGCAGCCATAGGGCGTGGTGACGATCTGCACGTCACCCCTGAGATTGATGCCGACATTGAGCTCGACGACGGCGAGAGCCGGCGTTGCGAGCGCGAGCGACAGGGCCAAGGGGGCGAGTGGGCGCAGCATGAGAATCCTCCTCTGGTCGGGCCGAAAGGATACAAAGGCCGTGACTCATCGTCCATCGGTGATGAGCCTCCGGGTGTGAGGGAGTGGACGGAGCCCCGAGGCGCGTACGCCTCGATGTTTCAGATAGAGAGGCACACGACGCCTCGGGGCGCGGGCTTTCAGGTCCCCATGCGGCCGTACGGACTTCAGTCCGTCGCATAACCCATGGGGCCCAGGCCGGGCGCGAACCCAACCCTCCCGCCGGCCCACCGCGTCGTTCGCGTCGACTACCGTCCGTGCGATGGTGCTGAGAGGAATATACACCCGCTGGACTCGACGTGGATAAGTTGGCCCAAAATCGGGGTGTGCGCCTAGAGCTGCCTGGGGAAACCGCTTGTTGAGTTAAGGTCCGGACAAACACGTACTCGGGCTACTGTTCGAGGGTCGAATCGAAGCCTCCGCAACCGCGATGACCCGGTGGGCATGGCACCACCCTCATCCGCCCTTCGGGCACCTTCTCCCATCGAGGGAGAAGGCCACCCCACCGGCATCGCGGCTCCATCGCCTTCTCCCTTGATGGGAGAAGGTGGGCGAAGCCCGGATGAGGGTGGAGCAACGGACTGGGTGTTCGTGATCAAGGATTCCCGCCTGCGTGGGAATGACTCTGTGGGTGGGGTCGCCCCCACCACCGCTGCGCGGTCCCCCTCCCCCGCCACGAGGGGGAGGATATCCAGACTTCGGGGTTCTGCGTTTGGGACTCGCCCCACCC
>SEEL01000117.1 GCA_004144345.1 Hyphomicrobiales bacterium
CGCCGTTCTTCCACGAGCTGACGCTCAAGGGCAATGGCCGTATCTCGGACTATAAGGGCGCGACCGGAACCACCTATACCTATGGTGGCGAGATCATGTGGAAGCCGGTTGAAGATATCGGGTTCCGCGGCACCTATGCCCGTGCGGTCCGTGCTCCGAACCTGGCCGATCTATATTCGGAACAGGGTCAGAACTTCGCGCCTTTGTTCACCGACCCCTGCTCGGCCGTTAACCTGGCAACAGGTTCGGCCAACCGCGTGGCGAACTGCCAGGCAGCAGGCGCGCCCGCCGGCTATGACTTCCGCTATATTGCGTCGCTGGAAATCCTGAGCGGCGGCAACACGGAGCTGAAGGCGGAAACGTCGGATTCGTACACCGTCGGCGTCATCCTGCAGCCCCGGTTCATTCCCGGTCTGTCGCTATCCGCCGACTATTACACGATCACTGTCAACGACGTGATCACTGCACCGTCGGCACAGCAGATCGCCAACGCATGTTACGATCTGCCCGACATCAATAACCAGTTCTGCTCGCTGTTCCAGCGTGCGGGTGCTGGTGGCGGTCCCGCCGGCGAAATCCCCTTCCAGATCCTGGAAGGCTCGCTGATCCAGACCAGCCAGAACTATGCGAAGCTGAATCAGTACACACATGTGCTGCAGCGCGACGAGTTCCTCGACCCGTCGAACCCGGCGTTCAAGAACCGCATTCTGGGCGAGCTCGGCGATCCGAAGAACCAGGTCAACCTCAACGTCAGCGCCAAGTACAAGAGCGTTACGCTGGGTTACCAGTTCCGCTGGATCGACAAGATGTACCTCAACACCTACGAGGACTTCAACGAACTCAACGGTCTGCCGCCGCAGAACGCCGACTATGCTTCGGTGCAGAAATATCCGTCGGTGGCCTATGTCGATCTTCGTGCAGCAGTTGATGTCAGCGAAGGCTTCAATTTCTACACCGGCGTCGACAATCTCTTCAACCGCAAGCCGCCGTTCGGTGCGACCGGCGTCGGCGCAGGTACGGGGATTTACGACAACCGCGGCCAGTATTTCTACGCTGGTTTCGTCGCGAAGTTCTAATCGCCGACCAGATAAGCTTAATTGGGGGCCGGAGCGATCCGGCCCCCTTTTTTTTGTGGTGAGGAACGCTACAATCCGTCGATGCTCCGGCTTTATTGCGTACCGCGGCGCCGGGCGACCCTGTTGCAGCGGCACAGCTGGCGCTCGTTGAACGCATGGCATTAGACGATCGGGGCCGGCCTGATATCCTTCCCCGCGCCGAGCCGCTGTCCGAAGCGCCGCATGTCATCCGTTATCCGCAGTTCCTCTCGGCGGACGAATGCGCCCATGTCGCAACGGCTGCCGCACCGATGCTCGCGCCATCGACCGTCATCGATTCGCTGACGGGGCAGGCTCGTGAGCACCCGGTCCGGACGGCCATGGCGGCGGTTATAGGGCCGGCGAACGAAGATCTTGTCATGCGCGCGATCAACCACCGCCTTGCCGCGATCACCGGCACCGCCGTCGAGCAAGGCGAGCCGCTTTCGGTCATGCGATATGATGTTTCACAGCAGTACCGGATGCATATCGACGCGCTGCCCGGAACTGGAAATCAGCGGATCAAGACCGCGATCGTCTATTTGAACCATGGCTATGAAGGCGGCGAAACGCTGTTCGAGCATGGGCCGAGAATC
This sequence comes from Hyphomicrobiales bacterium, assembly GCA_004144345.1. Lineage (GTDB taxonomy): Bacteria > Pseudomonadota > Alphaproteobacteria > Rhizobiales > Devosiaceae > Devosia_A. The sequence goes on from SEEL01000117.1 coordinate 1,691, forward strand.
GCCGGGCGCCAAGGCGATGCGATCGTCTTCGACAATGTGAAACGCGACGGATCTCCCGATCCCGTTTCGCGCCACGCCGGCCTGCCCATCGTTCGAGGGGTCAAATGGATCGCGACGCGGTGGATACGCCAGGCGGCTTATGACCCCTGGACCTATCGCGCCGGAGCCTAGATCCACTCACGCTGGAAGCGCGCGCCCAGCCCGGTCAGCAATTCATATTGCGACAACCCGCTGCGCTCGGCGGTGGAAGGCAAATCATAGTCGAGTCCGAGCCAGTCGCCCTCGCCGATCACGCCGGCGTTGCTCGCATCGAAGGTGATCAGGTCCATCGACACGCGGCCGATTAACGGCAGCGCATGGCCCTGCCAGGTCGCACCGCCGCCCGCCCCGGCGTGACAGCGCAGATAGCCGTCGGCATAACCCATGTTCGCGACTGCGACCCGGCTGTCGCGCTGCGCGGTCCAGGTCGCGCCATAGCCGACGGTTTCGCCCGCCCGCACGCTGCGTATCTGCAGAACCCGCGTCTCGGGATATGCGACCTGCCGAATATGACCATGCGCTTCCCCGTGCGGGGTGCCGCCATAAAGCGCGATGCCCGGGCGTGTCAGGTCAAACGCATAATCAGCGCCGAGGCAGATACCGGCGCTGTTGGC
>SEEL01000052.1 GCA_004144345.1 Hyphomicrobiales bacterium
AGCCTATGGGCCGCCCCTGTCACCTGCCCCACCCCACCCTGTCACAATCCGGTCACAACGACCCACGGATTACCGCCCAATTTGTGACTCTATGGCTTTGGTGCTAGGGTGGAGTTCGTGAGGTTGGCCAATGGGTTGTGGCTTCTTCGCTGAGTAGCTCAGTTGGTAGAGCACATCATTCGTAATGATGGGGTCAGGTGTTCGAGTCACCTAAGCGGCACCATTTCCCCCCCGATAGCCCGACCTGCCAGCGCCCGCCGCGACGCGGGCTTCGATTCGGCCTGCTATCTGCCGTAGATCACGGCCACGCGATTGCCGGCTTCCTCGGTGTCATCGTCGGTGGCGACCGGCGGTGCATCTTCGCCGAGGCCGGTGACCGAGGTGACCGCGGCGCCGGGGACACCCGCATTGATGAGGGCGAGACGCACGGCGGCGGCGCGGCGCAGCGACAGGCTGCGGTTGAGTTCAGCCGGACCGCTGCTGTCGGAGAAACCGACGATCGACAATTCGCCCGGATTGGCGCCAAGGCGCTGCGCGAGGGCCACGATCTTGGCCAGTTCGTCGCCGCTCGGGCTGGTGCTGGCGGCGCCGAAATAGATGCTTTCGAGGGCGCGGAAAGGCGCAATGGCGGGCGGATTGGTCTTCAGCCCGTCGACGTCGGTGCGCAGCGCGCTGAGATCGGCGACCTGCGCCTGGAGACCCTGCAAGCCGGCTTCGAGCGAGCCGATGGCGGCGCTGAGCGGCCCGACATCGACGCTGGGCAGCGCATCGATCCGCGTGCCGATGGCCGTCAGCTGGTCGGCGATAGCAGCCACATCGGCCGGGGTGGCCTTGCCGGCGAGATCGCCGCGCAGCGCCATCAGATCGGTCTGGATGCTGGCGATTTCGCCCTGCAGCGGGCCGAGATCGGCGGGCGCGAATTCGGTAAGCTTGGCGTCAATCGCGGCGATCCGCTCTTCGATGGGCAGGAGGCTGGGGAAGCTGATGGCGGCGAGACGGGCGTCGAGCGCATCGATTCGCGCTTCGAGCGGCTGCAGATCCGGCTCGGTGATCGCCGCGAGGCGCGATTCGATGGCCTCGATCCGGGCACCGAGGGCGGCGACTTCCGGATTTGCCGTCGGGGCATCGTCATCAGCGGGGGGCGTGCCGAGCGCGGCGACATTGGTTTCGATGGTGGCGAGGCGCGTATCAAACGCTGCGGGCGAGAAATCGCCCAATTGCGTCGCGACCGCGCCAAGGTCGGTCCTGACCGCAGTAACATCGCCCTTAAGGGAGGTGACATCCGTGCGCAGCGCCTCGACGGAGGCCGTGACCGGCGTCAGATCGGTAGGCGCCGCGTCATTGACGGCCTGTTCGAGCGTATCGAGCCGCGCGGTGAGCGCATCGAGGCCGGCGGGTACGAACGTTGCGAAGCGTGATTCGAGGCCGGCGAGGCCCGTCCGCAATTCTTCCATGGCGGATTCGAGCGGCTTGAGATCGGTCGGCGCGAGGGTTGCGATCTTGGCTTCGAGGTCGGCCTGACGCTGCTCGAGCGCGGTGAACGCCGCATCGTCGGCAACGGCGTTGAGCCGGGCTTCCAGCGCTTTGCTGCGCTGGTCGACCGCACTGACACTGTTGTTGAGCTGGACCCCGAAGATCAGGCCAAGCAGCAACACCAAGCCGAGCACGACTGCGCCCCAGACGACCCCGTTGTTCCGCATCGCATCACCCCCTCGTTTGATGCCGCGCGAACAAGGTGGCTGATCCGGCGCCGCTTGCCTAGTGCGTTTTGTCCAGCCGGGGCCGTGGCGCGGCTATTCGAGATCGGCGGAACGGCCATATTCGACGATGTTGGGGCCGGTGAAAGTGATGTCGTCCTGGACGATATCGCCGAAGAACAGCCAGCCCCATTGGTTGTTCGCGCAATTGATGCGCAGCCATTGCTCATAGCCGCGCTCGCCCGGCTGCAGGGATTTCGAGACTTCCATGAGCCCCTGATCGCCTTCATAGCGCACGCCGTCATATTCCATGAGGAAGGCGCCTTCGCCGAAATAAGCGAGGTAGCGCCATTTGTCGCCGGGCTTGAAGCCGACATCGACCGACGTGCCGTCATCATTGCGGAAGAGCGAGGTGTCGAGTGCCGCGGTCACTTCCATCTCGTCGATCTCGGTGAAGGAGACGAAGTGGAGACCCTCCGCCTCGACGCGCGCGCCGTTCCACTGCTGGTAGGTGGCCTTGGCCGGCAGCGGACAGTCGACGGTTTTTGCGGCGGTGGGCGACAGGGCCGGGCGAAGCTGCACGACGGTGTCCTTGAGCACGGTAAAACCGGCCGGATATTCGCCGCTCCAGAACGGCGCGCGGTACCAGTCATCGCCATAGGACTCGACGCTCTGGGCAACAGCGGGCGTGGCCATGAGGCCGGCAAAGGCGAGGAAGCTAACAATGCGCATCGTGATCCCCCGTTCGATCGGTGCAGTAGACCGCGTCGCACGCCGCGCGTCCACCGGCTTGCCAGGCTCGCGGCGCCCGGCTAACCCGGCAGGATGATCATTCGCCCGCACCGGCGCGACGACGCCGACCGCATTGCAGAAATTCTCGCCGCCGGGTGGCAGCAGTCCTATTCGCATTTCATGCCGGCGCCGTTTCTCTTGCCGCGCATCGATCCGGCCCGGCGCAAGATCGAGATCGCCGAATGGCTGGATGACGATTTCAACCCGGCAGCCGAAGCCCTCTTCGTTGCCGAAGACGGCGGCAACATCCTCGGCTTCATCCATATGGAGCTGGGCGACAAGGGCGAGCTCGGGGCGACCGGGATCGTCAATCTGCTCTATGTCGACCCGCCGGCGCAGCAGCGCGGCATCGGGCGGCGATTACTGGCGGCGGGGGTACGGTGGCACCAGGAGCAGGCGCCCGGACCACTTGTGCTGTCGGCCTTCGTGAACAATCCGAGCCGGTTTGCCTATGACGCACTGGGCGGCGTCGAGGCCAAGCGCGTCGTCTCGCAGGTGCATGACGAACCCATCGAATCCGCCCTTTATCTCTGGGCGGATCCGGGCGTGCTGCTCTAGCGGCTGGAATCGCGGCCGGGCTGCGGATGCTTGGGCGCGAACTGATACCAGTGCTTCGAGCCGTAATAGGGATTGAAGATCAGCGCGCGCGAGACGTAGCCGTCCTTGCCGATATGGCTGATCGTGCACCACGATGCGCCGCAGCTCTTCACGATCACGTATTCGCCCTTCTTGAGCGTATCGACGATCTTGTAGCCGGTGCCCGGTCCCGAGCGCACATTGGCGTTGGCATTGGCATTGCCGGGAGCCGCAAAGGCGGCAGTGGTAGTAACCGCGAGGCCCAGGGCAACCAGCGGGACGATCAAGCGGCGCAACATAGTCATCTTCTTCTCCGACTCGCCCCCCGGCGAACCGGCACCTTTGTGCCCGCTTCTGAAGATTGAGGCAAATTGTGTCGGGGCCAAGAAGTTCCGGGCCCGCCTCACATTAAGTTTTCGCAACCCCTGCCGCCGGGGAGTCGTTGCTTTGTGCAAATGGCGGGCACGACCCGCGCACAGGAAGGTCAGTCAAATGCGCAAAGCCGAAATCGAACACCTGCTCGAAGCCGCCGTCGCCAAAGCCCTTGGCGTCAAGCTGCCGCCCAAGGCGCGCCGCCGTACGGTGCCGGCCAGAAAGACAGCCGCCCCGATCCGTCACGCGGCCTAGACCAGCGTGAGCTTTTCCTCGTCGCGCTCGGTGCGCGTCGAGGCATGCACCATCGCCCGGTAGGGCGCGGTGAACAGGCGCCGCCGTTCGTCTTCCGTCGAATGGAAGAACGGATAGCGCCGGACGGTACGATCGTAGTTCTCGCGAATGTCGGTGCCCCATAATTCCATGGGGAAGCCGACATCGTGCCATTTGCGGGCTTCGCAGAGGAGCTTTGCCCCCCACACCCGCTTGTAGAACGGGCCGTGTTCCGGCCGCACGCAATGGACGCCGTGCGAGGTGTCGAAATAGCGCGCCGCCATCACCGTGAGCCGCAGCGTCAGGAACGGCAGCGCCGGATAGGCGAGGCTGGCCTCGAGATCGACGGAAAAGCGCGTCGGATCGATGAAGCTCGCGCCCTGGTCGAGCATCGGCTGCAGGATGTCGTTGAACAGGCTGTTGGCGGGCGACCGCGGATAGGCCGGTGACAGGTGATGGATGCGGATGGAGCTCGCCAGCGTGCCGTCGATATAGACGCCGAAATTCCACGCATTGGGGAAGGCTTCCGCGTCGTCGAACTCGTCGCGCAGGATGCCTAGGCTGTTGAAAGGATAGAACTCCTCGCGCCGGTAGGCCTCGTAGCGGAGCTTGTAGATGGGGTCTTCGAGATCGTGGGCGTCGACGCGCCGGTACTCTACCCGATCGAGGATATCGACCAGCGTCCCGGCAAAGCGCGATACGGGAGCGGCCTGATTCTGTGCACCAACACTCATCACAAATCCCTAAATCACTGAGGGACAGTGTAACCTTTCATTAAGCATGATTGAACCCTCGTGGCGCGCAAAGCAGCAGCGCAGCGGCCGGGGCAGCCGCCACGATAACCAAATTCCGGTGAAATCAGAAAACCTTAGCCGGCGTTAACCCTGATGCGGGATTCGGCAAAACCGCCCGCTTTCTGGCCCGCAGCGCCTTCCATCCGGGCGATCAGCTCGCCCACTTCGCGCTTCGGCAGCGGGATGCCGAACAGGTAGCCCTGGATCTGGTCGACCTTGGTGTGTTCCTGGATCAGCGCCAGCTGCTCCTCGGTTTCGACACCCTCGGCGGTGACCGTCAGATTGATGTCCTTGCCCAGCTGCGCCACGTTGCTCAGCAGCTTCAGCGAGCGCGGATTGACGCCGATATCCATCACAAAGCTGCGGTCGACCTTGAGCTTGGTGAAGGGCAGCGCCTGCAGATAGCTGAGCGACGAATAGCCGGTGCCGAAATCGTCGAGCGCGATGCCGATGCCGCGCTTGCCCAGCACCGAGAGGATCGTGGTCGCGGCATCCTTTTCCTCGATCAGCGCCGTTTCGGTGACTTCGATCTCGAGGCGGTCGGCAGCGAGGCCGCTGCTCGCCAGCGCCCCCATCACCATGGCTTCGACGTCGGCATTGCGGAAGTCGCGCGCCGAGACGTTGATCGAGACCGACATATGGTCCGGCCAGTTGCGGCATTCGGCGGTGGCCGTCTTCAACACCCAGCGGGTGATGTCGGAGATGAGGCCGGTCTCCTCGGCGATCGGAATGAAGAGGCTCGGCGGAATGGACCCCAGCATCGGATGCGTCCAGCGCGCCAGCGCTTCGCAGGCGACCACTCGGCGCGTCTTGAGATCGACCAGCGGCTGGTAGACCAGCGTCAGTGCTTCGGCCTCGACCGCTGCGCGGAGTTCCGTCTTGAGGCGCTGGCGATAGCGATAGGCGGTGTCCATCTCATCGTGGAAGTGCTGCGACTGGGCCTTGCCGCCGCCCTTGGCCTTGTAGAGCGCCAGGTCGGCCTTGGTCATCATACCGTCGAGCTCTTCGCTCGCATCGTCCGACGTAACGATACCGATCGACACGTTGGTCGAAAGGCTCTCGCCCATGATCGAGAAGGGCGGCTTGAAGGCGGAAAGGATCGCCTCGGAATCGAGCGCCGCGTCGTCCGGCCCCACATCGCCCGAGCGGTAGACGATGAACTCGTCGCCGCCGAGGCGCGCCACGAGGCCGCGCATGCCGATGGCGCCCTTGAGCCGGTCGGCCGCTTCGACCAGCAAGCGGTCGCCGACGAGATGGCCGGCCGTGTCGTTCACATGCTTGAAGTCGTCGATGTCGATGATCATCAGCATCGCCGTCTCGCCAGTGGCTTCGGTACGGCGGCGTTCGAGATCGGCCCCGACCTGCTGGGCGAAATAACCACGGTTGGGCAGGCCCGTCAGCGCATCGTAATGCGCCATGAAGTTGATGCGCTCTTCGGCGCGGACGCGTTCGGTGATGTCTTCGAACAGCAGCACGACGCGGCCCTGGCGGGCGCTGACCGTGACTTCGCTGAAGCGCGAGTTGGCGAGCTTGAGGATGACCTTGCCGCTCCGCTGGCCGTTGACGACCTGCATCAGTTGCTCGGCGGAGCGCTGCGGGATCGAGCCGCGGCTGGCGGCGGCGGCGATCAGCGCGGCGAAGGAACGGCCTTCCCAATTGCCCGGCACGAAACCGTCGAACACCTGTTCGGCGCGGCCGTTGACCACCGAGATCAGGCCGCTGGAATCGAGCATGGCGAGGCCATGATGCATGGTGTCGAGCGCTGTATCGAGCTCGGCGGCGAGCCGGCTTGCCTCGTTGCGCGCATGTACGGCGCCCAGCATGACATTGCGCAGACCGCGCGCCAGCGAACTGAAGCCCATGAGCATGGGGAACAGCAGGGCGCCCAGGATCGGGTAGTAGATGTTGCCCTTGAACAGCAGGCTGCCGCAGAGCAGCGCCACGGCAATCAGAAGCTGGATGTTGAGCATCCGGACGAGGCCGAAATTGCGCGTCACGATGCCAACCATGCAGGCGACCGTGGTGGTCATGCTGATCAGCTCGGCGAACGGATCGCCAACCACGAGGAAGCTGAACACGCACCAGACGCCGCAGACGAGGGCCGCGCTTGCCGCCCAGAAGGTAGCCCAGTTTTCCCACTTCTCGGCCGCCTCGACATCGGTCGGGCCGAGCTTGGATTCGTTGAACTTGCCGATGGTGATGAAGCGGCCGACGGCGATGACGACGAACAGGCCGGCGACCAGCCAGAGCAGCAGCGATCCGGTCTTGTAGGCGGAGGCGCCGGCGCCCACGGCACAGCCCATGAGACCGGCGAGCATCGCGCGGCGGTCTCCATAGACCGACCTGACCATCGACACATAGTCGATAGCGGGCATCGATTTACTGGCGGGCTCGAACATGGGCATCCGTGTCTGATCACGAAATCATGCCTGAAGAGCCGTTAATGCCCCATTTCGGATTGGCCACCCGGGCCCGGCCGGAAGGGCGGTTTCCGGGACATTCGGAACCAATTCCGCAAGATGGTTGACGGAAGGTTGGCCGAACCGGGGTCAATTGCGCCTATCGGCCGGCGCGCTGCCCGAAAGTCAGGGCTGCGGCTCCCTGTCATTGTTGAATTCGAGCAGTTCGATCTGGATGCCGAGGTCCTTGACCGTGTCGTAGTAAGCGTAGCGCCCGTGCGAGCCGAGGAATTCGGCCTTTTGCAGCTCGGCATAGCCCTTGTCCGCAAGATACTGACCGCGCTGCGTGATGTTGCGGGTCTTGAAGGCGATGTGGTGGACGCCGGGGCCCTTTTCCTCGAGCAGATCGCGCCAGGCGCTCTTTTCGGGCCCCGGCTCGAGGAATTCGACATCGATATTGCCGAATTTGAACAGCGCCAGCCGGCAGCTCACCTCGGCGGGCTTGCCGTGATAGACAGCCTTGGCTTCGTCATGCGGCGCGGCGCCGCCGATATGGCTGGGCGACTTGCCGGTGAGATCGGCGAACCAGTCGAGGGATTTTTCGAGATTATCGGTGACAAAGCAGATCTGCATCACCGCATCCTCGTCGAGCAGCCGCCTGTCCATCGGTAGAGCATCCTTCTAGCAGGAATAGTGCGGCCGGAAGGATTGCTCCTCCCGGCCATCGGGTCAGTCGGCGGCCGGATCAGCCGTAGATCTGGTCGTAGGCGTCCTTGAGGGCGGCCACGCCGTCGTCGGTTGTCTGGCTCTTGTCGCTCCAGAAATTGTACATCGCTGTCCAGATGCCGTTGTTCCAGTCGCCGGTGATGACGTTGAAGGGGTTCTTCACCGAGCCATTAGGCTTGTTCATCGCGTCCATGGCGACCTGGTTGCAGGCATCGCGATAGTCGGTGGGCGCATCCGAACGCGGGCTGGTCGAGCCCTTCTGCTGGTTGGCCTTGGCCGACACCACCGGATCAACGAACGCGGCGACGAGATCGAGCTCGGCCTTGTCCTTGGTTTCCGGTTGGCCGCCCAGAACGCCCATGGCGTCCGAGGTCACCGGCACGGCGAGCGCACCGGGGATCACCTGGCACCCGAAATCGACGCCCGGCACCTTGCCGGCCGCGAGCCATTCGCCCTTCATCCAGTCGCCCATGATGTGGAACAGAGCCTGTCCCGCGATCACCGTATTGGTGGTCTCGTTCCACGGACGGTTCTCAGCTTCGGGCGTGGCTTCATTCGAGAAGGCGCGCACGACTTCGATGGCTTTGCGCACTTCGGGCGTGTCGAAGGCGGTCGGATCGGGTTCTTCGGCATAGATGCGGTTGTAGATATCCGGCCCCGCGATGGCGGCGACCATGGCGTGGAACAGATAGCCGACCTGGAAGGCCTGGCCACCGACGGCTGCCGGCACGAAGCCCGCTTCCTTGATCTTGGGGAAGTCGGCGAGCATGTCGTCGACGCTCTTCCAGGCGGTCGGATCGACACCAGCCTTGGCCGCGACGTCCTTGTTCCAGTAGACCATGCCGTCGATGTGAAGGAACAGCGGCACCTTCACCATCTTGCCATCGACCGTCGACAGCTCGCGCACGATCGGGAAGAAATTGTCGGCAGCGCCGATCTCCGAATAGTAGCTGGTCAGATCGCGCTCGAGCCCGAGGTTCGCCAACTCGCGGAAGATATGCGGATCGGAGGTGACGAAGGCATTCGGGGGATCGCCGCCCGTCACCATGTTGACGATCGAGACGTTGACGCCCGAATTGTGCGGGATCGCCAGATCCTTCCAGGTGTGGCCCTTCTCGTTGAGGGCACCCTGGAGGATGTTGAGGGCGGCGACTTCGGCCTTGGACGACCAGCCGTGATAAACGATGAGTTCTTCGGCGCTGGCCAGCGGCACGGCCCCGATCATGAGCGCGGCCGTGAGGGCCACCAGTGATTTGATACGCATTCCTTGTCTCTCCCTTTGGGCTCGCCCCGCGGGGCTTGAGCCGGACTCCTCAGAACCCCGTCTTGCCGCGGGGCGTGGCCGACTGCCGGCCCAAGAACACACATCCTCCCCACCCCGGCGACGTACTCGCGGGGATCGCCGGTGGCGCATCTGTCGTGCGCCTGACCGGTGTCCCGAACGCGCCGGGGCCTGTGTGCGGCCCGCCCGATGGGGCGAACCGGTATGCGTTGGAGCCGGGTGAGCGGCTCCTACATCCGGCGCCCGGATTGGGCGTCGAAGACGTGGACCTTCCCCTGCGGGAAGGCGATGCTGATGGTGTCGCCCTGCTTAAGGCCGCCGATCTGCTCGGGATCGACGCGCGTTGCGACGAGGGCGTCGCCGAACTTGAGATAGGCCGTGGCGTCGCCGCCGGTCTTTTCGGTGTACTGGACCGGCAGGCTGAACGTGCCGGCGGCATCGGCCACCGCCTCGCCCGGCTGGCCGAAATGCTCGGGCCGAAGCCCGACGACGACGGACTGGCCATCGGCGGGTGCAGTGACGAAAGCGTAGTGGCTGAGATCAAGCGCCACGCCATCGACCAGCGCACCGGGTCTGCCGCCGCTCAGCGTGATCTTGCCGGGGCGAAGGTTCATTGCGGGGGAGCCGATGAAGCCCGCAACGAACAGATTGTCCGGGCGGCCATAGATCTCATCGGGCGTGCCGAATTGCTGGATGACGCCGCCATCCATGACGGCGATTTTGGTCGCCATGGTCATGGCTTCGATCTGGTCGTGCGTCACATAGACGATGGTCGAGTGCAACTCGTCATGGAGCTTCTTGATCTCGAGCCGCATCTCGGTGCGCAGCTTCGCGTCGAGATTGGAGAGCGGCTCGTCGAACAGGAACAGCCCGACTTTCTTCACCAGCGCGCGGCCGATGGCGACGCGCTGCCGCTGGCCGCCCGAGAGCTGCGCGGGCTTGCGATCGAGCAAGGGCTCGATCTGCAGCAGCTTTGCCGCCCAGGCGATCCGCCGGTCGACCTCCGCCCCATCGAGCTTGAACGAGGACAGGCCGAATTTGAGGTTCCCGCGCACCGTCTTGGTCGGATAGAGCGCATAGGACTGGAACACCATCGCCAGTCCACGGTCCTTGGGATCGAGGTCCGTCACGTCTCTCTCGCCGATGCTGATCCGCCCGGCAGTCACGTCGAGCAGACCGGCAAGCAGATTGAGAAGCGTGGTCTTTCCGCAACCCGAAGGACCCAGGAGGACGAGGAACTCGCCATCGTCTATCGCGAGGTCGAGATTCTTGAGGACGGTCACCCGGCCGTAGGTCTTGATGATGTCTTCGAACTGAACGCGTGGCATGCGCCTTACCCCTTGATCGCGCCGGCGGTGATGCCCTGCACGAAGAACTTGCCGAGCACGAAGTAGATGACGAGTGGCGGGATCGCAGTCAGCAGGGCCGCAGCCATGTTCTCGTTGTAGGCAGCCTCGCCCGTTGTGGTGATCACGACATTGGCGAGCACGACGCTCATCGGCTGCGTGCCGAGCCCGCCAAAGGTGAGGCCGAGCAGAAAGTCGTTCCAGATGGACGTGACCTGGAGGATCAGCACCACGATGAAGATGTTGCCGCTCATCGGCACGATGATCTCGCGGAATATCTTCCAGAAGGACCCGGAATCCATCATCGCCGCGCTCATGATCTCCTGCGGGATGCCCTTGTAGTAGTTGCGAAACACCAGCGTCAGGAACGGCATGCTGAGCACCGCATGGATAATCGCGATGCCCCATATGGTGCCGTAGACCTTGAGCCCGGAGCTGAGGATGATCAGCGGGATCATGATGATCTGGAACGGCACGAAGGCGCAGATGAAGAGGATGAACAGGAAGGTGTTCGCCCATTTGACGTTCCACAGCGCCAGCGCATAGCCGGTGATCGAGGACAGCACCATCGAGAGCGCGAGGCTCGGCAAGAGAATGAACACCGAGTTCCAAAAACCGACCTTGAGGCCGTCGCAGCGGATGCCCGAGCACGCATGGTCCCAGGCATTGATCCAGGGCTCGATGGTGAAGGGCGCCGGCAGCGAGAAGATCGCGCCTTCGCGAATCTGCGGCATCGTCTTGAACGACGTAGTGATGATCACATAGAGCGGCACGCAGAAGAACGCCGCGCAGATGGTGAGAAAGACGAGGATGGCGATCGAGCGGCCGCTGATGCCCTTCTTCTTGCGCGGGAAGCGCGGCGCGCTGTCGACCATGATCTCGCCGCGGGCAAGCGAGGTTTCGGCGATGCTCATGTGGCCCTCGCTTCGCGATTGCGGTTTTGCCAGGCGGTGAGCAGCACCAGAGGCAGGAAGATGATGGCGGTGATGAGCAGCATGATCACGGCGGCCGCTGAGGCGTAGGCGAGATTGGACCGCGCCCAGTAGGCATTGATGGTGAAGTAGCCGGGCACCCACGTGGCCTGACCTGGTCCGCCATTGGTCATGGCCACCACGATGTCATAGGCCTTGACCACGCCCAGAGAGAGCAGGATCGCGCAGGTGAGGAAGGTGAACTTCATCATCGGAATGATGATCTCGAGATAGATGCGCCAGAAGCTGACGCCATCGAGCTTGGCGGCGCTCCAGATCTCGGTGTTGATGGATTTGAGACCCGACAGCATCAGCGCCATGTAGAAGCCGGCGCCCTGCCAGACCATGGCGAGGATGATGCCGTACATCGCCGTCTCGGGCCGCGACAGCCAGTCGAAGCTGACCCAGGTGAGACCGATGGAATGCAGTGCCGCCTGGAGGCCGAAGCTCGGGTTGAACATCCAGCGCCAGGCCACGCCCGTGACGATGAGCGAGACGGCCAGCGGATAGAGGAAGATGGTGCGGAAGAAGCCTTCGCCGCGCTTTTCGCGGTCGATCATGGCGGCGAGGATGAAGCCGAAGACGATGGCGAGGAAACTGCCGATGCCCAGCACCAGCATGTTGCGGAGCGAGATGCTCCAGCCCTTGTCCTTGAACAGGCGCTCGTACTGCCGGGTCCAGTCCGAGAAGTCGATGCCGTAGGTGGCGAAGGCCTTGGACTCGGTGAACGACATGTAGATCGTCCACAGGATCGCGCCGATGAAGGCGACCAGCGTGATGGCCACGGCCGGCGTCAGCGCAAGCTGCGGCGATAGCCGGCTCCACCGAAGTGCCATCTCATCCCTCCCCCGTGACGTCCCCTGACCATTCGGCCTCGGGGTCGCATCGCTCAGCATTAGCGCTAAAGCAGTATTAGCGTTAACCCTATGGGCAAGTACCAAGCTTCGTCAACAGGGATTCTCGACCGCCCGGACGGTGCTGCGCTCGCTGTGTAAAACACCCGGTGTGACTCAGGTCGCAACACGCGATAATGCGTCTCCCGCTGGCGGATGAGTTGACTTCGCCTGGGACTGGAGTCACGCTCCAGTCGTATTAACGTTCTTGCGAATGGACTGAGGTCGTGGTGCCTCTTGCCCTCTCGCTGATTAACGTTCAAATCGCGTCAGCCTAGCTGACCGATATGGATACTAACGAAAGAGCCCGTCGGGCCGAGGGAGGGGATATGGGTGCCATCACCGGCATCGGTCACGTCGCGCTCAAGGTTTATGACCTTGAAAAATCGCTGGATTTTTACCGCGACAAGCTCGGCTTTCGCGAGATGATGCGCATTGACCACCCCGACGGCGGCCTGTGGCTGGTCTATCTCAGGATCACCGATGAGCAGTTCATCGAAATCTTTCCCGGCGCCGAGAACGATCGGTCGCCCGGCTGGAACGGCAATGCAATCTCCCATGTCTGCCTCACTGTCGACGACCTCGACGCCGTGGTCGACCGGGTCGAGCAGGCCGGTATCAAGCTATTGATCGACAAGAAGACCGCCGCCGACGGCAACCGGCAGGCCTGGGTCGAGGACCCGGACGGCAACCGCGTCGAATTCATGCAGCTCCACCCCGACTCCCTGCAGCTCAAGGCGATCGCGCGGCTGCGGGCAGAGGCGCGCTAGGCGATGGCGGGCGGGGGAGATTTCCCGGGAAACGTACCGGCCCTCCGGCTTTTTGGTGGCAATTCAGCATTGAACTGGGCTAAGCGGGGAAAAATCCGGCAGCGGGGCGCAATGCCGGGATTGGGCAGATAGCCATGGCAAAATCGATCGTCCGATTGAAGGACATCGCCGACAAGACCGGCTTTTCGACCAACACGGTCTCGCTGGCGCTGCGCCATTCGCCGCGTATCCCGCAGCAAACGCGCGACATCATCCAGCGCGCCGCCTCCGAGCTCAACTACCTGCCTAACCAGATCGCCAAATCGCTGGTGAGCCGCGAGACCAAGACGATCGGCCTCGTGCTGACCGACATCAACAACCCTACATTGACCCGCGTAGCGCAGGCGATCGAGATTGCGCTGTCGGAGCGCGGCTATGGCACCCTGTTCACGACGTCGAACAATACGCTGAGCGAAGAGATCCGCGCCATCGAGCTGTTCCGCGCGCGGCAGGTCGATGGAATGCTGATCTACCCGACCAGCCACCGCAAGCTCGACCACATCCGCCCGCTGCGCCAGGCGAACTATCCGGTGGTGCTGCTGGTCGGCGACCCCGACGCCGGCATCGACGCGGTGTGCATGGATGAGCGGCGCGGCGCCTACAAGGCAGCGCGGCATCTGATCGATGTCGGCCATCGCAAGATCGGCATCATCGACAGCGCCAATCCGCTCGGCAACCTCGAAAAGCTGCAGGGCTATCAGCACGCCCTCGCCGAAGCCGGCATCGACTTCGAGCAGAGTTTCAGCGTCGACCCGCATGGCCACACGGCCGAAAAGGGCTATTGGGCGATGGACACGCTGATGAGCGGCCGCTCGCGCCCGACGGCGGTATTCGCCGCCAACGACTCGCTGGCGATCGGCGCGCTGCGCTGGTGCCTGAGCCACAATCTACGCGTGCCCGAAGACATTGCGCTGGTCGGCTTCGACAATATCGAGTTCGCCGAGTATGCGGGCGTGCCGCTGTCGAGCGTCAACTATGCCGTCGAAGTGGTGACCCGCATGGCGGTGGACCGGCTGATGCGGCTGATCTCGGCCGGCGACACGCTGCCCGAGCCGCGCGTGACGCAGATCGACCCCGACCTGATCATCCGGGAGTCGACGCAGGCGCAGCGCTGAGCTTGCCGAGCGCCTTCTTCAGCCGGTCGAAATTCTTCCTGCCCAAAATGTCCCGCATCTGCCGATCGGCCTGCCGCTCGGCTTCGCGCCGCGTCGTGAGCGCCACCATCCCGGCCTCGGTGATGAAGACCCGCTTCGCCCGCTTGTCGGCGGGATCGCTCTCGCGGCGGATGAGCGCCAACGCCTCGAGCTGGTCGAGAAATTGCTGCACCGCCTGCTTGCTGAGGCCCATGCGCTCGGCGAGCAGCGCCTGGCTGACGCCCTCCGGCGTAAGCCGCGCCAGCACTTCGACACTGGCCCAGATGGGCGGCGCCCCCTGAGCGGCCATCACCTGCTCGACGGCGCGGCGCCAATGCTCCTGCGCGAGAATGAGGGCGGGGCCGAGCCGGGTTTTGGGAGGATCGTCAAGCATCTTGACCGAGTGTCGTCGATCTGACGGCCTGCCGTCAAGGAACGGCGGCGCGGCCAGTGTATTGTGTATTGTTCTGGTCGGAACGAGGAGACGAAAATGGCAGCAAAGCTCACGGCATCGGAGCGTGAGGCGGCGCTCGGCAAGCTCACCGCATGGACCTATGACGAAGAGGCCGGCGCCATCAGCCGCGACTTCAAGTTCAAGGATTTCACGGAAGCCTTCGCCTTCATGACACGCATCGCCATCCTCGCCCAGGCGGCCGACCACCATCCCGAATGGTCGAACGTCTACAACAAGGTGTCGATCACCCTGAGCACTCACGACGCCGGGGGGCTGACAGCGAAGGATATCGCCCTCGCCACCGCGATCGACAAATTCGCCTGACATCAGTGGAAATTGCGCCCCTTGGGCAACGCCGCCCGAGCCGCCCGTTCAACGGCCTCCTGCTGTCGCAGCATGGCGGCATCCCGGCCCGGCTGCACGTCGGTCCGGCCCTCATCGGCGCGGGACAGCACGGCGTTGCCAAGATCGCGGCCGGAGGCCAGTTGCATGAGATGCGGCGTCATGTCGGTGAACTCGCGCGCGATGATGTGCACCACAAGCCCCTCGATCTGCAATTGCCCGCGAACCGACAGCATGCGCGAGCCAAGAACGGCTCGGCGATTGGCCTCGAACACTTTGTTGAAGATCACGATGTTGGCGATGCCGGTTTCATCCTCAAGCGTCGCAAAGATGATACCGCTGGCCGTGCCGGGACGCTGTCGGACGAGAACGAGACCGGCAACTTCGACGATCTCGCCATTCCGCCGGGAACTGAGCGCATGCGAGGGCAGTATGCGGCGACGATCCAGCATGTCCCGCAGGAAGCTGACCGGGTGCGCTTTCAGCGAAAGCGTGAGCGTTCTGTAGTCATAGACGACCGACTCACCCGGCGGCATGGGGGGCAGGTCAGCATCCGGTTCAGCGCGATGGGCAGGCAGGCCGGCACTGCTGAACAGGGGCAGGAGCTCGGCACCATCCGTCCCCATCAGGCCCTTTATGGCCCATAGGGCGTCGCGCCGGTTGAGACCGAGCGAGGTGAACGCATCCGCCTCGGCCAGCTTCTGCAGGATCGACGGCGCAAGTCTGGTCCGCAGCCAGAGGTCCCGAACGGAATCATAGCCTCGGCCACGGCGGGCAACGATCAGATTGGCATGATCCTGCTTGAGGCCGACGATCTGCGACAGACCCAGCCTTATGGCCTTGGTGGACCATATCTCATCACGCATCTCTGCGTGGCGCTCCCACACCTTGTCACGTGCCGGAGTGCCGTCCTCAAGAACGTGCAGATAGTCGGAGTGATTGATGTCGACGGGCCTGACCTCTACGCCATGCTCGATCGCATCTCGCACGATCTGCGCAGGTGCATAGAAGCCCATGGGCTGACTGTTGAGCAGCGAGCAGGCAAACACATCGGGGTAATGGCATTTGAGCCAGCATGAGGCGTAGACGAGAAGCGCGAAGGAAGCCGCGTGGCTTTCGGGGAACCCGTAGTCGCCGAAACCTTCGATTTGCTTGAAACAGCGTTCTGCCAGGTCCTTGGCATAGCCATTACCGATCATGCCGGTGACGAAGCGCTCACGGAACAGTTCGATCTTGCCATTTTGGCGCCAGGTGGCCATGGCACGGCGCAACCCATCGGCTTCGCCCGGCGTGAAGCCGGCACCAACGACGGCAATCTGCATCGCCTGCTCCTGAAAGAGCGGCACGCCGAGAGTTCGCTGCAGCACAGCTTCCAGATCCGGCCCAAGAGGTTCCGCTTTCTCCAGCCCCTGCCGGCGCTTGAGATAGGGATGGACCATGCCGCCCTGGATCGGTCCGGGGCGGACTATGGCGACTTCAATCACCAGATCGTAGAATACTTTTGGCTTCAGCCGGGGCAGCATCGACATCTGCGCCCGGCTCTCGATCTGGAACACGCCGATCGTGTCGGCACGGTGGGTCATGTCATAGACACCCACAGCCCGCTCCGGATGATCGTGTTCCTCGATCAATAGTTCGGCGAGCTTGATGTCCTTGCCGTAGTGGACATACATCAGTTCGAATGAGCGGCGCAGGCAGGTGAGCATACCCAAGGCGAGAACGTCCACCTTGAGGATGCCGAGCGTATCGATGTCGTCCTTGTTCCACTCGATGATGGTGCGGCTTTCCATCGCTGTCTTGCTGATGGGCACCAGATGGTCGAGGTGATCGCGCGTGATGACGAAGCCACCAACGTGCTGACTCAGGTGCCGGGGAAAGCCGCGCAAGGCCTTGGCACATTCCAGCACGCGGGCCAGCGTCGGTTCGTCGGCATGCAGATCGATTTCCTTGAGGTTTTCCCGCTTGAAGGCGACGGCGCCGCCCCAGTGCATCTGGTTGAGTGCGGCAATGGCATCGTCGGAGAGGCCAAAGACCTTGCCGACTTCGCGGAGTGAACTCTTGCCGCGATAGGTGATGACGTTCGCCGTCAGGCCGGTGTGGTTGCCACCATACTTGGCGTAGACATATTGCATGACCTCTTCGCGCCGCTCGTGCTCGAAATCGACATCGATATCCGGCGGTTCGTTGCGCTCGGTCGACAGAAATCGACCGAAGACCAGCCTGGCCTTGGTTGGATCGACCTCGGTGATCCCGAGGCAAAAGCAGACGGCTGAGTTCGCCGCCGAGCCGCGACCCTGGCAAAGAATGCGCCTTATGTTTCGTGCATAGTCGATGATGTCGTGGACGGTGAGAAAGTAGGCGGCATACCGCTTGTAGGCGATGAGGCAGAGTTCCGCCCAGACGATGCTCTTGATCTCGTCGGGAATGCCAGCGGGATAACGCTGCTTCGCGCCCTTCCAGGTGAGACGCTCCAGCGTTTCCTGTGCTGTCTCATGGAGGCCAACGGTTTCGTCGGGATAGTTGTAACGCAGATCCTCGAGTGAGAACGTCACGCGCTTCGCAAAGGCGAGTGTTTCGGCCAGAGCCTCGGGGTGCTCGGCGAACAATCGCCCCATTTCAGAGGGCGGCTTCAGATGCCGCTCGGCATTCTGCTCAAGCTGACGTCCTGCTGCGAAGATCGTGGTGTGCTCGCGAATACAGGTGACGACATCCTGCACGATGCGACGATCAGGATGGTGATAGAGCACATCGTTGGTCGCCAGCATCGGCGCGCCATGCCGTCTGCCGAGATCGGCAAACCTGTTCAGGCGGGCGCGATCGTCACCCTTGAAGATGCACGAGCCTGCTACCCACACTCTTTGCGGGGCATGCGCGACAAGATCTGCCAATACGCGCTCGGTATCATCCCATTTGGTCATTGAGGGCATGAGGATGAACAGCTGGCCGTCGGCATAGGGCCATAGATCCGCCAGCGTCAGCCTGGCAGCACCCTTTTGTCCGTTTGAGTTTCCGACGCTCAGTAATTTGCATAGACGCCCATAGGCATCACGGTCGCTTGGGTAGACGACGATGTCCGGTGTGCCGTCGGCGAAGCAGAGGCGCGTGCCGACGAGATAGCGAAACGCGCCGGCCGGGCGTTCGCTATCGATGAATTCGCGGTAGGCACGAACCACCCCTGCCAAGCTGTTCCGATCGCATAGGCCAAGACCGCCAAAGCCCATACTAATGGCGGCGCTGACGAATTCCTCGGGATGAGATGCGCCGCGCAGGAACGAGAAGTTTGAAGTCGTCACCAGTTCGATGAACGAAGGAGATGACCTGCCTCGATCCGGCGGCGTGGGAAGTGGGACGACGCTGGAGCTCATGCGAACAGCCCATGGATATACCATGCAGGTGTCAGCGAATGGCCATACAGTCCCTCGCGGAACAGCCAGTAGCGTCGACCCTCTTCGTCTTCCGCGATGTAGTAGTCACGGACAGCCCTTGCCTCATCATAGTATCTGTCGGGCTTGCCATCGAGCCGCGCCGCATCCTCCGTCGCCTTGGTCAGGATCGGCAGCTGGTTTCCTGCCCACCATTCGGATGAAATGCGTTCGGCATCCGATGCTTTGACGAAGCGATAGCCAACACGCCGCCAAGTCATTCGAGCCGGCGGACCGTCCGGAATCTGCGCGACGACACTGACCAGCTCCGGCTGAGGAAGCAGCCTCAATGGACGCGGCACAGTGATGTCGAAAGCGCCTGATATGGCCTCATCGCTGCGCGCTACAATCGGTTCCAGCCTGACGGCCTGTTCGGGAATATGGGTGTCGACAGGTTTAGGTCGCAGCACTGCAAGCGGGCCTAGCCGGCTCGTCATCCGGTCGTAGAGCTGCTCGAGGTCATGCGCGCCATTGTCGATCTCGAAGGCCCCGATCTGAACGGAGCCTAGCTCGAATACGGAACTTGCGGCCAGCCGGACAATGTCGATGCCGAAGCCCGCGTCATAGTCCCCCGCCAGACGCTCGGCCCGATGCTTGAACAACCTGGCGATGTGATACGGGTCCCGTGTTGCACGGCCCGCATTGACCGAGAAGTTTATGACCTTGTGATCAACGCGGTAGAGAAACAGGTGGAAGGTCTTTGCTCCCGACCCCTCTGCCTCAAGCTGGTGCGCAAGGCTGACCGCAAGGTCACTGGCGCACATCAGCACATCGTCAATCAGACCAATGGGATCGGCAAAGCGATGCTCAGCAAACCGCTCAACCAGCGGCAAGCGAGGAGCCATCCTTTCCTCGACATACCCTAGTGCCTGATCGAGCCGCAGGAGAAGAGCCACGCCAAACCGCGCCTGCAGGGCTTTACGGTCCCGACCATAGAGTTGGCCGATGGTCTTTAGTCCGGTCTGGTTGAGATCGGCGATCTGCTGCTCATCAAGGCGGAGGGCTGAAACCGGCAGAGGCGCAATCGCTTCGGCAATGCTCCCAGTGACGATGCATTGTTCATTGCAATGGACGAGCGCCCACGCACTTCCAATCGTAGGAGCAACACTGCCGATGGCAGAATATCCAAGCGACCATATCTTGCCGAGAACTCTTTCAAGCATGGCGGTTTCGCCGCCAAACAGATGGCTGACACCCGTGATATCCAGAGCCAGATCGCCATAAGGGGCAGTGTCCGTAAGCACTGAAACCATGGGGCTGGCATAGGAATGCCAATCGGCAAAGTCGGCGAAGATGGCTTCGAGTAGTGGGCGATCTATCTCACGCACGTCCATCGACGGGACAAGTGCCCGGGCATCCGACAGGGACTGGCCCAGTTTTAGGCCAAAACCACTTGCCTCAAGATCGAGCGCCGCGATCCGCATGGCGCCCTTCTGCTTTTCATACAGAACGAGAGGACGGCCGGTGTCCGCCAGAGCAACCTCATGCCGTTTTAGGCAATCGGTCGCCCAGCGCGGCAAATGGATAAGCAGGAAGCGGCGCGATGCCAGCAGAGCTGTCCCGGTCTGGAGAGAAGATATCGAAGCCATTTTTTGTCCAGCCCAAATGCCATTCCATTTCGGGCTTCCCGTCCCAAAGCCCCTTCTCCAGTTTGAGCCGCCACCGGCTATTCCCAGGCGATCGCCTGTCGAACGTCATTTCACTGCTGCGTTGTGGTGCGATATGCCAGCGAAAGCGGGCAGCACTTGCGGTGCGTCCAAGCCCGTATCGAAGCATAAGGAATGCGCCATCGCTTTCAGCCGAGCGCATGCCCAGGCGACGGCTGGCAGTGAAATCGAGTGCCTTGGGATCGCTACCGATATCAGCGATCACGGCAGCAACGGCACGGCAGGCCAGCGTTTCCTCTGCTGCCCAAAGCAGATCGACGATGTTGGTCGTTCGAACCAGCACGATGGCTTCAGGGTCGACACCAAAAGAGGCAATCCCGGTCGCGTAAGGCAGACCTGTCTCAGCGGTATCGCTACTCATCTGCAGATAGACGATGGCCGGCCTCTCCCGGCTCAGAAGACTTCTTGCCACGCCGAGGGCAAAGCCAAGTGACGCTCCGGCATCGCGGTGACTGTCGACGAATATTTCGTGCAGAGACTTGCCCGGCAGGGCGAAGGCCCCGTCGTCAGCAGTTACTTTGCTTGAACCATGCGAAAGCGCCGGCCGCCTCTCCACTTTCTCGATCCGGGTCCGCAAATCCTCCAATGTCTGTTGTCGCGAAAGGCCCTGCATGAAGGCCCTCCTGTTGGTTCGTGAACAGAACAAACAGAGAACATCAGACTCGGTTCCGGAGTCAAGCCGAGTCTTTGGCTGGTGCCTCACTTGCCCGCGATGCGGCTTGTGCTAGAGACGGCGCGAACCGCAGACATCCGCGGGTAACGGGGGAAATACAGGTCGATGCCGGCATCGCCTATCCACATCGTCCTGACCTTCGACGACCGCTACTGGGCGCCTGCCTATGCGCTGATGCGCTCGGTCTGCCTGTTCACCTACCGGCGCAAGGATGTGGTCTTCCACCTCTTTCACCGCACACTCAGCGCCGAACATCGCGCCGCGCTCGAGGCCATCCGGACCGAATTCGGCGCCACCCAGATTTTCTACGACATCGACGCGCATGCGGGCTTTGTCTCGATCGCCAAGCGCGCCCGCTACAATCCGCGTCTCTCCAACATCGTCTATGCCCGCATCCTGTTCGCCGAGCTGCTGCCGGCGGATGTGACGCGCCTGCTCTATCTCGACTGCGACATGATGGTGCGCACGCCCATCGAGCGGCTCTATGAGATCGACATGCAGGGCTATCCGCTGGCGGCGGTGCCCGATTATGTCGGCGTCCAGATCATGACCCGCCGCAGCATCATCGATCCACGCGGCATCTTTGATTCGGCCATGCCCTATTTCAACGCCGGCATGCTGCTGATCGACATGACCCAATGGCGGCAGATGAGCATCCTCGACCGCTTCGAGGCCGCCATCGAGGACGGCACGCTGGCCAAGATCTACTACGACCAGGATTTCCTGAACCTGACGTTCAAGGACAATTGGCTCGAGCTCGACACGATGTGGAACCTGCTCGATCCGCGGCCATTGCACGAGGTGCTGAACCCGCACATCCTGCATTTCACCGGCAAGAAGAAGCCCTGGCTGCACAAATCCATGGTCGCCTTTTCCCGGCTCTACCGGCACGTGATGACCAATGAGGTCTACTACCGCTACATGGTCGAGCGCGTGCCGGCCTGGCAGCGCCCGGTCATCCGCTTCATCGAGCGCATGAACAAGAAGACCGGCGTCAAATAGCACGCACCGGATCGTGCATTGGCGCTGCCCTATTTTGCACCTATCTTCGTCGCTGATCCTCCGGAGCCCCCGATGTTCGATACGATTTCCCGCTTCTTCACGCAGAAGGAAACGCCCGATCTGCGCCATGAACCCCGGCTCGCCGTCGCGGCGCTGCTGGTGCATCTGGCGGCGGTCGATGGCACCACCAAGCCCGAGGAGCGGGACGCGGTGAAGCATGCGCTGATGGACTATTACGCCCTCGACGAGCACGAGGTGGAAACCCTGATCGACGACGCCACGCGCCGCGACAGCGAGGCGGTGGATTTTTACCGCTTCACCTCGGCCATCACGGCGCTGCCCGAGGAGGAGCGGATCGAGATTATCCGCATGATGTGGCAGGTGGTTTTCGCCGACGACAAGAACCACGAGCTCGAGGACAATATGGTCTGGCGCATTGCCGAGCTGATCGGCGTTTCGTCCCGCCAGCGCACCATCCTGCGCAACCAGATGGCCCGCACCTGAGCGCAGCAAGCGCCACGGGCGCATAACTCTCCCGCGCAACTACGCCTTGCCTTTTGGGCGGCGGATGGCCAAAACCGGGCCCTCCCTCCCTATTTTCGGCAGTTTCGCATGAATATCGACGCCATCCCGATCGGCAAGAACCCGCCCGACGACCTCAATGTGATCATCGAGGTGCCCCTGGGCGGCGAACCGATCAAATATGAGATCGACAAGGCCTCCGGCGCCCTGTTCGTCGACCGCTTCCTCTATACGCCGATGCGTTACCCCGGAAATTACGGCTTCATCCCGCACACCCTGTGCGGCGATGGCGATCCGCTGGACGTTCTGGTGATGAATTCGCGTCCGCTGGTGCCCGGCGCCGTGGTGCGCTCGCGCCCGATCGGCGTGCTGTTCATGGAAGACGATGGCGGCCAGGACGAAAAGATCCTCGCCGTGCCGGTGCACAAGCTCACCGCCATGTACGACAAGGTCAACGATATCGCCGATATCCAGGATATTCAGGTCGAGCGCGTGAAGCACTTCTTTACGCACTACAAAGATCTCGAGCCCGGCAAATGGGCCAAGATCAGCCATGTTGGTGACGCTGCGGAAGCCCGCCGCGTGATCCTGCAGTCGATCGAAATGGCGAAAGCCGCCAAGTGACGCCGGCGCCGGGCGCAATCGTCCTGCTCAATGGCGCGCCGCGATCGGGCAAGAGTTCGATCGCGCGGGCCGTGCAGGACAAGTTCCCCGGCATCTGGATCAATCTGGGCGTCGATCTGCTGATGCAGGCGACGCCCGAACTTTTGCGGCCGGGCATTGGCCTGAGGCCCGGGGGCGAGCGGCCCGATCTCGAACCGGCTGTTCAGCAACTCTACCACGCCCTGTTCGCGTCGATTGCCGCTGCGGCACGGAGCGGCGTCAATGTGGTGGCCGATCTCGGTGTTCACGATGGCTATTCGCGCCCGCTTGGCATTCTTGCCGATGCAGTGGCGCAGCTGCGGGGGCCGCCGGTGCTGTTCGTGGGGGTGAGGGCGCCGATCGAGACGATCATGGCGCGGCGCAATGCCGATTCGCATGGCGGCTATTACGCGGCGGGCGAGGCGGTACCCGCCCCCGTATTGCGCTGGCAGGCGGCGCCGCATGCGCATGGGGTCTACGATCTCGAACTCGACACCGCGCTGCTGACACCCGATGCGGCGGCGGCGGAAATAATGAAGGCGCTGACCAATCCGCCAGCGCCTTCGGCATTCGAGCGTCTCGCGACGGCCTAGTGGCCGCCGCCCCAATTGCCTTCCTGCGCCGGCGGGCGGCGCACGAAGAACGACGCGATCAGCGCCAGCACGGCGATCGAGGCACCGACCGTGAAGGCCGTGCGGATGCCAGCAGCCAGCGCTTCGGTCTGCTTCACGCCACCCGTCGCCAGCGAAGCCGACGTGACCGACATGATGGCGACGAACAGCGCCACACCCGCGGCGCCCGCGACCTGCTGGATCGAGCCGAGCAGCGCCGAGCCGTGGCTGTACAGACTTGGCGGCAGCGAGCCGAGGCTCGAGGTGAACAGTGGGCCGAACAGGAAGGCGAAGCCGATGCTGATCACGATGTGGCCGGCAAGGATGAACTGCCACGGCGTGCCGACGCCGAGCAGCGTCGTCGCCCACAGCACCAGCGTCACCAGCACCATGGCCGGGATGACGAGCGGCGTCGGCCCGACCTTGTCGAACAGCCGGCCAACGAACGGACCAAGCAGGCCCATCAGCAGCGAGCCGGGCAGCATCAACAGGCCCGTCGACAGCGTGTCGAAACCCTGGATCCGCACGAGATAGATCGGCAGAAGGATGATGGTGCCGAACATGGCGATCATCAGGATGGAGAGCATCACCATCGAGATGGCGTAGTTGCGCGATTTGAGCGTGCGCAGATCGAGCAACGCCGCATCCTTGCGGGCCAGCATGATCTGCCGCCAGATGAAGATGGCCATGGCGACAATGCCGATGCCCAGCGGAATGAACGGCGAGATCACCGCGTGCTCGGCCGCTTCACCGAAGCTCGACAGGCTGTAGACGATGCCGCCGAAGCCGAAGACGGAAAGGATCACCGAGACGATATCGAGCGGCGCATAGCGCGGCGTGGTGACGTTCACCATCATCCGGTAGCCGAGATAGAGCGCGCCGAGCGAGATGGGCAGCACGATGATGAAGATCCAGCGCCATTCGAGATAGTGCAGGATCAGACCCGCGGCCGACGGACCGATGGCCGGCGCGACGGCCATGACGATGGAGATGTTGCCCATCATCTTGCCGCGCTCGTCAGGCGGGACGAGCGTCATGATCGTGGTCATCAGCAGCGGCATCATGATGGCCGTGCCGGCGGCCTGGATGACGCGGCCAACGATGAGCAGCGGCAGGCCGGGCGATACGGCCGCGACGGCCGTACCGATGCTGAACAGCGTCATGGCGAGGATGAAGATCGGCCGCGAATTCAGCCGCTGCATCAGAAAGCCGGTGATCGGAATGACCACGGCCATGGTGAGCAGGAACGCGGTGGTGAGCCATTGCGCGGCCGAGGCCGTGACGCCAAGGGCCTCCATCAGCGGCGGGATGGCGACGCTCATCGCCGTCTCGTTCAGCATCACCACAAAGGTCGAGGCGAGCAGGATGTAGATGACGAGCTTGTTGCGCGCGGCCAGCGAAGGATCGGCAGGCGCAGTGGCCGCCGGGGCGGCGTCAAAGGTTTCGGAGGTCATGGATCCGTGCCTTACATTCTGGCG
This sequence comes from Hyphomicrobiales bacterium, assembly GCA_004144345.1. Lineage (GTDB taxonomy): Bacteria > Pseudomonadota > Alphaproteobacteria > Rhizobiales > Devosiaceae > Devosia_A. The sequence continues at coordinate 24,877 of SEEL01000052.1, forward strand.
GCGGCAGAGCGCCGCGTGGGGCCGGGCGTAATAGCAGAAAGCCCGTGCGGGGGAAGCGAAAACTGGGCCGAACAGGGTCGGCCGGCGCGATTTGTGATCGGCGGGAGCGGCCACAAATCCGGGGCGAGCGGGGCTGTCATCTCATCTGTCCTTGTCGATGCTTCGGCGCCAGGGATGCCCGATCCTGCTGTCAGATGCTGGCAGCAGGCCGCACCCTTCGGCAGCCACATCGATATGACGAGCGAGACAGGCCCGGATCGACGGCGCCGGAACATTTCTCTTTGCACGGGTGAACGCAACCGGCGCTGCTGCAGGGGAGCTATGAGGTGCGCCCGGTATGGGCGTGTTTCATCGTCCATCGGTGATGAGCCTCCGGTTGCAGGGTTAGTGGACGGGGCCCCGAGGCGCGTACGCCTCGATGTTTCAGATAGAGAGGCACACGTCGCCTCGGGGCGCGGGATTTCAGGTCCCCATGCGGCCGTACGGACTTCAGTCCGTCGCATAACCCACGGGGCCCAGGCAGAGGACGCCTCTGCCCGCCCGCCTGCTGGAGCGCGTCCTTCGTCGCGAACTCCGTCCGTGCGACCCAGCTGAGGGGAGTTTACACCCGGCTTTGGGGGACGTGGATAACTTGGCCGAAAATCGGGGTGTGCGCCTAGAGCCGCCTGGGGATTCCGCTAGTTGAGTTAAGCGGTTTTGGGGGTCGGGATTAATACGTAGATTCGTGCGAATCCGACGCGACCGTTCCTGCCTAACGTCATCCCCGCGCAGGCGGGGATCCAGAGCCACGACCACAGTGCTGACTGCCCTGGATTCCCGCTTTCGCGGGAATGACGCGGTGGGTGGGTTCGACGCGCAGTGCTTGTGGTCGCCCCCACCACCGCTACGCGGTCCCCCTCCCCCGCCACGCGGGGGAGGATATCTGACTGCGCCATCGCGGCTGCGGCTCGCCCCACCCACCGGCTTCGCCGGTCCCCCCTCCGCGCTTTTTTGCGCTCTGTCCGAAGCAAGCCAAGAGGTGTGCTTCGGCCAACCGCTGAGTGGGGAGGGAGGGGCTCCACTCAAGCGGCGGCACGGTGGTCGCAGTCGTCTCCCTCCCCTTTGCGGGGAGGGATCAAGGGTGGGGGTGGCGGCGCCCGGTCGCACCTGATGGGTCACGAGCTCCTCGCCCCCCACCCTAGCTTCGCTACGCCTGCGGCGAGCTGCGCTACCCTCCCCGCAAAGGGGGAGGGT
>SEEL01000118.1 GCA_004144345.1 Hyphomicrobiales bacterium
GCCGCTTCAGTACCGCTGGCAATGCTGCTGGCACCCGCCGCCACCGCGCCGGTGCCGCTGATCTGCGCATCGTCGCTGCCATCACCCAGGCCATCGGCCTTGAAGTAACGGTCGGTGCCATCGGCCACCGCCGCCACTTCGTTCAATTGCGCCAGGTTGACCGCATCGGTGTCTTCCGTACCTGCCGCCACGTTGGCCACCTGGCGCTCGCCGCCGGCATAACCCACCGACACCGTGTTCTCCCGGTCCGCTTCCGAACCGGCACCCAGGGCCACGCTGTTGGCGGCCGAGGCATACGAACCGTAGCCCACTGCGGTCGAGTCGTCGGCCTCGGCCCACGAAGCGGCACCCGTGGCGGTGGAATTGAGGCCATCGGCGGTGGCCAGCCAACCGGCGGCCGTGCTCTGGTCGCCGGTCGCCCATGCACCGGCACCCAGCGCGGTGGAACCTGCGCCGCTGGCTTCGGCACTGAGCACGCCGAACGCGGTGCCGCCCAGGGCCACGCTCTCGTCGCCCGAGGCAATGCTGAATTCACCCACCGAGACGCTGCTCAGGCCGGTGGCCGAGGCAGCAAGCCCGACCGCCGTCGAATAGTCGCCACTGGCGACCGACTCGGCGCCCAAGGCGCTGGCGCCCGCGCCGGAGGCTTCGCTGAGGAAACCCACGGCCGTGGTTTCGATGCCCGAGGCGATGCTCTCGGCGCCCAGCGCCGTCGACGCGGCGCCTGAGGCGGTGCTGTAGAAGCCATTGGCCGTGGATTCCTCGCCCGAGGCTTCGCTCAGGGCACCGGTGGCCACGGCGCCATCGCCGCTGGCCACGCTGGCCCCGCCGGTGGCCGTCGCTGAAAAACCGCTGGCCTGGCTTTCCGAGCCTACTGCCGTGGCGAAGTCGTTGCTGGCCTGGCTGCCGGCGCCCAGCGCCACGGCGCTCTCGCCCAGGGCCAGCGCATTGAAGCCGACGGCCGTGGCGTTGAGCCCGTAAGCATTGGCGCCGCTGCCGAAGGCCGAGGCGCCATCGCCGATCGCGTTGGTCGCGTCGCCGGCGGCGGTCGCATTGATGCCTTCCACGTAGGCGCCCGGATCGGCGGAGGCGTCCAGCGGATCGTTGCCCGAGGCCTGGAAATAAGCGGTGCTGGCGGTGGCCGCGTCCAACTGGTCCAGGTTCACCGCATCGGTGCCCTCGGTCCCGGCCGCCACGTTGGTGACCTGGCGCTCGCTGCCCACGTCGCCGACCGAAACCGTGTTCTCGCGATCGGCGACCGACAGCGCGCCGAGGGCGACGCTGTTCTCGGCGCCGGCATAGGAGCCTGCGCCTACCGCCGTGCCCTGCAG